>NZ_LZJW01000164.1 GCF_001667885.1 Mycobacterium scrofulaceum | reverse complement strand
TCGAGCTGCAGGCATCCAAATCGGTGGTTTCCTACAGCTCCCTAAGGCCAAGCTACGCGGTGCCGGCGGCATTGCGCTGATCCTCGACGGCGCCCGCATCATCGCCGGCGTGCTCGCCAACGGCTGCGAAGCCGATGGTGAAGTCCGTGTCCCGCAAGTGCGCGTCGATGGGCAGGTCGAGCTCGTCGAGGCCAAGCTGCGCAATGGCAACGGCAACGCGCTGATCCTCCACGGCGCTGAGATCGCCGGTGCCGTGCTCGCCAACCGCTGCGAAGTCGACGGCGCACTCTGGGGGCCACATGCCCACATTGGTGGGCAAGTCGAGCTCGTCGAGGCCAAGCTGCGCAATGGCAACGGCAACGCGCTGATCCTCGACAGCGCTGAGATCAAGCGTTCCCTAATCGCCAGCTGCTTCGAAGTCGACGGCGTAATCTGGGCGCCGCGCGCCCACATTGGTGGAGTCCTTGACCTCCGCGAGGCCAAGCTGCGCAATGCCGACGGCAACGCGCTGGTCCTCGACGGCGCACACATCGCCGGCGGTATGTTCGCCAACGGCTGCGAAGCCGACGGCACACTCCGCGCTATGCGGGCCCACATCGGTGGGGCCCTTGAGCTCAATGAAGCCAAGCTGCGCAATGGAAATGGCCAGGCGCTGCTCCTCGACGGTGCCCAGATCAGGGGCGATGTGTTAGCCATCGGCTGCGAAGCACACGGCGAGTTCTCTGCCGTGAGCGTCGACATCAGCGGGGGCCTTGCGCTGAGCAGAGCCAAGCTGCGCAATGGCGACGACAACGCACTCAAGCTGGATGCGTCCTCGATGAGGTTGTTGAAGATCCAGGATGTAGACGTTGAGGGCACGGTCCGTCTATACAAGACGGAGATCGGCAACTTGGTCACGGATGCGAATCCGCCGGCGCCATTAGTAGCCACGGGGTGGCAAGTCTCGGACGTTGACGGCCCGCTGCGCTCAAATTGGGCCGCTGCCCGACGTTGGTTAGGGAAAACTGATGAAAGTTCCGCCCAACCTTTGCACGCTTTGGCGGCAGTCTATGAACGCAACGGCGACCCTGTCGGCGCCCGAAGATTGCGGTTCGCGGCCGCCACCAAAGTCACGCGGCAGTCACGCATACCGACAAGGATTCTCCGGAGCCTCTACGGTGCACTAGTCGGACACGGCTACTACCCGCTGCTCGCCGGGTTCTGGCTCGCCATCGTCGTCCTCGTTGCCACCATCATTGTTGCCGCCAATCGCGCCGACTTCGTCCCGACCAACAGGGACGCCGCTGCGAAAGCCGCCCTCGCCTACGCTGAGCAGACCCATAGATCGGTTCCACAGCGGATTACTGCGCAGGAATCGTGTGATCTGCGACTCGATTATCCGTGCTTGAACCCCTTCACGTACACCATGTCTGCAGTGGCTCCCAACTTCGGCAACATGACCTCTGACTGGGCTATCCCTTCCGACGCAACCAACTGGCTCACCATCGCACTCCCATTGCTGAAATTGACCGCTTGGGCACTGACCGCGCTGCTAGCGGCTGGCGTCACCGGGATCCTGCGAAAAACGTAATCCGATAGGGACATGTCGAGACGACTCCGTAGAACGGTCTCCTCATACCTTCGCCATGGCGTTGGTCCCGTCGGTGCTATCGGCCCAACGTCTGGACGGGTCACGGGCCGCCCCGAGGGAAGCAGGATCAACTTATTCAGACGCGGACTGGTAATTTGCCGTGTGCTCGTATACTTTCGCGACTCATCATCGTGCGCGTCATCGCGGGGAGCCATACGGACGGCTCAGAACAGGAACTAGACCAGCGACTCGCGGTACACGCTCGATATTCCGCGTGTAAACCCCCTAGTGGTTAACCAGGCGGGTGGTCACGCCGGGAATGACTAGCGCTCAAACGATGACGCGCTCAGCGTGCTCGCAGATGTCGCCGAACACCTTCGAGCGTCGCGATCGGTCGGTGGATTGGTTTGGCACCCGGTTCCTCTTGGTTGGTGTCGCTGGCGGTTGAAATTTCCCACGCCGTGTTTGCTGACACCAGGTCCTGCGAATTCTGAGGGGCACGCCTGGGTATTCGACGTCGAAGTAGGTTGCCTAATACAACCATCTAACTGCGCAAATGCGCTGTGCCCCCGGCAGGATTCGAACCTGCGGCCTTCTGCTCCGGAGGCAGACGCTCTATCCCCTGAGCTACGGGGGCGCATTGAGACCATGATGCGCCAGTGGGCCCAGACAGACTAACTCATCGCGGTGATCGCTCGACCACCGCAATGGATTCGGGGCGCGGGCACCTCAGCCAATAGGATGGACGCTCGTGACCCCCGCTGACCTCGCTGAGCTGCTCAGGAGCACCGCTTCCGCGGTGCTGACCGAGCGCGGGCTGGACGCTGCCGCCTTGCCGGCAACGGTCACGGTGGAGCGGCCGCGCAACCCCGAGCATGGCGACTACGCCAGCAACCTGGCGCTTCAGCTGGGCAAGAAGGTCGGCGCCAACCCTCGCGAGTTGGCCGGCTGGCTGGCCGAGGCGCTGTCACAGGCCGACGGCGTCGCCTCGGCGGAGGTGGCCGGGCCCGGCTTCATCAACCTGCGCCTCGAGGCGTCGGCGCAGGCGGTGATCGTCAACAACGTCATCGACGCCGGCGACACCTTCGGCCATTCCGACCTGCTGGCCGGCCACAAGATCAACCTCGAGTTCGTCTCGGCCAACCCCACCGGGCCGATCCACATCGGCGGCACCCGCTGGGCCGCCGTCGGCGACGCTCTGGGCCGGCTGTTGAGCACCCAGGGCGCCGCCGTCGAGCGGGAGTACTACTTCAACGACCACGGCGCACAGATCGACCGGTTCGCCAGCTCGCTGATCGCGGCCGCGAAGGGCGAACCGACGCCGGAGGACGGCTATGCCGGCGCCTACATCAACGACATCGCCGCGCAGGTGCTGCAGAAGGCGCCCGACGCGCTGAGCCTGCCCGCCGCCGAGATGCACGAGACGTTCCGCGAGATCGGCGTCGACCTGATGTTCACCCACATCAAGGAGTCGCTGCACGAGTTCGGCACCGACTTCGACGTCTACACCCACGAAGACTCGATGCACACCAGCGGCCGGGTCGACCAGGCGATCGCCCGGCTGCGCGAGACCAACAATATCTACGAGAAGGATGGCGCAACCTGGTTGCGCACCAGCGCTTTTGGGGACGACAAGGACCGCGTCGTGATCAAGAGCGACGGCAAGCCGGCCTACATCGCCGGTGACATCGCCTACTACCTGGACAAGCGGCAGCGCGGTTTCGACCTGTGCATCTACATGCTCGGCGCCGACCACCACGGATACATCGCCCGGCTCAAGGCCGTGGCCGCCGCGTTCGGTGACGACCCGGCCCACGTCGAGGTGCTGATCGGACAGATGGTCAACCTCGTCCGCGACGGCCAACCGGTCCGGATGAGCAAGCGGGCCGGGACGGTGATCACGCTCGACGACCTGGTCGATGCGATCGGCGTCGACGCGGCGCGCTACAGCCTGATCCGCTCCTCGGTCGACACCCCGATCGACATCGACCTGGCGCTGTGGTCGTCGGCGTCGAATGAAAACCCGGTCTACTACGTGCAATACGCGCACGCCCGACTCTCGGCGTTGGCCCGCAACGCCGCCGAACTGGGGCTGATCCCCGACACGGGCCACCTCGAGCTCCTCAGCCACGACAAGGAGGGGACGCTGCTGCGCAGCATCGGGGAATTCCCCCGCGTGCTCAAAACGGCTGCGTCCCTGCGGGAGCCGCACCGCGTGTGCCGCTACCTCGAAGACCTGGCCGGCGACTACCACCGGTTCTACGACTCGTGCCGCGTGTTGCCCCAGGGGGACGAGCAGCCCACCGACCTGCACACCGCGCGGCTGGCGCTGTGCCAGGCCACCCGCCAGGTCATCGCCAACGGGCTGACGATCCTCGGTGTCACCGCTCCGGAGCGAATGTGAACGTGCACCCCGCCGGTCCTCGGCACGCCGAAGAGACCCGGCATCCCGACAGCACGCCGCGGCCGCAATCGCCCGACGAGCTGCTGCGGCTTGCGCCGAATGTGTGGCCGCGCAACATCGTTCGCGACGATTCGGGTGTGGCCGTCCTCGCCGGAATCCCGGTCACCCAGCTCGCCCAGGAGTACGGCACCCCCCTGTTCGTCATCGACGAGGACGACTTCCGGTCCCGCTGCGGCGAACTCGCGACGGCCTTCGGCGGCGGGCAGAACGTGTGCTACGCGGCCAAGGCCTTCCTGTGCACCGAGATCGCCCGGTGGGTCGACGAGGAAGGCCTGTCGATCGACGTGTCCACCGGCGGCGAACTCGCCGTCGCCCTGCACGCCGACTTTCCCCCCGACCGGATCACGTTCCACGGCAACAACAAGTCCGTCGCGGAACTGACCGCCGCGGTCAAAGCCGGTGTCGGGCACATCGTCTTGGACTCGATGACTGAAATCGAGCGCCTCGACACGATCGCGGGGGAGGCCGGCGTCGTCCAGGACGTCTACGTGCGTCTCACCGTCGGCGTCGAAGCACACACGCACGAATTCATCTCCACCGCACACGAGGACCAGAAGTTCGGGTTGTCGGTGGCCAGCGGCGCGGCGATGGCCGCGGTGCGCCGGGTGTTCGCCACCGATCACCTGCGCCTGGTGGGGCTGCACAGTCACATCGGCTCGCAGATCTTCGACGTCGACGGCTTCGAGGTGGCCGCGCATCGCGTCATCGGGCTGTTGCACCGAATCGTCGACGAGTTCGGCGTCGACAAGACGGGTCAGATTTCCACCGTGGATCTCGGTGGGGGACTGGGGATTTCGTACTTGGGCACCGACGATCCGCCGCCGGTGGCCGAACTGGCGGCCAAGCTGACCGCCATCGTCGGCAACGAGTCGGCGGCCGTGGGGTTGCCCACCCCGCGACTGGTGGTGGAGCCCGGACGCGCCATCGCCGGGCCGGGCACCATCACGCTGTATGAGGTGGGCACCGTCAAGGACGTAGACGTGAGCAGCACAGCCCAGCGCCGCTATGTCAGCGTCGACGGCGGCATGAGCGACAACATCCGCACCGCGCTCTACGACGCGCAGTACGACGCCCGGCTGGTGTCACGGGCCAGCGACGGGCCGGCGACGCTGGCGCGGATCGTCGGAAAGCACTGCGAGAGCGGCGACATCGTCGTCCGCGACGCGTGGGTGCCCGACGATTTGCGGCCCGGTGACCTGCTCGGGATCGCCGCAACGGGTGCCTACTGCTATTCGCTGTCGAGCCGCTACAACATGATCTGTCGTCCGGCGGTGGTGGCGGTGCGCGCGGGCCGGTCCCGCCTGATCCTGCGCCGCGAGACGGTCGACGATCTACTGAGTCTGGAAGTGAGGTGAACGGTGCCCCGTGACGAAAAGCCTGTCGGCGTAGCGGTGCTCGGGTTGGGCAACGTCGGAAGCGAAGTTGTCCGCATCATCGAGGGCAGCGCTGACGATCTCGCGGCTCGCGTCGGTGCGCCTCTGGTGTTGCGCGGCGTCGGGGTGCGGCGGGTCGCCGCCGACCGTGGCGTCCCGATCGAATTGCTCACCGACAACGTCGAGGAACTCGTCTCGCGCGAGGACGTCGACATCGTCGTGGAGTTGATGGGGCCGGTGGAACCGGCGCGAAAGGCCATCCTGCGCGCGCTCGAGCACGGCAAGTCGGTCGTCACGGCGAACAAGGCGCTGCTGGCCACCTCCACCGGGGAGCTGGCGCAGGCCGCCGAAAACGCCCATGTCGACCTGTATTTCGAGGCGGCGGTCGCCGGCGCCATCCCGGTCATCCGCCCGCTCACCCAGTCGCTGGCGGGGGACACCGTGCTACGGGTGGCCGGCATCGTCAACGGCACCACCAACTACATCCTGTCCGCGATGGACAGCACCGGCGCCGACTACGACACCGCCCTGGCCGAGGCGAGCGCGCTCGGCTACGCCGAGGCCGATCCCACCGCCGACGTCGAAGGCTACGACGCCGCGGCCAAGGCCGCGATCCTGGCGTCGATCGCCTTCCACACCCGGGTCACGGCCGACGACGTCTACCGCGAGGGCATCACCAAGATCACGCCGGCGGACTTCGCCTCCGCGCGGTCCCTGGGCTGCACGATCAAGCTGCTGTCCATCTGCGAGCGCGTCACCACCGAGGACGGTCAGGAACGGGTGTCGGCCCGCGTCTATCCGGCGTTGGTGCCGCTGTCGCACCCGTTGGCCACCGTCAACGGGGCGTTCAACGCGGTCGTCGTCGAGGCCGCGGCCGCCGGCCGGCTCATGTTCTACGGCCAGGGCGCCGGCGGGGCGCCCACCGCATCCGCGGTCACCGGCGACTTGGTGATGGCCGCGCGCAACCGGGTACTGGGCAGCCGCGGGCCGAAAGAATCCAAGTACGCCCAGCTTCCTGTGGCCCCAATGGGTTTCATCTCCACCCGCTACTACGTCAGCATGAACGTCGCCGACAAGCCCGGTGTGTTGTCCACGGTGGCGGCCGAATTCGCCAAGCGCGAGGTGAGCATCGCCGAGGTCCGCCAGGAGGGCGTCGTGGACGAAGGCGGCCGGCGGGTGGGAGCCCGCGTCGTGGTGGTCACCCACAGCGCCACCGACGCCGCGCTGTCCGAAACCGTCGATGCCCTGGCCGATCTGGACGTCGTGCAGGGCGTCACCAGTGTGCTGCGCCTGGAAGAGACCGGCCGATGAGCGTCCCGCGCACCGCCGTGCACCAACCGTGGCCGGGGTTGATCGCCGCCTACCGCGATCGGCTGCCGATCGGCGACGACTGGACGCCGGTCACCCTGCTCGAGGGCGGCACCCCGCTGATCGCGGCGACGCGTCTTTCCGAGAAGACCGGCTGCACGGTTCATCTCAAGGTCGAGGGCCTCAACCCGACCGGGTCGTTCAAGGACCGGGGCATGACGATGGCGGTCACCGACGCACTGGCGCGCGGCCAGCAGGCCGTGTTGTGCGCGTCGACCGGCAACACCTCCGCGTCGGCGGCGGCCTACGCCGCCCGCGCCGGCATCACCTGCGCGGTGCTCATCCCGCAGGGCAAGATCGCGATGGGCAAGCTGGCGCAGGCGGTCATGCACGGCGCCAAGATCATTCAGATCGACGGCAACTTCGACGATTGCCTGGAACTGGCCCGCAAGATGGCCGCCGACTTCCCGACGATCGCGTTGGTCAACTCCGTCAACCCGGTGCGCATCGAGGGCCAGAAGACCGCGGCATTCGAGATCGTCGACGCGCTGGGCGCCGCGCCGGACGTGCACGCCCTGCCGGTCGGCAACGCGGGCAACATCACCGCGTACTGGAAGGGCTACACCGAATATCACCACGACGGCGTGATCGACAAGCTGCCCCGCATGCTGGGCACGCAGGCGGCCGGCGCCGCTCCTCTGGTGCACGGCGCACCGGTCAGCCACCCCGAGACGATCGCGACCGCGATACGCATCGGTGCGCCCGCGTCATGGGCGGCCGCGGTCAACGCGCAGCAGCAGTCCAACGGGCGGTTCCTGGCGGCCACCGACGAGGAGATCCTGGCCGCGTACCACTTGGTGGCCGAGAGCGAGGGCGTCTTCGTCGAGCCCGCCTCGGCGGCCAGCATCGCCGGTCTGCTCAAGGCCGTCGACGACGGGTGGGTGGCGCGCGGGTCGACGGTGGTCTGCACGGTGACCGGCAATGGCCTCAAAGACCCCGACACGGCGCTGCGGGACATGCCGACCGTGTCCCCGCTGCCCGTCGATCCGGTGCTCGTCGTCGAGAAGCTGGGACTTGCGTAACAAATGACGACCCAGATGCTGCCCGCCGGGCTGGTGGCAAGCTCCGTCGTGTCGGCGTCCAGCGCCAACCTCGGTCCCGGGTTCGACAGCATCGGGCTGGCATTGAGCCTCAACGACGAAATCTTCGTGGAGACAACCGCTTCCGGACTGGTGGTGCTCGTCGAAGGCGAGGGCGCCGAACAGGTGCCACGGGGACCCGAACACCTGGTGGTGCGCGCTGTCGAATGCGGGCTGCGGGCCGCGGGCGTCGTGGCCCCGGGCCTGGTCGTTCGCTGCCGCAACGCCATCCCGCACTCCCGCGGTCTCGGCTCGTCGGCGGCGGCCGTCGTCGGCGGCCTGGCGGCGGCGAATGGCCTTGTCGCGCAGTCTGATTCGAAACCTCTGAACGACGCGCAGCTGATTCAGCTGTCGTCGGAGTTCGAGGGCCACCCCGACAACGCCGCCGCCGCGGTACTGGGCGGTGCGGTGGTGTCCTGGATCGACGCCTCGGGCGATCGGCCAAAGTATTCGGCGGTGCCGCTGCGGCTGCACCCCGACATCCGGCTGTACTGCGCGATACCCCAGGAGCGCTCCCTGACCGCCGAGACCCGGGGGCTGTTGCCCGCCCAGGTGAGCCACAAAGACGCCCGGTTCAACGTCAGCCGCGCCGCCTTGCTGGTGGTGGCGCTCACCGAACGCCCGGACCTGCTCATGCCCGCCACCGAGGATGTGCTGCACCAACCCCAGCGCGCTCCGGCGATGCCCGGCTCCGCGGAATATTTGCGGCTGTTCCGGCGTCATAGCGTGTCAGCGACACTTTCCGGGGCGGGTCCAGCACTGATTGCGCTCAGCACAGCGCCGGAGTTGCCCACGGAAGTGGTGGAGTACGGGGCGGCCAACGGATTTGCCCTGACTGAGATGACCGCCGGCGATGGAGTTCGCTGGAGCCCGGGCGTCACAGTCTCCGGTTGATCCACAGCGTGGCCGGAGGGTTTGCTTGCTTCCAACAACGATGCGGGCTATCCTCGGTTCCGTCCAGCAATCGCAGCATCTGCATCTGCATCCATACTGCCTTGCCGCTAGGACACACCAATTCTTCTCGTGAACGAGGTTCGCCGCTTACTCCGCCGATTAAGGCGATCACCGTTGCAGAGTCGATATTTGGGCGCACTCGGCGATTTGCTGAATGCAACGAACCCCCCGGATGACCTGTTCAGCGGGGGAAGAAAGGAAATCCGTGACCGATACGGACTTGTTCACGGCTGACGCGAGCACCGACAGCAATGAGGTGTCGAACGCCGTGACCCCAGACACATCCGACGGCAAAACCAATGCCCCTGTGGGCTCCCTGTCCACCATGGTGCTTCCCGAACTGCGCGCGCTGGCTAACGAAGTCGGCGTCAAGGGGACGTCGGGCATGCGCAAGAACGAACTCATCGCCGCCATAAAGGAAATCAGGGGACAGTCCAACGGGACTTCCGCCCCCGCGGCGCCCGAAGAGAGCGGCAAGTCCGACACCGCCAGCGCCGAGGCGCCGGCCGGCGAGGACCACCAGAACGGTACGACCACCGAGGCGCCCCGCCGCGAACGGCGCAGCGCTTCCCGCGAGCCCGGAGCGGCCCGCGGCGGCGACGACTCCGACGGCGAGCGCTCCCGCAATCGCGAGGGCGCTGCCTCTTCGGAAGAGGACACCCGCCAGGGCGGCAAGCGTGACTCCCAGAGCGAGGAGCGCGGCCAGGACTCCGGTGGCGACCAAAGCGGTGATCAGCAGGGCTCTGGCGGCCAGCAAGGCCGTGGCGGCTCGAACCAGCAGGACGACGACGGCGAGGGCCGTCAGGGCCGCCGGGGGCGCCGTTTCCGCGATCGCAGGCGGCGCGGTGAGCGGTCCGGCGAGGGCGGCGACACCGAACTGCGCGAGGACGACGTGGTGCAGCCCGTCGCCGGCATCCTTGACGTGCTCGACAATTACGCGTTCGTGCGCACCTCCGGTTACCTGGCCGGCCCGCACGACGTCTACGTCTCGATGAACATGGTGCGCAAGAACGGCCTGCGCCGCGGTGACGCGGTGACCGGCGCGGTGCGCGTGCCCAAGGACGGCGAACAGCCCAACCAGCGGCAGAAGTTCAACCCGCTGGTGCGCCTGGACAGCGTCAACGGCGGTCCCGTCGAGGACGCCAAGAAGCGCCCCGACTTCTCCAAGCTGACGCCCCTGTACCCCAACCAGCGGCTTCGCCTGGAGACCACCCCCGACCGGCTGACCACCCGGGTCATCGACCTGATCATGCCGATCGGTAAGGGGCAGCGTGCGCTGATCGTGTCGCCGCCCAAGGCGGGTAAGACGACGATCCTGCAAGACATCGCCAACGCGATCACCCGCAACAACCCGGAATGCCACCTCATGGTCGTGCTCGTCGACGAGCGCCCTGAGGAGGTCACCGACATGACCCGCTCGGTCAAGGGCGAGGTCATCGCCTCCACCTTCGACCGGCCGCCGTCGGACCACACCTCGGTCGCGGAGTTGGCCATCGAACGCGCCAAGCGGCTCGTCGAGCAGGGCAAGGACGTCGTGGTGCTCCTCGACTCGATCACCCGCCTCGGCCGCGCCTACAACAACGCGTCGCCCGCGTCGGGCCGCATCCTGTCCGGTGGTGTCGACTCCACCGCGCTGTACCCGCCGAAGCGATTCCTGGGTGCGGCGCGAAACATCGAGGAGGGCGGATCGCTGACGATCATCGCCACCGCGATGGTCGAGACCGGCTCCACCGGTGACACGGTCATCTTCGAGGAGTTCAAGGGCACCGGTAACGCCGAGCTCAAGCTGGACCGCAAGATCTCCGAGCGTCGGGTCTTCCCGGCGGTCGACGTGAACCCCTCCGGTACCCGCAAGGACGAGCTGCTGCTCTCGCCGGACGAGTTCGCGATCGTGCACAAGCTGCGCCGCGTGCTGTCGGGTCTGGATTCCCACCAGGCCATCGACCTGCTGATGTCCCAGCTGCGCAAGACGAAGAACAACTACGAGTTCCTGGTGCAGGTCTCCAAGACCACGCCGGGATCGATGGACAACGACTAGCCCCATACTCGGCGCCGGGCACCGCGACACTTAAACCACGCACACGACACGCCGGCGCACGCCGCCATGGTTTAAGTTTCGGCGCGGCCCACGCGCCGGGAATGTGGACGGGTACCCCGTTGTTTTGGGACACAGTGGTTGACCTGGCATAATCGACGCTCGACAAGATCGAAGAGGACAGCATGAAATCTGACATTCACCCCGCTTACGGTGAGACCACCGTGCACTGCGGGTGCGGAAACACCTTCACCACGCGCAGCACCAAGCCCGGCGGCAACATCGTCGTCGAGGTGTGCTCGCAGTGCCACCCCTTCTACACCGGCAAGCAGAAGATTCTGGACAGCGGTGGCCGCGTGGCCCGCTTCGAGAAGCGGTACGGCAAGCGCAAGGGTGCGGACAACACCGACAAATAGCTGCATTGCCGACGCCCGAACTGTGCACGAGAGCACAGGCCGGGCGTCGGTCTGCGTTCGCGGCAATATGGCGGGCAGGAGGTGAGATATGACGCAGCCGGTGCAGACGATCGATGTGCTGCTGGCCGAACACGCCGAGCTCGAGCAACGGCTGGCGGATCCCGACCTGCACAGCAATCCCGCCGAGGCGCGCAAGGCCGGTCGCCGGTTCGCCCGGTTGGCCCCGATCGTCGCCACGTATCGCAAATTGGAGTCGGCGCGCGGCGATCTGGAGACCGCCCGGGAATTGGCCGCCGACGACGAATCTTTCGCCGACGAGGTGACCGAACTCGAGTCGCGGGTGGCCGATCTGGACACCCAACTGACCGACATGCTGGCGCCGCGCGACCCGCATGACGCCGACGACATCGTGCTCGAGGTCAAATCCGGTGAGGGCGGCGAGGAATCCGCGTTGTTCGCGGCAGACCTGGCCAGAATGTACATCCGCTATGCCGAGCGGCACGGCTGGAACGTCACCGTGCTGGACGAGACGACGTCGGATCTCGGCGGCTACAAGGACGCGACGCTGTCCATCGCCAGCAAGGGCGACTCCGCCGACGGGGTGTGGTCCCGAATGAAGTTCGAGGGCGGAGTGCACCGCGTGCAGCGCGTCCCGGTGACGGAATCCCAAGGCCGGGTGCATACTTCGGCGGCGGGCGTGCTGGTCTATCCCGAGCCCGAGGAAGTGGGCGAGGTCCAGATCGACGAGTCGGATCTGCGCATCGACGTGTACCGCTCGTCCGGCAAGGGCGGGCAGGGGGTGAACACCACCGACTCCGCGGTGCGGATCACGCATCTGCCCACCGGGATCGTGGTGACCTGTCAGAACGAACGCTCGCAGCTGCAGAACAAGACGCGCGCGCTGCAGGTGCTGGCCGCTCGCCTGCAGGCGCTGGCCGAAGAACAGGCGCTGGCCGACGCGTCGGCAGATCGGGCCAGCCAGATCCGGACCGTGGACCGCAGCGAACGAATCCGCACCTACAACTTCCCGGAGAACCGGATCACCGACCACCGGATCGGTTACAAGGCGCACAATCTCGATCAGGTGCTCGACGGGGACCTCGACGCGATGTTCGACGCGTTGGGCGCGGCCGACAAACAATCCCGGCTGCAACAGGCATGAGTGCCGTGCGGCGCGCGATCGATTCCGCTGCGGCGACGCTCGCCGAAGCGGGAATCGCCTCCGCGCGTTGGGATGCCGAGGAGCTGGCTGCGCATGTGACCGGCACCGAGCGGGGCCGGCTGGCCTTGCTCGATTCGCCCGGCGACGATTTCTACGGTCGCTACCACGATGTCGTGGCCGCGCGCTCGCGGCGGGTGCCGTTGCAGCATCTCACCGGCACGGCCGCGTTCGGACCGCTGATGCTGCAGGTCGGCCCCGGCGTCTTCATACCGCGCCCGGAGACCGAAGCCCTCTTGGCGTGGGTCGGCCAACAGCGCCTCCCTTCCCGGCCCGTGATCGTTGATCTGTGCACCGGATCCGGCGCGTTGGCGGTGGCGCTGGCCCAGCTGAACCCCGGGGCGCGGATCATCGCCGTCGACGACTCGGAGGCCGCCCTCGGATACGCGCGCCGCAACGCGGTGGGCACGGCGGTCGAACTCGTGCGGGCCGACGTCACCACGCCCGGCCTCCTGCCAGAACTGGACGGCGGTGTCGACGTGGTGGTGGCCAACCCGCCCTATGTGCCCGACGCCGCACCCGTGGAACCCGAAGTGGCTCAACATGATCCACACCACGCCGTATTCGGCGGCCCGGACGGGATGGCCGTGATCGCCCCGATCGTCGAGCTGGCCGGGCGCTGGCTGCGCCCGGGTGGCGTCTTCGCCGTCGAACACGACGACACCACCTCGGCGGAGACCGTCGAATTAGTGCGCGGGACAGCGCGTTTCGAAGAGATCGCGCAGCGTAAAGACCTGGCCGGACGGCCGAGATTCGTGACGGCACGAAGGGGTGGCGCCGGTGACTGAAGTCTTCGACTGCGCCGATCCTGACCAGCGTGCGCGCGGAATCGCCGCGGCGGCGGGCGCCATCAAGGGCGGCCGCCTGGTCGTCATGCCGACGGACACCGTCTACGGCATCGGCGCCGACGCCTTCAACAGCGCCGCGGTGACGGCCCTGCTCTCCGCGAAGGGGCGCGGCCGGGACATGCCGGTCGGCGTGCTGGTCGGCTCCTGGCACACCATCGAGGGCCTGGTCTACACCATGCCGGGCGGGGCGCGCGACCTGATCCGCGCGTTCTGGCCGGGCGCCCTGAGCCTGGTGGTGACGCAGGCGCCGTCGCTGCAATGGGACCTCGGCGACGCCCGCGGCACCGTGATGCTGCGGATGCCGCTGCACCCGGTGGCCATCGAGCTGCTGCGCGAGGTGGGGCCCATGGCGGTATCCAGTGCGAACGTCTCCGGCCGGCCGCCCGCCGTGAACGCCGACGAGGCCCGCAGTCAGCTCGGCGAGCTCGTCGACGTGTATCTCGACGCGGGGACGGCCGAGCAGCAGGCGGCGTCCACTATCGTCGACCTGACCGGTACCGCCCCGCGCATCCTGCGACCGGGTCCGGTGAGCGCCGAACGCATCGCCGAAGTGCTCGGGGTGGACGCCGAAAGCCTGACCGCCCAGGCCTGACCGGAGCGGTTCCCTCGTTGCCAGGTTGGTGCAGTACGGTCTCGACGTGTCCAGCGACCCGGCCAGCGACGTAGCCAACCTCGCCAACGGCCTGCTCGCCCTGTCCGACCGCGGCGCCGGTGTCCCGCTGCGCGAGCTCGCCCTCGTGGGTCTGACCGCTGCGATCATCACCTACTTCGCGACCGGTCCCGTGCGCGTGCTCGCCACCCGGCTGGGCGCCGTCGCCTATCCGCGGGAACGCGACGTGCACGTGACCCCGACCCCACGCATGGGCGGGCTGGCGATGTTCCTCGGCGTCATCTCGGCCGTCTTCTTGGCGTCGCAGCTTCCGGCGCTGACCCGCGGCTTCGTCTATTCGACGGGCATGCCGGCGGTGCTGGTGGCCGGCGCGGTGATCATGGGCATCGGGCTCATCGACGACCGCTGGGGCCTGGACGCCCTGACGAAGTTCGCCGGCCAGATCACCGCGGCGAGCGTGCTGGTCACAATGGGGGTGGCCTGGAGCGTCCTCTACATACCGATCGGCGGCGTCGGCACGATCGTGCTCGACCAGGCCTCGTCGATCCTGCTCACGCTGGCGCTGACCGTGTCCATCGTGAACGCGATGAACTTCGTCGACGGGCTGGACGGACTGGCCGCGGGGCTGGGGCTGATTACCGCGCTGGCGATCTGCATGTTCTCGGTCGGCCTGCTGCGCGACCACGGCGGCGATGTCCTCTTCTATCCGCCTGCCGTGATCTCCGTGGTGTTGGCGGGGGCGTGTCTGGGCTTCCTGCCGCACAACTTTCATCGCGCCAAGATCTTCATGGGTGATTCCGGCTCGATGCTGATCGGCCTGATGCTCGCCGCGGCCTCGACCACCGCCGCCGGCCCTGTCTCGCAGAACGCCTACGGTGCGCGCGACGTGTTCGCCCTGTTGTCGCCGTTCCTGCTGGTCGTGGCGGTCATGTTCGTGCCGATGCTGGATTTGCTGCTGGCGATCGTGCGCCGCACCCGTGCGGGCCGCAGCGCGTTCAGCCCCGACAAGATGCACCTGCACCACCGCCTGCTGCAGATCGGGCATTCGCACCGCCGGGTGGTGCTGCTGATCTACCTCTGGGTGGGCATTGTGGCGTTCGGCGCCGCCAGCACGATTTTCTTCAACCCGCGTGACACCGCCGCGGTGATGCTGGGCGCCATCGTGGTGGCCGGCATCGCGACCGCGATCCCGCTCATGCGCCGGCGCGACGAGTACGAAGACAGCGACTACGACAGCTAGTAGTAGTGGCCCTCGCCGTATGGTACGGTGCAGGTAGAACCCCAAAAAGCCGCACAGATCGCCGGTCCGTCGGGCGCCGTTCCGATCGGGTGGGTTGAGGACTCGCGTCGGGTGATACCCCTTGGGTGGATCCACTGTGACGTGCGATACGCTCGGCGGGCCACCGATCAGTCGGTCGGGGGACTCCCGCTTCACCAACTTGGGATTGAGGTGCTGCAGTGACGACACCAGCGCAGGACGCGCCGTTGGTGTTCCCCTCTGTTGCGTTCCGACCGGTCCGCTTGTTGGTCCTCAGCATCGCCGTCACCGCGGTGGCGGTTGCCGCCGCCGGATTCACCGGCCACCTGATGGTCGGGGTGTTCTTCGGCGTCGGGTTGCTGCTTGGTTTGCTCAACGCCCTGCTGGTGCGTCGTTCCGTCGCGTCGATCACCGCCAAAGAGCATCCGATGAAGAGCACGATGGCGCTGAATTCGGCCACCCGGCTGGCCGTCATCACGGTTATCGGGCTGATCATCGCCTACATCTTCCGGCCCGCGGGCCTGGGCGTCGTGTTCGGCTTGGCGCTGTTCCAGGTCTTGCTGGTGGCGTCGACGGCTCTTCCGGTGTGGAAGAAGCTGCGCGCCGGCGACTGGGCCGACGACTCCGCGGGCGGGGCGATGGCGGGATCGGAAGGCACGGAAGGAAAGAACAGCACCGATGACTGAGACGACGTTCCTGGCCGCCGCGATCGAGGTTGGCGAGCACAACCAAGCCAAGTGGCTCGGGCTGACCGTCAACACCGACACGATCCTGTCGACCGCGATCGCCGCGGTGATCGTCTTGGCGCTGGCCTTCTTTCTGCGCGCGAAGATCACATCGACCGGCGTCCCCAGCGGCGTGCAACTCTTCTGGGAGGCCATCACCGTCCAGATGCGCGATCAAATCGAGAGCGCGGTCGGGATGCGGATCGCGCCGTTCGTATTGCCTTTGGCGGTCACCATTTTCGTGTTCATCCTGATCTCCAACTGGCTGTCGGTGCTTCCGCTGCAATACACGGACAAGTCCGGGCACACCACCGAGCTGCTGAAGTCGGCGGCCGCAGACATCAACTACGTTCTGGCCCTGGCCCTCTTCGTGTTCGTCTGCTACCACGTGGCGGGCATCTGGCGCCGCGGCATCGTCGGCCACCCGCTCGCGGTGCTCAAGGGCCACGTGGCGTTCCTGGCGCCGATCAACCTCGTCGAAGAGCTCGCCAAGCCGATCTCGTTGTCGCTCCGACTTTTCGGCAACATCTTCGCCGGCGGCATCCTGGTCGCGCTGATCGCGCTCTTCCCGCCGTACATCATGTGGGCACCCAACGCCATCTGGAAGGCCTTCGACCTCTTCGTCGGGGCGATCCAGGCGTTCATCTTCTCGATCTTGACGATCCTCTACTTCAGCCAAGCGATGGAGATCGAGGAACATCATGACTGAGACAACCAATTGCTTTGTCCCACACACCATTACAGAGGCCTGGTAGACCGCTACCAGCTATCAAGGAGGATAAGAATGGCTCTGGACCCCCAAGTCGCTGCCGCTGCGCTCATCGGCGGTGGACTCATCATGGGCGGTGGCGCGATCGGCGCCGGTATCGGTGACGGTATTGCCGGTAACGCGCTGGTCTCCGGCATCGCCCGTCAGCCCGAGGCGCAAGGTCGGCTGTTCACGCCGTTCTTCATCACCGTCGGTCTGGTTGAGGCCGCCTACTTCATCAACCTGGCCTTCATGGCGCTGTTCGTGTTCGCCACACCCGTCGGCACCTAGTTCGCTGTGATGGGTGACGCGGGTCTGAGCGTTCTGGCATCCAGCCAGGTGATGGCCGAGGGAGGCAACAACTTCCTCGTTCCCAACGGCACGTTCTTCTTCGTGCTGGCCATCTTCCTGATCGTGCTGGCCGTCATCGGCACCTTCGTGGTGCCGCCGGTCATGCGGGTGTTGCGCGAGCGCGACAACATGGTTGCCAAGACGGCCGCCGACAACAAGAAGGCGACCGAGCAGTTCGACGCCGCCAAGGCTGACTATGAGGAAGCCCTGACGGAGGGCCGGGTCAAGGCGTCGTCGCTGCGCGACAACGCCCGCGCCGAGGGCCGTAAGGTGGTCGAAGACGCGCGCGCCCGTGCCGAGCAGCAGGTGATGTCGACGTTGCAAATGGCATCCGAGCAATTGAAGCGGGAGAGAGACGCCGTGGAACTGGATCTGCGCGCCAACGTGGCGGGCATGTCGGCGACGCTGGCCAGCCGGATCCTCGGCGTCGAGGTGACCCCGGCTACCACCGCCACGTCCGCAACCGGGAAGTCTGGACGGTAATCGCGCATGTCGACTTTCATCGGGCAGTTGATCGGATTCGCGGCCATCGTGCTTCTGGTCGTGCGGTACGTCGTGCCGCCGGTGCGTCGTCTGATGGCCGCTCGTCAAGAGGCCGTGCGCCAGCAGCTGAAAGACTCTGCGGCGGCGGCGGAACGGTTGAAAGAGTCGACGACGGCCCACAGCAACGCCGTGGAGTCCGCCAAGGCCGAGGCCGAACGGCTCGTCGAAGAAGCTCAGACCGATGCTGGGCGCATCGCCGAACAGTTCCGGGCCCAGGCAGAGGCGGAATTCGAACGCATCACCGCACAGGGCGGCCGCCAGGTCGACTTGCTGCGCACACAGCTCAGCCGCCAGCTCCGCCTGGAGCTCGGCCACGAGGCGGTGCGCCAGGCGGGCGAGTTAGTGCGGAACTACGTCGCCGACCCCGAGCAGCAGGCCGGCACCGTCGACCGCTTCCTGGACGACCTCGAAGCGATGGCCCCGGCGCCCGCGGAGGTCGAGTACCCGCTGCTGGCCAAGATGCGCTCCGCGAGCCGGGTGGCAGTGGCCGGTCTGGCGGAGCAATTCAGCGACATCGCCAAAGACCTTGACAACAGGGCACTTTCCAACCTCTCGGCCGAGCTCGTTTCGGTCGCCGAGATGCTGGACCGGGAGATCGTCGTCACCCGGTATTTGACCGTGCCCGCCGAGGACGCGGGGCCCCGCGTCCGGCTGATCGAGCGGCTGGTCTCGGGCAAGGTGTCCGACGCCACGCTCGACGTCCTGCGTCTGGCCGTGTCGGAACGTTGGTCGGCCAACTCCGATTTGGTCGACGCGATCGAGCACATCTCGCGGCAGGCATTGCTCGAAGTCGCCGAACGGGAGAACAAGGTCGACGACATCGAAGACCAGCTGTTCCGGTTCGCCCGCATCCTGGACGCGCAGCCGCGACTCGCCATCCTGTTGGGCGACTACGGCATGCCGGTGGAAGGCCGGATCGACCTGCTGCGCAAGGTGCTTGACAGCTCCAGCGGCAGGGTGGACCCGATCGTGGTGGCGCTGTTGACCCAGACCGTCCGACTGCTCAGGGGTGAGTCGGCCGAGGAGGCCATCCAGTTCTTGGCGAAAGTCGCGGTGGCACGCCGCGGCGAGATCGTCGCGCAGGTCAGTGCGGCCGCCGAACTCAGCGACTCCCAGCGCTCTCGCCTCACCGACGTGCTCGGCCGCATCTACGGTCATCCGGTGACGGTGCAGCTGCAGACCTCCGAGGAGTTGCTGGGCGGCCTGCTCATCTCCGTGGCGGACGAAGTGATTGACGGGACACTCGCTTCGCGCCTCGCCGCTGCCCAGGCCCAATTGCCCGACTGACCCGACCACTCCCCATAACCGCACGCGATACCCAGATCAAGTAGGAAGACGAAAAGCCATGGCCGAGTTGACAATCTCCGCTGATGACATCCAGAGCGCCATCGAGGAGTACGTAGACTCTTTCACCTCCGATACCTCCCGCGAAGAGGTCGGCACCGTCGTCGAGGCCGGGGACGGCATCGCGCACGTCGAAGGCCTGCCCTCCGTCATGACCCAGGAACTGCTCGAGTTCCCCGGTGGGGTCCTCGGCGTCGCGCTGAACCTCGACGAGCACAGCGTCGGCGCGGTGATCCTGGGTGACTTCGAGAAAATCGAAGAGGGGCAACAGGTCAAGCGCACCGGTGAGGTGCTGTCGGTGCCCGTCGGTGACGCGTTCCTGGGGCGCGTCGTCAACCCGCTCGGCCACCCCATCGACGGTCGCGGAGACATCGACACCGACATTCGCCGCGCGCTGGAGATCCAGGCGCCGTCGGTGGTGCAGCGGCAAAGCGTGAGCGAGCCGCTGCAGACCGGCATCAAGGCCATCGACGCGATGACCCCGATCGGTCGCGGCCAGCGTCAGCTGATCATCGGCGACCGCAAGACCGGCAAGACGGCCGTCTGCGTCGACACGATCCTCAACCAGCGCGAAAACTGGGAAAGCGGCGACGAGAAGAAGCAGGTCCGCTGCGTCTATGTGGCGATCGGCCAAAAGGGCACCACGATCGCCTCGGTCCGTCGGGCGCTCGAAGAGGGCGGCGCGATGGACTACACCACCATCGTCGCGGCCCCGGCTTCCGACTCCGCCGGCTTCAAATGGCTTGCGCCGTACACCGGTTCGGCGATCGCCCAGCATTGGATGTACGACGGCAAGCACGTGCTGATCGTCTTCGACGACCTGAGCAAGCAGGCCGAGGCGTACCGCGCGATCTCGCTGCTGCTGCGCCGCCCGCCGGGTCGCGAGGCCTACCCCGGCGACGTGTTCTACCTACACTCGCGGCTGCTGGAGCGCTGCGCGAAGCTCTCCGATGACCTCGGGGGCGGGTCGCTGACCGGTCTGCCGATCATCGAGACGAAGGCCAACGACATCTCGGCCTACATCCCGACCAACGTCATCTCGATCACCGACGGGCAGTGCTTCCTGGAATCCGATCTGTTCAACCAGGGTGTGCGTCCCGCCATCAACGTTGGTGTGTCGGTGTCCCGCGTGGGTGGTGCGGCACAGATCAAGGCCATGAAAGAGGTCGCCGGCTCGCTGCGTCTGGACCTGTCGCAGTACCGCGAGCTGGAATCGTTCGCGGCCTTCGCCTCGGACCTGGATGCGACCTCCAAGGCGCAGCTGGAGCGCGGCGAACGGCTGGTCGAGCTGCTCAAGCAGCCGCAGTACCAGCCGATGCCGGTTGAGGAGCAGGTGGTTTCGATCTTCCTGGGCACCGGCGGCCACCTGGACTCCGTGCCGGTCGAGGACGTCAGGCGCTTCGAAACCGAGTTGCTGGACCACATGCGGGCCTCGGAGGAGAACTTCCTGGCCGGTATCCGCGACAGCGGAAAGCTCTCCGAAGAGGGCGAGAACCAGCTGACCGAGATCATCAACAACTTCAAGAAGGGGTTCGCCGCCACGGGCGGCGGGTCGGTGGTACCCGACGAGCACGTCGAGCCCCTGGACGAAGAGGATCTCGAAAAGGAGTCGGTCCAGGTCAAGAAAGAGAAGCCAAAGGACAAGAAGGACTCCAAGAACGGCAAGGACAAGAAGTAGCTAACAATGGCTGCCACACTTCGCGAATTACGCGGGCGGATTCGCTCCGCGGGGTCGATCAAGAAGATCACCAAGGCCCAGGAGATGATCGCGACATCGCGCATCGGCAAGGCGCAGGCTCGGCTCGACGCCGCCAGGCCGTACGCGTTCCAGATCACCGCGATGCTGACCACGCTGTCGTCCGAAGCCGCCCTGGACCACCCGTTGCTGGTCGAGCGAGAGGAACCCAGGCGGGCCGGCGTTTTGGTGGTGTCCTCCGACCGCGGATTGTGCGGGGCGTACAACTCCAGCATCTTCCGTCGGGCCGAGGAGCTTTTCTCCCTGCTGAGGGAGGAAGGCAAGACGCCGGTCGTGTACACGGTTGGCCGGAAGGCGCTGAACTACTTCAAGTTCCGCAACTGGGACATCACCGAATCGTGGACCGGCTTCTCCGAGCAGCCCCAGTACGAGAACGCCGCGGAGATCGCCTCGACGCTGGTCGAGACGTTCATGAAGGGGGCGGGTGACGACGAGTCATCCGAGGACCAGGGCGTCGACGAACTGCACATCGTCTATTCGGAGTTCAAGTCGATGATGTCGCAAGCCGCGGCGGCCCACCGCATCGCTCCGCTGGTCGTCGAGTACGTCGAGGACACCGACGAACTGCACACGTTGTATTCGTTCGAGCCGGACGCGACAACGCTTTTCGAGTCGCTGCTGCCTCGGTACGTGACGACCCGCGTCTACGCCGCGCTACTGGAATCGGCGGCGTCGGAGCTCGCGTCACGCCAACGGGCGATGAAGTCGGCAACCGACAACGCGGACGACCTGATTAAGGAACTGACGCTGATGGCGAACCGCGAGCGGCAGGCCCAAATCACCCAAGAGATCAGCGAAATCGTCGGCGGTGCAAACGCACTCGCCGACGCTCAGTAGCACACGAGGAAGAGAAGAAGAATATGGCCGCTTCTACTGGAACCGCCGAGAAGACTGACAAGTCCACCAAGTCCGAGACCAGCGGCCGCGTGGTGCGGATCACCGGCCCCGTGGTGGACGTCGAGTTCCCGCGCGGATCCGTACCGGAACTGTTCAACGCGCTCAACGCCGAGATCACGTTCGAGGAACTCAAGAAGACCCTCACCCTGGAGGTCGCACAGCACCTCGGTGACAACCTGGTCCGCACGATTTCGTTGCAGCCCACCGACGGCCTCGTCCGGGGCGTCGAGGTGACCGACAGCGGCAAGCCGATCTCGGTGCCGGTCGGCCAGGAGGTCAAGGGCCACGTCTTCAACGCGCTGGGCGACTGCCTCGACAAGCCGGGGTACGGCCAGGACTTCGAGCACTGGTCGATCCACCGCAAGCCGCCGGCCTTCGAAGAGCTCGAGCCCCGCACCGAAATGTTGGAGACCGGGCTGAAGGTCGTGGACCTGCTCACCCCGTACGTGCGAGGCGGCAAGATCGCACTGTTCGGCGGTGCCGGCGTCGGTAAAACGGTGCTGATCCAGGAGATGATCAACCGTATCGCCCGGAACTTCGGTGGTACTTCGGTTTTCGCCGGCGTGGGCGAGCGCACCCGCGAGGGCAACGACCTCTGGGTCGAACTCAAAGAAGCCGACGTGCTCAAGGACACCGCGCTGGTGTTCGGTCAGATGGACGAGCCGCCCGGCACCCGTATGCGGGTGGCGCTGTCGGCGCTGACGATGGCCGAGTGGTTCCGCGACGAGGCCGGCCAGGACGTGCTGCTGTTCATCGACAACATCTTCCGCTTCACGCAGGCCGGATCCGAGGTCTCCACGCTGCTCGGCCGCATGCCGTCGGCGGTGGGTTACCAGCCCACGCTGGCCGACGAGATGGGTGAGCTGCAGGAACGCATCACCTCGACACGGGGCCGTTCGATCACGTCCATGCAGGCCGTGTACGTGCCCGCCGACGACTACACCGACCCCGCGCCCGCGACCACGTTCGCCCACCTGGACGCCACCACCGAGCTGTCGCGTTCGGTGTTCTCCAAGGGCATCTTCCCGGCGGTGGACCCGCTGGCGTCGAGCTCGACCATCCTGGACCCGAGTGTCGTCGGCGACGAGCACTACCGGGTCGCGCAGGAAGTCATCCGAATCCTGCAGCGGTACAAGGACCTTCAGGACATCATCGCGATCCTCGGTATCGACGAGCTCTCGGAAGAGGACAAGCAGCTGGTGCAGCGCGCGCGGCGCATCGAGCGGTTCCTCTCGCAGAACATGATGGCGGCCGAGCAGTTCACGGGCCAGCCGGGTTCCACCGTGCCGTTGAAGGAGACCATCGAGGCGTTCGACCGCCTGTCCAAGGGCGACTTCGACCACATCCCGGAGCAGGCCTTCTTCCTGATCGGCGGCCTCGACGACCTGGCGAAGAAGGCCGAAAGCTTCGGCGCCAAGTTGGAATCCTGAGGACTGAGCGCTAAGGCTCTGAAAGGCTCTGTGGCATGGCGGAATTGAACGTCGAGATAGTCGCCGTCGACCGGAAGATCTGGTCGGGTGAGGCAACGTTTTTGTTCACCCGCACCACCGTCGGCGAGATCGGCATCCTGCCCCGGCACATCCCGATTGTCGCCCAGTTGGTCGACGACGCGATGGTGCGGGTCGAGCGCGAAGGCGAAGACGATCTGCGGGTCGCCATCGAAGGCGGCTTCCTGTCGGTCACCGAGGAGACGGTGACCGTGCTGGCCGAGTCCGCCGCGTTCGAGTCCGAGATCGACGAGAGCGCCGCCAGGGAGGATTCGGAGTCCGACGACCCACGCATCGCGGCGCGGGGGCGCGGCAGATTGCGCGCCGTCGGCGCGATCGACTAGCCGACGATGAGCGCGCCCATGGTTGGCATGGTCGTGCTCGTTGTCGTCCTGGCGGGCGCGGTTGTCGCGCTGAGTTATCGGTTGTGGAAGCTGCGTCAGGGCGGCACCGCGGGGATCATGCGCGACATTCCCGCGGTCGGGGGCCACGGCTGGCGCCACGGTGTGATTCGTTACCGCGGCGGCGAGGCCGCGTTCTACCGGCTGTCCAGCCTGCGTCTGTGGCCGGACCGCCGCCTCAGCCGCAGGGGAGTGGAGATCGTGGCCCGCCGCGCCCCGCGCGGGGACGAATTCGACATCATGACCGACGAGATCGTCGTGCTGGAGCTGCGCGACACGACGCAGGACCGCAGGGCCGGCTACGAGATCGCGCTGGACAAGGGGGCGCTGACGGCCTTCTTGTCGTGGCTGGAGTCCCGCCCGTCGCCGCGCGCTCGTCGTCGCAGCGTCTAGGCCTTGGGCGGCAAGCTAACTCGCGTCGGGCGCGCCGCCGCCCGGCTTCCAGAGCACATCGCCGTCGGGATTGGCCGCGCGCGCGAGGATGAAAAGTAGATCCGAGAGGCGGTTCAAGTACTTCGCCGGCAGGACGTTGACCTGCTGCGGCGCGGCATCGATAGCCGCCCACGCCGACCGTTCCGCACGACGGACGATCGTGCGGGCGACGTGCAGCAGCGCTGAGAGCGGCGAACCACCGGGCAGCACAAAAGAATTCAGCGCCGGCAGGTTTTCGTTGTATTTGTCACACCAGCCCTCGAGCCGGTCGATGTAGGGCTGGGTGACCCGAAGCGGGGGGTGCTCGGGGTTCTCCACCACCGGCGTCGACAGATCCGCCCCGGCGTCGAACAAATCGTTCTGGATCTGCCGCAGCACGCCGGCGGTCTCGTCGTCGGGCTGACCCAAGGCGATCGCGACACCGATCGCCGAGTTCGCCTCGTCACAATCCGCGTATGCGACCAGGCGCGGATCGTTCTTGGAGACCCGCGAAAAGTCGCTCAACCCCGTCGTGCCGTCGTCACCGGTCCGGGTATAGATGCGGGTCAGGTGTATCGCCATGAGCATGACGGTACTGCGGGGCAAGGCGGGGCGGCGCCTTGGCTTGGCTGATGGCTTGACTGACAACCCGATACCGCTTCACTAGACTGACGCGGGTGGCAGAGCGATTCGTGGTGACCGGAGGCAACCGGTTGTCCGGCGAAGTCGCAGTGGGGGGCGCCAAGAACAGCGTGCTCAAGCTGATGGCCGCGGCGCTGTTGGCCGAAGGCACCAGCACCATCACCAACTGCCCCGACATCCTTGACGTGCCGTTGATGGCCGAGGTGCTGCGCGGCCTGGGCGCCACCGTCGAGCTCGACGGCGACGTCGCCCGAATCACCTCGCCCGACGAGCCGAAATACGACGCCGACTTCGCCGCGGTGCGCCAGTTCCGGGCGTCGGTCTGCGTGCTCGGGCCGCTGGTCGGCCGGTGCAAGCGCGCCCGGGTCGCGCTCCCGGGCGGTGACGCAATCGGGTCTCGGCCGCTGGACATGCACCAGGCGGGCCTGCGCCAACTGGGCGCGCAGTGCAACATCGAGCACGGCTGCGTCGTCGCTCAGGCCGACACGTTGCGCGGTGCGGAGATCCAGCTCGAGTTCCCATCGGTGGGCGCCACCGAGAACATCCTGATGGCCGCCGTGCTGGCCGAGGGCGTCACCACGATTCACAACGCGGCGCGCGAACCCGACGTCGTGGACCTGTGCACCATGCTGAATCAGATGGGCGCACAGGTCGAAGGCGCCGGTTCGCCCACGATGACCATCACCGGCGTCCCGCGGCTGCACCCCACCGAGCACCGGGTGATCGGGGACCGCATCGTCGCGGCCACCTGGGGCATCGCCGCCGCGATGACCCGCGGCGACATCTCGGTGACGGGCGTCGACCCGGCCCACCTGCAGGTGGTGCTGCACAAGTTGCACGACGCCGGCGCGACGGTCACCCAAACGGACAACAGCTTTCGGATCACCCAGTACGAACGGCCCAAGGCCGTTAACGTGGCGACCTTGCCGTTCCCCGGGTTTCCCACCGACCTGCAGCCGATGGCGATCGCGCTGGCGTCGATCGCCGACGGGACGTCGATGATCACGGAGAACGTCTTCGAGGCGCGGTTCCGTTTCGTCGAAGAAATGATCCGGCTGGGTGCCGACGCCCGCACGGACGGCCACCATGCCGTCGTGCGCGGCCTGCCGCAGTTGTCCAGCGCGCCGGTGTGGTGTTCCGATATCCGGGCCGGCGCCGGACTGGTTCTGGCGGGGCTCGTCGCCGACGGTGACACCGAGGTTCACGATGTCTTCCACATCGATCGCGGCTACCCGTTGTTCGTCGAAAACCTGGCGATTTTGGGAGCGGAGATCGAGCGGGTAGAGTAACCAAAGTCAGTGCCCCGCAGGGGCGGTCGCCACACCAGGTGACCGACACCCCGGGCTCTTGACTCCCTCGCTGGATTGGTACTAGCCTGGCACGGCTGCTCCCGACACGGTCTCTGGAAGACCGAAACTGGGAGTTGACTCCACTGCCGGACTTGTATTAAGCTGGCAGGGTTGCCCAAAACGGGCGAAACAAGTGTTGTTTGAGAACTCAATAGTGTGTTTGGTCTTTTTATTTGTTGTTGTTTTTTTGGCCATACCTAGCACTCCCCGTGTGTGGGTATGGCAATTTTTGATGCCAGTTATTGGCGTCTTGTCAGGTATCTCTGATTTGAATTCACCTCGTTCTGCGAGGAGATTTTGTTTGGAGAGTTTGATCCTGGCTCAGGACGAACGCTGGCGGCGTGCTTAACACATGCAAGTCGAACGGAAAGGCCCCTTCGGGGGTACTCGAGTGGCGAACGGGTGAGTAACACGTGGGCAATCTGCCCTGCACTTCGGGATAAGCCTGGGAAACTGGGTCTAATACCGGATAGGACCACTTGGCGCATGCCTTGTGGTGGAAAGCTTTTGCGGTGTGGGATGGGCCCGCGGCCTATCAGCTTGTTGGTGGGGTGATGGCCTACCAAGGCGACGACGGGTAGCCGGCCTGAGAGGGTGTCCGGCCACACTGGGACTGAGATACGGCCCAGACTCCTACGGGAGGCAGCAGTGGGGAATATTGCACAATGGGCGCAAGCCTGATGCAGCGACGCCGCGTGGGGGATGACGGCCTTCGGGTTGTAAACCTCTTTCACCATCGACGAAGGCTCACTTCGTGAGTTGACGGTAGGTGGAGAAGAAGCACCGGCCAACTACGTGCCAGCAGCCGCGGTAATACGTAGGGTGCGAGCGTTGTCCGGAATTACTGGGCGTAAAGAGCTCGTAGGTGGTTTGTCGCGTTGTTCGTGAAATCTCACGGCTTAACTGTGAGCGTGCGGGCGATACGGGCAGACTAGAGTACTGCAGGGGAGACTGGAATTCCTGGTGTAGCGGTGGAATGCGCAGATATCAGGAGGAACACCGGTGGCGAAGGCGGGTCTCTGGGCAGTAACTGACGCTGAGGAGCGAAAGCGTGGGGAGCGAACAGGATTAGATACCCTGGTAGTCCACGCCGTAAACGGTGGGTACTAGGTGTGGGTTTCCTTCCTTGGGATCCGTGCCGTAGCTAACGCATTAAGTACCCCGCCTGGGGAGTACGGCCGCAAGGCTAAAACTCAAAGGAATTGACGGGGGCCCGCACAAGCGGCGGAGCATGTGGATTAATTCGATGCAACGCGAAGAACCTTACCTGGGTTTGACATGCACAGGACGCGTCTAGAGATAGGCGTTCCCTTGTGGCCTGTGTGCAGGTGGTGCATGGCTGTCGTCAGCTCGTGTCGTGAGATGTTGGGTTAAGTCCCGCAACGAGCGCAACCCTTGTCTCATGTTGCCAGCGGGTAATGCCGGGGACTCGTGAGAGACTGCCGGGGTCAACTCGGAGGAAGGTGGGGATGACGTCAAGTCATCATGCCCCTTATGTCCAGGGCTTCACACATGCTACAATGGCCGGTACAAAGGGCTGCGATGCCGTAAGGTTAAGCGAATCCTTTTAAAGCCGGTCTCAGTTCGGATCGGGGTCTGCAACTCGACCCCGTGAAGTCGGAGTCGCTAGTAATCGCAGATCAGCAACGCTGCGGTGAATACGTTCCCGGGCCTTGTACACACCGCCCGTCACGTCATGAAAGTCGGTAACACCCGAAGCCAGTGGCCTAACCCTTTGGGAGGGAGCTGTCGAAGGTGGGATCGGCGATTGGGACGAAGTCGTAACAAGGTAGCCGTACCGGAAGGTGCGGCTGGATCACCTCCTTTCTAAGGAGCACCACGAAAAGCACTCCAATTGGTGGGGTGCGAGCCGTGAGGGGTCCTCGCCTGTAGTGGGCGGGGGCCGGGTGCACAACAGCAAATGATTGCCAGACACACTATTGGGCCCTGAGGCAACACTCGGCCAGTCCGTGTGGTTGTCCCTCCATCTTGGTGGTGGGGTGTGGTGTTTGAGTATTGGATAGTGGTTGCGAGCATCTAGATGAACGCGTAGTCCTTCGTGGCTGACGTGTTCATCGAAATGTGTAATTTCTTTTGAAACTCTTGTGTGTAAGTAAGTGTCTAAGGGCGCATGGTGGATGCCTTGGCATCGAGAGCCGATGAAGGACGTGGGAGGCTGCGATATGCCTCGGGGAGCTGTCAACCGAGCATTGATCCGAGGATTTCCGAATGGGGAAACCCAGCACGAGTGATGTCGTGTTACCCGTATCTGAATATATAGGGTGCGGGAGGTAACGCGGGGAAGTGAAACATCTCAGTACCCGTAGGAGAAGAAAACAATTGTGATTCCGTTAGTAGTGGCGAGCGAACGCGGAACAGGCTAAACCGCATGCATGGATAACCGGGTAGGGGTTGTGTGTGCGGGGTTGTGGGATTGATATGTCTCAGCTCTACCTGGCTGAGGGGTAGTCAGAAAGTGTCGTGGTTAGCGGAAGTGGCCTGGGACGGCCCGCCGTAGACGGTGAAAGCCCGGTACGCGAAAACCCGGCACCTGCCTTATATCAACACCCGAGTAGCAGCGGGCCCGTGGAATCTGCTGTGAATCTGCCGGGACCACCCGGTAAGCCTAAATACTTCTCGATGACCGATAGCGGATTAGTACCGTGAGGGAATGGTGAAAAGTACCCCGGGAGGGGAGTGAAAGAGTACCTGAAACCGTGTGCCTACAATCCGTCAGAGCCTCCTTGTGGGGTGATGGCGTGCCTTTTGAAGAATGAGCCTGCGAGTCAGGGACACGTCGCGAGGTTAACCCGTGCGGGGTAGCCGCAGCGAAAGCGAGTCTGAATAGGGCGCATCCCCTTTGGGGTGTAGTGGCGTGTTCTGGACCCGAAGCGGAGTGATCTACCCATGGCCAGGGTGAAGCGCGGGTAAGACCGCGTGGAGGCCCGAACCCACTTAGGTTGAAGACTGAGGGGATGAGCTGTGGGTAGGGGTGAAAGGCCAATCAAACTCCGTGATAGCTGGTTCTCCCCGAAATGCATTTAGGTGCAGCGTTACGTGTTTCACCACGGAGGTAGAGCTACTGGATGGCCGATGGGCCCTACTAGGTTACTGACGTCAGCCAAACTCCGAATGCCGTGGTGTATAGCGTGGCAGTGAGACGGCGGGGGATAAGCTCCGTACGTCGAGAGGGAAACAGCCCAGATCGCCGGCTAAGGCCCCTAAGCGTGTGCTAAGTGGAAAAGGATGTGCAGTCGCAGAGACAACCAGGAGGTTGGCTTAGAAGCAGCCACCCTTGAAAGAGTGCGTAATAGCTCACTGGTCAAGTGATTGTGCGCCGATAATGTAGCGGGGCTCAAGCACACCGCCGAAGCCGCGGCAACCGCAAGGTTGGGTAGGGGAGCGTCCCCCATGCAGCGAAGCTACCGGGTAACCGGTGGTGGAGTTTGGGGGAGTGAGAATGCAGGCATGAGTAGCGATAAGGCAAGTGAGAACCTTGCCCGCCGTAAGACCAAGGGTTCCTGGGCCAGGCCAGTCCGCCCAGGGTGAGTCGGGACCTAAGGCGAGGCCGACAGGCGTAGTCGATGGACAACGGGTTGATATTCCCGTACCCGTGTGTGGGCGTCCCTGACGAATCAGCGGTACTAACCACCCAAAACCGGATCGACCATTCCCCTTCGGGGGCATGGAGTTTCGGGGCTGCGTGGGACCTTCGCTGGTAGTAGTCAAGCAATGGGGTGACGCAGGAAGGTAGCCGTACCAGTCAGTGGTAATACTGGGGCAAGCCTGTAGGGAGAGCGATAGGCAAATCCGTCGCTCATTAATCCTGAGAGGTGATGCATAGCCGGTTGAGGTGAATTCGGTGATCCTCTGCTGCCAAGAAAAGCCTCTAGCGAGCACACACACGGCCCGTACCCCAAACCGACACAGGTGGTCAGGTAGAGCATACCAAGGCGTACGAGATAACTATGGTTAAGGAACTCGGCAAAATGCCCCCGTAACTTCGGGAGAAGGGGGGCCGAAATACCGTGAACACCCTTGCGGTGGGAGCGGGATTCGGCCGCAGAAACCAGTGGGTAGCGACTGTTTACTAAAAACACAGGTCCGTGCGAAGTCGCAAGACGATGTATACGGACTGACGCCTGCCCGGTGCTGGAAGGTTAAGAGGACCCGTTAACCGTAAGGTGAAGCGGAGAATTTAAGCCCCAGTAAACGGCGGTGGTAACTATAACCATCCTAAGGTAGCGAAATTCCTTGTCGGGTAAGTTCCGACCTGCACGAATGGCGTAACGACTTCCCAACTGTCTCAACCATAGACTCGGCGAAATTGCACTACGAGTAAAGATGCTCGTTACGCGCGGCAGGACGAAAAGACCCCGGGACCTTCACTACAACTTGGTATTGGTGTTCGGTACGGTTTGTGTAGGATAGGTGGGAGACTGTGAAACCCCAACGCCAGTTGGGGCGGAGTCGTTGTTGAAATACCACTCTGATCGTATTGGACACCTAACGTCGAACCCTTATCGGGTTCACGGACAGTGCCTGGCGGGTAGTTTAACTGGGGCGGTTGCCTCCTAAAATGTAACGGAGGCGCCCAAAGGTTCCCTCAACCTGGACGGCAATCAGGTGTTGAGTGTAAGTGCACAAGGGAGCTTGACTGCGAGACTTACAAGTCAAGCAGGGACGAAAGTCGGGACTAGTGATCCGGCACCCCCGAGTGGAAGGGGTGTCGCTCAACGGATAAAAGGTACCCCGGGGATAACAGGCTGATCTTCCCCAAGAGTCCATATCGACGGGATGGTTTGGCACCTCGATGTCGGCTCGTCGCATCCTGGGGCTGGAGCAGGTCCCAAGGGTTGGGCTGTTCGCCCATTAAAGCGGCACGCGAGCTGGGTTTAGAACGTCGTGAGACAGTTCGGTCTCTATCCGCCGCGCGCGTCAGAAACTTGAGGAAACCTGTCCCTAGTACGAGAGGACCGGGACGGACGAACCTCTGGTATACCAGTTGTCCCACCAGGGGCACCGCTGGATAGCCACGTTCGGACAGGATAACCGCTGAAAGCATCTAAGCGGGAAACCTTCTCCAAGATCAGGTTTCTCACCCTTTTAGAGGGATAAGGCCCCCCGCAGACCACGGGATCGATAGGCCAGACCTGGAAGCCCAGTAATGGGTGCAGGGAACTGGCACTAACCGGCCGAAAACTTACCAACACACAATCGCAACCACTGTTCAGTCCCTTCGACTATTCGTCGCGGGACGCTCTGAACACCACACCCCCCACCGAAACCAAATTTAAATAGAGTTACGGCGGCCACAGCGACAGGGAAACGCCCGGTCCCATTCCGAACCCGGAAGCTAAGCCTGTCAGCGCCGATGATACTGCCCTTTCGGGTGGAAAAGTAGGACACCGCCGAACATACACAAAAACACCCCCGGCAACGGGGGTGTTTTTGCATTCTCGATGCCGGCCGTTTTAGTCGAACAATGTCAAAGCCGCATTCGTCGACGCATGTTTGCGTTCCAATGCGAGCAGGGTTTGCTTGCGGTCCAGGCCGCCGCCATAGCCGGTGAGGCTGCCGTTGGCGCCGATGACGCGATGACAGGGAACGACAATCGCGATGGGGTTGTGGCCGTTGGCCAATCCGACGGCCCGCGCGGAGCCAGGCGCGCCGATCTGGGCGGCGATCGTTCCGTACGATCGGGTTTCGCCGTACGGAATTGTCTGCAACGCCGTCCATACCCGCCGCTGAAATTCGGAGCCGCGCAATTCGAAGTCGAAATCGAATTCGGTCAATTCACCGGCGAAGTAGGCGTCGAGTTGTTCGGTGGCGGCCTGAAACGCCGCGGGGTTCGGTGCCCAACCGGTGCGGCTGGGTTCGTAGGTCTGGTCGACCATCCGAAGCATGGTCAGAACCGAGCCCTGACCGGCGAGGGTCAGCGGCCCGATCGGGCTGTCGATGGTGCGGTACTCGATCATGCGACCTCCTGTGGTGGCCATTGGTTTACCGGATGCTCGAGGGTGGTCCAGAGGTACTGGGTGGCGTAGGACCGCCAGGGGCGCCACCGGGCGCCGTGGCCGGCGAGAGCCCGTTCGTCGGTCGGCAGGCCCAATCGCTTGGCGGCCAACCGAAGCCCAAGGTCGGTGGCGGGGAAGGCATCCGGGTCACCGAGGCCGCGCATCGCGATCACCTCCGCGGTCCATGGGCCCACCCCGGGAACCTCCAGCAAGTGTCTGCGGGCGGCCTCCCAGTCGCTCCCGCTGTCGAGGACGACGCTGCCGTCGGCGAGCGCGGCGACCAGCGCGCTCACCGTTCGTTGCCGGGCCTTGGGGACGGCCAAGTGGACGGGGTCGATCTCCGCGAGCTGCTCCACGGACGGAAAGGTATGGGTCAGCCCACCGTCGGGATCGGCGATCGGCTGCCCGTAGGCCGCGACCAGGCGACCGGCGTGGGTTCTGGCCGCCTTGGTCGACACCTGCTGGCCCAGCACCGCGCGGACGGCAAGCTCGGCCTCGTCGACGGTGCGTGGAATGCGTTGTCCGGGAGCCTTTCCCACGACCGGACGCAGGCGGGCATCCCCGGACAGGGCGTCGTCCACCGCTTCGGGATCGGCGTCGAGGTCCAGGAGCCGGCGGCAGCGGGCGATCGCGGTGGTCAGGTCGCGAAAGTCGTCGAGCACCAGCACGCAACGGACGTGATCGACGGCCGGCGCCAGGGAGGCGACGGCGTTGCCGAACGGGAGACGCAGGCTCCGTCGATACGCGCCATCGCGGATCTCCTCGCAGCCGGGCACGGCGCCGGCGGCCAGGTGGCCGAAGACGCCCTCATAGGCGAATGGCGTGCGGACCGGCAATCGCAGGCACACCGCCCCCGGCGAAGCGGTGCCCGTCGCGGCCCGCACCGCGGCCCGCCGGCGCAGCTGCGTCGGTGTGCTCTCGAAGACCGAGCGCACGGTGTCATTGAACTGCCGGATGCTGGAAAACCCCGACGCGAACGCGATGTCCCCGAACGGCAGGTCCGTGGTCTCGACGAGCAGGCGCGCCGTCTGCGCCCGCTGGGCGCGGGCCAACGCGAGCGGCCCGGCGCCGACCTCGGCCTGCAACAGCCGCTCCAGCTGGCGGGTGGTGTAGCCGAGGTGCGCCGCCAGGCCGCCGACGCCTTCGCGATCCACGGTGCCGTCGGCGATCAGGCGCATCGTGCGGGCGACGACGTCCCCCCGCACGTTCCACTCCGGTGACCCGGGCGAGGCGTCGGGGCGGCACCGCTTACACGCCCGGAATCCGGCACGTTGGGCGGCGGCGGCGGTCGGGTAGAAGCGCACGTTGCGGGCGAACGGCGGCCGAACCGGGCAACTGGGCCGGCAATAGATGCGGGTCGTCAGCACCGCCGTGACGAACCAGCCGTCGAACCGGGCGTCCTTGGACTGGACGGCGCGGTAGCAGCGTTCGAAGTCATCGTGCACGCTTTCAAGACTTACACCCGCCCGGTGACAAAACTGGCGGAAAAGCGACATGGCAGTGGGACGCCGGCCTACGGGCCGTCGTGGCGCACGGCCGCGGCGGCCGAGATGAAATCGCGGGCCGGGCGGGACAGCGGACGCCCCGAATCCCAGATCATCCCCACGTCGCGGTATGCGTCGGCGTCGGCAAGCGGCCGCACGGCCAACCCCGGTGCGTAGTCGCTGCCGTCGATGGGCATCAGGCTGACGCCCAGCCCGGCCGCCACCAGGCCCGCGGTCGTGGTGAGGTTCGCCGCCTCCAGCACGATCCGCGGCTGAAAATGCGCCGCGGCGCAAAGCTCGTCGAGCAGCCGTCGCATGCCGAACCCGGGGTGCATGGCCACGACCGGTTCGTCGGCAAGATCGGTCATGGACACCGCGGCGATGCCCTCGAATCGATGGGAGCGCGGCACCGCGACACCGAGCCGCTGTCGAAACAGGCTGCGCCAGGCCAGAGTTGGGCGCCGCGGCCGCGGTGAAACCACCCCGACGTCGACTCGCCCGGCCAGCACCAGATCGCCGATCGATTCGGCGGCGCCCTCTTCGAGCGCGAACGCGACGCGCGGGGAGGACTCCTTGAACCGGGCGATCAAGCGCGGCACGACCGTCGCCCCGAACGAGTTCAGGAAACCCACCCGGATCTCGCTGACGGCCGGGTTCGCCAAGTCGTCGATCGCGCGTCTGGCTGAGTCGAGTTCCAGCTGCGCTCGCCGGGCATGCTCGTAGAAGATCCGGCCATAGGTGTTGAGGGAGAGGCGCTTGCCGCGGCGGTCGAACAGCGCGACGCCCAGCCGCCGCTCGAGGCGGGCGAGCATGCGGGTGAGCGTCGGCTGGGCCATGCGAAGCTGCTCGGCGGCCGCCGTGACGTGTTCCAGCTCCGCGAGTGTGACGAACCACTCGTAATCGTCGCCTACCACGCCCACCGCCTCGTCTTATGCCGCAACAGCATATTAAACCGGCAAACAATTCATTTCCTTCGTTTCACCGGGGCGCGCAGGATCAATGGCATGCCCCAGCGTCCCCCCACCGTCAGCCCGCACCGGGCCGGAACCCGCGGCTACCGCCGGTTGACCGGCGCGCTGTGCGGTGCCGGCCTGGCCAGTTTCGCCGCGATGTATTGCACCCAGGCGCTGCTGCCGGCGCTGTCGGCCTCCTATCGGATCGGCCCGGCCGCGGCCGCGCTCACGGTCTCGCTGACGACGGGGATGCTCGCCGTCTGCATCATTCCCGCCAGCATCCTGTCCGAGCGCTACGGGCGCATCACCGTGATGTTGACCTCCGGGGTGGCGTCCAGCGTGATCGGGCTGGTGTTGCCGTTCAGCCCGACGCTCGGCGTGCTCCTTGTCGGCCGCGCGGCCCAGGGCGTGGCCCTGGCCGGGATACCCGCCGTCGCGATGGCGTTCCTGGCCGAGGAGGTACACGCCTCATCGCTCGGAGCGGCGATGGGCCGCTACATCGCCGGAACGACCGTCGGTGGGTTGGCCGGTCGGCTGGTCCCGTCGTTGGTCATCGAGGCGAGCAATTGGCGGGTCGCGCTGCTGGTGTGTTCGGTGACGACGCTCGCCGGCACGCTGGCCTTCGCCGCCCTGGTGCCCAGGTCGCAGTTCTTCGACCCCAAGCCGATGAGCGTGCGGGCCAGTGTGCGCAACCTGGCGGCACATCTGCGAAATCCGTTGCTGCTGAAGCTTTTCGCGGTGGGGTTCGTGTTGATGGGCGGATTTGTCACGGTCTACAACTACCTCGGCTACCGACTGACCGCCCGGCCGTTCGGGCTGGCACCGTCGGTCGTAGGGCTGCTGTTCCTGCTGTATCTGGTCGGCACCTGGACGTCGGTGGCGGCCGGGCGGATTGCCGACCGCAGGGGACGCCCGCTCGTGCTGGGAGTCGCTTTGCCGGTTGCGGCGACGGGTCTGCTGCTGACCGTCCCGCACGCCGTGGCCGCGATCGTGGTGGGCGTCGGCGTTTTCACCGGTGGCTTCTTCGCCGCGCACACCGCGGCCAGCGGCTGGGTGGGCGCCGTGGCACGGCGCGACCGCGCGGAGGCGTCGGCGCTGTATCTGTTCAGCTATTACCTGGGTGGATCGGTGGCCGGCGCGCTCGGCGGCTTGGTGTACGGCATCGGTGGGTGGCCGGCGACCGTCAGTTTCGTCGGCGCGCTGCTGGTGGTCGGCTCATGCCTGGTGGCGTTGTTGGTGCGGGAGAGCGGCTCCCGCACCGACAACTACCTCGTTGCGGCCTTGGCCACCGTTGATTGATCGCCGCGGTTACGGGCCGGGAGGGGTCCCGACGCACACGCCGCCGGCGCAGGCGCCCGCGCCGCCGGGTCCGGCGGACGCACCCGCGCCCGGCACACCAGCGCTGGCCCCACCGGGACCGGCGCCGGCGCCGGAACCGCCCGGTCCGGCGGTCGTGGCGCCACCGGGCCCGGTCTCGGGACCGCCGCCCGGCCCGGCCGGGGTTGTCGCGGCCGGCGCCGTGGTGGTGACGCTTGCGGGCGTCGTGACGGTGGTGGTGACGGTCGATGTCGAAGTCGTCGGGTTCTTGTTGTTGTTGCCCGAGCTGCAGCCCGCGGTCAACGAACTCAAGGCGATCGCCGCGGCGATCCCCGCAGCGACGGAAGCCCGCCGCACAGTTCCACTACCGGTCATGTCAACACCAATCTCTTCGAGGGGCGATGTCCTTAGTCCCCTTACCCACTCGGGTCGGAAATCAATCCCTCAGGACGCGTCGGCGGTCTCGGCGGGCAGCGCGAGCCGGGTGGGGCGTTCGTGTCCGCGTAGCGTCACCGTTTCGCCCAAAGTCCAACGGCCGCGCTCGTTCTCGCTCGCGCCCTCGCGCGCGTCGGCCGTTGCCAGCAGCCGGCCCGGGTAGGACTTGGCGAGCTCGCACAGGCGGGCCGCCTCGTTGACCGGCCCGCCGATCACGGTGTATTCGAAGCGTTCCCTGGCGCCGACGTTGCCGGCGACCACTTGCCCCGCCGCCACGCCGATACCGGCCTGGCACTCCGGCATTTCGTTGGCCAGCCGTTTTGCGATGGCGCGTGCGGCGGCCAGCGCTTGATCCTCCGGGCGGTCCAGGTGATTCGGTGCTCCGAAGATGGCCAGCGTCGCGTCGCCCTCGAACTTGTTGACCAGCCCGCAGTGTCGGTCCACTTCCTCGACGACGATGCCGAAAAACTGGTTGAGCACCGACACGACTTCGGCCGGGGGCCGGCTGGTCACCAGCTGGGTAGAACCGACGATGTCGATGAATACGACTGCCACGTGGCGTTCTTCGCCACCCAGCTTCGGTCGCTCGCGTTCCGCGGCCAGGGCTACCTCACGGCCGACGTGTCGGCCGAAAAGGTCGCGGACGCGTTCCCGCTCGCGCAACCCGTCCACCATCGCGTTGAATCCGCGTTGCAGCTCACCGAGTTCGGTGCCGTCGAAAACGACCAGATCGCCCCGCAGATCGCCGCGCTCCACGCGGCGCAACGCCGCGCGCACCACGCGCACCGGAGTTGCCGTGAGCCAGGCCAGGATCCACATCAAGAGGCAACCGAAGATCACCGTGGCCATCGAAATGATCAACACACCGACCGCGAACTCCGTCTCGGTCAGGTTTCGCATCACGGCCTGGAAGCCCGCGAGGAAGGCGATGCCGAGCACGGGCAGGCCCGAACCGAGAAACCAGACCACCATGGTCCGGCCCATGATCCCGGCCGAGAAACGCCGTGGCGGCGGCCCGGCCTCGAGTGCCTGCGCCGCGACGGGGCGCAGGGCGAACTCGGCGATGAGATAGCTGGCGGTGGCCACCAAGACGCCACAGATGCTCACCGCGACGAGAAACCGCGGGATGAACAGCTTGTTGATTAGGCCGTAAAGGGTCGTGTACACCACCGCCCCGACACCCCACAGGATGAGGTCGAAGCGGGCGATGCGCCACGGGGCCAGGAAGGTGTTGCGTTCGTCGTCCGCGTTCGGCGATCGCTCCTCGATCGCCCAGCGCAACGAGAGCACGGTCCGGCGGGTGATCCAATAGGTGCCCACCGCCAGGGCCAACGCGATGTAGGCCGGAGAGACACCGAACGTGATCCAGGCCGGCGCATCGTGGAAGATGCTCGGCTGCGGAACGGCGACGATCACCAGCAGCAGCGCCACCGCGATCCCGATCAGGTTGGCGCCCAGCACCAAGACGGTCAGGATGACCTGGATGCGGACGCGGCGACGTGCCTGGCTCTCGGAAACCCGCCCCAGCAGCAGGGAGCCGTACGCGGGGGTCTCCGGTAACCGGCCGCTCTGACGGGTGACAATCTCGAGCACCCGCCCGATGCGTTTCGCCAAGCTCTGCGTGGCCGACATGGTGGCGTCAGCCTAATTTGTCGGCCACGCTCTAAGGTGAGTCGGGTGCGTCTCGTGATCGCCCAGTGCACTGTGGACTACGTCGGCCGGCTCACCGCGCATCTTCCCTCGGCCCGCAGGTTGCTGCTGTTCAAGGCCGACGGATCGGTCAGCGTGCATGCCGATGACCGCGCCTACAAGCCGTTGAACTGGATGAGCCCGCCGTGCTGGCTCACCGAGGAGCCCGGTGAGCAGGCGCCGGTCTGGGTGGTGCAGAACAAGGCCGGCGAACAGCTCCGCATCACCGTCGAGGATGTCGAGCACGACTCGAGCCACGACCTGGGCGTGGATCCCGGGCTGGTCAAGGATGGGGTCGAGGCCCACCTGCAGGCGTTGCTCGCCGAGCACGTGCAACTGCTCGGCGAGGGCTACACGCTGGTTCGTCGCGAATACATGACCGCCATCGGGCCCGTCGACCTACTCTGCCGTGACGAACAGGGCGGTTCGGTCGCGGTGGAGATCAAGCGTCGCGGCGAGATCGACGGTGTCGAGCAGCTGACCCGCTACCTCGAGTTGCTCAACCGCGACAGCGTGCTCGCCCCGGTGAAGGGGGTGTTCGCGGCCCAGCAGATCAAGCCACAGGCGCGCACACTGGCCACGGACCGCGGGATACGTTGCATCACATTGGATTACGACAAGATGCGCGGGATGGACAGCGACGAGTACCGGCTGTTCTGAGCCTCCCGGCTAGGCTGGCGGCATGGCCCGGCGCCGCATACCGCCACGTCGGCGGTGGCAGTCAGCGCCGTCCCCGGCGTCGCGCCGGGTGGAGATCGGGCCGGATGGTCACGAGTACGAGGTCCGACCGGTCGCGGCCACCCGTGCGGTCAAGACCTACCGCTGTCCGGGTTGTGATCACGAAATTCGCGTCGGCACCGCGCATGTGGTGGTGTGGCCGACCGATCCAACCCGCGGGGGACCCGACGATCGGCGCCATTGGCATACCCCGTGCTGGAGCCACCGCGCTACGCGGGGTCCGACCCGGAAGTGGTCGTGATCAGGAAGCCGGTTCGACCAGCTCGATGAGGACGCCGCCGGCGTCCTTGGGGTGGATGAAGTTGATCCGCGAGTTTGCCGTACCGCGCCGCGGGGCCTCGTAGACGAGCCGGATGCCCTGGGACCGCAGGTGCTCGATCACGCTGTCCAGGTCGCTCACGCGAACCGCCATCTGCTGGATGCCGGGCCCGCGCTTGTCGAGGAACTTGGCGATGGTCGAGGAGTCGTCGATCGGGGCCATCAGCTGGATCTGCGCGGTACCCGTCGGGGCGCCGCGCACGGCCAGCATGGCCTCGCGGATTCCCTGGTCCTCGTTGACTTCCTCGTGCACCAGGATCATGCCGAGGTGGTCGTGGTACCACGCGATTGCCGCGTCCAAGTCGGCGACTGCGATGCCGACGTGATCGATCGCCGTCACCAGCGCGGTGGCCAGGACCTGACGGGCGTCAACTTGATCGGTCGTCATCACATAAAGGTAACCTGGCGGCAAAGATTGCGCTTCTCCGGGAGGCCGGATCGGCCGTCCACGGACCCTTGGGAGGTTGTTATGACGACATCGGTGATCGTTGCTGGAGCGCGCACGCCGATCGGCAAGTTGATGGGTTCGCTGAAGGACTTCTCGGCCAGCGATCTGGGTGCCATCGCGATCGCCGGGGCGCTGGAGAAGGCCAACGTTCCCGCCTCGGCGGTCGAGTACGTGATCATGGGTCAGGTGCTGACGGCGGGGGCCGGGCAGATGCCCGCGCGCCAGGCGGCCGTAGCGGCCGGCATCGGCTGGGACGTCCCGGCGCTGACCATCAACAAGATGTGTCTGTCCGGCATCGATGCCATCGCGCTCGCTGACCAGCTAATTCGAGCCGGTGAGTTCGACGTGGTGGTGGCCGGTGGGCAGGAGTCGATGACCAAGGCGCCGCATTTGCTGATGGACAGCCGGGCCGGCTACAAGTACGGCGACGTCACGGTCCTCGATCACATGGCCTACGACGGCCTGCACGACGTGTTCACCGACCAGCCGATGGGGGCGCTCACCGAGCAGCGCAACGACGTCGACCAGTTCACCCGCGCCGAGCAGGACGAGTTCGCTGCGCGGTCGCATCAGAAGGCGGCCGCGGCGTGGAAGGACGGGGTCTTCGCCGACGAGGTCGTGCCCGTCAACATCCCGCAGCGCAAGGGTGATCCGCTGCAGTTCACCGAGGACGAGGGCATTCGCGCCAACACCACCGTCGAGTCCCTGGCCGGCCTCAAGCCGGCCTTCCGCAAGGACGGCACCATCACCGCCGGTTCGGCGTCGCAGATCTCCGATGGGGCCGCGGCCGTGGTGGTGATGAACAAGGCCAAGGCGGAGGAGCTGGGACTGACCTGGCTGGTCGAGATCGGTGCACACGGCGTGGTCGCCGGACCGGACTCCACCCTGCAGTCGCAGCCGGCCAACGCGATCAAGAAGGCGCTCGGCCGCGAGGGCATCACCGTCGACCAGCTCGACGTGGTCGAAATCAACGAGGCGTTCTCCGCTGTGGCGCTGGCCTCGACCCGCGAGCTCGGCGTGGATCCCGAGATCGTCAACGTCAACGGCGGCGCGATCGCCGTCGGGCACCCCATTGGGATGTCGGGCGCGCGGATCACGCTGCATGCTGCCCTGGAACTGGCGCGCCGTGGCTCCGGCTACGGCGTCGCGGCCCTGTGCGGTGCGGGCGGGCAGGGCGACGCGCTGATCCTGCGGGCTAGGTAGGGCGGGCCGAAGCGGCCGCGCCGGCACGCTCGCGGAGGTTGCTGGATCGGCGCGCGCGGAAAGTTTTGTGATCTTCGTCATATCAGCGCCCGCAACCCCTTCGCTGCGCGGATTTCGGGCCGCCGCGGCGGCCCCCGAGCGTCCGCCCCACCGGGTGGATGGGTCACCGGCGCGCATGACAAACTTGACGGCGTGACGCGTCCGCGACCCTCGATCGGCCCCGCGATGGCCGGCGCTGTCGACCTGTCCGGCCTCAAGCAGCGGGCCCAGCAGCAACCGCCGGGCGGGACCGGTGGTGGTGCAACGTCGCCCGCCGAGGGCGGCCCCGGAGTCACCGCGATCACCGAGGCCAACTTCGAGGCCGAGGTCCTGCTGCGGTCCGAGGAAGTGCCCGTCGTGGTGCTGCTGTGGTCCCCGCGCAGCGACGCGTGCGTCCAGCTGCTGGACACGTTGTCCGGCATGGCCGCCCAGGACTACGGACAGTGGTCGCTGGGCACGGTGAACGTCGACGTGGCGCCCAGGGTGGCCCAGATATTCGGTGTCGACGCGGTGCCCACCGTGGTGGCGTTGGCGGCCGGGCAGCCGATCTCGAGTTTCCAGGGCATGCAGCCGCCGGATCAATTGCGCGGCTGGCTGGACCAAATTCTTTCCGCGACAGCCGGGAAGCTCAGGGGCGCAGGCAATTCCGCGGACGCCGACGAGGTCGACCCCGAGTTGGCCGCCGCCCGCGAGCAGCTGGAGGCCGGTAACTTCGAGGGCGCCCGAGGGGCGTATCAAGCGATCCTGGACGCCAATCCGGGCAGCGCCGAGGCGAAGGGCGCGATCCGCCAGATCGACTTCCTCATGCGCGCGACCGCGCACCCACCGGACGCCGTGGCCGCCGCCGATGCGGCGCCCGGTGACATCGATGCGGCCTTCGCGGCGGCCGACGTCGAAATCCTCAACCAGGACGTGAGTGCGGCGTTCGACCGTCTGACGGCGTTGGTCCGCCGCACATCCGGGGACGAGCGCACCCGGGTGCGCACCCGGCTGATCGAGCTTTTCGAACTCTTCGACCCCGCCGATCCCGAGGTCGTCGCCGGCCGGCGCAACCTCGCCAACGCCCTCTACTGAGGTTCCGGGCCAGACAGCCGGATTTCAGCAGCGGGTCGGCGTGCGTCCGCCCGCCTACTCGGGCTCGAGCCACAGGGCCGAGTTGGGCGGCAGCACCAGCACCGCGGAGGCCGGACGTCCATGCCACGGGTCCTCGGTCGCATCGACACCGCCCATGTTGCCGATGCCCGTCCCGTTGTAGTCGGTGGCGTCGGTGTTGAGCACCTCGCGCCAGCGGCCCGCGGACGGCAGTCCCAGCCGGTAGCCGCTGTGCTCGTTGCCCGCGAAGTTGAAGATGCACGCCATGACGGATCCGTCGCTGCCATAACGCAGGAAACTGAGCACGTTGTTGGCCGAGTCGTTGGCGTCGATCCAGGAGTATCCGTCAGGGACGGTGTCCTGGCTCCACAACGCCGGGTGGCTGCGGTAGATGGCGTTGATGTCACGCACCAGACGCGCGACGCCGTTCGAGAAGCCCTGCTCGTCGAGCTGCCACCAGTCCAGGCCGCGCTCCTCGGACCATTCGGCGCGCTGGCCGAATTCCTGTCCCATGAACAGCAATTGCTTGCCGGGATGCGCCCACTGATAGGCGAGCAGGCTGCGCAGCCCGGCGGCCTTGACGTGGTTGTTGCCCGGCATCCGACCCCACAGGGTGCCCTTGCCGTGCACCACCTCGTCGTGGCTGATCGGCAGCACGTAGTTCTCGCTGAACGCGTACAGCATCGAGAACGTCATCTCGTGGTGGTGGTAGTTGCGGTAGATCGGGTCGCGGCTGATGTAGTCGAGCGTGTCGTGCATCCAGCCCATGTTCCACTTCATCGAAAAGCCCAGGCCGCCAAGGTTTGTCGGGCGCGTGACGCCGGGCCATGACGTCGACTCCTCGGCGATGGTGACGATGCCGGGGGCGCTCTTGTGCACCGTGGCGTTCATCTCCTGCAGGAACTGAACGGCCTCCAGGTTCTCCCGCCCGCCGTAGATGTTGGGCGTCCAGCCACCCTCGGGGCGCGAGTAGTCCAGGTACAGCATGGAAGCGACCGCGTCGACCCGCAGCCCGTCGATGTGGTACTCCTCGAGCCAGTACAGCGCGTTCGCCACCAGGAAGTTGCGCACCTCGGCGCGTCCGAAGTCGAAAACGTATGTGCCCCAGTCGAGTTGCTCGCCGCGCTTGGGGTCGGCGTGCTCGTAGAGCGGGGTGCCGTCGAACCGTCCCAGCGCCCAGGCGTCCTTCGGGAAGTGCGCCGGCACCCAGTCCACGATGACGCCGATGCCGGCGTGGTGCAGCGCATCGACCAGCGCCCGGAATTCGTCGGGCGTGCCGAATCGCGACGTCGGCGCGTAGTAGGACGTGACCTGATAGCCCCAGGATCCGGCGAAGGGATGCTCGGCGACGGGAAGCAGCTCCACGTGGGTGAAGCCGTGGTCCACCACGTAGTTGGTCAGCTCCTCGGCGAGCTGGCGGTAGCCGAGACCGGGGCGCCAGGAGCCGAGGTGCACCTCGTAGGTGCTCATCGGCTCGAACACCGGATTGCGTTGGGCGCGCTGCTCCATCCACTCGGCGTCCTGCCAGGTGTACTTGCTGCGCGTGACGCGGGATGCGGTGTGCGGCGGCACTTCGGTGGCGAAGGCCATCGGGTCGGCTCGCTCGGTGACGACATCGTCGGCGCCGTGCACGCGAAACTTGTACAACCCGTCGACGGGGAAGTCGGGCCAGAACAACTCCCACACCCCCGACGAGCCGAGCGACCGCATCGGAGCGTCGCTGCCGGTCCAGCCGTTGAACTCGCCGATCAGGCTGACGCCCTTGGCGTTGGGGGCCCACACCGCGAACGACACGCCGTTGACCACACCGTCGGCCGTGGTGAACGAGCGGGGATGCGCGCCAAGGACTTCCCAGAGCCGCTCATGCCGACCCTCGCCGAACAGGAAGAGGTCGACCTCGCCCAGGGTGGGCAGGAACCGGTAGGCGTCGGCCACCGTGTACGGTTCGGCACCCTCGTAGGTGATCTGTAGCCGGTAATCGATCAGGTTGGTGAACGGCAGCACCGTGGCGAACAAGCCGGATTCGATGTGCTCCAACGGAAACCGCTCGTCGCCGACGAGTGCGACCACCTCAGTCGCATGCGGGCGGAACGCCCGGATGACGGTGTGGTCGGCGTACTCGTGCGCGCCCAGGATCCCGTGCGGGTTGTAGTGGGTGCCGGACAGCAGGCGGGCCAGGTCGGCCGGGTCGGGCGCCAGGTGCGTCCTGGCCAGTTGGTCGGCTTGGCTCATCTCACAATCCCTCCGGTCCGTTCGGTGGCCTGCGGAGCAGCTTCATTCGCGACTCCTGCGGAATGAGTGGCATGTTGATCACATGCGCGACCGCTCGCGCAGGGTCGATGCGAACGTAGTTTGCCTGCCCCCATTGGAATTCTTGGCCGGTGATTTCGTCGCGCACCCAAAAGCGTTCGTAGGGCTCCATACCCAAAGCCGCCATGTCCAAAAACAGCGTGGCTTCTTCGGCGCCGAACGCGTTGAGCGTCACCACCACCAACACGCAGTCGCCGGTCGCCGGGTCGAACTTGCTGTAGGCCAGCAACGCGTCGTTGTCCACGGTGTGGAAATGAATGGTGCGCAGCTGCTGCAACGCCGGATGCAGCCGGCGAATCGAGTTGAGCAGCGTGATGAACGGCTCCAGGGAGCGTCCCTCAGCAAGCGCACCCGCGAAATCGCGGGGCCGCAGTTCGTATTTCTCCGAATCCAGGTACTCCTCGCTGCCCTCCCGCACCGCGCGGTGTTCGAACAGTTCGTACCCGGAATACACGCCCCACGCGGGACTCATCGTTGCCGCCAGCACCGCGCGGATCGCGAACATGCCGGGGCCGTTGTGCTGCAGGACGGCGTGCAGGATGTCAGGCGTGTTGACGAACAGGTTCGGCCGCCGGAAGTCCGCGGCGGCGGCGATGGCGTCACCGAATTCGGTGAGTTCCTGCTTGGCCGTGCGCCAGGTGAAGTAGCTGTAGGACTGGGTGAACCCGAGCTTGGCCAGGCCGTACTGCCGGGCCGGCGGCGTGAAGGCCTCCGACAGGAAGAGCACGTCGGGGTCGATGTTCTTCGCCTGCGCGATCAGCCACGCCCAGAAGTTCGGCGGCTTGGTGTGCGGGTTGTCCACCCGAAAGAACTTGACGCCGTGGTCCATCCAGTGCCGCACGACGCGCAGCACTTCGTCGTAGAGGCCCGCCGGGTCGTTGTCGAAGTTCAGCGGGTAGATGTCCTGATACTTCTTCGGCGGGTTCTCCGCATAGGCGATGGTGCCGTCGGGCAGCTCGGTGAACCACTCGCGGTGGTCGCGCGCCCAGGGGTGGTCCGGCGCGCACTGCAGCGCCAGGTCCAGCGACACCTCCATTCCCAGGTCGCCCGCCGCCGCCACGAAGGCGTCGAAGTCCTCGATGGTGCCCAACTGCGGGTGAATCGCGTCGTGGCCGCCCTCGTCGCTGCCGATCGCCCACGGCGATCCCACATCGCCGGGGGCGGCGGTCGGAGAGTTGTTGCGGCCCTTGCGATGTACCTTGCCGATCGGGTGGATCGGCGGCAGGTAAACGACGTCGAACCCCATCGCGGCGATGCGCGGAAGTTGGGCGGCCGCCGTGGCGAACGTGCCGTGCACGGGCTTGCCGTCGGCGTCCCAACCGCCGGTCGAGCGGGGGAACATCTCGTACCAGGAGCCGAAGCGGGCCAGGGGCCGGTCCACCCACACTCCGTATTGCTCGCCGCGGGTGACCAGGTCGCGCAACGGATACTCGGCCAGGATCTGATCGATTTCGGGCGCCAGCGCCAACGCGGTCCGGGTGACCGGGTCACCGGGTTTGCGCAGCGCCGCCGCGGCCGCCAGCAGCGGGTCGCGCTTCGCGCGGGGTACCCCCGTCGCGGCGCGCTCGAACAGCCCGGCGCCGACCAGCAGGTCGTTGGACAGTTCCGTCTCGCCCTGGCCCGCCTCGAGCTTGGCCACCAGGCCATGCCGCCACGAGTCGATGGGGTCGCCCCAGCCGTCCACGCGGAAGGTCCACAGGCCGACCCGGTCGGGCGTGAACTGCCCGTGGAAGACGTAAGGCTCGAGGCCCAGCGTCATCGGCAGGAGCAGCGGCTTGACGCGTTGCTGGTCGACCGCGCCGTCGACGTCCGTCGCCGTCTTGACGGGGGCTTGAACCGCTTTGATTCGGCGCGTTTCCGTTACTTGCGGATAGCGCGGCCCGAGGTACCGCACGACCAGCGTGGCGGCGACGGCCTCGTGGCCTTCGCGCCACACCGCCGCGCTGACCGGGACGATCTCACCGACCACGGCCTTGGCGGGATACGCGCCGCATGAAACGACGGGTTGGACGTTATCGATCTCGACACGACCAGGCACAACACTCCGTTCCGATTTGCCCGTTCCTCCCGGCCCGATCGCTCGGGTCTCGGATTCGCCGGCAGACTTCCGACTAGCCGACTCCTCATCGGTCCGCTTCCTCGGACTCGGACCGATGAGGAGTCGGCTGGTTCCGATTGTGTGCGGGCATCCCGCGTGTACTCCGTCGCGGGATGCCTCTCGTCTGGCGAAAACTTCCTGTCGTGGGGAACTTCCTCTGCGGGGAAGCGCCGTTGCGGCCCCAATAACTAACCGATACCCACCCTAGTGTCCGGTCACACCCCCGGCGGAAAAAGCTGTCCACCGTCGTCGTGCGCGGGGCGAAATCCTCAGTAAGGTAAGGATGCGTGAAAGCCCTCCGCCGCTTTACCGTCCGCGCTCACCTTCCCGAACGGCTGGCCGCGCTGGACCAGTTGTCGACCAACTTGCGATGGTCTTGGGACAAGCCGACCCAGGACTTGTTTGCGACGGTGGATGTGGACCTGTGGGAGCGGTGCGGGTCTGATCCGGTGGCATTGCTCGGCGCGGTGAACCCGGCACGGCTCGATGAGTTGGCGCTCGACGAAAGCTTCCTCGGCCGGCTCGACGAATTGGCCGCCGATCTCAACGATTACCTGTCCCGGCCGCTGTGGTATCAGCAGCAGCAAGCCGACGGTGTGGCGATGCCGACGGCCATCGCCTACTTCTCGATGGAGTTCGGGGTCGCCGAGGTGCTGCCGAATTACTCGGGCGGTTTGGGCATCCTCGCCGGGGACCACCTGAAGTCGGCCTCCGACTTGGGGGTGCCGCTGGTCGCGGTGGGCCTGTATTACCGGTCCGGGTATTTCCGTCAGTCGCTGACCGCCGACGGCTGGCAAAACGAGACCTACCCGTCGCTCGACCCGCAGGGGTTGCCGTTGCGGCTGCTCACCGACGCGGTCGGGGATCCCGTCTTGGTCGAGCTGACGCTGCCCGACTCCGCCCAGCTGCACGCGCGGATCTGGGTCGCGCAGGTGGGGCGGGTTCCGCTGCTCCTGCTCGACTCCGACGTCCCCGAGAACGAGCACGATCTGCGCAGCATCACCGACCGGCTGTACGGCGGCGACCAGGAACACCGGATGCGCCAGGAACTGCTGGCCGGCATCGGCGGGGTGCGGGCCATCCGCGCGTTCACCGCCATCGAAGGCCTGCCGGCGCCCGAGGTGTTCCACATGAACGAGGGGCACGCCGGTTTCCTGGGAGCGGAACGGATCCGCGAATTGATGACCGATGCCGGGCTTGACTTCGACACCGCGCTCGCCGTCGTGCGTTCCAGCACCGTGTTCACCACCCACACTCCGGTGCCCGCCGGCATCGACCGGTTCCCGATCGACATGGTGCGGCTCTACTTCGACGGGCACATCGAGGAGGACCCCGGGAAGAAGGACGAGAAAACCGGTGGCAAGAACGCGCCCGCGTTGTTGCCCGGCGTGCCGACCGCCCGCATACTCGCCCTCGGCGCCGAGGACGATCCGACGAAATTCAACATGGCGCACATGGGATTGCGGCTGGCGCAGCGGGCCAACGGCGTCTCGTTGCTGCACGGTGAGGTCAGTCGGGCCATGTTCAACGAGCTGTGGCCCGGATTCGACTCGAACGAGGTGCCGATCGGGTCCATCACCAACGGGGTGCACGCGCGCACCTGGGCCGCGCCGCAATGGTTGCAGTTGGGGCGTGAGCTGGCCGGTTCCGATTCGTTCGGTGATCCCGGCGTCTGGCTGCGGCTGAACCAGGTTGATGCGGGCCATCTGTGGTGGATCCGTTCGCAACTGCGGTCGTCGCTGGTCGAGGACGTCCGCCGACGGCTGCGCAAGTCCTGGCTCGAACGCGGCGCATCGGACGCTGAATTGGGTTGGATCGCAACGGCATTCGACCCCAACGTGCTCACCATCGGGTTCGCCCGGCGGGTGCCGACCTACAAGCGGCTGACGCTGATGCTGCGCGACCCGGAGCGGCTCGAACGCCTGTTGCTCGACGAGGACAGGCCCATCCAGCTGATCGTCGCCGGTAAGTCGCACCCCGCCGACGATGGCGGTAAGGCGTTGATACAGCAGGTGGTTCGCTTCGCCGACCGCCCGGAGGTGCGCCACCGCATCGCGTTCCTGCCGGACTACGACATGTCCATGGCCCGGCACTTGTACTGGGGCTGCGACGTCTGGCTGAACAACCCGCTGCGGCCGCTGGAGGCCTGCGGCACGTCCGGGATGAAAAGCGCGCTCAACGGCGGGCTGAACCTGTCCATCCGCGATGGATGGTGGGACGAGTGGTACGACGGCGAAAACGGTTGGGAGATACCGTCGGCCGACGGCGTGGCCGACGAGGGCCGCCGCGACGACCTGGAGGCCAGCGCGCTCTACGACCTGCTGGAGCAGGCCGTGGCGCCGAAGTTCTACGAACGCGACGAACACGGCGTGCCGCCACGGTGGATCGAAATGGTGCGCCACACGCTGCAAACGCTCGGACCCAAGGTGCTGGCCTCGCGGATGGTGCGCGACTACGTGGAGCGGTACTACACGCACGCCGCCCAGTCGCTGCGCAGGACCGTCGGGCCCGCCGAGGACGGCGCGGACGGCGGCGAGTTCGGCGCCGCGCGCGAGGTGGCCGCCTACCGTCGGCGCGCCCAAGAGGCGTGGCCGAAGATCACCATCACCGACGTGGACAGCACCGGGCTGCCGGACACACCGGTGCTCGGCTCCAAGCTGACCCTGACCGCCACCGTGGCGCTGGACGGGCTGGCGCCCGACGAGGTCACGGTCCAGGGCGTGGTGGGCAGGGTGGACGCCAGCGACGCGCTGCTGGACCCGGTGACCGTCGAGATGTCGTACACCGGGACGGCCGAAGGCGGCAACCAGGTGTTCTCGACGACGCTGTCGTTACCGCTGGCCGGGGCCGTCGGGTACACGGTCCGCGTGCTGCCGCACCACCCGATGCTTGCTTCCAGCGCCGAGCTCGGCCTGGTCACCCTGGCCCGCTGAGCTCAGGCGGGCTGGGTTTCGGAGGCCGTGCGCAGCCGCTCCAGCGCGGCGCGGACCTGGGCGGGGTCCGTGGTCTGCCAGAACGGCGGCAGCGAGGCGCACAGGTAACCGCCGTAGCCGGCGGTCACCATCCGTGAGTCCAGCACCGCGACCACTCCGCGGTCGGTGACGCGCCGCAGGAGCCGGCCCGAGCCCTGCGCCAGCAGCAGAGCGGCGTGGCTGGCGGCGACGGCCATGAAGCCGTTGCCGCCGCGCGCCGCCACCGCGCGTTGGCGCGCCCCCAGCAGCGGGTCGTCCGGCCGGGGAAACGGGATGCGATCGATGAGCACCAGCGACAGGGACGGGCCGGGCACGTCGACGCCCTGCCACAGCGACAGCGTGCCGAACAGCGAGGTCTGTGCGTCGGCGCTGAACTGCTCCACCAGCGCGGAGGTGCTGTCGTCGCCCTGGCACAGCACCGGCGTCGACAACCGCTGGCGCATGGCCTCGGCGGCGGCCCGCGCGGCCCGCATCGAGGAGAACAACCCCAGGGTCCGCCCGCCCGCCGCGGTGATCAGCTCCTCGATTTCGGTGAGCTGCTCGGCGGAACCGGTGCCGTCGCGGCCCGGTGGGGGCAGGTGGGCGGCGACGTAGAGGATCCCGGCCTTGGCGTGGTGGAACGGCGAGCCGACGTCGATGCCGCGCCAGCGCGCGTTCCCGGGGTCCGCGGCGGTCAGGCCCCATGCCTCGGCCATCGCGTCGAAGGAGCCCCCGATCACCAGGGTCGCCGACGTCAACACCGTCGTGGACCGGGAGAACACCCGGTCGCGCAGCAGGCCCGCGACCGACAGCGGGGCCACCCGTAGCACCGGGCGCATGGCGCCCCGGTTGTCCTCGTGATCCAGCCACACCACGTCGGTGCGATCGGGAATCGCCGGGGCGAACGACGTCAGGACGCGCGAGGCGGTGTCGGAGATTTCACTCAGCGCCGCCACCGCTTCGGCCCGGGCCGCAGCGGCTTTCGCATCGCTCGTGCCGTCGATCGCCGAGCGTGCCGCGCCGGCCGCGTCGCGCAGCGCGGTCAGGTAGGTCGCCAGTTCGTCGTCGAGGCGGTCGATGCGGCCGGGTGTGCCCTCGTGAATCGCCGCGGCGAAGTTGGCCGTCGCCGCCTCCAGGCGTTGGGTCAGTTCCGGGTTCACCAACCGGGCGATCCGGCGCGCCGCCACGCCCAGGGCGGCCGGCGTGAGTTCGGCGGTGGCCACCGACGTCACCCGGTCGACCAATTCGTGCGCCTCGTCCACCACCAGCAACTCGTGCTCGGGCAGCACCGCCGATTCGGCGACGGCGTCGATGGCGAGCAGCGCGTGGTTGGTCACCACGATGTCGGCAGCGCCGGCCCGGCCCCGCGCCCGCTCGGAGAAGCACTCGGCGCCGAACGGGCAGCGCGCCACGCCCAGGCATTCCCGCGCCGAAACGCTGACCTGGGACCAGGACCGGTCTGGCACACCGGGTTTCAGGTCGTCTCGGTCACCGGAGTCGGTCGTCGACGCCCAGGCCGTGAGACGTTGGACGTCGCGACCCAGTGCGGTGGCCGCCATGGGATCGAACAGCTCCTCCTGCGGCCGGTCGCCGGCGTCGTCCTCGGCCTCGGCGGCGCCGTTGTGGATCTTGTTCAGGCACAGGTAGTTTCGACGACCCTTGAGCAGCGCGAACCGCGGGCGCCGGGGGAGCGTGTCGGCGAGCGAATCGATGAGACGGGGCAGGTCGCGATCGACGAGTTGGCGCTGCAGGGCGATCGTGGCCGTGGACACCACGACGGGCGAGTCGTCGTCGATGGCGCGGACGATCGCCGGCACCAGGTAGGCCAGTGATTTTCCGGTGCCGGTACCGGCCTGCACGACGAGATGCTCACCGGTTGCGAACGCCTTTGCGACGGCGTCGGCCATCTCGAGTTGGCCGCTGCGCTCGCTGCCGCCGAGCGCGGCCACGGCGAGGGCCAGCAACTCGGGCACGGACACTTCGGACGTGGCTATCCTCTTTGCTCTGCGGTGCTACGGGCGGGGCGGCGGGATCTGCGTCGTCGGGATCGCGGGCTCGCCCTGCGACAGATTCAAACCCTCCCACGGCAGACTGCGCAGCCCGGAAGCTACCAGCTCGCGCGCCGCCGCCACATTCGGTTTGGACACCAAGTCGCCGCCGCGGACCAGCGGGACGGTCAACGTGCGCGACGGTTCGGTGACGCTGGGCGGGCGGCCTGCCGGATACACCACCTCCTCGGTGACGGTGCCGGACGAGCGGCTCAGGCGCAGTGCCTCTTTTCGGCCGCCGCGGGATTCCTTGTGGGTGCTCCGCTTCTGCACGGGCATGCCGTCCACCTCGACCAGCTTGTAGACCATGTTCGCCGTCGGTGCGCCCGAACCCGTCACCAGGGACGTGCCGACGCCGTAACTGTCGACAGGTTCGGCGCCCAAGGCGGCGATGGAGAACTCGTCGAGGTCGCCGGACACCACGATGCGGGTCCTGGTGGCGCCCAGCCGGTCGAGCTGATCGCGGACCTGGCGGGTCAGCACGCCCAGCTCGCCGGAGTCGATGCGGACCGCCCCGAGCGACTCCCCGGCGGCGGCCACGGCATTGGCCACCCCGGTCGTCACGTCATAGGTGTCCACCAGCAGCGTGGTGCCGGCGCCCAGCGCGTCGACCTGAGCGCGGAAGGCGGCCAGCTCGGTCACCTCGGGGGGTTCGCCGCTCGCGTGCAGCATCGTGAACGCGTGCGCGGACGTGCCCTCGGCGGGGATGCCGTATCGGCGCTGGGCCTCCAAGTTGGACGACGCGGCGAAGCCGGCGATATAGGCCGCGCGCGCCGCGGCGACCGCGGCGTGCTCGTGGGTTCGCCGCGATCCCATCTCGATCAGCGGGCGGCCCCTCGCCGCGCTCACCATCCGCGCCGCCGCCGACGCGACCGCGGTGTCGTGATTGAAGATCGACAGCGCCAGCGTCTCCAGCACCACGCATTCGGCGAACGTGCCGGTTACCGACAGCACGGGGGAGCCGGGGAAGTACAGCTCGCCTTCGGCGTAACCGTCGATATCGCCGCCGAAACGGAAATCCCGCAAGTAGCGCAATGTATCTGGGTCGAGGAACTCCTCCAGCGACCGGCAGGCCTCGTCGCCGAAGCCGAATTGCGGCAACGCCTCGAGCAGCCGCCCGGTGCCGCACACCACGCCGTAACGGCGGCCCTCCGGCAGCCGCCGCGCGAACAGTTCGAAGGTCGTCGTGCGATCGGCGGTGCAGTCGCGCAGCGCCGCGGCCAGCATCGTCAACTCGTACTTGTCGGTAAGCAGCCCAGTTACGACCGGGTCATTCATTCCATAACGGTATCGGCTGCCATCAGGGGCTCGGAAACCTCACCTGACCCTCGGTATCGTGTGAACCATGGTTGTAATGTCAGCGCCCACTAAGCCGGGCACTACAGGACAACGCGAGTCCGCCCCGGTAGACGCCACGGCGAGTCCGTGGGTCACGATCGTGTGGGATGACCCGGTCAACTTGATGACCTACGTGACGTATGTGTTCCAGAAGTTGTTCGGTTACAGCGAGCCGCACGCCACCAAGCTGATGTTGCAGGTGCACAACGAAGGCAGGGCGGTGGTGTCGGCGGGCAGCCGGGAATCCATGGAAGTCGACGTATCCAAGCTGCATGCCGCCGGTTTGTGGGCGACCCTGCAGCAGGACCGTTAATCATCGAGGGCCTCGGCGATCAGCTGTGCGCAAGTGGAAGCGCGTCGAGACCGCGGACGGTCCCCGTTTCCGGTCCGCGTTGGCGGCTCACGAAGCCGCCCTGCTGACGAACTTGGCAACCGCCATGATCGGGTTGCTCGACGAGCGTGAATCTTCCTCTCCTGCAGACGAACTAGAGGAGATCACCGGGATGAAGACGGGCAACAGCGAGCCGCCCAGGGATCCGACCCTGCGCCGGCTGTTGCCCGATTTCTTCCACCCGGACGACGACGACCCATCGGGCTCGGGCGCCGACGGCCTCAACGCCGCGCTGCGCAGCCTGCACGAGCCGGAGATCATCGACGCCAAACGCCTTGCCGCGCAGCGGTTATTGGATACCGTCCCCGAGGGCGGCGGCCGGTTCGACCTGAGCGAGGAGGACGCGAACGCCTGGATCGCCGCGGTCAACGACATCCGGCTGACCCTGGGGGTCATGCTCGAGGTGGGGCCGGAAGGACCGGAGCGCCTACCCCCCGACCACCCGCTGGCCGTGCACTTCGACGTCTACCAGTGGCTGACCGTGTTGCAGGAATACCTCGTGCTGGTTCTCATGGGATCCCGATGAGTGCCGACGTCCGCCGGGCGAACGCGATCACCGACGTCGGGGGAATCCACGTCGGGCACCACCAACGGCTCGACCCCGACGCCACCATGGGCGCCGGATGGGCCTCCGGCGTCACCGTCGTGCTGACGCCGCCGGGGACCGTCGGCGCGGTGGATTGTCGCGGCGGCGCGCCCGGTACGCGCGAGACCGATCTGCTCGATCCCGCCAACACCGTCCGGTACATCGACGCGGTGTTGCTCGCCGGGGGCAGCGCCTACGGTCTGGCGGCCGCCGACGGCGTCATGCGCTGGCTCGAAGAACGGGACCGCGGCGTGGCGATGGACGGCGGGGTGGTGCCCATCGTCCCGGGTGCGGTGATCTTCGATCTGCCGGTGGGCGGCTGGGGCTGTCGTCCGACCGCGGAGTTCGGTTACCTGGCCTGCGAAGCGGCCGTCGAGGGCGAGGCCGCGCCTGCCATCGGCAACGTCGGCGCCGGCGTCGGGGCGCGGGCCGGGGTGCTCAAGGGCGGTGTCGGGACGGCATCGACGGCGCTGCCGTGCGGGGTGACCGTCGGCGCGGTGGTCGTGGTGAACTCCGCCGGCGACGTCGCCGACCGGGCCACCGGCCTGCCGTGGATGACGGACCTGGTCGAGGAGTTCGGCCTGAGGCCACCGCCGGCGGAGCAGATCGACGCCTTCGCGCAGTTGCCCACCGCGGCGAGCCCGCTGGAGAACCCGCTCAACACCGTCATCGGGGTGGTGGCGACCGACGCGGCGCTCAGCCCGGCCGCGTGCCGCCGCGTCGCCGTCGCCGCCCAGGACGGGCTGGCCCGCGCCGTCCGCCCGGCACACACCCCGTACGACGGCGACACGATCTTCGCGCTGGCAACCGGCGCCGTCGAGGTGCCGCCCGCGGCCGACTCGCCCGCCTCGTTCTCGCCGGAGATGAGGCTCGCCGCAGAGGTGGGAGCCGCGGCGGCCGACTGCGTGGCGCGGGCGGTGCTGGTCGGCGTGTTCGCCGCGGATCCGGTGGCGGGGATACCGACCTACCGCGGCCTGTTGCCGGGCGCGTTCGGCCGATGAGGAGTTCGCCGCCGGCGCCGGTAACCTGCAGCTATGGGTAAGACGACCTCGACGGGACGCCCGGGCGCACCCGCGGGCCCGGCGAAGCGGCCCACGTGGGTGGTGGGCGGGGCCACGATCCTGACCTTCGTCGCGTTGCTCTACCTCGTCGAGCTCATCGATCAGCTGACGCGGCATTCCCTGGACGAAAACGGCATCAGGCCGCTCGAGGCCGACGGGCTGTGGGGGATCGTCTTCGCCCCGGTCCTGCACGCCAACTGGCAGCATCTGATGGCCAACACGATCCCGCTTCTGGTGCTGGGTTTCCTGATGACGCTGGCCGGGCTGAGCCGGTTCGTGTGGGCCACGGCGATCGTGTGGATCCTCGGCGGGTTCGGCACCTGGCTCATCGGCAACGTGGGCAGCTCGTGTGGGCCGACCGATCACATCGGGGCCTCCGGCCTGATCTTCGGCTGGCTGGCTTTCCTGCTCGTGTTCGGGATCTTCGTGCGCAGGTTCGCCGACATCGTGATCGGACTGGTGGTGCTGTTCGCGTACGGCGGCGTGCTGCTGGGGGCCATGCCGGTACTGGGCAGGTGCGGGGGTGTGTCGTGGCAGGGTCACCTCTGCGGTGCGATCGCCGGTGTCGTCGCGGCGTATTGGTTGTCCGCGCCGGAACGCAAGGCCCGCGCGAAGAGAAAAGCCGGCGCCGTGACGCCGCGCCCCAAGTCATGAGCTCGCCGTTGGCTCCCGTCGGGATCTTCGACTCCGGCGTCGGGGGACTGACCGTCGCGCGGGCGATCATCGACCAACTGCCCGACGAGGACATCGTCTACGTCGGTGACACCGGGCACGGACCGTACGGCCCGCTCACCATTCCCGAGGTGCGCGCGCACGCGCTGGCGATCGGGGACGACCTGGTGGGCCGCGGCGTCAAGGCGTTGGTGATCGCCTGCAACACGGCGTCGGCGGCGTGCCTGCGGGACGCCCGCGAGCGGTACGACGTGCCGGTCGTCGAGGTGATCCTGCCGGCGGTGCGCCGCGCGGTCGCCACGACGCGCAACGGCCGCATCGGCGTCATCGGCACCCGGGCGACCATCAACTCACACGCCTACCAGGATGCGTTCGCCGCGGCCCGCGACACCGAGATCACCGCGGTGGCCTGCCCGCGCTTCGTCGACTTCGTCGAGCGCGGCGTGACCAGCGGCCGCCAGGTGCTTGGGCTCGCGGAGGGCTACCTGGAGCCGCTGCAGCGCGCCCAGGTCGACACCTTGGTGCTCGGGTGCACGCACTACCCGCTGCTGTCCGGGTTGATCCAACTGGCGATGGGCGAGCACGTGACGCTGGTGTCCAGCGCCGAGGAAACCGCCAAGGAGGTGCTGCGGGTGCTGACCGAGCGCGACCTGCTGCGTCCGCATGACGCGCCTCCCGCGACCCGAGTCTTCGAAGCGACCGGCGACCCGGAGGCCTTCACCAAGTTGGCGGCCCGGTTCCTGGGGCCCGCGGTCACCGGCGTGCAACCCGTCCACCACGTGCGGATCGACTGATGAGGATCATGGCGCCCTGGGGGCACCACCCGCTTGCGGGGGACGTCGCCCGGCTTCGCCGCGCTCGCGATCGCCATGCGCCGATGGCGAGATTCTCATCACATGAATGCGGCGATGTTTTCGTCACGGCCGCATCGGGCATGGCACAGTAGTGTCCGTGCGAATAACCGTGCTCGGCTGCTCGGGCAGCGTGGTGGGGCCGGATTCGCCCGCGTCGGGATATCTGCTCCGGGCACCGGACACTCCGCCGTTGGTCATCGACTTCGGCGGGGGCGTATTGGGCGCTTTGCAGCGCTTCGCCGATCCCGCCTCCGTGCACGTGCTGTTGTCGCATCTGCACGCCGACCACTGCCTCGATCTGCCGGGCCTGTTCGTCTGGAGGCGCTATCACCCCTCGCGCCCCGGCGGCAAGGCGTTGTTGTACGGCCCCGGCGACACCTGGTCCCGGTTGGGTGCCGCCTCGTCACCGTATGGCGGCGAAATCGACGACTGCTCAGACATTTTCGACGTTCGCCACTGGGTCGACGGCGAGCCGGTGACGTTCGGGTCGCTCACGGTGACGCCCCGCGTGGTGGCCCACCCGACCGAGTCCTACGGCATGAGGATCACCGATGCCACCGGTGCCTCGTTCGTCTACAGCGGCGACACCGGCATGTGCGACCAGCTGGTCGAGTTGGCCCGCGACGCCGACGTGTTTCTTTGCGAAGCCTCCTGGACGCACTCGCCGGATCGGCCGCCCGCTTTGCACCTGTCGGGCACCGAGGCCGGCAGGGCCGCGGCGCAGGCCGGCGTCCGCGAGCTGCTGCTGACCCACATCCCGCCGTGGACCTCGCGCGAGGACGTGATCAGCGAGGCCAAGGCCGAGTTCGACGGTCCCGTGCATGCGGTGGTGTGCGGTGAGACGTTCGACATCCGCCGCTCTGAAAGGGTCTGAGCAAGCCCGCGTTAGGGTTGGCGTCGTGACCAGACGAGAAGACGGCCGCCTCGACGACGAGCTTCGCCCCGTAGTCATCACCCGCGGGTTTACCGACCACCCGGCGGGGTCGGTGCTGATCGAATTCGGCCACACCAAGGTCATGTGCACCGCCAGCGTCACCGAGGGGGTGCCGCGCTGGCGCAAGGGGTCGGGCCTGGGCTGGCTGACCGCGGAGTACGCGATGTTGCCGTCGGCCACCCACACGCGCTCCGACCGCGAATCGGTGAAGGGACGTCCGTCCGGGCGCACCCAGGAGATCAGCCGGCTGGTCGGCCGGTCGCTGCGAGCCTGCATCGACCTGCGGGCGTTGGGGGAGAACACGATCGCCGTCGACTGCGACGTGTTGCAGGCCGACGGCGGCACCCGCACCGCCGCCATCACGGGCGCCTTCGTCGCGCTGGCCGACGCCGTGACCTACCTGGCCGCGGCCGGCAAGCTGTCCGACCCGCGACCGCTGTCGTGCGCGATCGCGGCGGTCAGCGTCGGGGTGGTCGACGGCCGGATTCGGGTGGACCTGCCCTACGAGGAGGACGCGCGGGCCGAGGTCGACATGAACGTCGTGGCCACCGACACCGGGACCCTCGTGGAGGTGCAGGGAACCGGCGAGGGGGCGACGTTCCCGCGGTCAACGCTGGACAAGCTGCTCGACGTGGCGCTGGCCGCCTGCGACAAGTTGTTCGCCGCCCAGCGCGAGGCGCTGGCCCTGCCGTACCCGGGTGAGCTGCCCGAGGGGGCTCCGCCGCCGAAGGCGTTCGGCAGCTGACCGTGCCAGCTGGCGATGACCCGCGGCGCCCGGCTTCGCCGCGCTTGCGATCAGCACGCCTCCTGGTCGCCAGCCGCAACCGCAAGAAGCTGGCCGAGCTGCGCCGGGTGCTCGACGCGGCCGGCCTGACGGGGCTGGAGTTGGTGTCTTTGGACGACGTGCCCGCCTTCGACGAGGCCCCCGAGACGGGCGCCACCTTCGAGGACAACGCGTTGGCCAAGGCGCGCGACGCGTTCGCCGCGACGGGCCTGGCCTCGGTCGCCGACGACTCCGGGCTGGAGGTGGCCGCGTTGAACGGGATGCCCGGCGTGCTGTCGGCGCGCTGGTCGGGCAACCACGGCGACGACGCCGCCAACACCGCCCTGCTGCTGGCGCAGTTGCGTGACGTGCCCGACGACCGGCGCGGCGCGGCGTTCGTCTCCGCCTGCGCCCTGGCCGGGCCGTCGGGCGAGGTCGTCGTCCGCGGCGAGTGGCCCGGGAGTATCGCGCGGGAACCGCGGGGCGACGGCGGTTTCGGGTATGACCCGGTCTTTCTTCCGGACGGTTCCGACCGGACCGCGGCGGAGCTCAGCCCCGAGGAGAAGGACGCGGTGTCCCATCGCGGCCGCGCGCTCGCGCTGCTAGTGCCGGCGCTGCGCGACCTGGCCTAGCGTTGTGCCGAGTGTGAAGCTAGCCGCACGTTCGGCGTCGAGTGTGAAGCTGGGCGCACACTCGAGGCTTAAATCCCGAAGCGGGCCTTGACGTCCCTGGTCTGGAAGTGCTCGACGACGATGCCCAGAAGCGGGATGGTCCCGGCGAGCAGCACACCGATGGTCTTGGCAATCGGCCACCGCACCTTGACCGCGAGGTTGAAAGCCGTCAGGACATAGATGAAGTACACCCAGCCGTGGACCACCTCGATCCAACGGATCTCGTGGTGCAGGACAAGGTGCGAGACGATCTCGTAGCACAGCGCGATCAGCCACAGCCCCGTTGTCCACGCCATGATCCGGTAGCCGAGCAACGCGGTGCGGATCTTCTCGACGGGGAATGCCGACGCGGGCGCTCCGGGCGTCTCCGGTGTGGTCATGCGGTCGTCCTGTTCTGTTTCTCGGTGTCCTGTTTGGCTAGCTCGGCAAGGTAGGCGTTGTACTCCGCCAGCGCGGGGTCGTCGGTCGGCTGTTGCGTCGGCGTGGGGCGCTCGGGCAGCAAGCCTGCGGGTATCTCGGTGAGGCCGGCGTCATGCCGAGGTTCCGGCGGCATCTCTTCGTAGCGCACGTATTTGCGGTACGCGTACACGCAGAACCAGGCGAACAGTGGCCACTGCAGCGCATAGCCGAGGTTCTGGAAGGTGCCCGAGACGGACTGGAACCTGGTCCACTGCCACCAGCCCAGCGCCAGGCAGCCGCAAGCCGCGACGATCACCAGGGCGATCAGCGCGGGCCTGCGACGACGGGTGGTGGACACCCCTTGAAGGTACCGCTCACGATTTGGGTCCGACGAATTCGTCGAGGCGCGCCACTGCCCGGCCCGGCCGTGCACCGAGCGGTACGATCGGCACGCTGCGGGCGTGGCGAAATGGCATACGCGCCGGCTTTAGGTGCCGGTGCTCGAAAGAGCGTGAGGGTTCGAGTCCCTCCGCCCGCACCCGTGTTTCTGCAGCTCAAGGGTTGATTCCGGGCCTTTGGCAGGCTTCGTGGACACCAAATGGACACAGGATTCCAACGAAAATCTCGCGTGGAATCTCTCAGCAAACGCTGGTCATCAGGCGTGCGCACGGGTCTGCGGCGGTAGTTCCCGGTTCCCGTTTGCCTTATACAGTGCGCGGTCCAAGTCACGCAGGTCGCAGCCGCACCGCTGGCTGATCCGCTGGCAAACGGCGAGGTAATCAAGGTACGGCGGCAGTTTGCCAACTGGCGGTTCGGGGATCATCCCGTGTTCCACAAGCGAGTTGACCGCGCGCCGGTCGATCACGGTGTGCAGCTTGTCGTTCCACACCATCAGCAGGGCTGACGCCACCGGGACTGCGACGCCGTAGAGCAGGCCCATCACGCGGTGCTGGATGGTCAGGGGAGCGCTCAGGGCGGTCCGGGTGATGTCACGGATGTCGTCGTCGAGGTTCCGGTTCAGTGTTTTGCGGTGCTTGGGCCAGTAGCTCCCTTTCAGTTTCCACTCCGCGACGGCCATCAGGTCGGCGCGATCGTAGTAACCACGGGCATTGACCTGATCGTGCACAGAGCGCAGCTTGTCGTCGTACTCCGGTGGATACAGTTCGGCCCATCTGTTGACCCATTCGGTGCTGATCAACGTCTGCACCTTGCTCATCGCTCCGCAATTCCGTCCTCGGTCACGCCGGGGCCCCGCTGGTCTGACCCGTAGCGGGCGTGCAGAGTGGTCGCCACCGCGTCCAGATCGGTGTCGAACAGGTCGGCGTACACCCGCAGCGTCACGCTCGGGTCTTTGTGCCCGAGCATCCGCGCGAGAGCCAGCACGTTGACGCCCGCCGACACGGCCAGCGAGGCGCACGTGTGTCGCAGATCGTGTGGAGTAACCCGTTGCACCTTCGCCGCTGTGACCGCGCGGGTGAACCACCCATTGGATGACTTCGGGCGCGGGAGGTACCGGCCATCCGGCGTGGCGAACACCAGGTCGTCGGGTGCCTTACCGGCGCACAGGACTGACAGTTCATCGAGCACAAACGTCGGCACCGGCACACTGCGATCCTCGCGTCCCTTGGTGGGTCCGACGACATGTCGCACCCCAATCTGGACGGCATTTTCACTCACTGAGATGCGGCGGCGCAGGAATTGAACGTGACGCACACGCAGACCGATTGCTTCGCCCCACCGCAGCCCGCAGTACGCCAGCACCAGCACCAGCGCCCGGTGCTCGCCGGATTTGTCAGCCAGCCGCGCCACATCGTCGGCGGACAGGTACACCCGGCGCTTGCCCGATTTGCGGGGAAGGTTGTCGATACCCTTCACCGGATTCGCGGCCAACCGCTTTCCCTTGACCGCGTCAGCCAAGATCCCCGAGAGCACACCTTGCGCCCGGATGACCGTTGTCGCACCAGAACCTTTACGGGTCATGCTGGTCACCCACGCCTCGACGCCGAGCACATCGATATCAGCGACCGCGACCGCACCCCATTTCGGCTTGACGTGCACCCGGTACGCGGTTTCCAGTGTGCGGTAATAGCTTTGGGCAGTGGATTGCTTTTTGCGGGCCAGCCAATCAGCGGACAGCTCGTCCACGGTGATCTTGCCCAGCGTCGGCGCGATGTAGTCACCGGTCAGCTTCTTGACCTCGACGTCGTTGGCGAAAATCTGCGCGTCACGTTTCGTAGTGAATCCGCGCTTGCGAGTGGTCCGGTTGCCGGGCGTGCGGTAGCGGACAGCGTAAAGCGTTGCACCGCTGCCGGTCTGGTACTTCTCAATCGTCGCCATCGATAAAGCCTTTCTCTTTGGCGGCTGCGATGTAGCGCCACGCCTGCCGGTTGGATACACCGAAGGCCACGGCGATCGCTTCCGCGCGATCTCCGGCCGGAGCGTTGTTGTAGGTCTGGGCGATACGGCGCAGCAGATCAGGTGTCAGCCTGCGCCGAGACGTCGCATGGTTGAGCACTTTTCGGACGACTCGATGGGCCGCCTCGTGCCCACCCTCCGGGTCCGGGACGATCATGCCGACCGCTGCGAAAGCTTCGTCACGAAGGCGGTCCAGCCTGATATCTGTGAGATCTTTTGTTCGCAGCGGCTTTTCACCGGCACGCAAACTGACGCTGACACAACCTGGCACGCCATCGTGGACTTCGAAAACGATTTCGCAGCCCTCGGACCGGTACGTGAGCTGCCGATAGGTGAAGACATCGCCCATCGGTTCTAATGTGTCGTCGGTGACCTCTACGGCCCCGCCATCGGATAGCTCGTAAACGAGCCTCACCGTCTCGAATGCCAACGCGGCCCACCTCTCTGTCACCAGAAATGTCGCTAATGTCAGTGACATTGTGTGCTGCGGCGTGCCACTCTGTCAATAACCGCCGTGAATACGCGGGGAGCACAGAACGAAACAGGAGAAATGCGCCATGAGACACGAACGCCAGCGGGGCGGGAGCGTTGCCCATGACCTCGCAATACCCACCGAAGTCGCCGTCGCGCTCAAGACCACCGAAACAGGCCTTGCACAGATGCGCTATCGCGGCACAGGGCCAAAGTTCATCAAGCGCGGGTCTCGCGTCCTCTACAGGTGGAGTGACGTCAGTGAGTACCTCGACGCCCAGACCCGCGAACGTACCGGTATGTGAGCTAACCCCGACAGCGGAGCGTGAGAAGAGTCTGCTAGGTCTACCCATCCGATGCACTGCGGCGACGCGGTAATTGCGAGCCAGGTCCTATGGGCCGTGCGCCTCCCACAACATAAGGCGCGCCAAAGGAGCTGTGCGGGCACGTGCCGATACGCAGACGACAAACAAACGCGAAGATGAAAAGCCGCCAATTGCAACGAAACCCCGGCAGTGGTCGCTACTCCGTACCGAGGTCTCGCCTAAAGGGAAACTGATGTCAACTCTATCAGGCGCAAATCATTCGGGTGACTCAACACCGTTGAAAGCCGCACTAAAATATGCCCGACTCGGATACCGGGTGTTTCCATTGGTCCCGAAAACCAAGAAACCCCATATCTGGGGTTGGCCCACAGAGGCCACCACAGACACCGATGAACTAGTCCAGTGGTGGGACAAGCACCCATGCGATTTCGTCGCGATGGTGCCCGCTGAAGACGAATGCGTCATCGATGTCGAAGGCCCCGACGGTGACCATGCGGTCAATGGGCTACCTACCTATGCCGATCTGGTGGAAAAGCTTGGCCCGCTTGACGAGTTTCCGGTAGCCACCACACCGAGCGGTGGTATGCACATTTGGGGTAGTCACGATCTCAGCCCCGCCGAGGTTGCCGCCCACCCTGGGGCTGGTATCGACGTGAAAACCTCCAGGGGCTTTGTCGTCGCCCCGCCAGCTTCGGGTAGACATTGGCAACGCCGTCCAACAGGTAAACCGCCTAAGTTGCCGGATGCGTGGCAGGAATGGATACGCAAAGCCAGACCGAAACCCATTGCGCACAAGTCTAGTTCCCTTCAGGGAGGCGACTCAGACGCTTACATCAATGCGGCGATTCGCGGCGAATTGGAAGAACTCGCAAACACGCCGAAAAGCGGTGGCCGCCATGGTGGACGAGACACTGCTCTATTCGCCAAAGCGGCAAGGCTGGACGAGCTTGGTGTGCAACGTGACTGGGCACGCGAACGTCTGGTCGACGCATGCCGCCAGAACGGATTTCTCGCTGAAGAGGCGAAGACTACTGCAACGCAAAGATCGATAGGGGATTCGCGAAAGCGAATGGTAACGGCACGTACATACCGGATCTGTCCGACCAGGACGTCGGGTTCGCGGTGTTCGCAGCCGACCTGAGTGACAGTGCGAAAGGAAAACCGAATTTGCGTGTCATCGCAGGCGGTGCGTCAAGCATCACCGCTCCCGCAATCGATGTCGAACAGCACGAGGACAACCCAGGACGATTCTTCAGCCGCGAGGGGCTCCTAGCCCAAGACCTCGCACACGACGTCATGACCGAAGTGACGTGCGGGTACGGCGTAACCGATCAACGTCTCTACGTCTATGAAGGCGGCGTTTGGCGACCCGACGATGGGCAGATCACATCAGCGATCGTCTCGCGGCTTGGCAACCGATACCGGAAAAGCCACGGCACCAACGTTATTGACCTCATCCGGTACTCGGCAGACCTCCCTCGGATCACCGGAGATCCGCTACCCGAACACATCAACGTCCGCAACGGCCTAGTTGACTGGCGCACCGGCACGCTGACACCACACACTCCCGAACACCTAGGCACCGTTCAGCTGCCGGTCGACTACGACCCCGCCGCGAAATGCCCAAGATTCGAACAGTTCATCAAAGACGTTCTTCCCGCCGACTGTCGCAAGCCGATCGGTAACTCGCCCGGCTTCATCTGGGAACTCGTCGGCTACACCCTGTATTCGGGCAACCCGCACCACGCCGCCGTTCTTTTGTACGGCAAGGGCCGCAACGGAAAAGGCACACTGATACGGGTGATCAAACGTCTCGTCGGAGCGCGTAACAGCTCATCGGTGACGCTATACGAACTGGTGGACAACCGATTTCGTGCCGCCACGCTCTACGGCAAACTGATCAACCTCGCTGGGGATATGGATTCCCGCTGGCTCGACAACACTGCAACCTTCAAAGCGATGACCGGCGGCGACACCATCCAGGGGGAAATCAAATACGGTGCCGTCTTCGACTTCACGCCGTGGGCGTTGCCGTTCTACTCGATCAACAAGCCCTTCAGTTCCGCTGACTCATCTGAAGGCTGGTGGGCCAGATGGATTGTGGTGCCGTTCCCCAACACGTTCACCGGCAAGGAGAACCGCAACCTCGACGCGCAGCTGCAGACCGACGACGAGCTTCGGGGCATCTTGGCACGAGGCATTCAAGCATTACCGGCGCTGATGGAACGCGGCCGACTGCTCCAACCCAAATCAGTCCAAAACGCCAAAGCCGAATTTATCGTCCGCTCCGACGCCGTTCGGAGCTGGATAGACGAAGACTGCACCCTAGACGCCGACGCCTGGACACCCAGAACCCACCTCTACACCGCCTACTGCCACTACGCGGACGCAGCCGGGGCTAAACGCCTTTCAAGCCGCGAATACTACAACCGGCTCGACCAGATCGACGGCATCCAACCCACCGGGCGCAAGGGTGTGCGCGGATACAGGGGAATTCGATTGATCGACATGAGCGACTGGGTACGGGGACCAGGTAGCAGCGGGTAGCAGGAGTAGCAGTTTGTCTACTCCCTGCCGCGTCGTACAGGGGAAAGGGTAGGAAAGCTGCTACTTCTGCTACCCGCTGCTACCTCCCGACTCGCTGAGTCAATGAACTCACCAACGCAGAAAGAGCACGCGATCAATGGCTAGCACCATCTGGACGGCAATGACCACTTGGAAGGCTCGTGGCAGCGGCTCAAGTGGCCCAGGACGGTCGAAACCACCCCTGCCGGTGTTATCGGCTAACCCGCGCACATCGCGGGCGCAGAAGCCCGCCGATCTGATCGCGGAACGCCAAGCACGGAAGGCGGGACGGCAACGCCTAACAGCCGCATGATGAGACGGCCGATCAATCGCGTAGACCGACCGTTCCATCCTGGAACAGTTGATGCACCCGTTGATGGCAGCAAGCAGCCATGACCACCCACAGGGCGCAGCAGAGCGTTATCAGCCTGGATGTGCCAGTAGAAGCCTGGTTACGCATCATGACGGCAGCCACACAGCACCCAACGATCATGAGCCGGCTGCCCGTCGTGTAGCCTAACTCAACGAAAGCAACGCTCCCGCAACGGTTTTCATACCGCTGAATCATGCTTAGGTGCAACGGAATTCATGACTCACCTGAACTCTACGCAACCGCAACACTCAAGCCCACTCACCAATTGTGTTTGCTGGCACGCGTGCTGACATTTAACTGCTGAGTATGGCGACTGGCACCCAGCTGCCTGCTCGGCCGCAAACACCCTCTGACCTGCGGAAATCGGCGGTTGGTGCTGATACGATTAGCGCACGTCAGGGCCATTTTTTGATAGCTGGCCACCCCACGACTGCCCGGCAGTCCGGAGTCTGGACGACACGTGCGGGGGTACCTAGGTGCAAATTCGACGTTTGCGGATGACTCACCTGGAGTTTGCTGGGATTTGCTCGACAATTGTTGTGTCGCAATAACTTTCGGGGCGGGGTATTATAAAGCAATGGACGATGACTGCATTGGCGATGGGGTCAAATGCGGCATGTACATGTACCAACGGGGATGTACTGGCTCACGTTGTCGCGCTGCAAATGCAGAGAAGACGGCACGTCGCCGCGAGCGTTTGCGCGCGGAAGCCAACGGAAATGTTGTCTCCATCGAAAGAAAGACAAAGGCACGATCCTCGAACCCGAGGCGGCCTAGTGCATCTGGAACTTCGTCCAAACCTGAACAAAGTGGTGGCGCCAATCAATCACAGGCCTCCACCAGCGGCGAGGTCGGCCGCCATGAAAGTGCGTTTATCACGCGTTGTGAGCTTGCGGGGGTGGTTGATTCGGAGCCTGACCTTTATGAGGTGGGGCGGACCCTTTGCCAGATTCTTGATAACTCGGCGAAGACGCATGACCACCTGAAGGTGACTGGTGACTACCTGAAGGTGCGTGCGGCACTGTTCCCCGAGCGCAAGAAAAAGAGCGGCGGTCGTCTCGCCAGCGTCAAGGCAATGACCGGTAATCCGCACCCAGCGCAGCAGCGAAAGGAGGCGTAGCGGTTGACCGACGACTATTTGCGGCGCTGGGTTGAGACGCGCATCGCGGCGTGCCCGTGGTCCGCCGACGAACCGGTGACGTGTGCGCAGCTGCGGGCCCTGGCCCGGGAGGCTGACCAGCATCCGCGAGGCTCGGAGGAGCGCGCCGAACTGCGGGAGGCGGTGGAAGACCTTGTTGACGTGCGGCTGCGCGACGGGCACGACAACCCGCTGATCAATAAGGAACGCGGCCTTTGGGACCGTGCGTCATTCGAAATGTCCGACCGCGAACTGAGTTTCGCTACGTGGCACTCGATAAAAGAGCACTCACCGGATTGCGCGACGGTGACGCAATATCCGACGCCAGAAGCGCTTTGGGCCGCGATCGAGGCTGAGGACCGGGAGGCTGAACAGGAGGCAGCAATGATTGAACCGACCACGGCGCTAGATTTCGCCATCAGACATCAAGTTGTCCGAGATCGAATTCTCAGCCAATGCGACGGCAGCGACCTGGCGCGGCTCGCGTTGGACCTCCTGCGCCTTTATGCACACGCATCACGGCGGCTGCACACTGATCTGGGCGCGATGGCAGTCACTTCCGCGCTCCACGAAGTCTACGAGCGCACGAGTGATCCCAACGAAAAGCACGCTGCCGCGCTGATTCTTGCGCACTTAATGACCACTGACGGAGGTGGCGTAGACGCTGATCTGCGGGAGATGGGTTTTGAGACGCTGGCTGAGCGCTTCCACATCGTCACCGTCACAGACCGCACGCTGGCGGTCATCACAGCGATACCTATTGTGTGGCAACGCATAGTGCCGGAGTTGACGACGATGGGCGGTATCGGTCTATTGGAGCATTTCTCCACCAATGAGCTGCACGGAGGTTGATTATCTATGGCTATTGAATTCGCAAGGACTCCTGGCCAAATTGCAGGGGCAGGGCTCGAAACAATGCTAGCGGCAACGGATTTAGCGTCGAAGACTGGTCATACAGTCGAGCATGTGCTGAATCTCTTCGAAGAGGGGCGGACGCGCGAGCTATTCGATGTCGATGGAAAGTTGATCCGGCGTCAACATCACGGCATCCCCGGCGAGCTGGCGCTGCGGCTATTAGAGCTTGACCGCCTCAAAAGTAGGTGAGTCCCTATGACTCAACACCGTTGGGGCACAGATTCCTTCGGCTGGATCGACGCAGCCGGTTCCGAAGAGGGAGAGTACGACGGCGTGGATTTCAGAGCGAAACCCAAAGACGGCCCGACGCAAGTGCGATTCAAGGTTGGCATTGCGGGACAGGCCTACGGACGCATCGACGTCCATCGCGGCGACGTGGTGGAGGTGCCGACACTCGCAGAGGCGCAACGACTGTACGCCGCGGGACTCGCGCAGCCCGTAGAGGTAAGGGAGCTAGGAAAGCCGTACATCCCCCATGCTTACCAGTGAATCTCTACGATGCTGCGCAATTCGGTTGGGATACAATACGGTCGGCCTGGCTCGCACATCTTGGCTTGGACGAGGACAAGCGGGGATGTGCTTGAGACGCCGCTGCTGGGGTCGCTTGCGCGTCTAACCTCCTTTCCGTGCGAGCGGCCCCAGTCTATGGTTCTAATTCGCGCATTTCGCGATCCCGGCTGGCGGTGGTGCTCAATTGCAGAACCAGAAAAGCGTGTCACCGATATTGTTTCTCGCATAGTTCAGCAAGCTTTTGGCGTCGAGTGTGCCGTCACGGTCCCAGCGCACGCAGTCTTCAATTGCCCAGTCGGTCATCGCCCAGGTCAGGTCGCGCCAGCTGCCGGGCGTGGTGATCAGCGCGGCAGTGGGAGTAGCGTCGTGCATTGTCAATCTCCCAATAGGCTCGGCTGAACCCCTGGCCCTGGTGTCAACGGTGCGCGGGGCGTTACGGAAAGCACTGTGCCACAACGCATATGCGTTGTCGAGAAATACACGCTGAGCGTGAAAGGCGCACGCTGGGCGTGCAGATGGGGTTACTCCGCATCCGTTTTGCGCCGCTTCAGACGGGATGGCAATTTGAGAAAGATGGGCCGATAGCTTCGGAGGTAGAGGTCGTTCATCGACACCACGGCGTCGGGATTGAGGTCTTGTTCGTTGAGGTATTGCTGGATGAGGTCGGCACGCCTGCGACGGTAGAAAATCCACGGCAGGGCGATCACGCCCAGGAAACAGAACAGCGAGATGTAAAACCTCTGCAGTGAAATGTGGGTGGCTTGCGTGACCACCGGGGCCGCCATGCTGATAGCGAGGATGACGAAGCCTTCTCCGAGTTCCCGGCGTGCCAGCCAGCGAAAATAGTTCTCTAGCGGCAAGAGTAACGCGCGATTTTCGGCGTAGGCCCGCAGCAGGTCGCGCGCCTCGGAGTCATCCGGCAGCTTGTCGGCAATGTCCAAGTCTTGAAGGATCATCGCCCGCTCGTTTTTGCGGTCCTTGACATAGGCGACGTACGCGGCGACGAGTGTGGCAACAGCCCCGATCAACGCGACACCGAGAGGGACAACCCATTGGCTCATAGCCCTCACGCTAGGTTTCGGGGCCGACGGCGCGGCGTATTAAGCGCACGTGTGTTGCAGCGCTACGGGGCGTTCGATCTCATCCATGCCTGCTTGGACGCCTGGCTGGGGCCGTGGGTTCCATCAGGACGAGGGCACCGGCTCCCCACACGCGCGCAGGTCTTCCACAACCTCAGCGATCAACTGCCGGATGCCTGTCAGCGCCTCAGCCGGGTCGGCATCTAGATGGGACAGCGACGGGAATTCAGCGCAGGTTGCCACGTGCTCGCCGTCTTCATCGGACCAGCGCACCCGGTAGGTGTATTCGTCGTCTTGCACGGGATTGAAGGTACCGCCCTAGCGGGGCGCTCACCCAGCCTTCCGCAGCGCCAGACCGATCAGTCCGACCATGCCGCCGATGACCACGAAGCGCACCACGACATAGGTGACAGCCGCTAGGAGCGCGGCTTCGCCGAAGAACGCGAGCGCCAGAAAGACCACGGCCAGCACCACCAGCCATGCGGCCCACTTCTGCGAATCGGTCATGATCAGCGACCTCCTGTTGGGTGCAACGCCGATCAGTGTGGGGCTCTTCCCAGAGGTGACGTGCGGTCCGGGCCGTCCAGCCATAAGCTCCGCCGTCATGACGCGGGACATTGACACTCTCGACGGCGATCTCCGATTAGTGCCGCTGCCTGGCGGTCGGCCCCTGAAATCAGAGGCAGTTCGCCGAGCACCACGCTGTTGATCACCTTCTCGACGAACGTACGACAGCCGTGACGTCCAACGCCGGACGAGCAGGCACACCGTCCGGCGGTGCTGACCGCGATTCCCTCTCAATTGCCCATCAGCCAATCGGTCTGTCGTGTCGGGGGCGTTTTGTATCCTTCGAGCGTGAGTGATGAGCTGCGGCTCCAGTTGTCGGACGAACACCACCTGGAGTGGACTCGGCACACCTATTCGGCCCGCTCTTGCGAGTTGGTGTTGAAGCGCGTGGTGGACCCCAAGGCGGGCAGTGCGCTAGCGCTGGCGGACTCATTCTATGAATGGGAAAAGGCCACCATTTGGATACGGAACTACCTTTGCGCCGCAGCCGAGCAACTATGCCTTTGGGCAGATGTCATCGCGCCTTACCAACTGCATCCCGACGCTAAGAACGAAGTTCGACCGCGACCATACCTACTCCTAGCCCGGGCTGGGCTGGAAGCTGCCGCTCATGCGCTGTGGCTTGTCGAGGTCCCTACAGCGGTTGAGTGCGCCCAGCGGCACATCCGCCTCATGCATCGCGATTTCAATCTTCACCGCGCCGCGCTTCTCGCGGGCGGCTTGGACACCGCGCGCATCGACAAGCGGATCGCAGATTTGGAATCGCGCTGCGCAGGGCTGACGATCGCCACGGCCCCAAAGGAAAAGCCGCCCGGCTACGAAAGACTTGTCCGCCACGCTGCGACCGCGACGAAGCATGATGCGGATCGGTGGAGTTACCTCTGGAACGCTGCCAGTGGCGCGGCCCATGGGCAGAATTGGTTTGGGATAGAGGCTTTCGAGCTTTTGACGGTAGACGAGTATGAGCCGGGTTATTTCCGGACGATCGCTTTTCCCGATCCTATGTTCATCACAGAGACTGTTGGTGCCGCATGCTCAACGTTGCAATGGGGAACTCTCAGGTGGCTTCAGATGGGCGGACACGACCCGAAACTGCTGCAACAAGCGACGCGTGAAGTCTTCGAGCGAATGCCGAAGAAGAAAGGCGCCTCGGAAAATCTCGAGGAGATGTAACGCGCAGAATTGGGTCTTTGAAGCCCGCTAGTGTCTGGCATGAATGACGCGGGCATGAGCCAGTTCCGAGAACAAGCTCGTGGGGTACGTTGCCCGGAGCAATGAGTCACCTTATGAGACAACATGGCTCAATTGGCTCGCCACCGGAAGCGTTGGTGCGCGATATCTGTCGCCAGGAATAGCAGGGTGTTGGCGTCTAATCCGTCGTGGCGCTCGTAGCTCGCAAGCGCCTAACCGGGAAGGGCTTAGTAGCAGTTCGGGTAGGCGAGCTGCGCGCTCGACGTGACCTGCAATACGTTGGTCGTGGTGTCGCCTGACTCCGCTTGAATGCGACCGTCTGCTTGCTCGATCGACTCGCCCTGGTGCAGCAGTCGGCAGAATTCGTGTGCGTAGTACAGCACGGTTGCCGGGTTATTGATGGTGTAGCCGAGCCCCCGTAGATTGTCGAGCACCTGCTGATCTTGCGCGGCGGTGAATGTCAGTGCTGGCTTGGTCGCCGTCGTCACTGGCGGCATGTTCTCGGCGTTATCGCCGTCGCTATATCGCTGCGTCGTGGTAGTCGGCGTTGCCGTCACCGTGACGGTTGCCGGTCCAGGAACTACCACCGGTAGGCAACCCTTGTCGGCATTGTGGCCCGGTGCGCAATGGGCAGCCACCGTTGTGGTCACTGGTGCTGGCATATCTTCTTTGGTTGGCGCGACCGAACTAGTCCGCGGTGCAACGACATTCGTAACAGTGTGCTTGAAATCTGGCACACCCAACCATAATCCGGCAGCGATACCCGATCCAGCGGCGAGGATGCCGGTAGCCAGGGCAGCGGTGCGAGGCCACGAGCGATGCTGTGGCTCGATATCGGAGTCGTCCAGCGACCAAGCCAGGTCTGGTGTCTGCGCAGCGCTCGTCGGCAGGCCGGTGGTCTCCGGTTCGTTTGTGAAGTCTTCCGCCGACCTGGTGTTGTCGTCGTCGCTCATCACCCCGTTCTCCCCGCTCGGGTCACTAGCGTAAGACGGGCGTGGTGCCGAAGTCGTTGATTTCGAGCAATGGGCCCGGCTCAGCTTCGGTTATCCAGTGTCCCCGGCCCAGCGAAAACGTTCCAGCTCGGCGTGCACCCGCTCTAGTGCGGCCGCCACGGCGGGGTTGCCGGGGTCATAGCCTTCAGCGCGGATCGCGCGGCGCGTTCGATTGGGTCCATATGAGTTGGATGCCCTGGGTGTTCTGTCGGTCCGCTTGTAGGTAGTCGACGCGGTAGGCCCTCCATCAAAGGCCCCAGTAACCCAGCGGGAAAAATTGCTAAGAGGTGATCGTGGTTCGGGGGATTCGCGGCGTTTTAAGCAGGTGGTCTGGCCATGAATAATGCGATCTTAAGCTGAAAGAAGCGCCGCGCTGCCTCGGTCATTTCGTATCGCTTAGTGGATAGCAGCAGGGGGATCGCCTTCACTGGTTCCGCTAAGCTCATCATGGACGCAAAATCGACGACAGCGTCTTCACCGGACTCTGTGTGTGTCAGTCGCATTGGGAAGAAGTTTTGGACGGCGAAGGCCATCTCTTCGGCCGTGGTTAAGGCGTTGAGAGCTTGTTCATCGGACATGGACTCGAAGCCGACAGGCCGCCAGCTGTTCCTTAATCTCTCCAAGTCCTCCATCGAGTTTGTCTTAGGGAAAGACTTGATTGGCGCGAGTTGTATCCCCGACCGATCAATTTTATTATCTAATTCGCAGTCGTAAGAACAGATGCATACCATGAATTTATCGTCGATTTTGAGAACTCTGGGCATTTGGTCAACGGCTAATATCGGCTTATCAACCTTCGGTAGAGACAACGTCGTCGAATCCAAAGACCACCGAGGGAATCGATCGACAAGACAAATGTCGCCTTGTCTCAGCTCAGGGCTAGGCTGCTCGAGAAACAATGGTCGTGTTATTCGTCATCATCCCACCGAAGCGGTATCTCCGGCCCGTTTTTGAACCGAGCGAGTTGCTTGACCCATCGCGTTGGTGTCGGCTCGCCCTCTTGCCTGAACAGGCTTTCGTATTCCCGGTCTTCGACCCATTCATCGATGGAGTTGACTGCAGTGCGCAGTCTCGCGGCAAGTGAGCGAGCAAACGAAACAGGGCCGGACGAGGTCTGTCGACTAAGTGCCAAGTAGCTCGAAATTGGGGCGGTATCCGTAGTGGTCGAGAATTGAAGAATCCCGCTATGCATCGGATCGACCGTGGACCGGTCACTAAGCCATAAGTCGTTAAGCCACAGATATTGAAAGGTTGGCTGAAACCATTCATCCGAAGGCCTATAGTCTGCTTCGGTCGTCGAACCAAAGTATCGTCGGGTGAGGTCGGACAGCGGCTGAATGCTCATTTGGATCCTAACTTCTCCGCTAAGAGTGACCCTTGTGCTCTGTCAACGATAGCTGCCATAGTATCGAGCGACTCTTTCAGGCAGGATATTGCGTCCCGCGCACTCGAACCGCTCACGTCGAAATGCGCGTTGAACTCCATCACAATTCGATCGACAGGAGTTTGAGTTGAAAACGTCGTACGCAACATAGCGCCGTTAGGTATGTGCCGAAATACACTGATATTCGACTCTTCAACGTCTCCGCTAAGAATGTTAGCGATCTCGCTGACGTTCAGGATAGATTTCGCAACTGCACTCTTGGGGATCAAGGGGTCTAATACAAACTGAGCGTTGTGGCCAACTCCTTTGAAAGATTTTGGCCCGATGTAGTCAAAGATGGGTGCAATCATCTCTTGGAGATGGGTCGCATCAGCCGCAATATTAGTGACTTCGGTCACAAGTATCTGAATACGGTCAGGTAATATTTGAAGACTTGCGCCTTGGGTTTCTGCATTCAACCCCATTGGAAAGCGGACCGTTTCACGCAATGGACGGCCGTTGAATTTGAAATCACTGACCGCAATGGCCTGAACGGGGAGATTCTCTCCCGTCAGGACAATATTAACGTTGGCGGGCAGCATGGTGGAACTCTACTCCTGCAGTTGATGGGGCCGATCAGATTGCGATGACCTGCGACGATGCGTCGAAGTTACACTAACGCCCGTCGCTTGGCGACCGGACTCGACATACCTGATGCCACACCGATGCTTGACCGTCATGCCGACGGTGCTGCCACTTCATACAACCTCTGTCTCCAAATCCAGGATAGCCCGCCTAACAGATGGGGGGCGTTGGCATTGCGCGAGCGCGCCAGACATTTATAGTGCCCGCGCGCGCGTCAGCTAAAAGCTCTCAGCAGGCTCCGTGGACACCACATGGACACAAAGCTCTGGCAGTTACAGATAACTAGCGTTAAGTGGCGTAGCGCGTTTGCCCAGCTAGGGAGCAATGTGGTCCACTAGCCAGGATAGCTGAAGAGGGTTCGAGTCCCTCCGCCCGCACCCTTCGTCGATCGCGAAGCGTCAAACCCTCTGTGCGGGGTACTTGAGGTAGACGGGCACACGAGGGAGACGCCATGGCCACCGGAGACGACGAACCAGTTACCGACAAAGAGGTCGAGCGTGCGGAGCGCAGAGCCGCGGAGGCTCGCGAACGCGCCGCTCACGCCGGGCTCTCGGCGGCGCGCAGCTTTGAGGAATCGGCGCTGCAGCACGAACGAGTCGCGCGGATCCAAGACCGGACCGTCGAACAAGGCGTGTCCGATGTGGGCGCGCACCACGCGTCGGCGATTCACCATCGCGAGTTCGCGGCCGAGGACCGCAAGCTGGCCGAACTGAAACGCAAAGAGTCCGAGGCCGACCTGGCAATCGACTAGGCGTCCAAGAAGCGCGCGCGAACCTCCGGCGGGGGCAGGGGGCACGTGTCGTGCTTGCCGAAGATGCGGTAGCGGACGTCCGCGATCCTGTCGTAGAGCCAGTCGCGCAGGGGAGCGGGAATGATGCGGGCCGCCCCGAGCAATTTCCACGGGCCGCCGAGGTAATCCACTACGCGCAGGGCCGCCGCGGATCGGACGGCGACGCGTTCGTCGGGCTGCTCGGGTTCGTCGACGAACACCACGGAGTCCACGCCTTCGATGGTCGGATGCCGATCGAAGACCGCTCGGGCGAAGTCGCTGTCCAGCGCCGCGAAGCGCAGGGTGCCGTGCGAATCAAACCGAAGTATCGCCCGGACCACCGAGTTGCAGACGCCGCAGACTCCGTCGTAGAGCAACACGGGCGGCACCGATTCAGCGCTCACACCTCGAGGTTACCGGCGGCCCCGGCCCCACCACGTTTGACCTTTGGTAAGGCAACCCTTAGTTTATGGCGGTAACGTACCGAGCGGAGGGCCGGGGATGAGCGACGCTGGAAGGGACCGCTGATGGCACGCGGATTCTCCGGTGTGATGTTGCGCAGCTTCGGCGCTCGCGACCACACCGCGACGGTGCTCGAAACCGTGCCAATCGCACCGCATTTCGTGCGGGTGCGCATGACGTCGCCGACGCTGTTTCAAGACGTGGACGCCGAACCCGCGGCCTGGCTGCGGTTCTGGTTTCCCGACCCGGACGGATCCAACACCGAGTTCCAGCGCGCTTACACCATCTCCGAGGCCGACGTTCCCAGTGGCCGCTTCGCGGTCGACATCGTGCTGCACGAGCCCGCCGGCCCGGCGTCGAAGTGGGCACGCACCGTGGAACCGGGCGCGACGATCGCGGTCATGGCGCTGATGGGCTCGTCGCGGTTCGACGTGCCCGACGAGCAGCCGGCCGGCTATCTGCTGATCGGTGACTCGGCGTCGATCCCCGGCATGAACGGGATCATCGGAGTCGTCCCCGACGACGTGCCGATCGAGATGTATCTCGAGCAACACGACGACCATGACGTCCTGATCCCGATCGTGCCGCACCCCCGGCTGAGGGTGCACTGGGTGGCCCGCCGCGACGAGAGATCCCTTGCCGGGGCGATCGAGAACCGCGACTGGTCCAACTGGTACGCGTGGGCCACCCCCGAGGCCACGGTCCTCAAGCACGTGCGAACCCGGCTGCGCGATGAATTCGGCTTCCCCAAGTCCGAGATGCACGCCCAGGCCTACTGGAGCGCCGGCCGGGCGATGGGCACCCGCCGCGGCGACGAGCCCGAGCCGGCGAATCATGTTGCCCTGGAGCCGGTCTCGACGCCCAAACCTCCCGACCAGCCGACCGCCCCCGCCGCCCGCGGCAGTTGGCGCGCCCAGGCCGCCGGCCGGTTGCTTGCGCCCCTGCGCTCGGCCCTGATCCTGTCCGGCGTGCTGCAGGCCGTGATCACGGTGATCCAGCTGGCGCCGTTCGTGCTGCTGGTCGAGCTGGCCCGCCTGCTGGTCGCAGGCGCTCCCGCGTCCCGGCTCTGGGACGTCGGGATCGCGGCCGTCGCGCTGCTGGGAACGGGCACCGTCCTCGGCGCGGCGCTCACGCTGTGGTTGCACGTCGTGGACGCGCGGTTCGCCGCCGACCTGCGATCGCGGTTGCTGCGCAAGCTATCTCGCTTGCCGCTGGGCTGGTTCACCGCGCGCGGCTCGGGCTCGATCAAGCAACTGTTGCAGGACGACACGCTGTCGCTGCACTACCTGGTCACCCACGCCATCCCGGACGCGGTCGCGGCGATCATCGCCCCGGTGGCCGTGCTGGCCTACCTCTTCGCCGTCGACTGGCGAGTCGCGCTCGTGCTGTTCCTGCCCGTTCTGGTCTATCTGGTGTTGACGTCGTCGCTCACGATTCAGTCGGGCCCGCGCATCCCGCAATCGCAACGCTGGGCCGAGAAGATGAGCGGAGAGGCCGGCGCCTACCTGGAGGGTCAGCCGGTCATCCGCGTCTTCGGCGGTGCGGCCGCATCCAGCTTCCGGCGCCGCCTCGACGAGTACGTCGATTTCCTCGTGTCCTGGCAGCGGCCGTTGGCCGGTAAGAAGACGCTGATGGACCTGGTCACGCGGCCGTCGACGTTCTTGTGGTTGATCGTCCTCACCGGCACCCTGCTCATCGTCACCGGGCGGATGAATGCGGTCAATCTGCTGCCGTTCCTGTTGCTGGGCACCACATTCGGCGCGCGCCTGCTGGGGATCGCGTACGGGGTGGGCGGCATCAGCGCCGGCATGCTGGCCGCCCGGCGCCTGCAGAACACGCTCGACGAGCCCGAACTCGCCCTGCAACCGCAAGACCAGCCCGGGGATGCGTCGGCCACGGTGGTGTTCGACGGGGTCAGCTTCGGCTATCGCCCGGGTGTGCCGGTGATCCGCGACGTGTCGCTGACGCTGCGGCCCGGCACGGTCACCGCCCTTGTCGGGCCGTCCGGGTCCGGCAAGTCCACGCTGGCCGCGCTGCTGGCCCGGTTCCACGACGTCGAACAGGGCACGATACGCGTTGGGGGGCAGGACATCCGGTCGATGACCGCCGACGAGCTCTACGCAAAGGTCGGCTTCGTCCTGCAGGAGACTCAGTTGGTGCACGGCACCGTCGCGGACAACATCGCGCTGGCCGTCCCGGATGCCACCGCGGCGCAGATCCGGGAGGCGGCGCGCCAGGCCCAGATCCACGACCGCATCATGCGATTGCCCGACGGCTACGACACCGTGCTGGGCGCGGGGACGGGGTTGTCGGGCGGGGAACGGCAGCGGCTGACCATCGCCCGGGCGATCCTGGCCGACACCCCGGTCCTGATCCTCGACGAGGCCACCGCGTTCGCCGACCCCGAATCGGAATACCTTGTGCAGCAGGCGCTTAACCGGCTCACCCGGGATCGCACCGTCCTGGTGATCGCCCACCGCCTGCACACGATCACTGGAGCCGACCAGATCGTGGTGCTCGACCACGGCCGGATCGCCGAGCGCGGCACGCACGACGAGTTGCTGGCCACCGACGGCCGGTACCGGCGGCTGTGGGAAGGCGGCCGGCGGGACCCGGTCACCGCCACCGCGGCGCGGGAGGCGACGCGATGATTCGCACCTGGTTGGGACTGCTGCCCGCAGATCGGCGAGCCAAGGTCACCGCCTACAGCTGCCTCGCGCTGCTGTCGGTGGTGGTGCGGGCGGCGGCCACCGTCCTGCTCGTCCCGTTGGTCGGCGCCCTGTTCGGCGACCCGCATCGCGCGCTGGGGTGGCTCGGCTGGCTCACGGCCGCCACCATCGTCGGATGGGTGATCGACACCGCGACCGCGCGCATCGGCTTCGATCTGGGATTCACCGTCCTCGACCACAGCCAGCACGACGTCGCGGACCGGTTGCCCGCCGTGCGGCTCGACTGGTTCACCGCCGAGCACACCGCGACGGCGCGCCAGGCCATCGCCGCCACCGGGCCGGAACTGGTCGGCCTGGTCGTCAACCTGCTGACGCCGCTGATCTCCGCCATCCTGCTGCCCGCGGCCATCGCCGTCGCCCTGCTGCCGATCTCATGGCAGCTCGGTGCGGCCGCGCTGGGCGGCGTGCCGCTGCTCTTGGGTGCGCTGTGGGCCTCGGCGCGGCTGACGCGGCGTGCCGACGCGGCGGCCGACGAGGCCAACAGCGCGCTCACCGAGAGGATCATCGAATTCGCCCGCACCCAGCAGGCGCTGCGGGCCGCACGCCGGGTCGAACCGGCGCGCAGCCTGGTCGGCGATGCGCTCGCCGCGCAGCACGGGGCGACCATGCGGTTGCTCTCCATGCAGGTTCCGGGCCAGCTGCTGTTCAGCCTGGCCAGCCAGCTGTCGCTCATTCTGCTGGCGGGCGCGACCGCGGCCCTGACGATCAACAAGACCGTGTCGGTGCCCGAGGCCGTCGCCTTGATCGTCGTGATCGTGCGCTACCTCGAACCGTTCACCACGATCAGCGAATTGGCGCCCGCCTTGGAAAGCACTCGCGCCACGCTCGACCGCATCCGTTCCGTGCTCACGGCGCCATTGGTGAACTCCGGGGCCGCCACGCTGACCGTGGCCGCGGCGCCCCGCATCGAATTCGACGACGTCGAGTTCCGGTATGGCGGCGCGAACGCGCCCGTGCTGGACGGGGTGAGTTTCGCCCTGGCGCCTGGCAGCACGACGGCGATCGTCGGGCCGTCCGGGTCGGGCAAGAGCACCATCCTGGCGCTGATCGCCGGACTGCACGAGCCCACCCGCGGCCGGATCCTGATCGACGGCGTCGACGCCGCAACGCTGGACGCCGAGGCTCGCCGGGCGGCGAGCAGCGTCGTGTTCCAGCATCCCTACCTGTTTCATGGCTCGGTCCGGGACAACGTGGCTGCCGGCGATCCCGGCGCGGGCGATAACCAATTCAATCGGGCCGTCGCCCTGGCCCGCGTCGACGAACTCATCGGCCGGTTGCCCGACGGCGCCGACACGATCGTCGGAGAAGGCGGCTCGGCGCTGTCCGGGGGCGAACGCCAACGGGTCAGCATCGCGCGGGCGCTGCTCAAGCCGGCGCCGATACTGCTGGTCGACGAGGCGACCAGCGCTTTGGACACCGAGAACGAGGCCGCGGTGGTCGACGCGCTGACGCTTGATCCGCGGTCGCGCACCCAGGTGATCGTCGCGCACCGGCTGGCCAGCATCAGTCAAGGCGACCGCGTCCTGTTCCTCGACGACGGCCGAGTGATCGAGGACGGAACGGTCGACGAATTGCTCGCCGCGGGTGGCCGTTTCGACGAGTTCTGGCGGCAGCAGCATGAGGCCGCCGAATGGCGCATTCTCGCCGACTGATGTGCAGCAGTTGACCGCAACTCTTGCGGTATGCCTTACAGTTTGTCAGTCGGACGGAGCCGTCCGGGTACAGGAGGCGCGCTGCCCATGAGTGCTGTGGTGTCGATTCCGCGGTATCCCGCCGACGTGACCCCGCAATGGTTATCGGCCGCGCTGAGCGGACGCGGCACCCCCGTCGAGGTCACCGACGTGGACGTGACCCCGATCGGCACGGGGCAGACGGGTGCGACCTACCGGGTGACCGCCCGCTACGCGACCGAGCCCGCCGACCTCCCGCAAACCTTTGTGATCAAGCTGCCGTCGCAGGACGACACCGTGCGCGACCGGGTGGTCATCGGATACCGCAGCGAGTGCGCGTTCTATTCGTCCGTGGCGCACCGGGTGCAGGTGCCGACGCCGCAGTGCTTCTATGCCGAGATCACCGACGACGCAATGGACTTCGCGTTGCTGCTCGCCGATCAGGCGCCGGCGGTGCAGGGCGATCAACTCGCGGGCTGCGGCGAGGCCGAAGCGCGCCTCGCGGTCACCGCCCTGGCCGGCCTGCACGCGCCCAGCTGGTGCGATCCATTCTGGCTCGATTTCCCGGGCATCGCGTTCGGCAGGCCGGACGAAGCGGGCGCCGCCGGCATGGGCGAGGTGGCGAAGATGAGTGCCGACATCACGCTCGACAAGCTGGGCGACCGGATGAGCGCCGAAGACCGCGAGACCTTCAGCGCGGCAATGGGTCTGGTGACGCCGTGGTTACTCGCCGAGTACGGCCGGTTCGCCCTGCTGCACGGCGACTACCGACTGGACAACCTGCTGTTCGACCCGGACCGCACCCGGGTCTGCGTGGTCGACTGGCAGACGCTCGGCGTGGGGCTGCCGGCCAGGGATCTGGCCTACTTCACCGCGACCAGCCTCAGTTCCCAGCTTCGCGCGGGCATCGAAGAAGGGCTCGTCGCGGACTACCATCGCGCGCTGTTGGCGTGCGGCGTCACCGGCTACGACCGCGAAACCTGTTGGCGTGATTACCGGCTCGGGGTGCTGCAGGCACCGCTGATCTCCGCGCTGGGTTTCGCGTTCGCCGCCGCCACCGAACGGGGCGACGACATGGTGCTGACCATGCTCAGCCGCGGCTGCCAAGCGATCCGCGAGCTGGGAACACTGGAGCTAATCGAGCACTGATCTGCGAGTTGCTTCCTGCGCCAGCTGCATCCGCGACGTGATCCCCAGCTTCGCGTACACATGGGTCAGGTGGGTCTGCACCGTGCGCGGGGAGATGAACAGCCGGTCGCCGATGTCCTTATTGCCCAATCCCTCGCTGACGAGGCGGACGACGTCGCGTTCGGTCGGGGTGAGCGAGTCCCAGCCGCTGGGCGGACGTTTGCGTTCGCCGCGGCCGCGCCGCGCGTACGCGATCGCCTCATCGGTGGACAGGGCCGCGCCCGCTTCCCAGGCGGTGCTGAATTCCTCGTCGCTCAGCGCTTTACGCGTCGCATTGACCGATGCCTCGTAGTCGGCGTCGTACACGCGGAAGCGGACGATGCCGGTGCGCTTGCGGATCGAGTCGGCGGCCCCGAAGAGCCGTGCCGCTTCCATGTGGTTCCCGGCGAGGTGAGCCAAACGGGCAAGACACTCCAAGAGGTCCGGTACGAAGAGGTGCGCTCGCTGTTCGGCCGCGCGGGACAGCGCGTCGTGGGCGTCGCGTTCGGCCTGACCGGGCTGGCTTTCCGCTAACGCCACACGTGACCGGATTGCCAGCGCCTGCACTGCGAACCAGCCTCGCGCGCCGGCAACGCCCTCGTCGGCCAAGCGGCGCGCGGACGTGAGATCGCCATGTGCCAGCGCGACTTCGCCGGAGGGTTTGGCGTTAATGGTCGCCACCGGCCAGTCGCCGAACCGTTCGCGAGCCGCCTCGCTGGCCGCGACGGCGGCGTCCACATCGCCGCTGGCGAGCGCCGCGAATGCCATCGACGAGTACACCACGGCCTCCATGTATCGGCCGATCTCGGCCGCGCCTTCGAGCGCCTCCATCGCGAGAGTGCGACCTTCGTCGGCCTGTCCGTGGTGGGCTAAGACGTGGCATAAGCGCTCGCGAGCGCACACCTGCCAGATCAGAGCGTGCGCCGCGTCCGCTTCGGTCAGCAATGCGCTAAGTTGTTCCGTCGCGCCGACGACATCCCCGAACACCAGCTGCGCTCCGGCCAGGCACCACCGGCATCCGCGTGAGTAGCCGTGGTCGAAGACGTCGTCCGCGAGGTCGCGGCCCTCCGTCGCGGCGGCGACCGCGGCCTCCACGTCTCCCGAACCGATGATGGCGGTGAGCGCCTGACTGTAGAGGAGCTGGCCGAGCCGCCACCGGTCGCCCAGTTGTCGGGCCAGGCTTTCCGCCTCGGAGAGATACGGTTGGGCCAGTTCGGAATTCCAGGCGGCAAGCCGGCCGCAAGTTGTGAGGGCGCGCGCCAGCAGCGCTGGATCGTCCAGCCCACGCGCAATGGCCAGTGCGCGCTGAGCTCGCGCGAAGCTATCCGGGTCGCGCATGTTGTCCAGGAACGCCTTATCCGCCAGGGCTCGCGCCAGCGCCCGGGGCGTCACCTCGGTGCCCGCCTCGGCGTCGGCCAGGGCGAGATCGAGCCAGTCGGACCCCTCCTTGAGGCGGCCCCGGGTGAGCCAATACGGCTGCAGTGAAGTAACCAGTTCCAACGCCCGATCGGTGTCAGATTGCTCACGACTCCACCCGAAGGCGGCCCGCAGATTGTCGATGTCGGTTTCGGCCCGGTCCAGCAGAATCTCCAGGCTTGTCTCGCCCGGAGCGTCGAGTTCGGCCGCCATCGCGGTGAAATGGTCACGGTGCCGATCCCGGACAGCGACGGCCTCTGCCGACTCGCCGAGTTTCTCCTGCGCATACTGACGAATCGTTTCGAGCAATCGGTATCGCGTTCGACCGTCGGCGGATTCGGCGATCACCAACGATTTGTCGACAAGCAGTGCCAACACATCCATCACCTGGTGTGGCGCCAGGTCGTTGTCGCACACCACTTTTCCGCAGGCTTCGAGGCTGAACCCGCCCATGAACACCCCAAGCCTGCGGAACAAGATTCGCTCCGGTTCGGTCAACAGCGCATGCGACCAGTCCACCGATGCGCGTAACGTCTGCTGGCGGCGCACCGCGGTTCGCGATCCACCGGTCAGCAATCGGAACCGGTCTTGCAGTCCGGCGAGAATCTCCCCAGGTGACAGCGCGCGAACCCGTGCCGCCGCCAGCTCGATCGCCAGCGGCATGCCGTCCAGGCGGCGGCAGATCTCGTCGATCGCGCGAGCGTCGACATCATTGGCCCGGAAGCCCGGATGCGCATTGCCGGCACGGTCGATGAACAGCCGTACGGCTTCGTCCGCTAGCGACAAAGACGGCACTCGCCAGGTCACCTCGCCGTTCATGCCGATCGGCTCGCGACTCGTCGCCAGCATCGTCAATCGCGGGCAGGCCGCCAGCAGGGTCTCGGCCAGCGCCGCGCTGGCATCCAGGAGATGCTCGCAGTTGTCGAGCACCATCAACATCTCTCGGTCCCCGATGAACTGCAGCAGGTTCTTCTCCGGGGCACGCCCCGGCTGGTCCGGCAGGCCCAACGCGCGGGCGGTGGCAACGGGCACCAGGTCGGGGTCGGTGAGGGGAGCCAGGTCCACATAGCAGATGCCGTCGGCGTACGCGCCGCTCGCGGTAGCCGCAACCCGCACGGCCAGCCGGGTCTTGCCGGCCCCACCGGCACCGGTCAGCGTCACCAGCCTGCCGCGCGCGAGAATGTCTCGCACCGCGGCGATTTCCGCGTCGCGGCCCACGAAACTGGTCAATTCGGCTGGAAGATGTTGGGTGGCAGGGGTTTCCCGCTTACGAAGCGGAGGAAACTCGTTGCAGAGGTCGCGATGGCACAGTTGCACCACGCGCTCTCGACGGGGCAGATCCCGTAACGCATGGCTGCCGAGATCGCTCAACCACGCGTCATCGGGGAGTGCGTCGGCCACCAAATCGCTGGTAGTGCCCGACAGCACGGTCTGGCCGCCGTGCGCGAGCTCGCGGAGTCGTGCCGTCCGGTTGATCGCGGGGCCCACGTAGTTGTTCTCGTCACGCAGCTGCACCTCGCCGGTGTGCAACCCGATGCGCAGTCGCAACGGCGCCAAGGGCGCACGCTGTATCGCGAGCGCGCATGCCACGGCGTGCGACGCTCGGGAGAATGCGACGACAAAGCTGTCACCCTCGCCCTGTTCGACCGGCCGGACGCCGTGATGACCGATCACCAACTCGGCCAGCGTTTGGTCGAGGTTGGCGATCGCGGCCATCATCTCCGAGGGCTGAGAGTCCCACAATTGCGTCGAGCCTTGGACGTCGGCCAGCAGCAGGGTGACGATGCCGGTCGGCAGGGGCTCGTTCATGGCCGCGTGGCTCCAGTCCAGGGGCGGCATTTCCGCCCGTGGATCGATTTCGCTCATGTTAGCCAGCATGCGGCAACCGCACGCGGCAAACATCGGCGTATGCGCGTAGTTTTCGGCCGCCAGCGCTATCTGCTACGCCCGGCGATCGGCCGAGAACTCAGAGGTCGCCAGTGAAGTCCGCGGTGAGCCAGCGGTCGGGGCGAATGGTGAACATCACCTCGTCCACACCCTCCATGCTGCGGATGAACGCCCGCCCGCCTTCCTCCCCGAGGTAGCGGATGGCGATTGCCTCCTGCACGTCGGTGGGTGCGGGATTGGCGGTGTCCACGATGGAGCCCTCGACCACCACGTACTGATACGGCGGTTCCTCGCGCTGGACCACCAACGTCACCTTGCCCGCCCGCTCGATGAGTCGTGCCTTGCGGCTGGAGGCCCCGGTCATGATCCGGATGTTTCCGCCGGGGGTGTAGTCGTACCAGATGGGAACACTGGCCGGCGGTCGCCCGTCGGGGGCGTCGACGGACAGGACCGCGACATGCAAGCCGGCCAAAAACTCCTGACGTTCGCTCTCGGTGAAGGCTTTCATGTGACCTGCAAGCATCGATCAGGGCGATGTATTCCCCGCCGGCTCAGTATTGCGTCGAGCCCTGATCGACCGGGATCCGCGCGGCGGTGATCTTGCGCGACTCGTCGCTGGCCAGCCAGCACACGGTGTCGGCGATCTCCTCCGGCTCGGCCACCCAGTCGGGCAGGAACGGCGTGAGCACGTTGGACAACTGCGGGTTGGTCTCCATGGCCTTGCCCACCGCGGCGACCATGTCGCCCGTGCCCATCGGCGTGTTCACCGGCCCGGGATGCACGCTGTTGACGCGGATCGAATGCTTGCCCAGCTCGGCGGCGAAGGCCCGGGCCATCCCGGTGACGGCGTGCTTGCTCGCGGTGTAGTGCACCATGAACGGCTGCATCTTCATGCCGGCCGCGGAGCTGATCAGAATGATCGAGCCGCCGCGACCGCCTTCGATGATCTTGTCCGCGCCGGCCATCACGGTGTTCCAGGTGCCGGTCACGTTGATGTCCATGACGTCGCGGAAGTTCTCCGGCGTGATCTCGTTCCACGCCTGCGGGGCAGCGACGCCGGCGTTGGCGACGATGATGTCCAGTCGCCCGAGCGCGGCGACGCCCGCGTCGACGGCCCGGCGAAGCGCCTCGAAGTCGCGGGTGTCGACGACCGAGGCGATGATGCGCTGGTTGGTTTCCTCGACCAGGCGAACGGTCTCGTCAAGGTCGTCGGGAGTCGCGGGGTCGTAGGGCACGCAGGACGGCAGCTTGCCGGCGATGTCGACGGCGATGATGTCGGCGCCCTCCCGCGCCAGCCGAACCGCGTGCGCGCGGCCTTGGCCGCGCGCGGCCCCGGTGATGAATGCGACTCTCCCTGCGAGCTTTCCTGCCATTACCGCTCCTTCGTTGATGTCGTGCGCTGCGCCGCTTTGACGAGGTTGGATCCGATGATCAGGCGCTGAATCTCGCTGGTGCCCTCGTAGAGGCGCAGCAGCCGCACATCGCGATAGATGCGCTCGACGGGGACGCCGTGCATGTAGCCGCTGCCGCCGTGCACCTGCACCGCGAGATCGGCAACGTTGCCGGCCATTTCGGTGCAGAACAGCTTGGCCGCCGACGGCGCGACCCTGCGGTCCTCGCCGGAGACCCAGAGCCGCGCCGCCTCGCGCACCATCGCGCGGCCGGCGAGCACCCCGGTCTGCTGATCGGCGATCATCGCCTGAACCAACTGGAACTGTCCGATTGGCGTGCCGCCCTGCGTGGCGGTCGCGGCGTAGGAGACGGATTCGTCGAGCGCGCGTTGCGCGGCGCCCACCGCGAGGGCAGCGATGTGGACCCGGCCCCGCGCCAGCGACGTCATCGCGGCTCGATAGCCGATGTCCTCGCTGCCCCCGATCAGTGCGTCGCCCCCGACCCGGACGTCGTCGAAGCTGACGTCGGCGGTCCACGCGCCTTCCTGACCCATCTTGGCGTCCTTGCTGCCGACTTCGACGCCGGGCGCGTCCGCCGGGACCAGGAATACCGCGATCCCGGGACCCTGGTCGTCGGCCGGCCGGGTGCGCGCGAACACCACGAAGAGGTCGGCGACGGGCGCGTTCGTGATGAAGCGCTTCTGCCCCGAGATCACCCAATCGCCTTGGTCGCGAACGGCTTTGGTTCGCAGGCCGGCGGGGTTCGATCCGGCGCCCGGCTCGGTCAACGCAAAGGAGGCGACGACGTCGCCGGACGCCATCGATTCCAGCCAGCGGGTCTTCTGCTCGTCGGTGCCGAAGCCGACCAGGACCTGGCCGGCGATGCCGTTGTTGGTGCCGAACATCGAACGCAGTGCCAGCGAGGTGTAACCCAGTTCCATCGCCAGTTCGACATCCTGCATCAGGTTCAGGCCGAGGCCGCCCCACCGCTGCGGCACCGCGTACCCGAACAGCCCCATCTTCTTGGCCTGCTCACGCAGGTCGTCGGGCACCCGATCCTCGGTGAGGATCTCCTGTTCGCGCGGGACCACGGCCGTCCGGACGAAGTGGCGGGTCTGGGCCAGGATCTCCTGGAAATCGTCGTCGGAGACCTCGGGTTGTTCGGCGGTGGTCATAGGCGGACGCTCCATCGTTGGCAGTGGCGGGGCCTCTCGGCCGCGAGCGGCCGGCCCGGTCAACGGCCCGGGGCGGGAACCGGGCACCGGTGCAGATCCTATATGAAATATGATATTCGACTGCCGGGGTGTCCCCGGGACGACAGCACAGGGAGGCGGGAATCAGGTGTCGATGCTGACAGGTCAGACCGCGGTGATCACCGGCGGCGCGCAGGGACTGGGTCTTGCCATCGCGGAACGCTTTGTCGCCGAGGGCGCGCGAGTTGTGCTGGGTGACGTCAACCTCGAAGAAACCCAGGTCGTCGCCAAGCAATTGGGCGGCGACGACGTCGCGGTCGCGGTCCGCTGCGATGTCACGCAGGCGGCCGACGTCGAGACCCTGATTCAGACCGCCGTCGAGCGTTTCGGCGGCCTGGACATCATGGTCAACAACGCAGGCATCACCCGCGACGCGACGATGCGCAAGATGACCGAGGAGCAGTTCGATCAGGTCATCGCCGTGCACCTGAAGGGAACCTGGAACGGCACCCGGCTGGCCGCCGCCGTCATGCGGGAAAACAAGCGAGGCGTGATCATCAACATGTCCTCGGTGTCGGGGAAGGTGGGCATGGTCGGCCAGACCAACTATTCGGCCGCGAAGGCCGGCATCGTCGGCATGACCAAGGCGGCCGCCAAAGAGTTGGCCTACCTCGGCGTCCGGGTGAACGCGATCGCCCCCGGCTTGATCCGCTCGGCGATGACGGAGGCCATGCCGCAGCGCATTTGGGATTCGAAAGTTGCCGAGGTGCCGATGGGGCGGGCCGGCGAACCCAGCGAGGTTGCCAGCGTGGCGCTGTTCCTGGCCTCTGACCTGTCCTCGTACATGACCGGAACCGTCATGGAAATCACCGGCGGCCGGCATCTATGAGCGCGATGCGCGAGACCGTCATCTGTGAACCCGTACGGACCCCCATTGGCCGCTACGGCGGGGTGTTCAAGTCGCTGACCGCCGTCGATCTTGGGGTCGCGGCGCTGAAGGGTCTCCTCGAACGGACGGGGCTGGCGCCCGACGCCGTGCAGGACGTCATCCTCGGCCACTGCTACCCGAGCAGTGAGGCGCCGGCGATCGGGCGGGTGGTGGCGCTGGACGCCGGGCTGCCGGTCACTGTCCCCGGGATGCAGGTCGACCGCCGATGCGGGTCGGGCCTGCAGGCGGTGATCCAAGCGTGCCTGCAGGTCGGCAACGGCGATCACGACCTCGTCGTCGCCGGCGGCTGCGAAAGCATGAGCAACGTCGCCTTCTACTCCACCGACATGCGGTGGGGCGGCGCGCGAACCGGCGTCCGGGTGCACGACGGGCTGGCGCGTGGCCGCACCACCGCCGGTGGTCGGCATCACCCCGTGCCCGGCGGCATGCTGGAGACGGCAGAGAATTTGCGCCGCCAGTACGGCATTCCGCGCCAGGAGCAAGACGAACTGGCCGTGCGGTCGCACCAGCGTGCGGTGGCCGCGCAGAAGGACGGCATCCTGGCCGAGGAGATCATTCCAGTCGCGGTGCGTACCCGGCAGGGCGAGGAATTGATCGACACCGACGAGCACCCGCGCGCCGACACGTCGGTCGAGTCGTTGAGCAAGTTGAAACCCGTTCTGGCGAATGAGGATTCAGAAGCCACGGTGACCGCCGGCAATGCCAGCGGACAGAACGACGCGGCCTCGATGTGCGTGGTGACCACGCCGGAGAAGGCGCGCGAATGCGGTCTGACGCCCCTGGTGCGCCTGGTGTCGTGGGGGCTGGCCGGCGTGGCGCCTCACATCATGGGTATCGGCCCGGTGCCGGCCACCGAGGCGGCGCTCGGCAAGGCCGGCCTGCGGTTGTCCGACATCGACCTCATCGAACTCAACGAAGCCTTTGCCGCGCAAGCGCTCGCGGTGATGCGTGAATGGAACTTCGGCACCGCCGACCACGACCGGACAAACGTGCACGGATCGGGGATCTCCCTCGGTCACCCGGTCGGCGCGACGGGTGGGCGCATGCTGGCCACCCTGGCGCGCGAGCTCAACCGCCGCGAGGCGCGCTACGGGTTGGAGACCATGTGCATCGGCGGCGGCCAGGGTCTCGCCGCGGTGTTCGAGCGGGTCGCCTCGACGTGACCGGCCCGCTGAGCGGCCTCACCGTCGTGGAGGTGTCCAGCTTCGTCGCCGCCCCGCTCTGCGGCATGACGCTGGGTCAGCTTGGCGCCGAAGTGATTCGCGTCGATCCGATCGGCGGCGCCTCCGACGTCCGGCGCTGGCCGTTGGCGGCGGACGGCACGTCGATCTACTGGACCGGCCTGAACAAGGGGAAGCGTTCGGCCACCATCGATCTGCGCTCCCCGGACGGGCAGGAACTGGTTCAGCGGCTCATCGTCGAGGGAGACGGTGTGGTGGTGACTAACGCCGCCGGGCTGTCCTGGCTCGGTCACGACGTGCTGGCCGCCCAGCGTTCCGACGTCATCCACGTCCAACTGCTCGGGCGCGGCGACGGTTCCACCGGTGTGGATTACACGGTCAACGCCGGTGTCGGGTTCCCGCTCGTCACCGGTCCGGCCGAGCACGCCGGGCCGATCAATCACGTGCTGCCCGCGTGGGACGTGTGCTGCGGCCTGTATGCCGCCCTGGCCGTCGTCACCGCTGTCCGCCGGCGGGACGAATCGGGGCTGGGCGCGCGGATCACCCTGGCGCTGGAGGATGTCGCGCTGGCCACGGCCGGGAACCTGGGACTGTTGACCGAGCCGCAGGTCACCGGCACCCAGCGGCAGCGCCTGGGCAACGCCATCTACGGCCAGTACGGACAGGACTTCACCTGTGGCGACGGCGCCAGGTTCATGGTGGTCACCCTGACCCGCAGGCACTTTCGCGATCTCGTCGACGTGACGGGCACCGGCGCCGCGGTGTCCGCGCTAGCCGAGGCCCTGGGCGTCGACTTCGATTCCGAGGGTGACCGCTACCGGTACCGCGACGTCCTGTCCGGCCTGTTCGCCACCTGGTTCAGCGATCACACGGCCGACGACGTCACCGCCACGCTGTCGAAGACCACGGTGCTCTTCGAGCGCTACCGCTGCTTCGCGGAGGTCGCCGCGGGCCCTCAGGTGACGGCCAACCCCGTGTTTTCCCGATTACACCAACCCGGTCTGGGCGACTACTTCGCCGCCGGACTGCCGGTCGCGTTCGACGGCGCCCACCCCGCCAGCGCGGCCGCGCCCGCCCTGGGGCAAGACACCGCCGAGGTCCTCGAGCGGCGCCTGGGAATGACATCGGCCGACATCGAACGGCTGACGGACGCGAACACGATCGACTAGCGCAGCAACCCGAAACGGAAAGACGACGCATGACCAGACTCGCACAGACCCTCGGGCTGACCGAATTCCAGACCGAAATCGTCGCCGCCGTACGGCAATTCGTCGAGAAGGAAGTCATCCCCAACGCCGCGGAGCTGGAACGCGGCGACACCTACCCGCAGCACATCGTGGACCAGATGCGCGATATGGGCTTGTTCGGGCTGATGATTCCCCAGGAGTACGGCGGCCTGGGGGAGTCGCTGCTGACCTACGCGCTGTGCGTCGAGGAGCTGGCCCGCGGCTGGATGAGCGTGTCCGGTGTCCTCAACACCCACTTCATCGTGGCCTACATGCTGCGCCAGCACGGCACCGACGCGCAGCAACAGCGGTTCTTGCCGCGCATGGCGACCGGTGAAACGCGGGGCGCCTTCTCGATGTCGGAACCGGAGCTGGGCTCCGACGTCGCCGCGATCCGTACGCGCGCCCAGCGCAACCCGGATGGCAACTACACGATCAACGGTCAGAAGATGTGGCTGACCAACGGCGCCACCTCCACGCTGGTGGCTGTCCTGGTGCGCACCGACGAGGGCTCGGACAGGGCGCACCGCAATCTGACCGCGTTCCTCGTCGAGAAGCCGGTCGGTTTCGGCGAAGTCGTTCCCGGGCTGCACATTCCGGGCAAAATCGACAAGCTGGGCTACAAGGGCATCGAAACGACGGAGATGATTTTCGACGGCTACCAGGCCAGTGCCGACGACATCCTCGGCGAAACCCCCGGGCAGGGCTTCTTCCAGATGATGGACGGCATCGAGGTCGGCCGGGTCAACGTGTCGGCCCGCGCCTGTGGCGTCGGCATCCGCGCTTTTGAGCTCGCGGTCCGCTACGCGCAACAGCGCCACACCTTCGGCAAGCCCATTGCCGAACATCAGGCCATCGCTTTCCAACTGGCCGAGATGGCCACCAAAGTCGAAGCGGCGCACCTGATGATGGTCAACGCGGCGCGGCTGAAGGACTCGGGGGAGCGCAACGACGTCGCCGCCGGGATGGCCAAATACCTGTGCAGCGAATACTGCACCGAGGTCACCCAGCAGAGCTTTCGGATCCACGGCGGTTACGGCTATTCCAAGGAATACGAGATCGAGCGGTTGATGCGGGATGCGCCGTTCCTGCTGATCGGCGAGGGCACCAGCGAAATCCAGAAGAACATCATTAGCAAGCGGCTGCTCGCCGAGTACCAGGTGTAGCGATGACGGTTCCGGATTTCGCCGCGCGGCCCCAACTCTCGGACGATGTCGCGCGGTTGATCCGTCAGCGGATCTTCGATGGCACCTACGTCGCGGGGTCCTACGTCCGCCTGGATCAACTTGCCGCCGAGTTGGGCATCAGTGTCACACCGGTGCGGGAAGCGCTGTTCGCCCTTCGCGCCGAAGGTTTGATCGACCAACGGCCCCGGCGCGGTTTCATGGTGTTGCCGGTGACCGGGCGCGACGTCACCGACGTCGCGAACGTGCAGGCCCACGTCGGCGGCGAACTCGCCGCGCGGGCCGCGATCAACATCACCGACGACCAACTGCGCGAACTCAAACAGATCCAGGCGGAGCTCGAAGACGCCTACGCCGGCGACGATGACGAGCGGACGGTGCGTCTGAACCATCAATTCCACCGGGCCATCAACGTCGCCGCCGACTCGCCGAAACTGGCCCAACTGATGTCCCAGATCACCCGCTACGCACCGGAATCGGTGTTCCCCGCCATCGAGGGCTGGCCGGAACAGTCGATGAGGGACCATCGCCGGATCCTGTCCGCGCTGAAGAAGCGCGACGAGGATTTGGCCCGCTCGGCGATGTCCCAGCATCTCGCGGCCGGCGCGGTGCCCCTGATCGACCACCTCACCGCTCGTGGGGTGGTCGTCGACGGGAGCCGTCCGGCCTCGGGCTAACTGTTGTTTCCCGCGCGCGCCTCGGCATATTCTCCCCTGGGAGGGGGCAACGACATAAGCGAGGAAAAGTGCCCCGAACGATCCGCACGTCGGCCATCCTCGGTGTCGCCGTGGTCGCGATAGCTCTCGCACCCCCGGCCGTCGCCGACCCACTGGACCCGATCCCCGGCAACGGCGTCTTTGTCGTGGGCCCCGACATCGCACCGGGCCTTTACCACACGGGCGGCTCGGGTTCGGCCTTCGGCGTGTGGATCAACAACGTGCCAACCCAGGACTCGATGTGCTCGTGGTTCACCTACAGCACGCCCGATGCGAACAAGGAGCACGTGCTTCAGACCAACACCTCGATCGGCCCGATGTACGCGAACATCAACACGGCGGTCAAGGCCTTCGAGTCGCAGAACTGTCAACCGTGGACACGGGTTTCCTAGCGCGCCTCGCGGCCCACGCCTGGGTGTCGTGATTCTTGTCGCGAAAGGCATTGCGATAACTTTGCGGCGCCACTCCCACCAGGCGGCGGAACTGTTCGCGGAAATTCGTCACTGACGCGAAACCGACCTGGCGCGAGATGGATTCGACGCTGTCGGAGCTGCGCTCGAGCAGCTCCTCGGCGTGCTTGATCCGGACGCTGTTCACCCACTGCATCGGCGTTTGGCCCGTTTCCGTCTTGAACCGCCGGTTGAGGGTTCGCTCGCTGGTGGCGGCCTGCCGCGCGATGTCGCGGAGCGTCAGTGGCAGGTGGGCGTTGCCCTCCAGCCAAACCAGCAGGCCGTCGAGTTCGGTGTCGGACCTTGCGCGGTGGCGAATGACGAACTGAGCCTGGTCGCCGGTGCGATGAAGGGGTGTGACCGCCAACCGGGCGGCGTCGGCGGCCGCCGACGAGCCGTAGTCGCGCGCAACCATGTACAGGCACAAGTCGAGTCCCGCGGACGCCCCGGCGGAGGTGAGAACCTGGCCTTCGTCGACGTAGAGCGCGGCGGCATCGAGTCGGACGTCGGGATGCACGGCGGAAAACAGGTCGGCGGCCGACCAATGCGTGGTGGCGCGTTTGCCAGCCAGTATCCCGGCGGCGGCGACGGTGAAGGTGCCGCTGCAGATGGAGGCGATGCGAATCCCCTTGCCGTACGCCGACTTCAGCGCCGCGATGACATCCTGCCGGACCGGCACCGTGACGTCGTTGCGCCCGGGCACCACGATGGTATCGGCGTTTGCGAGTTCCGCCAGGCCGCAATCGGTGGCGATCCGCACGGGTCCCGCCGGAACGACGGGGTCCGCGCCGCAAACCCGAACGCGGTACCCCGGAGCGCCGGTCGGGAGGCAGACACGACCGAATACCTCGATCGCGATCGCCAGATCGAACGCGATGACGTCCGGCTCGGCCAGGATCGCCACGGAGTGCATGGGTTGGCAATATACCGGTCCATAGTGTCAATCCAGCCACTGGTTTTGTCGGACGCGGCCGATGACGATGACGTGGTGCACGCACAGATTGTCTTGTACGACGGGTTCGACCCGCTCGACGTCATCGGCCCGTTCGAAGTCCTGGCGGCGGGCAGCGACCGTGTGGTGGGTGACCTGACGGTGACGCTGGTGTCGGCGGAGGGGCCGCGCAGTGTCATCGGCGGCACTCGCGGTTTGGCGCTGACGGCCGCCGCCGCACTCGATCCGTCGGCGAGCGGCTGCGTGATCGTGCCCGGCGCCAGCGGCCCCATCGCCGGTGATCCGGACGACGGTGTCGAGACCATCCCGGTGCTGCTGGCCCGAGCGGCGCAGACCGAGCTGACACCGTTGTTGCGGAAGGCGTTTGACAACCCGGAGGTGACGGTGGCCGGTGTCTGCGGCGGATCCGTGGTGATGGCGATGTCCGGCCTGATCGAGGGGCGCCACGCGGTGACTCATCACCTGGGCCTGGAGCTGCTCGAAGCCGCGGGTGTGCGTGCGGTGGCGGCGCGCGTGGTCGACGACGGCGACCTGATTACCGCAGGCGGTGTCACGTCGGGGCTCGATCTGGCCCTGTACCTGCTGGACCGGTGGTACGGACCGCGAGTCGCGCACGCCGTCGAGGAGCTCTTCGAGTACGAGCGTCGGGGCACCGTGTGGCGTCCGACGGGACGAGAACCGGTGGAGGCATAGATGGGCATCGGTGGTGACTGGGACGTAACTATCAAGACCCCGATCGGGACTCTGGCGGTGCGGTATGCGTTCGCCGAGTTGCCGGGCGGACTGGCCGGCACGGCGACGTACAAGGGCGAGACAGTTCTGTTGCGGGACTTGACGAGTGGCGCGGCCGCCGAGGGCACGCGGCTGACCTGGCGGCAATCGGTGACCAAACCGATGCGGCTCAACCTGGCCTTCGACGTCGTGGTCGACGGGGACCGGATGGCCGGGCATTCCCGCGCGGGCCGGTTACCGCGGTCGGCGGTCTCCGGTGTCCGCCGCTGACCGTAACCACGACCACGATCAGCCCGCGAGCGTCTCGATCAGCATCTCCCGCAGCCGACCGGTGTCGACCTTGCCGGTTCCCCCGCGCGGGACGCCGTCATCGGATTCCAACAACAGCCACACGGTCGGAACCTTGAACGCGCTCAGCAGCGTTCGCGCACAACGACTCAGGTGATCGGAGGACAGCGCCCCCTCGCACACCACCGCCGCGCCCACCTTTTCGCCCGTCGTTCCCGGCACGCTGGTGACAAAGGCACTGCGGACGCCCTCGATGGTTCGCAGCGCCCGTTCGACCTCACTGGGATAGACGGTTGCACCGCTGACCTTGAACATGTCGTCGGAGCGCCCGTGGTAGAACAGGAACCCCTCTTCGTCGAGGCGGCCCAGGTCGCCGGTGGGGTAGAAGCCGTCGACGGTGAACACGTCTTCTCGGCTGCGGCCACAGATGCCCCGCAGGGTGTGCGGTCCGCGGATCTGGATCATGCCGACCCTGCCCGCAGGGACGGACTCGCCGCTGTCGGCGTCGACGATGCGAATCTCCATGCCCGCGAACGGCTTTCCGCAACTGCCCCAGGCCGGCGCGGGCATGTCGGTGTCGGCGGGATAACCGCAGTACGGGCCGAACGCCTCGGTCATGCCGAACAATGTGGCCCGTGCGCCGGGCTGAGCCCGCTGGTCGGGCGGGAGCAGCGCCTGCAGGCTTCCGGGGCGCAGGGCGGACAGGTCGGCGCCGATCGCGGCGGCGTGCCGGGCCAGCGTCTCGGCCTGGTCGGGCCAGCCGCGGAACAGCGTCACGCGCTCGGCTTCCAGCAGTCGCAACGTGGTCTCGGGTCGCGGTATCTCCTCGGTCACCAGGGTGGCGCCGGCCAGCAGCGTCGAAAGGATGCCGCTGCCGAAGCCGCCCACCCAGAAGAACGGCATCGGTAGATACAGCCGGGTGTCGGCGGTGATGCGGCGCGCGGCCAGGCCCGATCGCACGGCGCCCAGCGCGCTGCCGTGAGAATGCATGACTCCCTTGGGCGCCCCGCTGCTGCCGGAGGTGAACATGATGACCATGAGGTCGGCGGCCGTGACCGCGCCCGTCATGGCGTCGACGAGCCGGCGGGCCCGATCGCCGGCGATGGCATCGGTGAGCCGGTCCGCCGTCCAGATCTGGCGCAGGGCGGGAAGCTCGGTCCGCGGTGGCAGGGCGTCGAGGTAGCGGCGCCCGCGGAACTCTTCGACGCTGATCAGGAATTGCACCGCGGCGGCCCGCAGTTGCGCGACCAGTTCACCCGCGGCGAGCAGCGTGCTCAGCGGAACCAGCACCGCCCCGATGCGGGTCAGGGCGAGCGCCACCTCCACCCAGCGCGCGCCGTTCGGCATGATCAGCCCGACCCGGGTCCCCTTGGTGACGCCTGCTTCGACGAAGACCGCGGCGAGATCCCTTGTCACCGCGTCCAGTTGGCCGTAACCGGTGCGCGCTGTCGGGTCGATCACCATTGGCTTGTCGCCGTAGCGGGTGGCGCGCGAACGCACCAGCTGGTCGATCGTCGTCGATTCAGGCATCGAGCAGCTTTCGCAGGTGCTGTCTGTCCACTTTGCCGCTGGAGAGCAGCGGCAGTTGATCGCGCGACAGGGCCAGGAAGCGCCGGGGGATCTTGTATGCCGACAGTTCGGCCTTGAGGCCGTCCCGCAGCGCCGCCTCGTCGAAGGCGGCGCGGTCGGGAACGATCACGACCGCCGCGACCAGCTGTCCACGCCGCGCATCCGGGACGCCGACGACATGGGCGGTGAGCCCGCCGGTGACCTTGGCGATCGCCCGTTCCACCTCGTCGGCCGAGACATTGGCGCCGGCCGTCTTGATCATCGTGCTGAGCCGGCCGAGGTAGTAGAAGAACCCGTCGGCGTCGGCGCGCACCAAATCCCCGGTGTGGAACCAACCGTCGGCGTCGAAGCACTCCTCGCGGCTGCGTCGGTGGTAGCGCCGCATCACGAAAGGTCCGCGGATCCAGAGTTCCCCGACCTTGCCGACGCCGGCCGTCGATCCGGTTTCGGTGTCGACGATTTTGGTGTCGAAGCCGGGCGCGGGTTTGCCGAACGATCCGCGCCTGCTCTCGGGCTGGTCGGTCTCGTCGCCGCTGATCAGCACGACGCTGCCGGCCTCGGTCATGCCCAGCATGTTGTGCCGGAGCTCGGGATCGGCCGGTCGAACCTCGGGCGCCATGATCGGGTACAGGTTGCCGCGACGCATCGATGACAGATCACGGCTCGGGGAGCTCGGATGGTCGGCGAGGTGCGCGATCCCCGCGCTGAAACCGTTTGTCATGGTCGGCTTTTCGGCTTCGAGCAAGTCAAGCGTGTTGCCGGGATCCTCGGCGTGGGAGCACATCAGAGTCGAGCCCGCGACCAACGTGGCGAGCAGTCCGAACGCCAGGCCGCCGATCCAGAAGAACGGCGAATTGCAGAACAGCTTGTCGTCGGCCGTCAAACCGCGAATGTCGTTGAGGTTGCGCTGGTGTTCGAGCAGCGCGCCGTGCGTGTGCACGACGCCCTTGGGGGCGCTGCTGGAGCCCGACGTGTACACGATGGCCAGGGGATCGCAGCCCCGGAGGTCATCTTGCGTCGCCGCCAGCAGCTCGGGGGTCACGGTATCGGCCAGCCGGTAGATCCGGTCGATGTCGCGGACGCGCCGCCGCGCACGGGGGTGGTAGCTGATGCCGACCTGCCGCAGTTGCGGTGCCGCCGGGGCCAAGAGCGGGTCGTCTGATTCGAATTCCGGGTCCGAGAGCACTTGTTCGAGTCGTTGCACGTAGTCGTGGGCGCGGAAAGATGCTGCGCTCAAGAGTATTTCGACATCGCTGTCGAGCAGCTGTTCGTGCATCTCACGGGCGGTGACGAAGGTGGAGAACGGAACCACCACGGCGCCGATCCGCGCCGCCGCCAGCATCGCGACGACGAATTCCGAGCCGTTGGGGTAGAGCAGGCCGACATGGGTGCCCTTGCCGGCGCCGACGGCGATCAGGCCGCGGGCGAGCGCGGCCGAGCGGGCCTCGGCTTGGGCATAGCTGATCCGGTCGCCGTCGCAGATGAGGAGCGGATGTTTCCCGCGCGCACGGGCGCGCTCTGTCAGGACCCGGGCGACCGTCGGGCTGTCACCGGGCATGGTCACTGTCGGCCGCGCTGAAGAAGCGCTGGACCGCCCCCAGATCTGCCTTGCCCGACGGTGTCCGCGGGATGGTGTCGACGATCGCGATCTCGGTGGGAATCTCGTAGCGCGCCAACCGTGTTCCGAGGTATTCCACCAGCGCGTCGGAGTCGACGGAGGCGGGCCGACGCAGCTCCACCATGGCGATCGGCGTCGCGCCGAGACGCTGGTCGGGCCGGCCGACCACCGCCGCACCCGCCACCGCGGGGTGGCTCTCCAGGGCGGTGCGAACGTCGTCGGGCATCACCTTGAACCCACCGCGGATGATCGCCTGGTCGGCCCGCCCGACGATCCACAGAAAGCCGTCCGCGTCGATGCGCGCCATGTCGGTGGTCCGCATCCATTCGGCCGACGGCCCCAGTTGGCCCGGCTTGACCTCGAGCAGACCGACCGCGTCGGCCCCCAGCGGCGTGCCGTCGTCCGCGACCACCCGCAGCTGCGCACCGGGGTTGGCGCGGCCGACGCTGCCGCGTTTGGCGGCCCAATAGCGTTGGTGATCCGGCAGGGTCCAACCGGCGACGCCACCACCGAATTCCGTTGCCGCGTAGGACGTCAAAACGGGGATGCCGTATTTGGCGGTGAAGGCGTCGGCGTCGTCGGCCGTCAGTGGGGCCGTGCCGCAGGTCACGGCGCGGATGCTCTCCAGATCGGCCCGCGGCAGGTCCGAGTGCAACACCGTGCGCAGGGCCGCGGGTACCAGCGATACAGTGCGCGGCCGGTGCCTGCGCACCGCGTCGGCCCAGGCTTTCAGCTCGAAACGTTCGAGCAGCGCGAATGGTCGTGCGTCGGCGATGCATTGCAGCACGCGGAACACCCCGCCGATGTGCACCAGTGGGGAGTTGACGATCGCGACGCCGCGACGGAGTTCGGTGGGCGCCGGGGCGCGGTGGGGATCGGCGCCCATCACGCTGCGCGCCAGCATGTCGTAGCCGAGGTCGATCCTTTTGGGCGGACCCGTCGTGCCGCTGGTCAACATTCGCACCGCGACCCCGGTCCGCGGGTGGACACCGGGTGCCCGGGGAGTCGCCGAGCGGCCGGCCGGGCCGTCGTCCAACCGGCCCGCAATCGCCACAGTGCTGGCGCCGGTCGTCGGCGGCAGCAGTGTCGTCAGATCGCCGCGTTCCCCGATGATCAGGGGCAGCCGCAGTCCGGCGACGTCGGCCTTGGTGCGCTCGTCGCCGCGAGCCGGGTTGATGACGACGACCGTTCCGCCGGCCAGCAGCACGCCGAGAAACGCGGCCACCTGCCCGGGCCGGTTGCGCAGCAGGATACCGACATCGGGCCCACGCTCGGCGACGAGACAGGCGATGCGCTGCGCCATGGCGCCGACCCCGGCCCAGGAGATCCATTGGCCCTCATACTCGATGGCGTGCGCTTCTGGCCGCAGACCGAGGACATCGGCGATGCGTTGACTGAGCGGGTGCGGTGGCATCAGCGAATCTTTGGAGTATGCGCCGCACCTTCGCCGTCGGCCTTCTGGGCGGCGAGTTCGGCGGTGCCGAGCGGATTGCCCAGCCGGGTGTAGATCAGCCCCTGCTCGAGCGCCGCCCGATATGGCTTGTCGAGCGATTCCCAAATCGCCTTCACCGTGCCCTGCGTCGCGGTCGGGGGCTTCGCGGCGATGGTCGTGGCGATTTCGTGCGCGCGGTCCCACAGCCGGGCGGCGGGGACCACCTCTGATACCAATCCGATCCGTAGCGCGGTGTCGGCGCCGACCCGTTCGTCGTTACCCATCAGCGCGATGCGCAGCGTCTCGCCCAAGCCGATCCGCCTCATCAAACCGATCGGTTCCAAGGCGCAGACCAGGCCGGCCGACACGTGCGAGTCGAAGAAGGTGGCGTCCTCCGCGCAGATGACCACGTCCGATTCGTTGATGAAGTAGAACGCGCCCGCGGTGCACATCCCCTGAACGGCGCACACGACCGGCTTCCACATCTTCTGCCACTTGGGGCTGAGCGACTCGCCGGGATCCTCGTGGTTCCAGATGTTTTCGGGCTGCCCGTAGGGCGTCTTGACATCCAGTCCGGCGCTGAACGCACGATCACCGGCCGCCCTCAGCACGACAGCGTTGACTGAGTCATCGAGTTTGACCGTGCGCCAGGCTTCGGCCATCTCCTCACACATGGTGCGGTTGAACGCGTTCAACTGCCCCGGCCGGTTCAGCGTGATCGTCGCGACCCGGGCGGTCTTGTCGATGTCGAGCAGGATGGTCTCGAACGTCATCGGCATTGCCAATCCGGCTTGCGTTTCTCCACGAAGGCCTTGGGCCCTTCGGCCGCGTCCTCGGTGCGCAACACGCGCTCGCGGAACGTTTCCGCCATGATCTCGGCTTCGTGCAGCGGGACATTGAGGCCCTTGACGATGGCCAGCCGAGTTCCCCGGACCGCCAGCGGCGCGTTGGAGTTGACGATGTCGGCAATCTCGCGCGCCCGCTCGAGAAGCCGGTCGTGTTCGACGACCTCGCTCACCAAGCCGAGTTCGTAGGCGCGGTGTGCGCTCATCCGTTCGTGCTTGCCCATCAACGCCATCCGCAGGGCGATCGAGCGGGGCAGCACGCGCGACACCCGCACCATCTCGCGTCCGGCCACCAACCCGATGCTCACATGCGGATCGAAGAATGTGGCTTGTTCCGACGCGATCACGATGTCCGATGTGGTGACCCAGTCCATGCCGGCGCCACAGCACAACCCGTTGACCGCAGTGATCACGGGCTTGGCGGCCGTGCGAAACGGCGGGGTGCCCTCCTGTGGCGCCTCCCATTGGTCGTAAGTCGACAGGTACGGGCGTTCGTAGATCACCTTGCCGTCTTCGGGAATGGCCTTGACGTCGGCGCCGGTGCAGAACGCGCGACCCGTCCCGGTCACGATGGTCAGCCATACCTTGTCGTCGTTTTCGGCCTCGTCGTAGGCCGCCCGCAACTCGGTGATCATGTGCGGGCTGAGCGCGTTGAGGGCCTCCGGGCGGTTCAGCGCGATGGTGGCGGTATGCCCGTCGACGTCGTAGGTGATGGTGTCGAACGAGTCAGTAGGCATCCTGTTCCCTCATCTGCCCTGGAATTTCGGTGTGCGTCGCTGCCGGAAGGCTTCCAAGCCCTCCTTGAAGTCCGCTGTGCGGCAGGACAGTTCGAGGTTGAACAGCTCCTGGGTCATCGATTCGCTCAGCGTCGCGTGCTGGCCGAAGCTCAGCGCCTGCTTGGCCAGCCCCATCGCCGCCGTCGGCCCGGACGCCAGCCGTTCGAGCAACACCTCGGCGGCGTCGTCGAGCTCGCCGGGGCTCACCGCCTGGTGAATCAGTCCCCAGTCGGCCGCGTCGACGGCGCCGAGCTTCTCACCGAGCAACAACATTCGCCTCGCCCGCGCGAGGCCGATCAGCCGGGGCAGCAGCCAGGTGGCGCCCGAATCGGGGCTGAAGCCGCGGTCGATGAAGGGCTCCCAGAACACCGCGTCGGAGGCGGCGATGGTGAAGTCGGCGGCCAGCGCGAGGTTGCAGCCGAACCCCGCTGCCCATCCCCGCACGCTGCACAGCACCGGCAGCTGGATGCTCGCGACGAGTTCGATGACCCGGTGGGCGCCATGGGGGATCCGCCGCACCAGATCGCCGGTGCGGGGCCGCTGCCGGTCGTTGGTGGCGACCCAGTCCACCCCGGCACAGAAGTCATCACCGCCCCGGATGAGGATCGCCCTGAGTGAATCGTCGGCGGCGGCTGTCGTCAGCGCATCCACCAATGACCCAATCATGGCCTCGCTCAGCGAATTTCGCCGCCCCGGTCGATCAAGCGCTATCCGCAAGATCGCGCCGTCTCGGTGCGTTGCCACCGAACCGTCGGCACCGGCCGCGTCGGCCCCCTGACTCACCGTCGGATCCGGCCTTTCTGCCGATACGGTTACCCATACAGTAGGCAATACGATTGATACGCTGTATAAGTTAGCAGGGTACGCTGCCGCCGGAAATAGCCGGGCCGGAAACCCAAGCGAAAAGAGATCAAGCATGGCCATGCAGGAGGGCGGAGCCCAGCGGCGGGCCGCGCCCGGGTCGACGCCCACCGGCGACGCCAGGTTCGGCGAGCGGCCCCTGGACCAGACCGTGGCCGCGGCCGGCGCCATGCGGCGCCTGAGCTCACTGCTGGTCGCACTGGAACATCCGCATCCGACGGTCGACACCATGCTCGAGAAGTTCGCGCAGTGGGAGCACGAACTGTCCGCCGCGGCGCCCGAGGACAACGCGCCGCGGATCGGTGACATCGCCGACGATCCCCGACGGGTCTACCTCAACCACGCCACCGACGTCGGCGCCTACAACCCGTGCTTTCCGGAGTACCTGTTCGACGAACTCGATGCCGACAAGGCGACCGGGCGGGTCAACTTTCCCCTGGTCTACGAGGGCCCACCGGGATTGGTGCACGGGGGCTTTTTGGGCGTTTTCTTCGACTGCGTCATTCAGCACCACAACTGCGTCACGGGCCTGTCCGGGAAGACGCGGTCGCTGGCGGTGACGTTTCGCCGGCCGACACCGGTGTTGACCGACCTGCGGTTCGACATCGCTCGCTCGCAGATCGAACGCGGGATCGCGTCGACGGCTCGGCTGCTGCTCGACGACGAAGTGCTCTGCACCGGCGAGGTGACCACGTTGGCGTCACCGCCGGAAAAGCTGGCCGGGTTTCAATTCGGCAGGCGGCGAAAGGAGTCCGACAGATGACTTCCCCGAACTCCTCGGACGATCGCGTGCTGTTCGAGGTCGACCGCGACCGCCGCATCGCCACGATCACGCTGAACAATCCGGCCCAACGCAATTCGTATGACGCCGCGATGCGCGAGACGGTCGCCCGATGCCTTGACGAGGTGGCCGAAGACGACGATCTGACGGTGGTGCTGTTGCGCGGCGCCGGGGGAGTCTTCTCCACCGGGGCCGACATGAACAACGCGTATGGCTGGTACGGCACGCCAAGCAAAACCGACGGTGACGACGCGCCGGCCAAGCGCCGTCCCAGTCAGCGCCGGCGACTCACCGTGGACCGTAAGTCTTTTGGCTTCTACCACAACTTCATGGGCTTCCCGAAGGTCACGGTGGGCGAGATCGCCGGCTACGCGCTCGGCGGCGGCTTCGAAATGGCGCTGATGACCGACATCTCCGTGATAGCACGCGACACCAAGATAGGCATGCCGGCGACCCGCTTTCTCGGGCCCGCTCTCGGCAGCCTGCACATGTTCTTCCACCGCCTCGGCCCCGTGCTGGCCCGGCGACTGCTGCTGACCGGTGACGTCGTCGAGGCGGGCGAGCTCGAGCATCTCGGGATCTTCACCGACACATGCGATTCCGCCGCGGTACCCGCTCGGGCGCGGTACTGGGCAGAGAAGGCGGCGAAGATGCCCGCCGACGGGGTGGTCATCGCCAAGGAGGCGTTCCGTCTCGTCGAACAGAGTCAGGCATACCAGGGCGAGGAAGTGGCCAGCTACCTCTTTCACGCCTTCGGCACCAATCTGCAATTCGGGCCGGGAGAGTTCAACTTCGTCAAAACCCGCGCGCAGCACGGGACCAAGGAAGCGTTCCGGCTCCGCGACGAATACTTCGACGTGCCGGAACCCGAGGTGTAGTAAGCCGATTCGTGTGGGCTAGCGCGCGGCCGGGGCCTTGGTCCGCGCGCGCGACCCGGGCGCCTTGGCGGCCTTGCGGGCCCGTGACGGCGCCGCCTTGCCGCCTTTGGCTCCTTTGCCCTCCTCGATCAACCGGCTGGCGTGATCGAGGATGCAGCCGAGGCCGTACTCGAAGTTGGTCTCGTCCGGGGCGCCGATCCGATGGCCGATGCGGCTCACCTGCGCCAGCAGTGGAGTCTTCTCCGGGTCGATGGCGACGGCGTCCTCGATGGCGCGCGCGCCCTCATCGGTGGACTGGTTCTTTTCGTAGAGCCGCTGCAGCACCACCGATCCGCGGACGTGCACCGAAACCGCCGAGTAGGTGTCGAAGGCATCCTCTGGAGTAAGGCCGGCTTCGACCAGGTTGGCGATCGCCTTCTCCATCTCCTCGGCGCCCAGTCGCGCCGCCTTCGGGCTGAGCGCGGCCCGAATCAGAATCAGGTCGCACAGAATCGGGTTGCCCATGAACGTTTTCCGCATCAGGCGCGCATGGTTGCGCAACGTCTCGCGCCAGTCGCTGGCCTCGACGTAGGGAGTGGCGAACACGTACTTGCTCAGCGCGCGGTCGGTCATCGCGTTGAGCAGATCGTCCTTCTTACGGAAGTACCAGTAGATGCTGGTGACGCCGACGCCCAGATGTTTGCCGAGCAGCGGCATGCTCAAGTTGTCGATCGACACCTGCTCTGCGAGTTCGAATGCGCCACTGATGATGTCATCGGGATTGATGGATCCGCGCTCGCGTCGTTGACGCTTGTCGGCGGTAGCCTGCTTTGCCACTACGGGCACCTCCATCACGATGTATCCTGTGCATGCGGTCGGAGAGCCGTGCCAACTCACCTGCGCATACGTGCGGGTGTTGCCGCTCGACGATGGCCGTCAACCGGGCTTCCGTGCGTTTTTCCATCTGCTACTGTAATACCTATCGTAGGCTTTTTGGTAACGAAGGCTGGACGGGCGAAGATGACCGGGCACAAGCCATTGACCGAGTCCTCCGATAGGCCACGGGATTTGCCATGGATCTAGGCCTGGCGAATGCCGCAACGGTTGTCGTCGGTGGTAGCCGCGGGATGGGTTTGGCGGCGGCCCGTTGCCTCGCCGACGAGAGTGCCCGGGTGGCATTGGTCGGCCGCGGCCGTGAGGCGCTCGACACAGCGGTTGCGGATCTGACGTCGCGAGGTAGCCCCGATGTCGTCGCGGTGGTCGCGGACATCGGCGACGCCGGTCAGGTCGATAAGGCGTTCGCCGAAATCGGGCGGCGTTGGGGCGGCGAGATCAATGTGCTCGTCAACACGGTGGGGCCCGGCGCGGCGGGCACGTTCGACGAACTGACCGACGAGCAGTGGCGCCAGGCCGTCGAAGACGGCGTGATGGGAATGGTTCGGTGCGTCCGCGCGGCGCTTCCGCTGCTGCGCAAGGCGCCATGGGCACGGATCGTCAACTTCTCGGCCCACTCGACCCAGCGGCAGAGCGTCATGCTGCCCGCCTACACGGCGGCCAAGTCGATGTTGACGAGTGTGTCGAAAAACCTCTCGTTGCTGTTGGCCAAGGACGAGATCTTGGTCAACGTGGTGTCGCCCGGCAGCATCGCATCCGAGTCTCTGGTCGGATGGGCCAAGTCGGTCGGTGTCGACGGTGACGACCCCTACGCGCTGATGGAGGCCATTGCCAAACACTTTGGCCATCCCGCGCACATGCCGCGGGCGGGCCTGCCGGAGGAGATCGGGCCGGTGGTCGCCTTCCTCGCCTCGCGACGCAACTCCTACATGACCGGGGCCAACATCAACGTCGACGGCGGTTCGGACTTCACCTGACCGCCCAGATCTAGACGCTCGGCTGAGGAGAAGGGGTCGATTGTGGCGACGGCAAGCGAGGCGCGCGCGTGGGCGCGCGGGGCACTGCGGGGAATCGGCGACTCCCTCTACACCCCGTTCTGTGGTCCGGACGGGGACGACATCGACTGGGAGGCATATCGGACGCTGGTCCGCTACTGCGTCGGCGACCTCGGCCACCCGATGCTGTGGTGCACCAGCGGGCTGTCCGAGTTCTGGTCGTTGACCCTCGACGAGCGAAAGCGCTTGCTGGAGGTGGCAATTGAAGAGGGCCGCGCCGCCAACCCCGACGTTGTGGTGCAAGCGTGCACGGCGGCCATGTCCGCGAAGGATTGTCTGGACCTGACGCTGCACGCCCAGGCGGCCGGCGCCGACATCGTGTATATCCAGACGCCGATGATGGAGGTGCACGGCGGCGAGGGTGTGTTGCGATTCTTCAAGTACATCGCCTCGCGCACCGACGTCGCCCTGGGCATGTTCAACTCGCCGTCGTCGGGCTACGTGCTGACCGCGGCTGAAAGTGCGCGGATCTACGACGAGGTGCCTGCGGTGTGCGCCACCAAAGAGGGCGCCTTTCGGCCGGCGAGCAGTCGCTTGCTGCACGAGCTGGCGCCCGGCCTGGTGCTGTGGGAGTGCGACAAGACGGTATACCGCGCGGGATGGCTACGTGACGGGATCGTCTGCCCCGCGCAACTGGGCACCGCGGGCTACCTGTTCGAGACGCCGCAGCGGCGATTGTTTTCCCAGTACTGGGATTTGGTGCAAAACGACAAGCTGCTGGAGGCGATGGACTTCGGCCGCGAGTCGGGCCTGGACCAGTTCGACCTCGACGTCGGATCGTGGTGGACGTGCTACCCAGGGCGGCCCGACTACTTCACCCATTGGGCCGGCGCGTTCAAATACGCCGCCTCGCTGCTGGGTTTGCCGATCGGCGCCTATCCGCACTCGCGCCCGCCGCAAGCGGAGTTGCCGCCCGAAGCCAAGTCGCAAATCGAAAGAGCGTATCGCCGCCTCGGGCTCCTCGCGGCGTAGCTTTTCTGCAAAAGGATTGCGTCACACGTGGATTGACGAGCAAGAGCCCGGCCACCAGCCGGTGACCGGGCCCTTGGTAGAGCCAATCGCTTACTGCTGCTCGGCCTTCTCGCGCGCCTCCGCGGCCTTGGCCTTGCCGCGCGCCTTTTCGGCCGCCGCTTCCTTCTTGGCCGCGCTGCGCTGCGCGTCGGCCTTGTCCTGCTGCGCCTGACCCTCGTTGACCAGATCGTTGCGGCCGATGATCGTGCCGACGATCTCCTTGGCCTTACCGAAGACGGCCTCGACGATGCCCTGGATGGCCTCGATCGGGCCGCTCTTGATGTCCACCATGGCGTTTTCCCTCCCTGTTAGTGGGTATCTATGTTCGCTTTCCCAGATCTGCGGTCGAAGAAAACGTGGTGGCGACGTGGTGCTCGCCACACTGCGGGCTACGCGCCGATTCACGGGCCGCTGTCCCGCCGTCGACCACTCGGTTCAGTCGCCAGAAACGCGCTGTTCGGCCGGGGTCGTGGGGGCGCGACGGTGGTTGTGGAAAACGGTACCGATAGGTATACAGTATGCGTACAAAAGTCGCGGATTCGTTGGCGATCCTGAGGGAGGTAACGGGGTAGATGTCCGGCAGCGACGGCGCTTCCGAGGACGCAGTGCTCTACGAGGCCACCGCCAGCGGCGTCGCGATACTGACCTTCAACCGACCGGACCGTCTCAACGCCTGGGGCCCCGACATCGCCGCCGGGTTCTACGCCGCGATCGACCGCGCCGAACGGGACCCGGCCATCCGGATAATCGTGGTGACCGGACGGGGCAAAGGCTTCTGCGCCGGCGCATACCTGGGCACGCCGAGTTCCGCGCCGAGCTACGGCGACACGATGGAGAAGGCGAGGCAGACCGACCTCGCCGACTTGGTAGGCGAGCGGCCACCGCATTTCGTGACCACGCTGCGCAAGCCCGTGATCGCGGCCATCAACGGCGCGTGTGTCGGCATCGGCCTGACCCAGGCGCTCATGTGCGACGTCCGATTCGCGGCGGCCGGCGCGAAGTTCGCCGCGGTCTTCGCCCGCCGCGGACTGATCGCCGAGTTCGGCATCTCCTGGATCCTCCCGCGCCTCACCACGTGGGGCGTCGCCCTGGATCTGCTGCTGAGCGGTCGCACCTTCCTCGCCGAAGAGGCGGCCGAGCTCGGGCTGGTCAAAGAAGTGCTCCCGCCCGAGGATTTGATGAAGCGTGCACTGGAGTACGCCGAGGACATCGCCCGCAACTGTTCGCCGGCCTCCATGGAAGTGATCAAACGGCAGGTGTACGGCGACGCGACTCGGGACGTCGTCGACGCCACCTCGCGCGCCGAGGTGTTGCTGCACGAAGCGATGCCGCGGCCGGACGTCATCGAAGGCATCACCAGCTTCCTCGAGAAGCGGGCCCCGCAATTTCCCTCACTCAACTCGACCGACGCTTAGCGCTCGCCGGTAATGCCGGAAAGGAAGATCATGGCCAGTTTGGGTTACCAGGCGATCGACGTCGACAACCACTACTACGAGCCCCTGGACGCCTTCACCCGCCACCTCGACAGGGCGTTCAAGAGCCGCGGCGTCCAGATGGTCACTCAAGGCAAGCGCACGCTGGCCGTGATCGGCGGTCGGGTCAACCACTTCGTGCCGAACCCCACCTTCGATCCGATCATCGTGCCGGGTTGCCTGGATCTGTTGTTCCGCGGGGAGATTCCCGAAGGCGTGGACCCGGCGTCGCTGATGAAGGTCGAGCGCCTCGCGGAGCACCCGGAGTACCAGAACCGCGACGCCCGGGTCGCGGTGATGGACACCCAGGACATCGAAACCGTCTTCATGCTGCCGACTTTCGCGTGCGGAGTCGAGGAGGCGCTCAAGGGAGACATCGAGGCGACGATGGCGTCGGTGCACGCGTTCAACCTGTGGCTCGACGAGGACTGGGGTTTCGACCGGCCCGATCACCGCATCATCGCCGCGCCGATCATCTCGCTGGCGGACCCGGAAAAGGCGCTGGAAGAGGTGGAGTTCGTGTTGGCGCGCGGCGCCAAGCTGGTGCTGGTGCGCCCGGCACCCGTGCCCGGCTTGGTCAAGCCGCGCTCGTTGGGGCATCCCAGCCATGACCCGGTATGGGCGCGGCTGGCCGAGGCTGGAGTTCCGGTCGGATTCCACCTCAGCGACAGCGGCTACCTGCACATCGCGGCGGCGTGGGGCGGCAAGGCGACGTTCGAGGGTTTCGGAGCGAAGGATCCACTGGACAACGTGCTCCTCGATGACCGGGCCATCCACGACACGATGGCCTCGATGATCGTGCACGGCGTGTTCACCCGTCATCCGAAGCTCAAGGCGGTCAGCATCGAGAACGGCTCATACTTCGTCCATCGGCTGATCAAGCGGCTGAAGAAGGCGGCCAACACCCAGCCCCGCGACTTTCCCGAGGATCCGGTGGAGCAGTTGCGCAACAATGTCTGGATCGCCCCATACTACGAGGACGACCTGACCGAGCTGGCCGGTGTGATCGGCATCGACAAGATCTTGTTCGGTTCCGACTGGCCGCACGGCGAGGGCCTCGAGACGCCGGTCTCGTTCGCCGAGGAGCTCACCGGCTTCAGCGAAGCCGATATCCGTAAAGTGATGCGCGACAACGCCCTTGACCTGCTCGGCGTTCCGGTCGCCTCGGCCGTCTAGCCGCCCGCACTATGAGCGAATGGACCGTGGGCGCCGTTCTGGACGCCATCGCCGACGTCGTGCCCGACCGCCTGATGACCGTGTGCGGAGACCGCAAAAGCACATTCGCCGAATCGGCGCGTCGCACCAACCGGTTGGCGAACTACCTCGAGCACAAGGGCTTCGGCGTCTACGCCCCGCGTGATGAGTTGCAGCGTTGGGAGTGCGGTCAAGACCGGATCGCGCTCATCATGTACAACGACCTCTACCCCGACATGGTGATCGGATGCCTCAAGGCGCGCACCGTCCCGGTCAACGTGAATCACCACTACTCGCCCCGGGAGATTCGCGAGCTGCTGGACTACGTGCGCCCCCGAGGCATCATCTACCACCGCTCGCTGGGTGCCCGGTTCGCCGACGTGTTGCCCCCGACCGGCACGGAGTTGTTGATATCCATCGACGACGGCAGTGCCGTTCCCCAACTGCCGAAGGCGATCTCGCTCGACGATGTCCTGGCCGGCGCCAGCCCCGAGCGCGAAGACGCGGGTTCCCCGGATGACCTCATCATGATGTGCACCGGCGGAACGACCGGCCGCCCGAAGGGCGTGCTGTGGCGACAGAGCGACATGTACGTGTCGTCGATGGTGGGCGCCGACCATGCCAGCGTCACCGAGATCCATGACAAGGTCGCCGGGGGCGGGCAGCCATGGTTCGCCGTTTCTCCGCTCATGCACGCGGCCGGCATGTGGACCGCCTTCGCCGCGCTCTGCGCCGGCCTGCCGGTGGTGCTCTACGACGACCGCAACAAGCTAGACGTACGGTCGGTGTGGGAAACCGCCGAGCGGGAGAAGGTGGGCATGATGACCATGGTGGGCGACGCGTACGCCGGGCCGCTCATCGAGGAGCTGCGCGCGCGTTCCTACGACCTCTCCTCGTTGCAGGCGATCGGCACCGGGGGCGCCGCCACCAACGCGAAACACAAACGCGCGCTGATGGAATGCCTGCCACACATCACAATCATCGAGGGCTACGGGTCTTCGGAGAGCGGGAACATGGCGTTCGGGCACAGCCGCGAAGGGAACGCCAGCGAGACGTTCCAGCCCAGGGAAGGGGCCACCGTCGTGTCTGCCGACCGCAGCCGGTTCTTGCGGCCGGGTGAGCAGGAGGTCGGCTGGGCCGCCAGGACCGGCCGCATTCCGCTCGGTTACTTCGGTGACCCGGAGGCTACCCAGCGGACCTTCCCGGAGATCGACGGCCGGCGGGTGGTCGTACCCGGTGACCGCGCGTCGCTGGAAGCCGATGGCACCATCCGCCTGTTCGGCCGCGACTCACTGGTCGTGAACACCGGCGGTGAAAAGGTTTTCGTCGAAGAAGTCGAGGAGGTGCTGCGCGCGCATCCGGGCGTCGTCGACGCCCTGGTGGTGGGGCGGCAAAGCGAGCGCTGGGGACAAGAGGTCGTCGCACTCGTCGCGACCCATCCCGATGCCGACCTGAGCCGGGACGTCCTGTACGCCGCGTGCACGACCCAACTGGCGCACTTCAAGGCGCCCAAGGCTTTCATCTTCGTCGAGCGGATCGAACGCCTCGGCAATGGCAAGCCCAACTACCGATGGGCCAAAGAACGCGCGGGTCAACGTGATCCGGTGACCGCGTTGGTCCCATCCGATCCCGAAGGAAGTCATGAACACCACAGCGATTGACTGCCTGGTGAACGTCCACTTCGGGGAAGCCGAATCTCAGCCGACGTGGATGCTCAAGGTCAGGGACGACTACTTCAAGGGCCCCGAGTCGATGTTCGCCCCGGTCGACCTCTCCGAGCTGCTCGGCGAGATGGACGAACAAGGGGTACAGAAGGCGATCCTCATGGATTCGCTCGCCAATCCGTCCACCACCGCACGCAAGTTCGTCGAGGCCAGGCCCGAGCGGTTCGCGCTGGCCATGGGCGGCGTCAATCTACTGCGCCCGGTGCGGTCGCTGCGCGAGCTGACTTCCGTGGCGGCGGACCTGCCCGTCGCGTATGCCGTAGTGGGGCCCAGCTTTTGGGGTGACGGCCAATACCCGCCCAGCGACGCCGTGTATTACCCGCTGTACGCCAAGTGCGCTGAGCTGGATCTGCCCCTGTGCGTCAACACCGGCATCCCGGGACCGCCGATACCCGGGGAGGTGCAGCACCCGATGCACCTGGACCGGGTCTGCGTGCGGTTCCCCGAGCTACGGCTGTGCATGATTCACGGCGCCGACCCGTGGTGGGACGTCGCGATCCGGTTGTTGCTCAAGTACGCGAACCTGCGCCTCATGACGTCTGCGTGGTCGCCCAAGCGGCTGCCGGAGAGCCTGCTGCACTACATGCGCACCCGCGGCCCCGACAAGGTGATCTACGCGTCGGACTGGCCGGTGCTGCCCATGCGCCGGGTCATCCCCGAAGCCCGCGCGCTGGATCTACCCGCCGACGTACTGGACAACTACCTTTACAACAACGCGCGAGACTTCTTCTTTCGGAAGGACGAGTAACGATGGACCGCTTCGAACTACGCAGGCTGGATTACAGCCTGTCCGAGGACCACGTGGCCCTGCAAGCGGCCTACAAGCAGTTCTTCAAGACCCATTGCCCGATCGAAACGGTGCGTGCCGCAGAGCAATCCGGTTTCGACAAGAGCCTATGGGAGAGGTTGTGCGGGATGGGCGCCACCACCATGGCGTTGCCCGAGTCGTGCGGTGGTGACGGCGCCACACTTGTCGATCTCACGCTGGTGGCCGAGGAGATCGGCCGGTCCCTCGCGCCGGTTCCGTGGATTGACCACGTCTGCACCGCGCGGCTCCTGGCGCGTCTCGGCGCGCTGGGTGGGGCCGTCGCCGGGGTGGCCGAGGGGGAGCAGCTGGCCGCCCTCGACCCGCGAATCGACGGTGGCCGCGGCCCGCGACTGATTCCGTCGGGGTCGATCGCGGACCACGTCGTCGTCCGCGACGACGACCAGGTCGTGCGCCTGACCTTCGGCACTCGGCCGGCGAAGGTCGACAACATCGGCCGGCTACCCATGGCCTGGGTGGATCCCGCGGCGGCTGACACCCGCGACGTCGTCGCCGAGGGGCCCGAAGCGCTGGCCGCTTACCGGCTGGCCCTGGACGAGTGGCGGCTGCTGACCGCCGCGGCGCTCGTCGGGCTGGTGGAGGAGACCATGACCATCGCGGCCGAGTTCGCCAAGACGCGCTACACGTTGGGGGTGCCCATCTCCACCTTGCAGGCGATCTCGCACCCGCTCGCGAACATGGCCATCACCGTGCAAGGCGGCCGGAATCTGGCGCACCGCGCCGCCTGGTTCCTGGACAATGAACCCGACGAACGCCCCGAATTGGCGCCCAGCGCTTTCGTTTTCATGGCCGAGGAGGCCGCCAGGGCGGCGACGATGGCGGTCCACATTCAGGGCGGGCTGGGCGTTTCGGCCGAAGCCGCGGCGACGGCGTACCTGGTCCGCGCCCGGGGCTGGCCGCTGGCCGGAGGCGATCCGGGCGCCACAGCACAACGGGTGGCGGAGATCGTGGCCGCCCGCGAGGGCGCGGCGCAGCCGGCGTAGGAAGGAGCGACACAGTGGATTTCTCGCGCGTCGAACTGTCCGACGAGGACGAGGCGTTCCGCGACGAAGCGCGGAACTTCCTGGCCACGCACATGACCGACGAGATCAGACGCCGGGATCGGGAAACGGGCGACAACTTCGACGAGGGCCTGCACCTGAAGTTCGGCGCCGCAGGCTATTTGGCGGCCGAGTGGAAACCGGAATCCGACGGCGGATTCAGCCGGGTGCGGCGCCGAATCTGGGAGTTGGAGAAGCGGCGGGCACACGTTCCCTGGGTGACCTGGGGGACCACCGCGATGGTGGCCCGTTCGGTGGACAGGTTCGGGTCGGCGCAGTTGCGCGACGAAGTGCTGCCGAAGGTCTTCAGCGGCGAGGTGAGGCTGTGCCTCGGATACACCGAGCCCGAAGGCGGCTCCGACATCGCGACCTGCAAGACTCGCGCGGTCCGCGACGGCGACGAGTGGATCATCAACGGCTCCAAGATGTTCACCACCGGAGCCCACAACTGCCAGTACGTCTTCCTGATCACCAACACCGCCCCGGATGCGCCGAAGCACAAGAGCCTGACGATGTTCCTGGTGCCGCTGGATTCGCCGGGCATCGAAATCCAGGGCATCCGCACGGTGGACGGCGATCGGACCAACATCGTTTATTACAGCGACGTCCGCGTGGATGACAAGTACCGGCTGGGCGAGGTGAACGGCGGCTGGACGGTTTTGCGGGAACCGCTCAACGTCGAGCACGGCGCCGTCGCCGCGGCCCCCGACGGACTGCAGGACACGTCAATCATGATGCACCAAGCCGGATTTCTGTCTCAGGCGGTGGACAAGGCGGCGGCGAGCGTCGCGCGGCCCGACGGGGACGGGCGTCGGCTGGTCGACGACAAGTCGGTCGCGTACCGGTTGGGCCGCTGCGTCGCCCGACTGGAGACGGCGCTGGCCACCCCGAGCATTTTCGGCCGGGTCGCCATCGCCCAAACCATGCGCGACATCTCCCCGGAACTCATGGACCTCCTCGGCGCGGCCTCGACGCTGCCGTTCGGGACCGATGGGTCCGCCGATGACGGCAGCGCCGAGTACGCCTACCGATTCGCTCCGCTGGTGGGGATCTATGGCGGCACGCTGGAGGTGTTCCGCAACATGATCGCGCAGTACATGTTGGGTCTGGGCAAGCCGGCGTACGCGCCGCCGGTCAAGAAAGTGTGGTGATAGCGCGCCGAACGTGCACTCAGGGCGAGAAATCAGCCAATTCTTCGCCCTGAGTGCACGTTCGGCGAAGTCTCAGGTCGTCACCACGGCGATCGCCGGCGCGATCATGCAATGGCTCCCGCCTCCTTCAGTTCCTCGATGCGGTCCCAGTCCATGCCCAGCTCCATCAGCACGATCTCGGTGTGCTCCGAGGCCTGCGGCGCCCGCGTGGTCACCAACGGCTCGTGGTTGAACTGCACCGGGCCGCGCACGACGCGGAAAGGCTTTCCGCCGCTGGCGAGCTCGACCTCGCTGACCATGTCGTTGGCCAGGGCCTGTTCGTCTTCGACCAGGTCGAGCAGGCTCTGGAACGGCGCCCACTGGCCCTTCATCGTCTTCAGGTGTTGCCGCCAATAGTCGAACGGCTTGGCGGCGAAGGCCTTTGCGATCAGCTCGGCGGCCGCGCTGGCATTTTGAATCAGGGGCAGCACCTCGGAGAAGCGGGGGTCGTCGGCCGCCTCGGGGATGCCGAGATGCTCGAACGTGTCGCGGATCAGGCCGGTCGGGCTGATGATGCACAGGTTGATGGTGCCGCCGTCGGAGGTTTCGTAGTTGCCCATGAAGGGGTTCACCGACATCGCGGTGGCGGCGCCCGGCATCGGGGTGCGCATCACCTGTCCGGTCTCCATGCCCTGCGTCACGCTCGCTCCCGCCGCCCACCACGCGGTGCTCAACAACGACACGTCGAGCTCGAGGGCTTCGCCGGTGCGTTCGCGATGCAGCAGCGCCGCTGAGATGCCGCCGGCGATGAACATGCCGCCGATGGAGTCACCGAACGCCGGAATGCCTTGCCCCAGCGCGCCGCCCAGCTCCTCCGGGGTCAGCGCGTACCCGATGCCGCTGCGCGTCCAGAACGCCGTCCCGTCGTAGCCGCCCGTGTCACGCTCGGCGCCCTTGTCGCCGTATGCCGAACCGCGCGCGTAGACGATGTTCGGGTTCACCGCGCGAATGTGCTCCACATCGAACCTGTGCTTCTGCCGCTGTGCCGGCATGTAGTTGGTGAGGAACACGTCGGAGGTCTTGGCCAGTTCGTAGATCACCTCCTGACCACCCGGCGTCGAGACGTCAATCCCGACGCTGCGCTTGCCCCGGTTGGGATGCTCCATCAGCGGGTGCCGCTCCGGATCCAGTTGGATGCCACCCATGTTGATGAAGCCGCGTTGGGTGTCGCCGCGCAGCGGGTGTTCGACCTTGATGACGTCCGCGCCCCAGTCGGCCAGGATGGCGCCCGCCGCCGGGACGAACGTGAATTGCGCGAGTTCCAGGACCCGGAAGCCCGACATAACTTTGACCATTTTCGGACCCTACTTGGCGTCGAACGTCACGGGAAGTGAAGTTGGCGAACGGAAGGGCTGGCCGTGGATGTGGGGGTCGTCGTCGGTCACCAAGCTGACGTTGGTCACCCGGTCCAGCAGGCACTCCACCGCGACGCGGGTCTCCAACCGCGCCAGGTGCAGACCCAGACACGTGTGCTCGCCGGCGGCGAAGGAGATGTGCGGCAGGTGCTTGCGGAAGATGTCGAACTCATCCGAGCGCTCCCAGCGCCGCTCGTCGCGGTTGGCGGCCCCGATGCACACGCTGATCACCGACCGCGCCGGAATCTCGACGCCATCCAGTTCGGTGTCATCGGTGGTGAAGCGCTGCACGGTGGTCAGTGGCGTTTCGAAACGCAACCCCTCCTCGATCGCCTGCGGCAGTAGCTCCCCGTTGTCCTGCACCGCGGCGAACTGGTCCGGATGGGTGAGCAGCAGGTAGAGCAGGTTGCCCGACGAGCGGTACGTGGTCTCCAGCCCGGCCGGCAGCAGCAGCCGCAGGAAGGAGTAAATGGCCTCGTCGCTTAGCTTTTCGCCGTCGATCTCCGCGGTGACCAGGTCGCCGATGATGTCCTCGGTGGGTTCGGACTTGCGGCGTTCGATCTGCTCGACGAAGTAATCCTTGAGCGCGGCCGACGCCTCGAAGGCGCGTTCGTAGTCGACGTGGTAGCTGATCAATTGCACGGCGCGCTTACGGAACGTCGGCAGATCGTCGGCGGGCAATCCGAGGAGTCGGGCGATGACGCGGGTGGGAAATTCGAAGGTGAAGTTCCGGACCAGGTCCGCTTCGCCGGTGTGGATGAACTCGTCGATCAACGCGTTACAGATCGGCCGCACGATGGTGTTCTCCCAGCGGGCCAGCGCCTTGGATTTGAAAGCGGCGGAGACGAGGTTGCGGTGGTCGCGATGCTTCTTGCCTTCCATCGCCAGGATGGTTGGCCCCATGAACAGTCCGATCGTCTTGTCGTATGGCGCGGAGCTGAAGATCCGGCCGTCGCGGAACACCGTGTTCACCGCGTCGAAGGACACCGCGGAATATTCGCGCTTGGGCATCAGCGACTCGGGTGTCTTGGAATAGTCCATCACCGTCCCGCGGAACACCCCGGATTCGCGGCGCTTGCGGGCGAAGAACGGGTAGGGGTCGCGCAGGCTGACGGTCTCGTCACCGCTGCGAACGTCGGTCGTCACGTGGCACTCCAGCATCTCCAGCAGGAACGGGGCGGGCCTTGCGTAAGATCGTACTGTAATTCTTACAGTAGACAATATCGGCAGGCCGCCCCGGGGGAGTCAGCGGCGACTGCCGGAATGCCCGGGGAAGCGCACTCAGGCGCTATCCCTTACCTCTCGACCGCAGAGCCGTTCAACTCCGCGCAGGAGTGCGGAGTGGTCGAGGCTTCCGTCACCGTTGGCCCGGGCGGCGGCCACGAGTTGCGCAACGAGGGAACCGACAGGACTGATGGCGCCGACGCTGCGGGCCGCTTCGGTGAAGATGCCGAGGTCTTTGTGGTGCAGGTCTATGCGGAAGCCGGGAGCGAAAGACCTGCTCAACATGTTGTGGGCTTTCTGATCAAGTACCGCTGATCCGGCGAGGCCCGCGCTGAGGACGCCGAGCGCCGCGTCAGTGTCCACACCTTGCGCTTCGAGGAAGACGAGCGCCTCGGCGAGAAGTTGGATGTTGCCCGCGACGATGAGCTGGTTGGCGGCTTTCAACGTCTGCCCTGAGCCGCTGGGCCCGACGAGTGCGGCGTGGGCGCCGACCGCTTGCAGCACTGGTTGCGCCGCCGCGAAGTCCTCGGGTCTGCCGCCCACCATGATCGAGAGTTCGGCGTTGATGGCGCCAACCTGGCCGCCCGAGACGGGGGCGTCGATCATCCGGAGGCCGCGCTGGCGCGCCTGGCTGGACAGCGCGCGTGTGACGTCGGGCCGGATGCTGGAAAAGTCGATGATCAGCGCACCCGGTTGGGCCGTCTCGAGAACTCCACCGTCGGCGGTCAGCACGGCTTCGACGTCGGGGGAGTCGGGCAGCATGAGGGCGACGATGTCGGCGTGCTGGACCGCGTCGGCGATGGACTCGGCGGCAACACCGCCGGCGGCGACGAGGTCGGAAACCCGGTGAGGCGATCGGTTGTACCCGACCACGTGAAGACCCGCGCGGACGAGATTGACCGCCATGGGACTGCCCATGATTCCGAGACCGATAAAGGCGACCGCACTCACTACGACCCTCGCTTTTTCTGTGATTCAACCGATTCGGAGTAGCAGACCCGCGTCAGGTGGGAAAGAAGCTCACCAACGCGGCGGCGGTTTCGTCGGGCAGCGTCTCGGGGATGAAGTGTCCCGATGGCAGCGTCGTCGTGGTGACAGTTGCAGCACATTGGGCTTGCCAGAGGCCGTGCGCGTCGAAGAGGCGGTGCACTGCTCCCTTCTCGGCGGTCAGAACCTGTGTGTCGCAGGCGATCCGGTGTCCGAGGTCGCGACTGTGTTGATCGTGTTCGAGGTCGATGCCGGCGCTGGCCCGGTAGTCCTCGGCGGTGCTGTGCAGCGTTTCGGGAGTGCAGAAAGCGCGTTCGTACTCGGCAATCACATCGCGTTCAAGGTAGTCGTCGTTCCCGCCTGATAGTTGTCGTAGCACGATGGCCAGGTAAGCGGCCGGGTTGCCTCCGATGAGAAGTTCGGGCAGTGGGGCGGCCTGAATGAGCAGGAACCAGTGAAAGTAAGCGGTCGCGAACTCCTGGTTAGTGGCCCTGTACATGTCGAGGGTGGGGGCTATGTCGATGAGCGACAGCTTCCTGACTCGCTGTGGCTGATCCAGCGCCAGCCGGGCCGCAACGCGCGCCCCGCGGTCGTGCCCACAGAGGTAGAACGAGTCTCGGCCGAGCCGATCCACGACCGCGACGAGGTCGTTGGCCATGGTTCGCTTGCTGTAGTTGCTGTGATCGGGTAACCCGACCGGTTTGGCGGAGGCGCCGTAGCCGCGGAGGTCGGGTATGACCAGGAAGTAGCGGTCCCGCAGCCGGTCGGCGATGTGGCGCCACATCAGGTGGGTCTCGGGGTAGCCGTGCACGAGCAGTAGTGCGGGTCCGTCAGGGTTGCCGCCCCACCGGGCGTAGATGGCCGTTCCGTCGATATCGAACGTACCGACGTCGAACCCGGGGAACCAGCGCGAGTCCGCTTGTACGACAGCGTGTTTTGGGCCTGGGTGGTCGCCGGGGTGGGCGTTGTCGGCCATGTTCAGTGCGGCTCAGCGGGTGGACCCGACGATCTCATGACGAGGCCCTTTCGTGAGTGATGCGAGCTGCGAAACCGGAATTCCGGTGTGGCCGAAGGTTACCGGCTGACGTGTTCGAGTAGATGCTTGGACCAGATGTCAGGTGACTCCAGTGGGCTGAAATGGCCGCAGTTGTCCAGGTACTCGAGGGTGAAGTCTGCGTAGAAGTCATCCAGCGTGTCGCTCCATGCCTGTGGGAACAGGGGGTCCTGGTCCGGCCACAGGATGGTGATGGGCTTCGCGAACCTGTCTTCGCGTGCCGGCGTCGTCTCGTTTGCGTAGAAGGTGATCGGATTGCCCTCAGGGTTGCGGAACCAGAGGACGCCGGCTAGGAATGCCCCTGGCTCGGAGTGGTTGTCGGTTAGGTGGTCAAGGAGGTCGTCGACAACGGTTGATCCGGGCGCCGACCAGTTCACCAGGTTTTCCTTGAGTGCCGCGCGAACGGCGTCGGGCTTGCCGTCGATGATTTCTTCGACGAGTTCCGACTTGTAGAAGATGGCGTGCACGAACGCGTTCACCGCGTCCTCTTCAAGAATCCGCCGCCCGACGCCCAAGGTGGGCGGTGCGACTACCAGCGATCGCACCAGATCGGGCCGGGTCGATGCGACCGTCTGGGCGGTGAAGCTGCCGATGTCGTACCCGCCCAGCACGGCATTGCTGATACCCAATTCTTCGAGCAGGGCGATGACGCTGCCCACCTGGCGACTGAGTGCGTAGGCCGTTGGATCGCTCAGGTGTTTGTCCGACTTGCCGTAACCGCGCAAGTCGATGACGGTGACATCGGCGTGCTCCACCAGTTGCGGCACGACCCTGGAGTACTCCCGGTGGTCGCCGGGATTGCCGTGAATCAGGACAACGGGGACACCTTGCCCGAAGCGCTCGTAGTAGAGCTTGAACCCGTCGTGTTCGCTCGATAAGGGCACGGAACCAATCCTTCCTGTCAGCGCACCAGCGCCTCGCGATCCGCGACGGTGCTGCTCCGAAAAGGGTTTACCCGGAGCCGGTTCGGGGCTCTCCGTAGTGATCGTAAAAGCTGGCCGGAGGTCAGGTCGCTGGCTGGCTGGAATCGATCGCCTTCTGACTCATTTTGCCCGCGGGGATGCTCGTGAGTCCCGGCGGAACGCGCCTCATCGCACTCGGAACGAGACGCCAACTAGTCGGTCAGCCCGCATCGCCGGTCGGTACCGGCATGCGGTCGACGGTACGGAAAGCTTGCCGGTACGCCTGGGGGCTGACGCCGACGATGCGCCGGAATGCGGGACGGAGCGACACCGCGGTGGCCAGACCGACCTGTCGCGCAATGGCGTCGACGGTCAGCTCGGTGCGTTCCAAGAGGTTCTGGGCGCGCAGGATCCGTTGGTGCAGTAGCCATTGCAGCGGCGAGACGCCTGTTTGGACCCGGAAGCGGCGATCGAAGGTCCGCCGACTCAGGCCGGCTCGTGCGGCGAGCGCGTCAATGTCCACATGCTGCAGATGAGCGATGGCGTATTCCATCACCCTTCCCAATTCGACGTCTTCGGACCGGTCGGGGACGGGGCGATCGACAAACTGTGCTTGGCTGCCGCATCGTGCGGGCGACAGGACAAGATGACGGGCTATCGCCGTGGCCGCGACGGCGCCCCAGTGGCGTCGCACAACATGAAGGCAGGCATCCAGACCAGCTGCCGTCCCGGCGCTGGTGACAATGTCGCCGTCGTCGATGAAGAGGACCGAGGGGTCAACGCGAACCGATGGATACCGCGCTGCCAGCGTGGGTGCGTGGAACCAGTGTGCGGCGGCGCGCCGGCCGTCGAGCAGACCGGTGGCTGCGAGGACGAACGCGCCCATACACAGGCTGACGATCAAGGCACCGTCGGCGTGTGCTGTGCGGACTGCTTCCAGTGGCCCAGGGGGTGGGGCGTCATGAGGATTGCGCCAGCCGGGTAAGACCACAATCCCGGCGCGGTCTAGGGCCTCGAGCCCATGCGGTGGATCGAATCCAACACCGTCGCTGGTGCGCATCCGACCGGTTTCGCCGGCAACCGGCAGCACGGTGAATGCGGGAGCCCCGGCAGGATTCATGCCGAACACGCTCATGGGCACCGATGTCTCGAACATCGACGCCCCGTTGAACATCAGCACCGCGACGGTGCGCAGGCTTCGGCCTCGGCCCACGCGGCGAGCACCGGTGGCATTAATGCCGCCCGCATCGCGCGCGATCCCAACGCTGTCCTCGCGCCGCGTCGGGAGTTGATGCGTCACCGGTGTGGTGAATAGTGGCCGTGGCGTCGGATGCGCAGAGCTCAGCGCAGCCGGATGTCGACTGCGATCGCCCGGCCGCGGCGGGGCACTCCGCTCGATTCGGTCTAGAGTCAGATCCATAGGATGCGTCCGGTCACTTTGGCTGCGCCGCAACGTGTTTGAGTGTCGATGGTACGATGGTCCCGCCGGCAAGTCGCGGGCGGGGGGATATCCCGCGGCGATGCTCACCCGGGGTGGCGCAGCGCCGGTAGCCGACGCTGCGGAGCGCGGCTGCCGCGGTACCGATCTCAGCGCGATCGGTGATTGCCCCGATCCGGGGATGGCAGGTCGATCGCGCAATCGCTTCCTGTCCTCGAACAGTCGCCAACAACCCCGGCTCTGCCTGTAGAACAGCCCGCCATTTCCGGCGCGTTCCCAGCCCTTCCGTGTTATGTCTCACCGTGGTCCCCCGTGGTTCCTCCCCAGGCCCAGCTGTATCCCTCGTACCTTCCACCGATCGCGCTCCCTGCGCGGCTGGTCACGTCATCGCGGCCCGGCAGTGCAGAGGCTCTGATGGCATATGTTTGCGCGCGAAACCGTCTCGGTGTGTGCCGGGGCTGCACGACGTTGTGCCTCCGCTGCAGACGGCCGGGGCGGACCTTGCCGGAAGGTGATGGGCGCCGAACCAGGACAGCAGCGTTGCGCCGCGTAGAGCGCTCCGAGTCACGTCGGCCGGAGGGGCGAGACCGTTGCGGCGCAGACCGACGTGGCAGCTGGCGTGGTGCGACTGCGCCGCGCGGGTCCCTTACTGCGGTGTGGCAGGGGAGAACTCCGTTTCAGCGCCGGCACCCAAGCGGTGACCGCGCCACTCCCGCGGGGACAGTCCGTATGCGGCACGGAAAGCGCGGCTGAAACTCGACATGTCGGAGAATCCGTGCCGGCGCGCGACACTGGCGATGGTCACCGACGCGTCGCTGCGGCCCAGCTCGTGGCGCGCGGCTTCCAACCGCCGGATGCGGATGTGCTCGGCCAGGCTGATGTTGGCGTCGGCGCACGTTTTGTAAAGATGCCGCACCGAGACGAAATGTGCCGCGGCGATGCGTTCGGCGTTGAGCTCGGGATCGCGCAGATGACGAGACACGTAGTCCAGAATCCGGACGAGCAGCGTGTTGGCGAGGGGTTCGGCCGCGCGATCTGCATAGCCCAACTGGGTCGTGATCACCGCGCGAAGCAGTTCGATGCTCGGGTGCGCGACGAGATCGCGGTTGACCGCGGTGAACAGGCGCGGATCGGCCGCCACCCGCCGGAGGTGATCGAAGGTCAACGTGGCCAGCGGATGCTCAGGGATGAGTGGCACGGCGCACGCTTTGCGGATCAGTTCAGTCGGCAGAGCCAGCGCGGAGTGGGGGATCTGGAAGAACTCCCCACCCATGCCCTCGGCGTTGAGCAGGGTGTAGGGAGCGCTGGAGTCGTACAGCGCCATCGCACCGGGGTGCAGAACTGCCTCCCTGTCCTCCTGCACCACCATCGCGGTACCGGCCAGCTGCAGATTGACGAAGACTGTGGGCTCGGCGCCATCGCGCGCCAGCGCTGGTGTCCGGACCACCCTGTTGGCGGTCGTCTCTCCGACACAGACGGTCAGGTCACCGAGCGGAGTGACCAGCCCATGAGCGGTCGCGCCCGGGCCGTCTTCCACCCAATGCCACTCGACAGACACCATGGCCGCCCCCATCGCCCAGTGCATGTAATCGGAGCGTTCCACCGGGTCGACAGGGTCGGTATCGAGGACGATGGCCATGGGGAAGACTTCCTTTCACCTGGCAGGTGAGCGCCCCGTTGCGTGATCGCAATCTTAAAACCGGACCCGCGAGGCCGCCAAGCATCGGGCCACGCCAGGAGCCGTCGCACGCGGCTCCCGCCGCGGTTTGCGGCGAACAAGGGATGCCGCTCCTCGGAGCGTGGGACTCAGGGTGTTCGGTGGGCCGTCGAGGAGAACTGGTCAATCACCGATCGATTCCAGCCAGGAGCGATTCACCCAACGCGAGCGCTTCTACCATCGCCTTCAAGAGTCCAGAAGGCCTCCGTAGCAGCCTTCTAGCGTGGAGGGGACAGCGATGCCGACGTTCAACCACAACATGTTCGATCACGGGGATGTCCGGATCCATTACGTGACCGTGGGTACCCCGCCGAGTCACGGTGGCGACAATCGGACCTTGGTGCTCCTGCACGGCTGGCCCCAAACCTGGTGGGAGTGGCGCCATGTCATCGGGCCCTTGCACGCGGACGGCTGGTTCGTCGTCGCCCCCGACTACCGAGGCGCCGGGGCGTCATCCAAGCCCGTCGGCGGCTACGACAAACAAACCATGGCAGGCGACATCAGGGCCCTGCTCGACCACCTCGGTGTGCAGCAGCCCATCACCTTGGTAGGCCACGACCTCGGCCTGATGGTCGCCTACGCCTACGCCTGCCTGTACGCGACTGACGTCGAACGTCTTGTGCTCATGGAGGCCCCGATCCCGGGGACCAATGCGTACGAGAGCGTGGCAACGACCAACTACAGCGCGAATAAACTTTGGCACTTCCACCTGCACGGGGCGGCCGACAACGTCGCCGAGACGCTCATCGCTGGAAGCGAATTCCCCTATCTACGTTCGTTTTACCAGCGTCTGAGCGCCAATCCCGATGCGATCTCGATATCGGACGCGCAGCGATACGTCGCTGATTACACAGCCCCCGGAGCCATGCGTGCCGGCCTTGAACTGTTCCGCGCCTTCGAGCAGGACGCTTCCGACAACCGACGCATTCTGGCGGAGCAGGGCAAGCTCACGCTGCCGGTCCTCGGACTGGGCGGGGCCGCGAGCTTCTTCGTACCGATCGCCGAGGCCATGCTCTCGGAGATCGCCGACAACGTCACGGTCCGGCCCATCGAACATTCGGGGCACTGGATCGCCGAGGAACAACCCGAGACGTTCCTGTCATGCCTGCGCGAATTCATCGAGGCAACCGGCGGCGCGAAGGGACGCGCGGCATGATCATTTTGAATGTCTTCTTCGACGTGGCGCAAGCGCACGAAGCCGAATTTCTGAAGCTGTTGAATCACATGGTGATCGAGTCCAACAAGGAAGACGGCTGCAGCCTGTATCAATTGTGGCGCAATGCCCATGATCCTTACAGCTACGTCCTCGTCGAACATTGGGCCTCGCAGGAGAGCCTTGCCGCCCACGGCAAGACGCCGCACTGGATCAACTTCAACGACACCGTCAACGGATACTTGAAGTCCGACTACGAGGAACACCATTACAACGAGATCCCGCGCTGAGCCTTGGGACGCGAGCGCGGGTGGAGACCGGCTGCGGCCTCTACCCGGACACGCGGCTGTCGGCCGCGGCGCGCGACGACTGATTCACGCGCGATCGGAGGGAGCACGCCGGGCCGAGTTCATTGGGGCCGCGAGGCTACAGCGCATACAGCGCCGGCAGGTTGACGACGATCGCCTCCTGGCTGCTGCGGGCAATGACCAACTCTGCCGGCGTTTTTGGATCGGGATTCTCCTCACGGTGAGGCAGATGTGGGGGTACGAAGACGTAATCACCGGGATCGGTCCGGACCCGAACCTCGCGCTCCCCGTCGAAGAACACAAACTCCGGATGCCCGCTCCGGACGTAGATCATCGTCTCGGAATCACCGTGGTGGTGGTTGGCCGAGGCGCTGCCCGGCGACGCCAAGGTTTCTCCCATCCACAGCTTCTCGCTACCCACGGTGGATCCACTCAACGCGGCGAAGCGCTGCATGCCGTCCGTCTGCGCTGTGGTGCCATCAAGTTCGGTTGACTTGACGTGGCGGACGCGATTGCGGGGTCCATGCTGCTGGGCATTGGGGGTGAAGTCGGGATGAAAACCGTCGGGGCCGGCCATGCAGTCGAGCGTAGACCTCCGGAGCGGCTCAACAATCGCTGCCCCGGGACGAATTCGAGACAATCAGCGATCAAATCAAGTCAGCGTCAACGCATTTGCGGTGGGGGCCGTGACGGTCGGCGCAAGCGGCGGTCGACCTTCACTGTCAGCCGTTCACCGCCTGCTCACGCGCCCACCGGTAGTCCGCCTTGCCCGACGGGCTGCGCTCGATCGCCGCCCGGAACACGATCGCCTTGGGGAGCTTGTAGCGAGCCAGCGATTGCCCGGCGTGGGCGACCAACTCCTCGGCGTCCACACGAGCGCCCTCGGCCACCGCGACGACGGCGACGACCTCCTGCCCCCACCGCTCGCTGGGCCGCCCCGCGACCACCACGTCGGCCACCGCCGGGTGCGAGGCGATCGCGGTCTCGACCTCCTCGACGAAGATCTTCTCGCCACCCGAGTTGATCGTCACCGAATCGCGGCCCAGCAATTCGATCCTGCCATCGGGATGGTGGCGTGCCCGGTCGCCGGGGATCGCGTATCGCACCCCGTCGATGACGGGAAACGTTTTGGCGGTCTTGGCCGCGTCGCCCTTGTAGCCCAGCGGCACGTAACCGCGTTGGGCCAGCCAGCCCATGCCGTCGTGTCCCGGCTCCAGGATGGTGCTCAGATCCTCGGCCGCCACGAACGTGTCCGGTCCGGCGTTGAAGACGCCGGTCGACACCGCCCCCGAGGTGGACATGTGGTGCATCTGCGCGCCGGTCTCCGAGGATCCGACCCCGTCGACCACGACGGCGTTCGGCAGGACTTCGATTAACCCTTGCTTGACGAACGGGGTGAGCAACGCCCCGCCGTTGGCCACCACGCCCAGCGACGACACGTCCGCGATCCCCTTCTCGATGGCGGCGACCAACGGGCGGGCCATCGCGTCACCGACCACTGTCACCACGCTCACGCGCTCGCGCTCGATGGTGCGGACCACCTCCTCGGCGTCGAGACGATCGACGACCGAGGGGAAGACGACGGATTGCCCGGTCGTGATCGCCGTCATCACGCTCCACTGGGCCGCGCCGTGCATCAGCGGGGGCAGGATCATCAACTTGGTGCCGGGGCCCGCGAGCACATTGGCCGCGATCTCCTCGACGGACCCGAACGGCTCGCCGGTCATCATGTTGCGGCCGCCGAAGGAGGTCATGAAGATGTCGTGCTGGCGCCACAGCACGCCTTTGGGCATTCCCGTCGTGCCGCCGGTGTACAGGACGTAGAGGTCGTCCGGTGAGTGCTGCACCGGTGGTGGCTCGGGTGCGCACGACGCCAGGGCGCTCTCGTAATCCACTGCGCCGTAGATCAAGTCGTTGCCGGAGTCGTCGGCGATCTGAATCAGTACCCGCAGCTGCGGGAGGTCCGGCAGAATTTCGGCCACCCGGGGTGCGAATGCGGCGTGGTAGATCAGCGCTGTCGCCCCCGAATCCGCCAACAGATACTGCAGCTCGCTCTTGACGTAGCGGAAGTTGACGTTGAACGGGGCGACCCGGGCTGCGAAGGTGCCCAGCAGCCCCTCGACGAATTCGTTGCCGTTGTAGGCGTAGATGCCGAGTAAGTCCTGGCCGGTTTCATGGCCGGGCAGACCGGAGCGTTCGGTGCGGCACCCGAGCCCACGGGAATGCAGGTATGCCGCGAGCCGGTGCGACCGCTCGATCACCTGTGCATAGCTGTATCGCCGTTCGCCCTGGATCAGCAGCTCCCGGTCGGGGATCGCGGCGGCAACGGCCGCCGCGACGGCGGGGACCGTGAATTGTGTTGCTGTGTCGGACATCAGGCCTCTCAGGGCTGGTGGGGAAGGAGACGGACCATCAGGCCGTTGGCTTCGGTGAGCAGCGCGCCATCAGCGGCCGTCATCGTAGCCGAGATGAAGATCTTCCTGCCCTCGATGTCGGTGATGTGTCCGTGGGCGGTGAGCGGCTCGTCGATCGGCGTGATGTTGCGGTAGTCGACATGCAGGTAGGCGGTGCGGGTCGGGGGAGTGCCGGCGGTAGAGACCACCATGCCGAACAGCCAGTCGTAGAACAGCGGGATCATGCCGCCGTGCACGGCGTTGTTTCCGCCGACATGGGCGCGGGTGAAGTGTCCCGCCATCGTGACGCCATCGGGACCGGATTCCCTGATGGTCCAGGGTGGCAGGAGCGGGTGGCCCAGGCCGGGCAGCTCGATGACGCGGCCCGCCGGTGCCATGCCCTCGGGCACCTGGTGACCGTCCAGCAGGGCGCAGGCGTCTTCGACGAGCCGGGCCGCGGCGGTCCACGCCGAGCCGTCCGGATTGCTGGCGAGGGTCAGATCCTGCAGGCGGCGCGTCGCGGCGACGAACCGGCCCAGCCCTGGCGGCGCGTGTTCGGCCGGCTTGATCTCGGGAAATCCACCGCGAACGCCGGGTGTGGTATCCGTCATCGCGGCGTCCAGACGCTGAGCAACTCGTCGGTGGTGGTGATGGTCGCGAGCAGCGACAGGGTGTTGGTGATGATGGCCTCTCCATACTCGGTGGGTACGCCGGCGACGGCGTCCCGGGGCACCACGACGCGATAGGCGGCATTGACCGCATCCATCACGACGTTGGGAATGGCGATGTTCAGTGAGACCCCGACGACGACGATGGTCGACACCCCGAGATTCCGCAATATCGCGTCCAGGTCGGTGCCGCCCATCGGCCCGACGCCGTGCCAGCGGCTCAGCACCAGATCGCTTGGTTCGGGCCCCAATTCCGGCAACACGGCCGCTCCAGGGGTGCCCGGGGTGATGTCGACGTGACCGTGCCCCATGGCGAAGATCTTGGCGTTGTGATTGGAGCCCAGCCCGTCGGGCCGTCGCCGCACCAGGCAGTGCACGACGCGGACACCGGCCGCCCGGGCCGCCGGCAACAGCCGAACGATGTTGGGCAGCGCGACCCGGCGCGCCTCCTCGGCCAGCATCGCCAGGCCGGCGTTGGGGCCGATGACCGCGCCCTGGCACTCCTGCGTGACGATCGCGGTGCGCTCGGGTGCCGCGATCTCGGCGAGTTTCGGTGTCATGCCGGCACTTCGTAAAACTGTTTGGCCCACTTCCGCAGCGCCATGTACCCTTTCGCGTCGGCCTTGGACAGCGCCGGATTCTCCACGTATTTCTGATAGCGCCAGATCTGCAGATCATCGAACACGGTTGACAGGAACTGCTTTTCGATGATGTCGCGGAGCCTGCCCTGCGGGACGTCGGCGGTGTCGCCGGGGACCCGCGGCCACCAGATCGAGTAGAACAGGTCCGAACACTCGTCGTCGACCGGCGTGCACGTGAAGATCAGCCGATGATTCTGCGCCCCCTCGAAGACGCTGATCGCTCCGCCCAGGCCGAACAGGTGGCTGTGGAACCGCAGCGCGAGATCCTCCGGGTTGTCGCTGCGCGTGTCGGGCCACCCCGCGACGAACTGCCACTCGTGACCCACGATCTTGTAGTCCAGCACCCGCGGGGTCACCGTGGCGTGATGCACGTATTCGAAATGGGCGCTGTCGGGGGCGTTCTCCGCGACGATCTGCGGATGCACCGGTTCGCGCTCCGCGCGCCGGGAGAACTCCGGGTACGCGCGGTAGTAGGCCGCGGGGTCGGTCTCGAATTGCGGAAACTTTTTGAAGATGTCCGGCATCTCCCACTGCGGCTCCTTGCCGTCCGGCTGGTGCCAGAGGAACACGCAGTCGTATTGCTCGCGCACCGGGTATACCCGCAACCGCAGCGCGCGGTTGGGGCGGTCCGGTTGATAGGGGATGTATCGGTTGGTGCCGTCCGGGCCCCAGCGCCAGCCGTGGAAGGGGCACTCGACGCAGTCGCCCAGCACCTTGCCGCCGTGGCCGAGGTGGGCGCCGAGGTGTTTGCAATGGGCTTCGAGAACATGCAGTTCGCCTGACGCGTCGCGGTAGGCGAGGAGGTCCTCACCGAAGTATTTCAGCGGCCGCACCTCGCCGACGGGGAACTCGGGAGACCACCCGACCATGAACCACCCGGTGACCTTCCAGGTGAAGGGCACTTTCACGCTGAAGCCTCCGATTGCCTGATACTAAGTCCGTTACAGTATAGATTTCAGCAGTCTGGTCCGTGCGCGGCAAGGAGCGAAATGACTCAGGCCACCCCGCTGGTCGCGCCGACAGTGCCGGTCGACTCGCCTCGCAACTGGTGGTACGTCCGATTCAAGCTGGCCCAGGCAGTGGCATGTCGAAGGTGACGCGCGGACTCGGGCTCGTCAAGGAGGCGACCCGCGAGCTCGGCATGCTGTTGCCCCGGACGGTGGCCGGTCTGAACGAATCGACCGGCTGGGCGCCGGTGTCGCCGCGGGGTGTGCGGCAGTTCGGCGAAGTCATGCTGGACGAGCTTGTGCTGAGCGGCTTTTCGCTGCTCGGCGGCAGCCCGGCGGCGATGCGGCCGCTGGCCGGCTGCGAGGCCGCGGCGGAGGAGTTGTCCGCCCTGGGCATCGACCGTGCGCATGGGGAGCCGATGCCGCTGCGCGCAACCTTGGTGCGCCGGCGACGCATCGGTAATCTGGCGTACGAGCGGATGGCGTTCGAGCACGACCCGGCGTTACCGAACACGCTGCAAGCCGAGGGCCGGGGAGGGCCGGCCAGGGCGGTGGTGCACCTGTGCCGGCACACCGATGGCCCCCGACCGTGGCTCATCTGGGTGCACGGCGCGGGTCAGGGCGGCACGGAAGACCTGCTGCTGAGCCGCATCGGCCGAATCCACCACCAGTTGGGGTTCAACGTCGCGCTGCCGGTGCAGCCCGGTCACGGCTGCCGGCGCCGGGAATGGCCGGCCTACCCGGACATGGACCCCTTGGGCAACGTCGCCGGCATGATGCGCTCGGTGTCGGAGATCCGCGCGGTGGTGCGTTGGGCCCAGCCACAGGCGAGCGCCGTTGTGGTGGCCGGTATTTCGATGGGAACGCCGGTCGCGGCGCTGGTTTCACACCTGGAAAGGCAGATCGATGCAGTGGCGCTGTACACGCCGATCCTGGGGCTGAATGCGATGATCGCGCGACACTTGGGGCGCTGGGGATCGTCGCGGGACGGATTCCGCGAGCTGCTGGCCTCCCCGGTGGTGGCGAAGCTGACTTCGGTGATCGACCCGTTGCGGGTGGATCCGGCGCCACCGCCGCATCGCCGGCTCATCGTCGGCGCCTGGCACGACCGGATGGCGATGCGCGATCCCACGGTCGAATTGCAGGAGCGCTGGGGTGGCCAGCTGTACTGGTATGACGGCAGCCACGTCGGGCACATCTTCTCCCGTCGGGTGCAGAAGGTGACCGATCGGTTTCTGCGCGAGGTGGCCGGCTGATGGCGGCTCCGCGCTCGGCGCGTGAGGTGGTCGAGCTGTACAACCTGGTGGTGTGGAACGAGCAGGACCTGACCCTTGCCGAGGAGCTGTTCGCCGACAAGGTGATTCGGCATGGGGTGGGCGAGGTGCACACCCTCACCCGCGAACAGGCGGTCAGCCGGGTCAGGGACGTCTGGGCAATGTTCGATACGTTGCGCTTCGATCTGAACGTCGTCGCCGCCGGTGACGACGGCGAGCACGTCGCCATCGTCTACGACTCGTCGATGACCACCGAGGACGGCACCGAAACGAACATCGCCAGCATCGAGGTCTTCCGCGTCGTCGACGGGAAGATCACCGAGGTCTGGAATTGCGGCTATCAGCAAGGAGTTTGGAGTTGAGCGAGCGCACTCTCGATGAATTGGGCTACTACCTGCTGGCCGGCGCCGGCGGGGAGGGTCCGGCGACGCTGATCGACGAGGCCCGCCGCGGCGAGCAGCTCGGCTTCGGCACCGCGTTCATCTCCGAACGCTGGAACGTCAAAGAGGCGTCATCGCTGACGGGGGCCGCGTGCGCCGTGACGACCCGCATGCAGATCGCCACCGCGGCAACCAATCACAACACCCGCCACCCGCTGATCACCGGATCGTGGGCGACCACGATGCACCGGCTCTCCGGCGGGCGCTTCACGCTGGGAATCGGCCGGGGCATCGCGGCGATCTATGGCGCGTTCGGCATCCCGGCCGTCACGACCGCGCAAATGGAGGACTGGGCCCAGGTTATGCGCCGCCTGTGGCACGGCGAACTGATCTTCAACCACGGCGGGCCGATGGGGAAATACCCGATACTTTTCCTCGACCCGGACTTCAATGAGGACATCCGGTTGGCGCTGGTGGCTTTCGGGCCCAAGACCCTCGACCTCGGGGGCCGGGTTTTCGACGACGTCATTCTGCACACCTACTTCACGCCCGAGACGCTGCAGCGCTGCGTCAAGACCGTCAAGTCTGCGGCCGAGAAGGCCGGCCGCGATCCAGACAGCGTCCGGGTGTGGTCGTGCTTCGCCACGGTCGGTGATCACCTGCCCGAGGAGCTGCGGCTGAAGAAGACCGTGGCGCGCCTGGCCACCTATCTGCAGGGCTACGGTGACCTGATGGTGCGGACGAACGACTGGGATCCGGCCGTGCTGCAACGCTTCCGGGAAGATCCGGTGGTGACGTCGATCGCGGGCGGGATCGACCACAAGGCCGCGGCCGAGCAGATCGAGCACATCGCGACGCTGATTCCCGACGAGTGGCTGGAGCCGTCGGCCACCGGGTCGGCCCGGCAGTGCGCCGACCGCGTCCGCAAGGAATTCGATTACGGGGCCGACGCGGTGATCATGCACGGCGCCACGCCGGACGAACTCGAGCCCGTGGTCGCGGCGTACCGGACCGGCTGACCGAGAGTGCAACGGGCGACGCATTCCGCGAGAGGCGCCGGCGTTAGTTGCACTTTCGCGAACGGCCTCAAGGCAGGATGACGGTCCGGGTGACCGGCTCCGCCGCGGCCTGGCGGCTGGACAGTCCGCGAAGCAGTGACCCCAGCAGGGCATTACGGGTCTCGCGGGGATCGATGAGTTCGTCGAAGCCCAGATGCTCGGCCGAGCGATAGGACGCCTGCAACTCGGCGTCACGCAGCTTCGCCGTGATGTCCTCACCGGCGTGCGTCGCCCGGCCCAGCGCCGCCGCGCTCATGGCGCCCATGGTCGCGCCCGGGTACGCGAACGTCGCGCTCTGGTGATCGAAACCCAACAGCGACATGACCATCGAGCCGAATCCATATGCCTTCCGGAGCGTGACGTGCAACTTGACCGTGGTCGCCGCCGTCTGCGCGGCGAACATCCGAGCACCGGCGCGCAGCACGCCGCTGCGCTCGGACCGACTGCCGGGCAGCATGCCGGGGTTGTCGGCGAGGAACACGATGGGCAGGTGGAACGAGTCGGCCACCATGATGAAGTGTGCCGCCTTGTCCGCCGCGTCGGCGTCGATGGAGCCGGCGAGCACGTTGGGCTGGTTCGCGACGACCGCGACCGGGTGCCCACCGAGATGGGCCAGCGCACAGATGATCGCCTTGCCGTATAGCGGCTGCACCTCGAACCAGTCGGTCCGGTCGAAGACCACGTCGAGCACGGCGCGCATGTCGTAGACGCGGCGATTGTCGCGGGAGACGATATCGAGCAGTTCGGGCGTCGCACGCGGCTCGCTGTCCTCGTCCGGCGGCAGTTGCGCCGGATACGACCACGCGCTCGGCGGGAAATACGACAGGTAGCGCCGAATGTCGGCGAGCACGGTTTCGTCGTCGTCGGCGACGTTGTGGATCACCCCGCTCGGCACGGCGGTGCCCGGGCCGCCGAGGTCCTCCTTCGAGATCTCTTCTCCGGTGGACTCTTTGACGACCGGCGGTCCGGCGGTAAAGATCGCGCCCTGAGCGCTCATGATCCGGAAGTCGCAGACCGGGGCGACGAGGGCGCCGTGTCCGGCCGAGGGGCCGAGCACGGCGGCGACGGTCGGTACCCGGCCCGAGCACTGCGCCTGGGCGAGCAGGTCGGTCGGGGCGCGGCCGTAATGCCCACCGCCGGGACGAAAGCCGGCGCCTTCGAGCAACATCACCAGAGGAACCTTGTCGCGCAACGCGAGTTCGGCGATGCGGTAGCGCTTGGAGTTGCCGCCGGGTCCGATGCTGCCGGCCATGGTGGTGAAGTCCTCCGAGCCCAGCATCACCGGCGAACCGTTGATCAATCCGGAACCGACGACCAGCCCATCGGCCGCGATGTCGCCGCCGACCAGCGTGCCGATTTCGCGGAAGGTCCCCGGGTCGAGGAGGTGCTCGATGCGCGCCCGGGCGTCGAGCTTGCCCTTGCCGCGGTGCTTGTCGAGCCGTTCGGGACCACCCATACCCCACGCGCGCTCCCGACGGCGCCCGAGATCGTCGAGCGTTTCTCCCCAGTCCTGGGCTTTCGACATGCCTCTGTCCTACCTCATGCACGTTTCGTTCGGTGAGCCAGCCCGAGGGTGGCGACCCGCCGCGCCCGGCTACGCCGCGCTTGCGATCGCCACGCCTGCAGGGTCACATACTGGATTGCTTACTGTAAAGTTACCCGCATGGTCGACGCCCGCCGCCTCAAGGTCGACGGCGGCATCCCCAATCAACTCGCTCGCGCGGCCGACGCGGCGGTCACCTTGGAACGGCAGGGCTACGACGGCGGATGGACGCCCGAAACCAGTCACGACCCATTCCTGCCGCTGCTGCTGGCCGCCGAGCACACGAAGCGGCTGGAAATCGGGACCAACATCGCCGTGGCGTTCGCCCGCAACCCGATGATCGTCGCCAACATCGGTTGGGATCTGCAGGAGTATTCGAAGGGCCGGTTCATCCTCGGGCTGGGCACTCAAATTCAGCCCCACATCGAAAAACGGTTCAGCATGCCGTGGAGCCACCCGGCCCGGCGCATGCGGGAGTTCGTCTCGGCGCTGCACGCGATCTGGGACGCCTGGCGCGACGGCGGCAAACTGCGCTTCGAGGGCGAGTTCTACACCCACAAGATCATGACGCCGATGTTCACTCCCGAGCCGCAGCCCTATCCGATGCCGAAGGTGTTCGTGGCTGCGGTCGGTGAGGTGATGACCGAGATGTGCGGCGAGGTCGCCGACGGCCACCTGGGCCACCCGATGGTGTCCAGGCGCTACATCACCGACGTCACCACGCCCGCACTGCTACGTGGCCTGCAGCGGGCCGGCCGCCGGCGCGGCGACGTCGAGTTGTCGGCCGAGGTGCTGGTCGCCACCGGCGAGAGCGACGCCGACCTGCAGACCGCGACTGCCGCGGTGCGCAAGCAGATCGCCTTTTACGGATCGACGCCGGCCTACCGCAAGGTTCTCGAGCTGCACGGCTGGGGCGACCTGCACGACGATCTGAACCGGCTGTCCAAGCAGGGGGAGTGGGACGCGATGGCCTCGCTGATCGACGACGAAATGCTGGCGACCTTCGCGGTCGTCGGGCCAGTCGGCGAGGTCGGCGCCGCCCTGCGGGAGCGCTGTGAGGGTGTCGTCGACCGCGTCCTGCCGATCTTCATGACCGCTTCGCAAACCTGTATCACCGCCGCGATGAAGGAGTTTCGCCAGTGAGCACCACGACGATGGACGACGCCGGAAAGTTGTTGGCCGATCCACTGGCGTACACCGACGAGAAGCGGCTGCACGCGGCGCTGGCTCACCTGCGCGCCAACGCGCCGGTGTCGTGGGTCGAGGTGCCGGACTACAAACCGTTCTGGGCGATCACCAAGCACGCCGACATCATGGACATCGAGCGCGAGAACATGTTGTTCACCAACTGGCCGCGCCCGGTGCTGACCACCGCCGAGGGCGACGAGATGCAGGCGGCCGCGGGCGTGCGCACGCTGATCCACCTCGACGATCCGCAGCATCGGGTGGTACGCGCGATCGGGTCCGATTGGTTCCGGCCAAAGGCGATGCGGGCGTTGAAGGTTCGTGTCGACGAGCTCGCCAAGATCTACGTCGATAAGATGATGGCCGCGGGTCCCGAGTGTGACTTCGTCCAGGAGGTGGCGGTCAATTACCCGCTGTTCGTGATCATGTCGCTACTGGGCCTGCCGGAGGCCGACTTCCCGCGGATGCTCAAGCTCACCCAGGAATTGTTCGGCAGCGACGACTCTGAATTCAAGCGCGGCAGCTCCAACGAGGACCAGCTGCCTGCGTTGTTCGACATGTTCCAGTACTTCAACGGGGTGACCGAGTCGCGCCGCGAACACCCGACCGAGGATCTGGCGTCCGCCATCGCCAACGCGCGCGTCGACGGGGAGCCGCTGTCCGATATCGACACCGTGTCGTACTACCTGATCGTGGCCACCGCCGGCCACGACACCACGAGCGCGACCATCTCCGGGGGCCTGCAGGCGCTCATCGAAAACCCCGATCAGCTCGAGCGCCTGCGTGACAACCTCGACCTGATGCCGCTGGCCACCGAGGAGATGATTCGGTGGGTCACCCCCGTCAAGGAATTCATGCGCACGGCGGCCGAAGACACCACCGTGCGCGGGATGCCCATCGCGGCCGGGGATTCGGTGCTGCTGTCCTACGTGTCGGCCAACCGCGACGAGGATGTCTTCACCGACCCGTTCCGCTTCGACGTCGGGCGCGACCCCAACAAGCACGTCGCCTTCGGCTACGGGGTGCACTTCTGCATGGGCGCCGCCCTGGCCCGCATGGAGGTCAACAGCTTCTTCACCGAGCTGTTGCCCAGGCTCAATTCCATTGAGGTGACCGGTGATCCGGAGTTGGTCGCCACCACGTTCGTCGGCGGCCTCAAACACCTGCCCGTGCGTTACTCGCTGGCCTGAGTGGGGCGCCAGCCCGCTACTGAAGTATCAGCACCGACGTTCGGTGGGCCACCTGGGGCTGCGTTGAGTCGTTGAGCGGCTCGCTTACCGCGTGATCGCTACACTCCGCCGTGGAGGTCTCGCAATGACGCGCAGGACGGTTGTCATCACGGGTGCCAGCGACGGCATCGGTGCGGCTGCGGCTCGTCGCCTCAGCCGCAGCGGCGACCAGATCGTCGTGGTCGGCCGCTCCCAAACCAAGACGGCCGCGGTGGCCGCCGAATTGAACGCGGACTACTTCGTCGTCGATTACGCCGACCTGTCCCAGGTGCGGGCCCTGGCGGACAAGATGCGTGCGCAATATCCGCGCATCGACGTCTTGCTCAACAATGCGGGCAGGATGGCCAGCAAGATCGAGCTGACGCCCGACGGCTACGAACGCACCTATCAGGTCAACTACCTGGCGCCGTTCCTGTTGACCACCCGATTGCTGGATGTGCTGCTGGAGTCGCGCGCCACGATCATCAACACAACCAGCTCGTCGCACAAGCTGATCTTCCGTGCCACCGTCGACGACCTGGAGAACACCGCCAGCCGCCGGCCGGCTGCGGCCTACGCGTTATCCAAGCTCGCAATCGTGTTGTTCACCAAGGAATTACACCGGCACTACCATGCCGGCGGCCTCTCCGTCGCGGCCGTGCATCCCGGCAATGTCAACTCCAACATCGGCATTGCCTCGGGTTCGCGATTTCTGGTGTTCATGCAGCGGTACACCCCGGCGGTGCTGTTCATCTCGACCCCGGACCAGGGCGCCGACCAATTGGTGCGGCTCGCGTCCAGCGCGCCCGGTGCCGACTGGACACCCGGCGAGTACTACGCGAGACACAAGATCGCCAAAGCCAGCCGCCTGGCGGACGATCAGCGATTGGCCGCCGAACTGTGGGAGCGCACCGCGGCCAGGTTCGGCTGACGACGCCCCGGGCGGGTGATATTCGATACTCGTTAGTATCTAACCGATACTGAAGGGTATGCTGCTGCACATGTCCCCTGTCAAGCCGCGCCGAACGCGCCCCACTCGCGACGAGGTTCGCGACCGGATCCTGGATGCGGCGTCGAAGGTGTTCGCGGCCGAGGGTTTCGCCGGCGCCACCATCGACGCGATCGGTCAGGCTGCGGGCTTCACCAAGGGCGCGGTCTACTCGAACTTCGAGTCGAAGGACGAACTGTTCCTGGCGCTGCTCGACCGCGAGTTCGAGCAGCGCGGCGAGCAGATCGCGATAGCGCTGGACCGCAGCGACGGTGACACCGCCGCGGCCGCGCGCGAGGTGAGCCGGTCGGTCCTCGACTCGGTCCGCGACCATTCCGACTACTACGTGCTGCTCGTCGAGTACTGGCTGCGCGCCCAGCGCGATCCGCAGCTTCGGGAACGCCTGATCGAGCGCCGCCGCGCCGCGGCCGACCAGGCGCTGCACATCGTCGAATCGACCGACACGGTGCCGGGCGACCGGCGGCTGACCGATATCGCCCAGCTGGTCGTCACCCTCAACCTGGGCGTCGCGATGGAAGAGGTGCTACGCCCGGGAACCATCAACCCCGATTTGCTCGCGCAACTAGTCACCGCACTGCTGGACTCGATTCCCGTTTCCGGCGAGTAGGGAAAGCCACACCATGGACACCAAAGACGAACCGGACGACATCGCACCGGTGATCACCGCCGCCGGACTGGGGGTCGACGGTGAGCACGGGCCGCTGTTCTCGGGGGTCGATCTGGCCCTGACGCCCGGGTTTCATGCCATTCAGATGCCCGGGGGTCCGGGTCAGACAACGCTGCTGCTGACGCTCGCGGGACGATTCAAACCGAGCCACGGCACGCTGACCGTCCTCGGCGAGACAACCGCGCGCGCGATCCGCCGGCACTGCTCGATCGCGGCCTTCGAAGACATCGACGACCTCGAGGAATCGGTGACCGTCGGAACCGTGTTCGCCGAGCAACTACGGTGGCTGGCGCCGTGGTATTCATCGGTACCGGCGCAATCGGGTTCGGCCGAGCTGTCGGAGGTATTCGGCGAAATACCCCCGCCGTCCCGCGACACCTACATCGTCGAGTTGTCGGACCTGGAACTGTTTTTGCTGCGAATCACGTTGGCGCTGCTGTCGAAGCGTCCAATCTTGGTGGTCGGCGACCTCGAACAGGTTCGTGACAACTCCCGGCGGGCACTCGCGGCCGACAGGCTCGGTGTGATCGCCAAGCGGCGCACCGTGGTCGTCGGGGTGACCAACCCGCTCGGTACGGACGCGCCGGACCACGAACTACACGATCACCGCATCCTGACCGGAGAGGACTGAAGATGCTGGCTGGACTCGCCTTCGGCTCGGAGATCAAGCGCTTCGGCCGCAGCCGCCTGACACGCGTGGCCATCGTCGTGCTGATGCTGCTGCCCCTGGTGTACGGGGCGTTGTACCTCTGGGCGTTCTGGGATCCCTTCGGCCACACCAACAAGATGCCGGTGGCGCTGGTCAACTCCGACCGTGGCGCCGTCGTGTCCGGGCAGCAATTCAATGCCGGCGCGGAGATCGCCAAGAGCCTCACCGCGGACGGCGGGTTGGACTGGCACGTCGTGGACTTGGCTGAAGCGCGCAACGGAGTCGACCACGGCAAGTACTACTTCATGGTCGAGTTGCCGCCCGACTTCAGCGCGGCAATCGCATCACCGGTGACCGGACAACCCAAGAAGGCCAACCTGATCGCCGTCTACAACGACGCCAACAACTACATCTCGACGAGCATCGGTCGCACCGCCATCGGCCAGGTCCTCAACGCCGTGTCCAGCCGGATCTCGGGGCAAGCCGTCAATCAGGTGCTGTCGATCGTGGTTTCGTCGGGATCGGGTATCAAGCAGGCCGCCGACGGGGCCGCTCAACTCGACGACGGTGCCGGACAGCTGGTGACCGGTCTGGACACCGCCCGGTCCGGCTCGGCAACACTTGCCGCCGGCGCCAAGCAACTGTCAGACGGAATCGACCGCGCCACCGACCCGCTGCTCGCCGTGGCCAAGGCGGTGTCGCAAATCGGCGGCAGCACGCAACAACTCCAACAGGGCGCAACGGCGCTTCAGCAGGCCAATGACCAGATCGGCGCAATCGCCTCGGCGCAGGATGCCGCCGCAAACTCCCTTTCATCGGTGATCGATCAGCTCTCCGCGCGACAGGATCCGCTGGCGAACAACCTGCGCGGCATCCAGGATCAGCTCCGGGGTCACCAGTTCACGCCCCAGATCCGTCAGCAGCTCACCGATGCGCAGAATGCGGCGATCGCCTTGACATCGGGGTTGCGTAACCCGGGTAGTCCACTTGGGTCGGCGCTCGACCAGGTCGGCAGCAAGGGGCAAGACCTGACGAACAAGCTCACCCAGCTGCGCGACGGAGCACAGCAGGTTGCCACCGGCAACGCCGAATTGGCCGGCGGCATCGCCAAACTCGACGACGGGGCACGACAACTCAAGACGGGATCGGCCGAGCTGGCGACCAAACTCGCCGACGGAGCCAGGCAGGTGCCGAACTGGACCACCCAGCAAAAGGATGCGGTCGCCGACACCATCGGTGGTCCGGTGCAACTCGAGGCCTCGCATGAGAACGCCGCGCCCAACTTCGGCACCGGGATGGCGCCGTTCTTCCTCACGCTCGCCTTGTTCTTCGGTGCCTTGGTGCTGTGGATGGTGTTGCGGCCCTTGCAGAGTCGCGCGATCGCCGCGGAAGTCCTGGCGATTCGCGTGGTGCTCGCGAGCTACCTGCCTGCCGCCGCGATCGCGGTCTTCCAAGCGATCATTCTCTACTGCGTGGTCCGGTTCGCCCTCGGTGTGCACGCCGTGCATCCGGCCGCGATGCTGGGGTTCATGATGCTGATCTCCGGCGCCTTCGTGGCCGCGACGCAGGCGATCAACGCGCTGGTCGGTCCGGCGGTGGGTCGGGTGCTGATCATGGCCCTGCTCATGTTGCAGCTGGTCAGCGCGGGCGGAATGTATCCCGTGGAAACCACGTCACGGCCTTTCCAGGTCCTGCACCGCTTCGACCCGATGACCTACGGCGTCAACGGGCTCCGCCAGCTCATACTCGGCGGCATCGACGCCCGACTATGGCAGGCGATCATCGTGCTGGTCGGGATAACGGCTGCCGCACTGGCGATCTCCTGTCTGTGCGCGCGAAGAGACCGGGTCTGGAATCTCAGCAGGCTCATCCCTGCGATCAAGATGTAGTCAGACGTTCCGCGTCGACGATCGACGTTGCATGATGGTGGGCAAGCTCCGCGATCGAGAGGAAGCCCATGTTAGGTGTGCACCATTCGGCAATTTGCACCTCCGATGTCGAACGGTCGCTTCGATTCTGGTGCGACGGCCTGGGACTGAGCCAGTTGATGGATTACGACTTCGTCGGCGATTGGCGAGAACTGTTCGGCGCCGGGAGTGATCGGCTGCGATCGGTATTTCTCGGCGATCCGCAGACATCGGGCAGCGGGTTTGTCGAACTGGTGGAGTTGGCCGGTGCCCTTGAGGCACTGCCGGACTCGACCGCGTTACGGCACGGGTTCATGTTGCTCTCACTGCAGCGTGAAGTCGACGAGACGCTCGCCGCTTTGGCCGCATTGGGTTTCACCGACGGCGTGCGGCGCATCGACGTCGTGGCCCCGGACGGAAGGACCGTCGCGATGGCGGTGATCGAAGCGCCGGACGGCGTACTTGTCGAGCTGATCGGGCGCGCGAAATGAGCACCGCCCTGGTGACCGGCGGGGCGTCCGGAATCGGATCCGAAGTGGCTGCTCGGTTACGCGCCGCGGGCCACGACGTCGTGGTGTGGGATCTCGCCGATGCCGACATCGCTTGCGATGTCAGCGATTCGGATGCGGTGACGGCGGCGATGGACCAAACCGTGCGCGAGCACGGCGTGCCGACGCGGGTGGTGACGTGCGCGGGAATCGGTGCGTCGGGCTTGCTCACCGAGCAGTCGCCCGCCGACTGGCGACGAGTGCTGGAAGTCAACCTCACCGGTACCTGGCTGACGCTTCGGGCGGCCGCCCGAGTCATGATCGACGGGGGAGGGGGCGGTTCTCTGGTCGCGGTCTCCAGCATCAGCGGGACGATCGCCGATCGCGATATGGGCGCGTACTGCGTGTCGAAAGCTGGGGTGGACATGCTGGTGAAGGTCGCAGCAGTGGAGTGGGGTGCCCACGGCATCCGGGTCAACGCGGTGGGGCCCGGCGTCACCCGAACCCCGATGCTGCCCAACCCCGAACAACTGCCCGGCTGGGTCGAGGGCATGTCCGAACGCACGGCCCTGGGCGGGCTGGGAGCTGCCACGGACGTGGCCGGGGCCATCGTCGGTGTGCTCGAATTGCCTTGGGTGACCGGTCAGGTCGTGCACGCCGACGGTGGTCTGGGCCTGCACAGCCCGATCGACGCCTACGGCCAAGTGCAGCGATTGCGCAGGCTCAGCCGGCCCGACCCAGCATCAGCGTGACCTGGCGCAGCAGCGCGGTCCGAAATTTGTCCGCCGTCGGGAAAGGCCCCCGAGTCGCGGCCCTCGGTAACCGCTTTGACGAACGGCGCGCGGTAGCGCGCCCACTATGGCAACGACTGCACGCTAGTGGCATCTACCGGCCCGGCGACTCGTTCATCGAGCCCAGTGGTCCCGCCCATGTGCACGATGGCCGCAATCACGGAACGACTCCGGTAGTGCTCGAGTTGCTGTTGATCGATCCGGTGGGCACGTCACCCGCGGAGGCGAATGACCCGCCGCGAGCTTGCAAATGACCTCGACCGGTGGTGATTCACTCGATCCCGTAATCGATGATGCCCCTGACGATCTTTCCGTTCCGGAGATCGTCGTAGGCGTCGTTGATTTCGTCGAGGCGATAGCGCCGGGTGATCATCTCGTCGAGCTGGAGCTGCCCGGTCTGGTAGAGCCGGGCCAGCCGGAAGACGTCGGCCCTCGGGTTGCAGGAGCCGAACACGGTGCCGGCCAGCGTCTTGTTCATCAGGATGAAGTCCTGCAGATCGATCTTGACTGACGCGGTCAACTGCGAGGTCATCCCCGTGAGCACACAGGTTCCGCCCTTGCGGGTGAGCTTCACCGCGTCGCGTACATCCCCCGGTGTGATCAGCGACGGCGAAACCACGACCGCATCGGCCATCACGCCATAGGTCAACTCACGCACCAGGTCCAGCGCCTCTTCCGCCGTCGCGGCGGTGTGGGTTGCACCGAACTGCAGAGCCGACTTCTGCTTGAAATCAACGGGATCCACCGCGACGATCTGCGCGGCGCCGCCGACCCGGGCGCCCTGGACCGCGCCGGTGCCGATGCCGCCAACCCCGATCACGACCACGGTATCGCCCACCCGCATGTTGGAGCGGTTGGCGACCGAGCCGAAACCGGTCGGGATCGCACAGGACAACAGGGCGCTGGGCGCAAGCGGCAGATGTGGCTCGATCTTCACCAGCGAATTCGTTGACACGACAGTGTGTTTGGCGAACGCACCCACTTTGGCGATGTGACCCAACGGCTTGCCCTCGGCGGTGTGGTGGCGGAAGGTGCCGTCGGTCGGCATGCCGGGCGTCATGACGCTGGCCCCCATGTCGCAGATGTACTCCATACCGCTGGCGCACCAGCGGCACTGCCCACACACCGCGACGAACGACATCACGACGTGATCGCCGGGCTCGAATTCGGTGACACCGTCGCCGACTTCCCGCACGATGCCCGAGCCCTCGTGACCGCCGATGGTCGGGAACATGGTCGGCAGCCCGAGCTTCCGCAGCGTCTCGTTCGGCGCCGCCATGTCGCCCTTGAGGATGTGGTCGTCGGAATGGCACAGGCCGGCGGCGGCCATCTCGACCAGAACTTCCCCCGCCCGAGGCGCGTCGAGCTCGAATTCCTCGACGGACCACGGGCCGCCGACGTCGTGCAGGATCGCCGCGCGGCTTCTCATGCGACCGGGGAGAAGGTGACCGGAAGCTTGTTGGGGGAGCGGAAGGTGAGCCCGACGATCTTGGACTCCTCGCCGGTCCCGTCATCGGCCACGAAGGCCAGATCCTTGACGCGGTCGAACAGGCTGTTCAGCATGACCTGCGTCTCGAGGCGGGCCAGATGCATGCCGAGGCACATGTGGATACCGCCGGCGAATGCGATGTGTGCCTGGCGCGGCCGGCGGATGTCGAAGGTATTCGGATCGGTCCAACGGCTTTCGTCGCGGTTGGCCGAGCCTATGCACATGTCGATCTGCGCGTCGGCCGGGATAGTCTTGCCGCCGATTTCGACCTCTTCTGTCGTGGTGCGCATGACCATGGTCAGCGGGGTTTCATAGCGCAGGCCCTCCTCGATGGCCATCGGGATCAGCGACCGGTCCCGGTAGACGAGCGCCAACTGCTCCGGATGGGTCAGCAGCAGGTAGAGCAGGTTGCCCGAGGAACGGTAGGTGGTCTCCAGCCCGGCGGGCAGCAGGAGGCGCAGGAACGCGATGATGGCCTCGTCGGACAGCTTCTCGCCGTCGATCTCGGCGGCCACCAGGTCGCCGATGATGTCATCGGTGCGCTTGCGCCGCCGCTGCTCGACCTGATCGAGGAAGTAGCCGTGCAACTCCGCTGCGGCGTTGAGCCCGGCAACGATGTCGGTCGGGATGGAAATCAGGTCGAGGGACAACCGTCGGAAAAGGTCGAGATCCTCGGGGGGCAGGCCGAGGAGCGTGGAGATGATCCGGGTTGGGAACTCGAACGTCACCGCCTTGACGAGGTCCGCCTGTCCGTCGTTCTTGATTTCGTCGACCAGTTGATCGCACACCGGTCCGATGACCGACGGCTCCCAGCGTTCCAGCGCCGTGGCGCGGAAGGCCTTGGCAACCAGGTTGCGGTGATCGTGGTGTTCCTTACCGCCCATCGCCAGGATGGTGTGGCCCATCACCAAGCCGATCGTCTCGTCGTACTTGTGAGAGCTGAAGATCCGGTCGTCGCGGAACGCCTGGAACAGGGGGTCATAACCGAACAGCACCCACTCGTCTTTCGGCCGCAGCTCTTCCGGCATCTGCGAGTGGTCCGCCAGGGCGCCGTGCCAGACCGGGTCCGTGCGCCGCATGTACTCGAAGAACGGGTAGGGGCTGGTTTCGCCGGTGAAGTCGAGTGTGACGGGCTGGTTGGCGGGGTCGGTGCTGAGCGTCATCAGCGCTCCTCCTGAGCAGCCGGTAAGCGGATTGGTTCGCTGGGAATATCGCTATCATAGTATAAATAGCAAGTAAGCCCAACGGGCTTGTCGTGGTTACCGTAACGGGCACAGTATTGATGCTGCGTGGCGTCGAAGGCGGTGATGGAAATGCCAGAGCGGCGATTCGTAGGCGCGCTGGACGAGCTGCCGCCCGGCGAGATGAAGTTGGTCGACGTCGGCAAATTCGGTGTCGGCGTGTACAACGTGCGCGGCCAGCTTTACGCGATCGTCAACTACTGCTCCCACGAGGGCGCCCCGCTGTGCCTGGGCCTGATCGGTGGCACCAACGAGTTCGCCCCAGACGAACCCGGCGGGCTGCGCCGCGTCCGCGACGGTCAAATCGTCCGATGCCCTTGGCACAATTGGGAATTCGACATCACGACCGGGCAAAACCTCGCCGACCCCTCGCGCCGCGTCCGCACCTACCCGGTCGACGTCACGGATGGGGAGGTGTTCTTGACCGCATGAATCACATGATCATTGACGCCAATGTGCAACCGCATTTCCGCTACAACGCGGAGATACGGCGCTATCTACCGCCCGCCCACCAGTTGCGGTCGATTCCTGACGTCGAACAGCAGTGGTACCAAGCGCCCGGCGGCGACTACCGGCAAGACCTGTACGGGGAGCACTATCCGGGATCGGATCCGGAGACGGTCAGCCGGCACCTGTTCACCCGCGGTGTCGAGTACGCCATCCTCAACCCGTTGACCCGCGGCAACATCGCCGACTACCTGCTCAACAGCCGTATCTGCGCGGCGGTCAACGATTGGTTGCTCGACCGCTGGCTCGAGCCCGACTCGGCCGATCGGTTCCGGGGCACCATCCGCGTCAACCCGGAAGACCCCAAGGGGGCCGTCGCCGAGATCGAGCGGCTGGCCGACCACCCCAAGCTGGTGCAGATCGGCGTCCCGATGCAGTCACGGGAACCCTACGGCAAGCCGATGTTCGAGCCGATCTGGGAGGCCGCCGCCGCCCATGGACTGCCGGTGGCGGTACACATCAACGGCGGCAACGGCGTCGACTATCCGCCCACCTTCGCCGGCCACGCCCACACCTATCCGGGATATGCCGCATTCATGCCGCTGAACTACTTCGTGCACCTGGCCACGCTCATCGTCGAGGGCATGTTCGGCAGGCACCCCGGCCTCAAGTTCGTCTTCGCCGACGGCGGTTACGACATCCTCACGCCATTGATCTGGCGCCTCGACACCTTCTGGGTTTCGATGCGGGATCAGACCCCCTGGGTGGACCGCTACCCGAGCGAATACCTACCCGACCACGTCCGGTTCTGCTCCTCGGCGTTCGACGGGCCGACCGACGCCGCCGACGCGCAGCGCTGGATGGAGTTCACCGGCAAGTCCGACCTGCTGATGTACGGGTCGGCGTACCCGCATTGGTCCACGTCGCCACCCGAGGGCATTGCCGAGGGCCTCGATGCCGCGCAACGCGACAAGGTGCTGTGGCGGAACGCCAGCGAGCTCTACGGATTGAAGGAGCGTGTCCGATGACGACGATCGAACGGGTCGACTCCGCAACGAGTCAAGAGGACGAAATAGCGGTCACCATCGTCGACACCGACGTGCACCCGCTGCCGGTCTCGACCGAGGTGCTCAAGTCGTACGCGGCGGCCGAATGGGTGGACAAGATCTGGCCGACCGGCAACGCGGTCACCCCGGTGCCGCATTTCTACGACACACCCGACTCGTACAAGACGATGTCGCTGCGCCTCGACGCCGCCCCGCCCAACGGTGGTGTCGCGGGCAGCGACCCCGAATTCGCCGCCAAACAGTTGCTGCTCGATGCCGGCGTCAGCATCGCGACGCTGGAGCCGATGTGCGACGCCCAACTGCCGCAAGCCGAACACGCGCTGAAATCCGCCTACAACGACTGGCTCGCCGATGTCTGGCTGGACAAGAACAACCGGCACGGCCGCTGGCGCGGATCGATCAGCGTCAGCGCGCAGACACCCGAGCACGCGGCGCGCGAGGTCGAACGCTGGGCGGGACATCCGTACATGGCCCAGGTGCTGATGACGCCTCAGACACGCGGGATCCCCTTCGGCAACCCGCATTTCGACCCGCTCTACGAAGCCGCGGCCCGCAACGGGTTCCCGGTTGCCACGCACCTGATGGGGCAGACGCCGTTCGAGCTCATCCCGCTGTATCCGGTTGGCAATCCGGCACATTGGCACGACTTCTTCGCTTCCTGGCCCCTGCTCTACGTCTCGCACCTGATGAGCCTGGTGTTCGACGGCGCGTTCGACCGTCACCCCGACCTGCGGGTGGTGTTCGTCGAAGGCGGCTTCACGTGGGCGATGCCGGTCATGTCGCGGATGGACCGCATCTGGGAGGCCCGCCGCGGCGACCTGCCGCACGTGCGCCGCCGCCCGTCGGAGTATGTGCGCGAACATGTTCGGTTCACCACCCAGCCGCTGGAAGACACCGACACCGTGCAGTTCCGGGAGTACCTGGAGATGATGGACCTGGGCGACAACCTGATGTTCTCGACGGACTACCCGCACTGGAGCTACGACGCGCCGTCCTACGCGATCAACCGGTTCCCGGCCGACCAGCGCGAGCGGATCATGCGCGGCAACGCGACCGCGCTGTATGGGCTACCGGCAACGGTCAAGGCGCTTCCCGGAGAACGCTGAGTCGGGGCCGACGGCCCGAGCTCCGGCGACACGCACCTCGTCTTTCACCGAGTCACAGGTCTACCTTGAAGAGGGTTTCCGGCACGTCCCGCGCCGGGACCGGACGAGCCCGCCCGACGAGCCCGGAAGCTGAGAGGGTATGACACAAACGAATCTGACGCGCCCGCAGGGCCTTACCCGAATCGACCCGGTGCTCCGGGAGGCCGCCACCGCACTGGGCGTCGTCGAGTTCCGCGCCGAGACGCTGCCCGCCGAACGCGAACACGCCAGCCGGCTCGCCGCCGAGCGTGCCGCGGCGGTCGACACCGCCGATGTGGCCATCGAGAGCCGCACCATCACCGGCCCGGGCGGTCACCAGCTGAATCTTCGTCTTTACCGGGGTCCCAACATCGATCGGGCCGAGGCGGGCTCGCCCCTTGTCCTGTATGCCCATGGTGGAGCCTTCGTGACCGGAAACCTGGACACCGATCACGCGCAGTGCGTGGAGCTGGCCAGGGAAGGCGGTTGCCTGCTGATATCGGTCGACTATCGGCTCGCGCCGGAGCATCCGTGCCCGGCGGCGTTGGACGACGTCGAGGCCGGCTTCTACTACGCCATCCGCAATTGCGCCGAGCTGAACGTGGACGTCAACCGCATCGCGGTGATGGGACGCGACGCGGGCGCGGCGCTGGTCGCGGGCCTGAGTCAGCGCATGTTCGATGACGAAGGCCCGCAAATCCTGGTGCAGATCCTGCACCAGCCGATGCTCGACTCCGACGCCACCCAGTCGCGGCGCGAGTTCCAGCGCACTCCGGGTCTCAACGGGCCGGCGGTGAGCCGGGCATGGGGTCATTACCTCGGGCACGCGAGCGCCAACGGTCAGCACGTGCCCGCGCACCGGGCCAACCTAGAGGGCCTACCGCCGACCTTCATCAGCTGCGCGGAGATCGATCCGTGCCGCGACGAGGCCATCGACTACGCGAACAGGCTGTTGCATGCCTACGTGCACACCGAATTGCACGTGATCGCAGCGGCATTCAACGGCTTCGACTCGTTGGTACCCGATTGGGTTGTTTCCCAGGAGAACCGCGCACTGCACGCGCGCTCGCTGCGCCGTGTGTTCGCCATGTAGCGGGGCGCTATCGAGGGCACTCCGGTAGCTCTTACCGTAGCGCTCGTTGCTAGGATCGAGATGCCGGCGATTCCTCCACGAGAGGCAGCATGACGACACTCGACTCTCCCGAAAAGACGCTGTTCACCTCGACAGCCCAAGCCTTCCTGGAAAAGGAAGCGCCCCTGCGCCGCGTGCGGGAACTGCACGCCGCGGGGGAGTCCTTCGATCCGGCGTGGTGGCGGCGCGCCGCGGAGCTCGGCTGGACGAGCCTGCTGGTGCCCGAGGAGTTGGGCGGCGGCAGCGTTTCGGGCAGCGGCCTGGCGGATCTGGCGGTGGTCGCCGAACAGCTCGGCAAAACCGTGGCGCCGGGGCCCTTGTATCCCGTGAGCGTCGTGCTGGCCGCCCTCGTCGAGTGCGCGGACCGCCAGCAGCACATCGCCACCATCGAGGCGTTGATGTCCGGCGAAACCGTGGCGTCGTGGGCGGTTTCGGAGCCCGGTCGCGGGTGGGCTCCGCTGGACCCGTCGGTGACGGCCACCCCCACCGATTCCGGCTACCGGATCGACGGCACCAAGGACCGGGTCGAGGCGGGCGCGCAGAGCGCGGTGCTGCTGGTGGTGGCTCGTTGTGGTGACGAGGTCCGCCAGTTTCTGGTCCCGACGGATGCGCCGGGTGTCACGATCGTCCCGCAGCAGTCGGTTGACATGGTCAAGCAATACGCCCGGGTGCGGTTCGACGGCGTCGTGGTGGAGGGATCCGCGGCGGTCGGCACCGCCGCCGAGACGGCCGCGCTCGTCGACCGGCAGGGCCAGATCGCTCAGGTCCTGCAGTGCGCCGAGGTGGTCGGCATCCTGCAGACGGTGTTCGACCTGACCGTGCAGTGGGCGCTGGATCGGCACACCTTCGGGCGACCGCTGGCGTCCTACCAGGCCCTCAAGCACAAGTTCGCCGACATGAAGCTGTGGCTGGAAGCCTGCCGCGCCACCACGGCCGCGGCGGTCGCCGATGTCGCGGCCAATTCACCCGGAGCGGGGCTGTCGGCCAGCATCGCCAAGTCCTACGTGGGTGAGATGGCCGGTCAGATCGTCCAGGCTTGCGTGCAGATGCACGGCGGCATCGGCGTCACCTGGGAGCACGACCTGCACCTGTATCTGCGCCGGGTCACGTTGTACCGCTCCATGTTCGGGACACCAGAGGAACACAACCTGCGGGTGTACGAACACGAGAAGGCGGGTCGTTCGAACCCATGACGACCGAATCCGTTGCCGACTTCGCGGCCCGGGCCAGGGCATGGCTGGCGGACAACATGCCTCCCATCGATCCCGATTCGCCCCCACCCGCCCCGCGCGACGAAGAACAATCCTGGCTTCGGGCCCGCGAACTCCAAAAGCGGTTGTACAAAGGAGGATTCGCCGGGATCTGCTTCCCCCGCGAGTACGGTGGCCTCGGTCTCGACTACGAGTACCAGAAGGCCTTCGACGCGGAATCCCTCACCTACGAGATGCCGCTGATTCTCAACACCCCCACGTTCACGATCTGCTGTGCCACACTGCTCGACACCGGCAGCGAGGAGCAAAAGAAGCGCCACATTGCCGCGGCGTTGCGCGGTGACGAGGTACTGGTGCAGTTGTTGTCCGAGCCCAGCGGCGGATCCGACCTGGCCGGGGTCATCACCCGAGCCGAGCGTCAGGGCGACCGTTGGATCCTCAACGGGGCCAAGACGTGGAGCACCAGCGCGTTCGCCGCCGACTACGGGTTGTGTCTGGCCCGCACCAACTGGGACGTGCCCAAGCACGAGGGCCTGACCATGTTCCTGGTGCCCATCGCCCACCCGGGGATCACGCTGCGGCGCATCACGATGCTGAGCGGTTCCACCGAGTTCTGTGAGGAATTCCTCGACGGTGTGGACGTCGGCGACGACGCCGTCGTCGGGGAGGTTGACGGGGGCTGGGCGGTGGCGTCGCGGCAGCTGTACCACGAGCGCCGGGCGGTGGGGCAGGGCTCGGAGTTCGCCAGTGGCAGCGGCAGCGAGGGCGGCAACGCGATTCCCGTTGACTTCGTGGGCCTTATCGAGAAGACGGGTCAGGCCGGTGACGAACGCGTGGAAGAGCTGGCCGGCCGCGCGCTCGTACAGCGTGCGGTGGCCGAGCAGTTGATCGGGCACGTGTACCGCAGCGTCCGGGACGGCACGCTGCCGCCGGCCGCCGGCACGCTCATCAGACTGTTCCACGCCGAGACCGTGTTCGTGAATGTCGACACCGCCATGGCGATCGCCGGTAGCGCGGGCGTGGTTGGGGAACCCGGCGAAGGCCTGGAGACGGGGCTGCGCTACCTGTCCCGCCAGACCGTGGCGATGGGCGGTGGCACCACGGAGATGGCCCGCAACGTCATCGGCGAGCGGGTGCTGGGATTCCCGCGGGAATTCGCGGCCGACCGCGGTGTGCCGTTCAAGCAGGTGCGGCACGGGCAGCGGTCCGACCGCCCCTAGCCCTCCGCGACGAGGTTCTCGGCGAGCCCACCGGCGACGGGTAGCTGCACCAGCGACAAGACATGGTGCGCCGGGCTTCCCGGCGGGGCGACCAGAACATATTCGCTGCCCTGTCGTTGCGCCCGCTCCCGGGCCGCGGCGAGCGCGCTGACACCGGCCGACCCGAGCTGGGTCACGGCGCTGAGGTCGATCGTCAACGGTGCTACGCCGGAACGGCTTTCGACCGCGATCTGGCGATCCAGGGTCGATGCGGTGGTGGAGTCGACGTCGCCGCTTACCACGATGCGGCCGGGTTCGGTTACCACGGAGGTGAATTCGGAGTCGATCGACCGCGGCTGATCTCCCCGGCTGACGAGCGTGTCGGTGACGAAGTTGGCCGCCCGCGACAGGCGGTGCGTCAGGCTGGCGGTGGTACCGCCGGGCCCGTGGCTGACGTGCGCGTGGGACACCAAAGCCTCGGCCATGGCAAGGCCGCGGCCGCGGCCCTGCTCGCCTTCCCGGTGATCCTTCCACTGCCCGTGGTCGACGACCGACGCGTACAGCTTGCCGTCTCCGGCCAGCGACGCTTCCACGACGACGCCGTCGGGAACCTCTGTGGCGTAACCGTGTTCGACCGCATTCTCGACGAATTCCGAAATCGCGTGCACGATGTCGGAGATGTCCTCGGCGGCGGCGCCGGCGTCGGTGAGCCACTGCCGCAGCCGCGAGCGCACCGTGCGCGCCGCGTGGATCGTGGCGTCCAGCGTCATCTGAAGCGGCGGCGGGGGAGTGCGGCGTTGCGCCGCGAGCAGCGTGATGTCGTCGTTGTAGCCCGTTGACCGCAGCAGCAATTCCAAAGTCTCCGAACAAATCCGGTCGATGGGCCGCGCCGAGGACTCGATGACGAACCCGCCCTGACCGCCGGCGATGTTTGCGGCCAAGTCGGCGAATTCGGCGGTGCTCGCCATCAGCGGCCGGCCGGGCCGTTCGATCAGGCCGTCGGTGTAGAGCATGACCGCATCGCCGATGTCGAGGAACTCGGTGCGCACCGGGAAACCCGTACCGCTGCCCAGGGGCCCCCCGCCGGACGGCTCGAGGTAGCGCGCGTCGGCCTCCGCCTTGACCAGCAATGGCGGCGGGTGGCCGGCGGTGCAGTACTGGAATTCGCCGGTGCCGAAGTCGAGCGATCCCGCGCACACCGTGGCCGATCTCGATCCGGGCACATGCTCGTGAAAGCGGTCGACGGCCGCCAGCGCCTCGGCGACCGGATAACCCGCGAGGATCTGCATCCGCAGCGCGGTGCGCAATTGCGACATGACCGCGGCCGCCTCGACGCCATGGCCGACGACGTCGCCGACTACCAATACCAGTCGATCCCCGAGGGGGATCGCATCGAACCAGTCGCCACCGGCCGCGGTGTCCTGCGCGGCGACCAGATACTCCGCGGCGACGTCGGCGCCGGGGACGACGGGCACCGACGGTGCGAGCAGCGCCTGCTGCATGACGGTGGCCGAGTCGCGGACGTTGCGGTAGCGCTCGGACAATTCCTGCATGCGGGATTCGGCGGCCAGCCGGGCCCGCACGCGGTCGGTCACATCGACGAAGGCGAGCTGCACGCCTTCGATCGAGCCGTCGTCGCCGCGCCGAGCCGTGACGATGAAGTCGAAAAAGTGTTCTTGCGCCGTGCCGGAGCCCTCAAAGTCGGCCTGCACCCGCCATTCGGTTCCCGATTGGGGTTCGCCGGTCTGATAGACCCGGTCGAACATTTGCAGGATCTGCTGACTCTCCAGCTCGGGATAGACCTCCCGCACCAGGAGGCCGATGCTGTCGACCGGAGGACTGAGCGTGCGGTAGGCGGCGTTGACCGCGACGAATCGGTGGTCGGGTCCCTCGAGGCCGACCAACAACGCGGGCACATTCTCGAAGATGCGGCGCACGTCGTCGGCCGCACCCACGGTCTTGTCCCAGTCTTTCTGGGGCGCCATCGGCCGTCCCTCCTACGGACCCTTTCTCGGACCGAGTCCCGCAAGCTGGCCATAAAGCGCTAAGCACTCGCCAGGCACAGACATTAAGAGTAGCAATGGCGGTCCCGTGGTCGGTGCAACGGTTTTCTAGCGTGGCGTGCGGGCGTTCCCCATCCAGGTACAGGTCAAAGAATTAAACCAGGCCTGTTTGTATTTACTCAGTGGGGGTATCACGCGGCCATGGTCAATGTCGTCCTAGGGCGGTTGATCTCGCTCTGGCGAAGCATCTGGTCCGCACCGGTGCTCAACTTCAACGGTTGGGTCGCCTTCAACCTGCCGCGAACGGTGACCGCGCTGGGTGGCGGGCTGTTGGTGGGTCTGGTGGCCGTGCACGCCTATGTCTTCGCCACACTTTCGCCGGCACCCTGGTACTTCGCCGTCTACGCGGCCCTGCTGGTGATCGGTTGCCTGTCCGCGGCGACGGCGATGGTCGTCGGCTTCAAACCGCGTGTCCCAGAGGCGGGCTGGTACATCGGGAGTTTGCTCTGCCTGGCCTTTCTCGCCGTCTACCTGATCAGCCGATGGGTCACCCTGCCGGGGCTGGACGCGGTGACGGGCCGATTCGATTACACCCCGGGCACATTCGCTCTTGCATTCGCCGCGGCCTACCTCGCGGTGCACGCGACCGTGCTGTCGGGAGTCAATGTGGCCTACCCGCAACGGCAACAGTGGTACGACTGAGGAGAGCTCAGGCATGACGACGCTCGACTATCCGGTGTGGCTGCGAGTCGACCATTGGCTCAACGTCCTGTTCGTCACGCTGATCATTCGCAGCGGCATCGAGATCCTCAGCACGCATCCGAAGTTGTATTGGCACGACGACAGCAAACCGGGCAGCGAATGGGCGCGCTTCACCCGCAAAGTGATGCCGCGCCACCGGCTGTACGACACCCTCGACGAAGAAGAGTCCTACAGCTCGTTGGTCGCGTTGCCCGGTCACAAGAAATTGGGTATGGGGCGCCACTGGCATTTCTTTTCGGTGATCGGCTGGATCCTGCTCGGACTGTCCTACTACGTCCTGCTTTTCGCGACGGGTCAATGGCACCGGTACTGGCCCTATTCATGGTCGATTTTTCCCGAAGCCGTCAACGACATCGTCACCTACATGTCGTTCAACCTGCCGCCGCTGCTTCCCGGCGAGCCGTTGGACGCCATCCAGAAGCTGACCTATGCCGGCGTCGTATTCATCCTCGCGCCCTTCCAGATCCTGACCGGGGCGGCGCAGTCGCCGGCGATCGAGGCGCGCTTCCCGTGGTACGTGCGGATGTGGGGCGGCCGGCAGTGGGCCCGGAGCCTGCATTTCCTGGGATTGGTTGCCTTCGTGGTGTTCATCGTGATTCACCTGTCGATGATCTTCTTCTGGGGCTGGGGTCAACTGACGGCGTCGATGATCTTCGGCTCCGTCCGCAACATCAACTGGGCGACGGCGCTGTCGCTGACGATCATCGGCGCTATCATCGCCGTCCACGTCGCGGCCACCCGATGGAGCCTTCGCCATCCCACTCAAGTGCATCGCATCCTCGGCGCCGTGGTCACCCGGGTCCGGCTGCTCCTGCTGCGCCCCCTGAACTCGCGGCAGGACTACCCGGTACGCAAGTTGACCAAAGATCACCGAGTCAACGGAAAGCCGCCTGCCAGCACCGAATACAAGGTGATGGCGGTCCACAACTTCGTCGACTGGCGGCTACCGGTCGGCGGACTCGTGGAGAACCCGGTGACCTTGGACCTGGCCGCGCTGCGGACGCTCGCCGAGCGGCAAACGCAGCGGACGATGCACAACTGTGTGCAGGGCTGGACCAGCATTGGTGAGTGGAGCGGAATTTCGCTGGCTCAGCTGGCGGATCTCGTAAAGCCGTTGCCGCAAGCCAAGTACATCTGTTTTCTCAGCATGCAGGACACCGGACGTGACGAACCCGCGGCGGAGACTCCGGGGGGCCAGTTCTACGAAGTGATGGACCTCGAACTCGCCTACAAGCCGCAGACGCTGCTGGCATACGAGATGAACGGCCGGCCGTTGCCCATCAAACATGGCGCCCCACTGCGGTTGCGGGTGGAGACACAGGTCGGTTTCAAGATGGTCAAATGGATCAACGGGATCGAGTTCGTCGACGACTATTCGGGCATCGGTCACGGCCTGGGCGGCTGGCGTGAGGACCACGTGCACTACGACAAGGACGTGGAGATTTGACATGACCGACCACGACCCGACCGTGCGGCCGGAGCTCATCGAGCTGAATTCCGCTGCGCGCCATCGCGTGCTGGAAAGTGTCGCCGCCAAAGGGGGCCACTGCGAGCGGTGCGGCGGCACCGACTTCGACGTCGGCCACGCCCTATACCTCGGATTTTTGTTCCTCAACGAGGACGGCGACGCCTACATGGTGGCGCTGACATGTCGCAATCCGGATTGTTCCAAGCCGCGCACCGGGATTGTATTGCCGGAGAAGGAGTTTCTCAGCTACGGCGCTTCGCGGGACGCGACCGCATCCTGAGACGACGCCGCCCCTTGGCCGTCGCGGCCCTATCGTCCGATAGCACCGGGCGCGGCAGTCCCAACCGCTCCGCCAGATCGGAAACCCTGCGCAGCTCCGCGCACAGCGATTCGAACCGGTGCCGGTCCGCGTCGTCGAGCAGGCCGAGCGAACTGTAGTGGAGCAGTCGGGGCAGTCGCCCCGCCAGTGCCGCGCCCCAGCGGACGCTGAGGTCGTAGACGTCGTCGTCGTCGACCGGATCCTTCCGCCCCAGCGCTTCGAGTGCCTGGATCTGGTCGGCAAGGAGTTCGACGTCGGCGTCAATCGTGACCGGCGCCCGGTCCTGCGATGCCACGCTCATCTGTCCTCCCATCGTTCCCGCCGCCGAACGGCCATCAACAGCGTGTCGTATACCCGGCGCCAGTCGTTTACACGCGACATCCGCGGGTACTGCCGGTCGCGGGGCGGTCCGTCGACCGCGTCAACGCAAGGAGCATCGCCATGGGTGACCCCGAGGGAATCGCCGCGCGGTGGCCCGCTGCGGCGGCGCCTGGTAAACCCGGTGCGAATGGGCGCCGGCGATGAGTGACCTACTGCTGCAGTTTTACAACGGATGGCGGCCGGCGGCCTACGCGGCACTCAAGGCGCTCGCGTTGTTCGTCACCGCCGCAGCCGCTTTCCGGCTGATGCTGCGGCGCACCATCGCCGAATTCACGCCGTTCGACTGGGTCACCGCGGTCGGGGTCGGCGCCATCGTCGGACGCACCGCGACGGCCGCCGACACCTCATGGCTCACCGGGGTCGCCGCCTTGCTCACCCTGATCGGCGCCCACGACCTGGTTGCGCGGCTGCGCTTCAAGCCGTGGGTGCGCCGCCTTGTCGACCCACCGGTACGGGTGTTGATCAGCGACGGCGAGGTGGACGAGAGAAACCTCAAGCGGTGCAGGCTAACTCGGGGAGATCTGGACGCGATACTGCGCCAACACGGTCACCGAAGTCCCGAACACGTCCGCCTCGCCTTATTCGAGACCAAAGGTGTGGTCTCCGTCATCGCCGACGGTGATCCCGCCGAGTGACCGATCAGGCCGACACCGGCTTCTTCGCCGGCGCGGACACTTTCATCAGTTTCATCAGGTTGCCGCCCATGATCTTGGCGATGTCCGCCTCGTCGAAATCGGTCAGCTCGTCGACGAAGGAGATGGGGTCCTTCAGGCCTTCGGGGTGCGGCCAGTCGGAGCCGAACAACACCCGGTCGGTGCCGACCATCTTGACGATCTCGGTGAACCGGTCCTCCCAGAACGGGGTGATGTAGACGCAGCGCTTGAACGCCTCGATGGGGTCCTCGCTGAACGACTGCGGCATCTTCTTGTAGACGCCCTTGAGCCCCTTGAACAGGTCGGGCACCCAGTCGGCGCCGTTCTCGATCGACAGGATCCGCAGCTCGGGGTTGCGGGACAGCGCGCCGTGGCACACCAGTGCACCCATCGCGTCCAGGATCGGCCGGTGGCCCATCGCGAAGCTGCGGAACGGGGTCGGCTTGAACGGCAGGAACTCGTCGCCCGGCTCCCACACGTTCGCGAATTCCGAATAGCCGCTGTCCGAAGCGTGCATCGAGACGGGGATCTCGGCCTTGATGCACGCCTGCCAGAACGGGTCGAACTCCTCGAGCCCGAAGGAGCGGCTGCCCTTGTAGCCGGGGACCGGCGCCGGGCGCACGAGCACGGTGCGCGCGCCGCGTTCCAGCACCCATTCGAGTTCTTCGAGCGCGCGCTCAACGATCGGCAGCGTGATCACCGGGGTGGCGAAGATGCGGTCCTGATAGTTGAACGACCACTGCTCGTACATCCATTGGTTCAGCGCGTGGATGACGTCGTGGGTCATCTCCGGGTCGTCCTTCATGCGCTCCTCGACCAGGCTGGCCAGCGTCGGGAACATCAGGGCGTAATCGATGCCCAGCTCGTCCATCACCTCCAGCCGCGCCCCCGGTTCGCGGAAGGCGGGGATGGCCTTCATCGGCTCGCCCAGGATCTCGCGGTAGCTCTTGCCCTGCGCGCCGTTGCGGAAGTAGTCCTCCTGGGCGCCCGGCCGCGCCACCACCTCGAACGTCGGGTTGGGGATGTACTCGCTGATGTGGCCGCGCACCACGATCTTGGTGCGGCCACGCACCTGCACGTAGTCGATGACGCGCTTGCGGTTCTCCGGCAGGAACTTGGTCAGCGCTTCCTGTGGCTCGTACATGTGGTTGTCCGCGTCGAACACGGGGAAGGAAAGTTCGCGAGACGGCATGGCGATCTCCTCGGGAGAAATCTCGGGTTCTCAGTAGGTGGTAATGACGTTACCACTTTGGCTTGGGCGCGTGTAGCGCCTCGGCGGGTCGGCCGCCGCGCGCCCGCCCGCCCCGGGCGTCACGCTGGCGTGACGTTCGACGCTGAGTGCCACGCCGGCGTGACGCTCGTCATCGCCGGCTAGGCGTTCGGCCAGCTCGGAAGCGCGGGCGTCTTTCCGTTGATGACGGCGAAATTCACGGTCGCCGTCGCAACGAGCTCGTCGTCGGCGTCGCCGTAGATGTCCACCTGCATGACCATCGCCCGCCGCCCGGACCGCAGCATCCGGGGCACCGCATACGCGTAGCCCTGCCGGATCGGCCGCAGATAACGAATGAAGAGGTCCGCCGTCGTCATCGTGGTGTCCGGCTGCAGGTAACCCAGGCCGAACTGGCCGCCCGCCACGTCGACGAGCGTCGCGATCAGGCCGCCCTGCAGCGCGCCGGAAGTGTTGACGACGGCCGGGCTGACCGGCATCGTCATCGCGAATTCACCGTTGCGGATCCCCGGCCGCATGCCGATCTGGGCGAACAGCTCGGCCAGGGAAGGCGAGCTCGATTCTTCGTCACTGTCCCGGATGCCCAGGGCGCGACTGCAGAAGTCGTACAGGTGCCCGACATCGACCGGGCCGCCGTTCAATTCCGTTCCCAGGCAATGCAATCGCTGCGCACCCATCACGGTCTGCATGACGATGGCGGCCGCCGCGCCGACGTCGAGCCCCGGGTTGAAGACCCCCTCGGTGATGCCCTGGCCCACGATGTCGTGGATCAGGCGGTGCAAGGGCGAGAGCACCCGGGCGTAGTCGCGGGGACGGGTCTCGGCCAGGTGCTGGTTGTAGAGCGTCAATGCTCGATTGAGGCTGTCTTGCGTGCTCGATTCGGGTTGCTGGCTGATCCGATCGATCACCAGCTTCAGCGCAGCGGTGCTGTCCAGCCCGTCTGTCTCGGCGCGCCAGGTCTGAACCGATTGGGCGATGGTCCGGTCGAACAGCGCCAGCAGCAACTCGTCCTTGCTGCTGAAATGCTGGTAGAAGGCACGCAGCGAGGTCTTGGACCGGGCGACGACCTCCTGCACGGTGAAGTCGGTGCGCCCGGTTTCGCCCAAGATCTCGACGGCCGTCTTGATGAAGCGGTCGCCGCGGGTCACTTCGACGTCGTCGGCAGGGTCGGCCATGAGCGCTTCGTCCCCTTCCTCGGCGCGGTGCGCGCTATGAGAATGAGGTTACCGCGCCTCCTGGCCGATGCGGGTTCACGCCCTGGGGCAGAAAATTCCGAGGATCTGCTGGCAATTGTCCTTATTGATCAGGGCCGGCGGCGGTGGCGGCTTCGGCGGCGGGTTGTCCCCGTCCCAGATCATGCTCGAGACGTTGCCCATCCCGGGCCACAGGTAGTAGTAGGTATGGCACACGTTCATGTCCCAGCCGCGAAACGGGTCGGTGACATGGTTGCCGGTCGCCGGCAGGGGTTGCCCCGGGCACCATTGGTGCGCAGGGCCCCAATCCGGATTGTCGGCCTGGGCGGGCCCCGCGGCGAGCCCGGTAGCGGTGACCGCCAGGCCACCCGACAGGAGTGCGCCGGCAATGAGCTTCTTGATGGTCTTCAAGACGGGTTCCTTTCGCTGTGTGATGGGCGAAAGTCTTGCGGCCGCGCTCCGTTACCGATCCCAATTCCGGTCAGGACGAAATCGCGATGGATTTCGTTTCCAGATAGCTGTCGATGCCCTCAGGTCCCAGTTCGCGACCGTATCCGCTGCCTTTGACGCCGCCGAAGGGAGCGAAGGGGTCCATGGTGTAGCCCTGGTTTATCCCGAGGGTGCCGGTGCGCACCCGCGCGGCAATCGACAGAGCCCGGTCGGTGTCACCGGTCCACACCGATCCGGCCAGCCCGTAGTCGGAGTCGTTGGCGATGGCCACCGCATCGTCCTCGTCGCGGTAGGGGATGACGGTGATCACCGGGCCGAAGATCTCGTCGCGGGCGATGCGCATGGCGTTGTCGGCGGAGGCGAACAGGGTCGGCGCGACGTACCAGCCGCGGTCGAGTCCATCGGGCATCCGGGTCCCGCCGGTGACCAGCCGAGCGCCTTCGTCCCGGCCGATCCGGATGTAGTCGCGAACGCGCTCCTGTTGGCGGCGTGAGACGAGCGGACCCAGTTGGGTGCCGGGATCGGTGGGGTCGCCGACCCGCAGGGCGGTCATCTCGGCGGCGAGCGCGTCGACGTACTGATCCTGGCGTTGGCGGGGGACCAGGACGCGGGTCAAGGCATTGCAGATCTGCCCGCTGTTCGACAGGCTGGCCGATCGAACGCCGGCGGCGACCGCCTCGGGCGCCGCGTCGTCGAGGACGATGGCCGCCGACTTGCCGCCCAGCTCGAGGCTTACCTTGGTGAGGTTGGCCGCGCAGGCGGCCGCGACGGCCCGCCCCGCCGCCGTCGATCCCGTGAACGACACCTTGTCCACCCCGGGATGGGACACCAGGAGTTGACCGACGGTGCTGTCGCCGGGCAACACGCTGACCACGCCGGCGGGGAGATCGATTTGCTCCAGCATCTCGGCCAAAAGCACTGCGTCCAGCGGAGATTCGGGTGCGGGTTTGAGCACGACGGCGCAGCCGGCGAGCAACGCGGGCACCAGTTTGGTGGCGATGAGGAATTGCGGCATGTTCCACGGCACGATCGCGGCGACGACGCCAACGGGTTGTTTGTGGACTTGGACGTCGGCTCCGAAGAAGCCGCGGCGGGTCTCCTGCCAGCTGTGCCGCTCCGCGAGGTCGCAGAACGCGCGCATCATCATCGCGGGCAGGCCGACCTGTGCGCGTTGCGAAAAGCTGATGGGGGCGCCGATTTCCGCCGTGATGAGGTCGGCCATTTCCCCGCGCCGCTGGTCGTAGGCGTCGGCGAGTCGCCGGACCGCCTCGATCCGCTCGGCGGGCTCCGCTGCGCCCCAAGGCCCCTCGAGTGCGGCGCGGGCGGCGCTGACCGCCGCGTCGACGTCCGCCGGCCCCGCGGCGGTAACTTCGGCGATGGTTTCCTCGGTGTGCGGGGAGATGACGTGGAAGGCCTCCCCGTGTGCCAGCACGAAGCGGCCCGGCACGATCCGCGGCCCGAGGTCTTGACTCATCGATACTCCCCTTCGACAATATCAACTACTTGCGATTATGCGGTCGAGCATATACCGTCGGCCCGGACGGAGCCCTACGGATTCACTGAATCCGCCGCCTGCGCGCCCATTCGGAGTGAACCCGCCGTCGGTGGCCCGCGTGAGATCGGATCGAATAGGAGCAATCATGGCTCGATTCCCCAAGCCGCCGGAGGGCAGCTGGACGCAGCACTACCCCGAGCTGGGAACGGGACCGGTCTCATACGAGGACTCCATCAGCCCGGAGATCTACGAGCTGGAACGCAAGGCCATCTTCAAGCGCGCCTGGCTCAATGTCGGTCGCATCGAACAACTTTCACGTACTGGTGCCTACTTCACCAAAGAGCTGAAAGCCGTCAACACCTCGATCATTGTGGTGCGCACGAAATCGGGGGAGGTCAAGGCCTTTCACAACGTATGTCGTCACCGCGGAAACAAGCTGGTGTGGAACGACATGCCGCTCGAAGAGACCAGCGGGGTGTGCCGCCAGTTCACCTGCAAATACCACGCCTGGCGGTACGACCTGGACGGCAACCTGACCTTCGTGCAGCAGGAGGATGAATTCTTCGATCTCGACAAGAGTCGCTATGGGCTGGTTCCGGTCCACTGCGAGGTGTGGGAAGGTTTCGTCTTCGTCAACTTCGCCAAGGAGCCCGAACAGTCGTTACGCGAATTCCTCGGTCCGATGATCACCGCACTCGAGGGCTATCCGTTCGACAAGATGACCTCGCGCTGGCACTACCGCTCAGAGGTGAAGGCGAACTGGAAGCTCTACATGGACGCGTTCCAGGAGTTCTATCACGCGCCGGTGCTGCACGCGAACCAGTCACCCACCGCGTACTCAAAAGCGGCCGCCGAGGCCGGGTTTGAGGCCCCGCACTATCGATTGGAAGGCCCGCACCGGTTGGTCAGCACGTCGGGTGTGCGGGCGTGGGAGATGTCGGCGGAGATGCGCAAGCCGATCGAGGACATCTGCCAGAGTGGACTGTTCGGGCCCTGGGACAAGCCGGATCTCGGCGACATGCCCGCCGGGCTCAACCCGGCGAAGTGCGATCCGTGGGGGCTGGACTCCTTCCAGCTTTTCCCCAACTTCGTGATCCTGTTCTGGGGCCAGGGCTGGTATCTGACCTACCATTACTGGCCGACCTCGTATAACTCCCACATCTTCGAGGGCACGCTGTACTTTCCGCAGCCGCGCACCCCGCGTGAGCGCGTCGCCCAGGAACTCGCGGCCGTCTCCTTCAAGGAATACGGTCTGCAGGACGCCAACACGCTGGAGGCGACGCAGAGCATGATCGAGTCCCAGGTCCTCGACCGTTTCCTGCTCTGCGACCAGGAAATCCTGATCCGGCATCTGCACAAAGAGACGGCCGCGTGGATCGATCGGTATCGCCGCGAGGCTACGGCGGGGGTGTGACCGCGATGTCTCCCATGCTGCCAAGCGATTTCGCCGACCTGGAGCAATTCTCGGACTGGTGCCTGCCTTCCGAACCCGAACGTTACGCCAAGAGGCTGGCGAGCACCATGACGGAGATGAAGGCCTTCTACGACGCGATCACGCCACGGGCGGAAGAGGCCCTCACCTACTGCGACAAGTTCTCCCTCGACGACCTGCCCGACGACGTGCTGAACCTCATGCACCTGCTGTATTCGATGATCATGGTGTCGTTTCCGGTCGAGTGTTGGAAGCAACCACGGGTGCCCGACTCCGGCGCGTCCACTTTGGACTGCGTGTCCGAGCCCGTTCCATGACCACGGTCCTGCGGGCGGCGCGGTGGGCCGACGTCGTCGACGGCCAGGTTCGTTCGCCGGCGCTCGTGGTGGTCGAGGGTGAGCGCATCGTCGCCGTCAATCCCGAAGGCGGCGTGCCGGATTCGGCCACCGTCATCGACCTGGGCGACGTCACGCTGCTGCCGGGCCTGATGGACATGGAACTCAACCTGCTGATCGGCGGGCCCGGCGGACCCGAAGGTTTGCCATCACCGATGCACGGCGTCCAAGACGACCCGGCCTATCGCACCCTGCGTGGTGCGGTCAATGCCCGCACCACGCTGGAGGCGGGCTTCACCACCGTGCGGAACCTGGGCCTGATGGTCAAGACCGGTGGCTACCTGCTCGACGTTGCGCTGCAGCGCGCCATCGACCAGGGCTGGCACGTCGGCCCCCGCATCTATCCCGCCGGTCACGCCGTCACCCCCTACGGCGGGCACCTGGACCCGACGGTGTTCCAA
>NZ_LZJW01000163.1 GCF_001667885.1 Mycobacterium scrofulaceum | reverse complement strand
GCTCTCAGGGCGGGAAAATCGCCTAAATCCCGCCACCAGAGCACGTTCGGCGGGCCCAGGCCGCAGCCACTCGGTGCAGAATTCCGCCCCGTGTGTCGTCGGCGGTAACCCGGATGACGATCCAGCCGAGATCCGACAGCGCTTCGTAACGCGCGATGTCCCGGTTGAATTGCCGGCGATCGGTCCGGTGATGGTCGCCCTCGTACTCGACGGCGAGATTGATGTCCTCCCACCCCATGTCGAGCACCGCCGCGAGTTCTCCGTACGCACCGTAGACCGGGATCTGCGTTTGCGGACGCGGGTAACCGGCGTTGATCAGCAACAGCCGCAACCAGGTCTCGCGAGGTGACTCGGCTCCGGCGTCAACCAGCTCGAGTGCTTGCCTGGCGCGCCTGACATTGCGGTGCCCTTTGTAGCGTTCGGCGAGTAGTTCGACCTCGGCGGTATCAAGCTTCGTGGCTCTTGCCAGCGCATCGATTGCGGCGACGGCTCTGCCGATGGGATTGCGACAAGCCAGGTCGAAGGCGGTTCGCGACGGGGTCGTTGCCGACATCCCGTGGACTAGCTGTATCTCGTCGGGGGCAACTCGATCCAGCCAGGTGTGAATTCCCGGCGGCGGCCGCCGGTGTTGATAGAGCAACTGCGCCGGCGCCCTGTCGTCGACCCACCTGGCGCCGTGCAGTGCCGACGCAGAGTGGCCGGCGATGAGAGCGCGGCGGCGTGACCACAGCCAGGCGGCTCGAGCACGCATCGTGGCGGTCACGTCAGATCCGGATGGAACGTAGACGTCGGGATAGATCGCGACGAACCGGGTGCGTAGCGCGTGGCGCGTTACTTCGCCGGATGCCCGCGCTTCGCTGCCGAGAAATGGTGCAATCACGCGGGAAGTGTGCGGTCGAACACCGACAAATTTCGCCGAGCGTGCTCTGGTGGCGGGATTTCGCCGATTTTCCCGCCCTGAGAGCACGTTCGGCGAGAAAGGGGCCCCGAGGGGTCTGCGCCCGAGAGGTCTACTTGTTCTGGAAGTTGGGCTTGCGCTTCTCGGCGAACGCCCGGGGACCTTCCTTGGCGTCGTCGGACAGGAAGACCTTGATGCCGATCTGGGTGTCGATCTTGAAGGCCTCGTTCTCGTGCATGCCCTCGGTCTCGCGGATCGCCCGCAGGATCGCCTGTACGGCCAGCGGGCCGTTGTTCTCGATGATCTCGGCGATCTCGAGCGCCTTGGACAGCGCCTGCCCGTCCGGCACCACATGCCCGATCAGGCCCATCTCCTTGGCCTCGGCGGCGGTGATGTGCCGGCCGGTTAGCAGCAGGTCACAGGCGACGGTGTAGGGGATCTGCCGCACCAGCCGCACGGCCGACCCGCCCATCGGGTAGAGGCTCCACTTGGCCTCCGAGATGCCGAACTTGGCGCTTTCGCCGGCGATGCGGATGTCGGTGCCCTGCAGGATCTCGGTGCCGCCGGCGATCGCTGGGCCCTCGACGGCCGCGATGAGCGGCTTGGTCAGCCGCCGACCCTTCAGCAGCGCGTCGATTCGCGACGGGTCGTAGCTGCCGTCCTTGAAGGACTCACCCGGCGGCTTCTTGGTTGCCGCCTTGAGGTCCATGCCGGCGCAAAAGTAGCCACCGGCCCCGGTCAGGATGCAGCACCGGATGTCCGGGTCATTGTCGACGCGGTCCCAGGCTTGCACCATGATTTCCATCATTTCGGTGCTCAGGGCGTTGCGAGCGTGCGGCCGGTTCAGCGTGACGATCAGGGTGTGACCGCGCTGTTCCACCAGCGCGTCTGCCTCAGAGGGTCCGGATTGCTCGTTTGCTGGGGCCTCACCATTCTGCGCTGCCACGGCTACCGCCTTTCCGTCGACGAGGGGCATGAGCTTGTCAAGAAATGTAACACGTTCTAATTTGGTGGCCGTGGCCCTGAATATTGCCGATCTCGCAGAGCACGCCATCGACGCTGTGCCGGACCGTGTCGCCCTGATCTGCGGTGACGAGAAGCTCACGTACGCCCAACTGGAGGAGAAGGCCAACCGCCTCGCCCACTACCTGATCGACCAGGGGGTGAAGAAGGACGACAAGGTCGGGCTCTACTGCCGCAACCGCATCGAGATCGTCATCGCGATGCTCGGCATCGTCAAGGCGGGCGCCATCCTGGTCAACGTCAACTACCGCTACGTCGAGGGCGAGCTGCGCTACCTGTTCGACAACTCCGACATGGTCGCCCTGGTCCACGAACGCCAGTACGCCGACCGCGTGGCCAACGTGCTGCCGGACACGCCCAACGTCAAGACGATCCTGGTCATCGAGGACGGCTCCGACAACGACTATCAGCGCTACGGCGGGGTCGAGTTCTACTCGGCGATCGCGCAGGGTTCACCCGAGCGCGACTTCGGCGAGCGCAGCGCCGACGACATCTACCTGCTGTATACGGGTGGCACGACGGGCTTCCCCAAGGGCGTGATGTGGCGCCACGAGGACATCTACCGGGTGCTCTTCGGCGGAACCGACTTCGCGACAGGACAATTCGTCGAGGACGAGTACGACCTGGCCAAGGCCGCGGCCGCCAACCCGCCGATGGTCCGCTACCCGATCCCGCCGATGATCCACGGCGCCACGCAGTCGGCGACCTGGATGTCGATCTTCTCGGGTCAAACCACCGTGCTCGCACCGGAATTCAACGCCGACGAGGTCTGGCGCACGATCCACGAGCACAAGGTCAACCTGCTGTTCTTCACCGGGGACGCGATGGCGCGGCCCCTGCTTGACGCGCTGCTGGCCCACCAAGATCAGGGGAACGAGTACGACCTGTCGTCGCTGTTCCTGCTCGCCAGCACGGCGGCGCTGTTCTCCCCGAGCATCAAGGAGAAGCTCCTCGAGTTGTTGCCCAACCGAGTCATCACCGACTCCATCGGCTCCTCGGAGACCGGATTCGGGGGCACCAGCATCGTCGCGAAGGACGCCCCGCACAGCGGAGGCCCGCGCGTGACCATCGACCACCGCACGGTCGTGCTCGACGAGGACGGCAACGAGGTCAAGCCCGGCTCCGGGGTGCGCGGCTTCATCGCCAAGAAGGGCAACATCCCGGTCGGTTACTACAAGGACGAGAAGAAGACGGCCGAGACGTTCAAGACCATCAACGGCGTCCGCTACGCGATCCCGGGCGACTGGGCGCTCGTCGAGGAGGACGGTACCGTCACGATGCTGGGCCGCGGCTCGGTATCGATCAACAGCGGCGGCGAAAAGATCTACCCCGAGGAGGTCGAGGCGGCGCTCAAGGGGCACCCCGACGTCTTCGACGCCCTGGTGGTCGGCGTGCCCGACCCCCGGTACGGGCAGCACGTGGCCGCCGTCGTGCAGGCGCGGCCGGGAACCCGCCCGACGCTGGCCGAGCTGGACCGCTTCGTGCGCTCCGAGATCGCGGGATACAAAGTGCCGCGCAGCCTTTGGCTGGTCGAGGAGGTCAAGCGCTCACCGGCCGGCAAGCCCGACTACCGCTGGGCCAAGGAGCAAACCGAGGCGCGGCCCGCCGACGACGTGCACGCCGCGCACGTAACCGCTTGACCGACTTCGTCAAGCAGCACCCCGCCGCCCCCAGCGGCTACTTCGGGTGGGAAGCCGCCGGGCTGCGGTGGCTGGCCGGTGTGGACGGCGGCGTGTCGTGCGCCCACGTGGTTTCCGTCGATGCGACGAGCCTGACCCTGCGGCGGCTGGACTCGATGACGCCGACGCCCGAGGCGGCGCGTGCGTTCGGTGGCCGGCTGGCCGTCACGCACGATGCCGGCGCCCCCGCGTTCGGTGCGGGGCCGGACGGGTGGGACGGGCCCGGGTTCTTCGGACCGCTTTCCCAGCCGCTGCCGATGTCGCTGCGGCGGCACGGCCGCTGGGGCGAGTTCTACGCCGAGGAGCGGCTGGCGCCGATGGCCGAACTGGCGGCGGCGCGGCTCGACGCCACCACCCGCGGGGTGATCGACTCGGTCATCCAGCGGTGCCGCGCCGGTGACTTCGACGACGACGACCGGCCCGCCCGGCTGCATGGCGACCTGTGGGGCGGCAACGTGATGTGGACGCCCGACGGTGTGGTGTTGATCGACCCGGCCGCGCACGCCGGCCACCGCGAGAGCGACCTGGCGATGCTCGCGCTGTTCGGCTGCCCGCACTACGACGCCATCGTCGAAGGCTACGAGCGGGCAAGGCCCCTGCGGGCCGGCTGGCGCAACCGCATCGGGCTGCACCAGCTGTTCCCTCTCCTGGCGCACGTGGTGCTGTTCGGTGGCGGGCACGCCCAGCGGACGCACGCCTGCGCCCGCGCCGCGCTGGCCCTCTAACCCCGGCGTCTACTGTTGATCGCGATGACGGTCGATGTGTGGATGCAGCACCCCACTGCGCGGTTCCTGCGCAGCGACATGCTGGCATCCCTGCGGCGCTGGACCGGTGACGCCATCCCGGACGCCGACGTCCCGATCGAGACGAGCGTCGCAACGATGGACGCCGCCGGTGTCCGCTTCGGACTGCTCAGCGCCTGGCGCGGCCCCGGCGGGCAGGATCTGGTCTCCAACGACGAGGTCGCCGAGTGGATCAGCCTGCACCCGAACCGGTTTGGTGGCCTGGCCGCGGTCGACCTGGACCGACCGATGGAAGCGGTCCGCGAACTGCGACGCCGCGTTCGGGAGGGATTCCTGGGCCTGCGGGTGGTGCCGTGGTTGTGGAACGCGCCGCCCACCGACCGTCGCTACTATCCGCTGTTCGCCGAATGCGTGGAGCTGGGAGTGCCGTTCTGCACCCAGGTGGGACATACCGGTCCGCTGCGCCCCTCGGAGACCGGCCGCCCGATTCCCTATATCGACCAGGTGGCCCTCGACTTCCCCGAGCTGGTGATCGTGTGCGGGCACGTCGGCTATCCGTGGACCGAGGAGATGGTCGCGGTCGCCCGCAAACACGAGAACGTCTACATCGATACCTCGGCCTACACCATCAAACGGCTTCCGGACGAGCTGATCCGGTTCATGAAAACCGGTACCGGACAACGCAAAGTCCTGTTCGGCACCAACTATCCGATGATCACCCACGCGCACGCCCTGGCCGGACTGGCGGAACTCGACCTGACCGATGACGGCCGCCGAGACTTCTTGCACGGCAACGCCGAGCGCGTTTTCAAACTGGAGGCAGTCACGTGAACGGTGCCCAGGCCCTGATCAACACCTTGGTCGACGGTGGCGTCGACGTGTGCTTCGCCAACCCGGGCACCTCGGAGATGCACTTCGTGGCCGCCCTGGACACCGTCCCCCAAATGCGCGGCGTGCTGGCCCTGTTCGAGGGTGTCGCGACCGGTGCGGCCGACGGCTACGCCCGAATCACCGGCCGGCCGGCCGCAGTGCTGCTGCACCTGGGCCCCGGACTGGGCAACGGCCTGGCCAACCTGCACAACGCCCGGCGTGCTCAGGTGCCGATGGTGGTGGTCGTCGGCGACCACGCCACGTACCACAAAAAGTACGACGCCCCACTGGAATCCGACATCGACGCGCTCGCGGGAACCGTCTCGGGGTGGATGCGCCGCACCGAACGCACCGAGGACGTCGCGTCCGACGCCGCTGAGGCGATTGCCGCGAGCCGCGCGGGTTCGCTGATTTCGACGCTGATCCTGCCCGCCGACGCGTCGTGGTCGGACGGGGCGCAACCCGTACCGACGACACCCGCGGAGCCGGCGGGGGCCGAGCCGCGGTTGGCGTTCGAGGTGCTCGAGGTGCTGCGCTCGGGGGAACCGACGGTCGTCATGATCGGCGGTGACGCCACCCGCGGACCGGGCCTTGCGGCCGCCGCGCGGATCGCGCAGGCCACCGGCGCGCGGGTGTTGTGCGAGACGTTCCCGGCGCGGCTGGAGCGGGGCGCGGGCGTTCCCGCCGTCGAGCGCCTGGCTTATTTCGCCGAGGCCGCCACCGCCCAGCTGGACGGCGCCAAGCATCTGGTGCTGGCGGGCGCCAAGTCGCCGGTGTCCTTCTTCGCCTACCCGGGCATGCCCAGCGACCTCGTCCCGGCCGGCTGTGAGGTGCATGTGCTCGCCGGGCACAGCGGTGCCGCCGAGGCGCTCGCCGCGGTGGCCGACGAGCTGGCCCCCGGAACCGTTGCGCCCGTTGCCGTTGCGGCGCGGCCCCAGCTGCCGACGGGTGCCCTGACATCCGCATCGGCGGCCGACGTGATCGGGGCGCTGCTGCCGGAGGGCGCGATCGTCGTCGACGAGTCGAACACCTCCGGTGTGCTGCTCGCCCAGGCCACCGCGGGGGCGCCGGCCCATGATTGGCTGACGTTGACCGGCGGGGCGATCGGGTACGGCATCCCGGCCGCGGTGGGCGCCGCGGTCGCCGCCCCCGATCGGCCGGTGCTCTGCCTGGAATCCGACGGCTCCGCCATGTACACGATCTCCGGGTTGTGGACTCAGGCGCGGGAAAACCTCGACGTGACCACCGTGATCTACGACAACAGCGCTTACGACATCCTGCGGATCGAGTTGGCGCGGGTGGGGGCTGGATCGGCTCCCGGCCCCAAGGCGCTCGACCTACTCGACTTATCCCGCCCCACAATGGATTTCGTGAAGATCAGCGAAGGGCTGGGTGTGCCCGCCCGCCGCGTCACCACCGCGGAGGAACTCGCCGACGCGCTGCGCCACGCGTTGAGCGAACCCGGGCCGCACCTGATCGACGCCGTGGTGCCGTCAATAACGGGCTAGCCCGGGAAGCCGGCTGAGGACCCACTCCGACATGGTGTTGAGGGCGTCGACGCCCGTCTCCAGCACCCCGTCGTGGACCCTGGCCGCCAGGGCCACGCCCCACTGCCCCGATGGCGTCGGCACGATCCCGAACTGCCGCACCAGATAGTCGCCCTGCATCCCCGGTCCCCAACCACCCTTGGCCGCAAAGCCTTTGGCGGCCAAGCCCCAGCGATGGCCGCTGCTGAGGCGCTGCATCAGGTCGATGACATCGGACGAATCGGGGATCGACGGCAACTCCGCGGCGAAGCGGGCTTGCCGCTGCAGGGTCCACTGCGTCTGGCCGAACGCGGTATAGCCGCGCCGAAGCCGACGCGATTCCACGACCGTGGCGGTGTCACCGCCCTCGGCGATCACGCCCTGCACGCGGCGCGCCGCTTCCTCGGGATCGCCCAGCGCGGACCACAATTGCTCCGACGCGTGATTGTCGGACTCGGTGATGGCCTTGACGGCCAGGTCTTTCGCGCGCAACCAGTCGCAGCGCAGCGCCGCGATGGCCAACGGCACCTTGATCGTCGACCACGCGACACCCGACCACCATCGACCCAGCGAATAGGTGCGGTCCGGCCGGGCGATCGCGACCCCGACCTCCGCGGGCATCGCGGCGGACAGCTGATCGAAGCTCGCTTCGAGCGCGGTCTCCAGGGGCCGGGTAGTCATGCGCTGACCGGACCAACCATCGCGTCTCCTTCGATCCCGACGTGTCTGTGCAGTCAAGCATTATCGTCGACGCTCTTACCGCAGAGTGCGCGACGGGTGACGGCGCGTCGCTAGCCCGGCGGCAGCGGCGGCAGCGGCAGCCCCGGGTCCTGCGGCGGCGGTTCCCACGGGGCACGTTCCGGCGTCTGCGGCGCGTAAACCAGCGGCGGCGGAGGAGGCAGGGGAGGAGGCGGCGGCACCGGATCGCCGGCGGCACAACCGGCGCCGAAACCGAGCGCCGCGCCGCCGAGCGACGCGATGAGGGCCGACCCGGCGATCAACTCACGAATCTTCGGCATGGGCCGACGTTCCCCTTCCCGTTTGCGGCGCGATCCTTACGACAGGATCGTCGCAGTCGACGCCCTGCGCCGCCAACTGGCGCTTGAGCACCTTGAAGGTCACCGTGCGCGGCAGTTCCGCGCTGACCCGGACGTAGGACGGCCATTGCTTGGGTCCCAAGTCTGGCTGCTCGGCGAGGAAGGCGCGGAACTTCTCGGCCTCGAACTCGGCTCCCGGGGCCAGCACCAACGCGGCCATCACCTGGTCCCCGACCACCGGGTCGGGCACCGCGTACACGGCCGCCTCGGTCACGTCCGGGTGCCGCAGCAACACCCGCTCGATCGGAGCGGCGCCGAGGTTTTCACCGTCGACGCGCATCCAGTCGCCCAGCCGCCCCGCGAAGTACGCATAACCGGCGTCATCGCGGTAGGCGAGGTCACCGCTGTGGTAGACCCCGCCCGCCATCCGCTCTGCCTCGGCCGCCTCGTCGTTGTAGTAACCCTCGAAGCGGCCCGCGCCGGCGGTGTTCACCAGTTCGCCGACCACGCCCACGGCGCAGGGTTCACCGGTCTCGGGGTCGACGATGTCGACGCCCTCGGGAAGCGGGCCCAACGCACCATCCGGGGTGTCCGGGGTGCGCGCGATCGCCACACCGCCTTCGGTGGAACCGAATCCGTCCTGCACGACGCACCCGAACCGGCGCGCGAAGCGTTCGACATCACGGGGCACGCCCTCGTTGCCGTACACCGCGCGCAGCGGGTTGTCCGCATCGTCGGGCTGCTCGGGCGTGGCCAACACATAGGAGAGCGGCTTGCCGACGTAGTTGGCGTAGGTGGCGCCGAAGCGGCGGACGTCGACCAGGAAGTTGGAGGCGGAGAACTTGCGCCGCAACGCCAATGAGCCCTGGCAGGCGACCGCCACCGCCCAGCCGACCAACACCGCGTTCGAATGAAACAACGGCATCGACACATAACAGACGTCGTCGCGGCCCAGGCTGAATCGCTGGCTCATCGTCACGCCCGCGATCGCGACCTTCCCGTGGCTGCACTTCACCGCCTTGGGTTCGCCGCTCGTGCCCGAGGTGAAGATCAGCATGAATAGGTCTGCGGCCGTTGCGGATTGGAAGTGCGGCTCGGCATCGCGGTGCGCGGCCACCTCGTCGGCCCACTCGGCGGAGTCCACGTTCACGTGGTCGTTGTCACCCAGAGCGGCGGCCGAACCCGAGTCGGCCAGCACCACCTGGCAGTCGGCGTGCGCGATGTCCCGGGCCAGCGCGTCGCCGCGGCGCACCGGGTTGAGCCCCACCGGCACGATCCCGGACATGCCGGCCGCCGTGAGCATCGCCGAGAAGAACGGGGTGTTCTCCAGCAACACGCCGACGTGCGGCGGCTTCCCCGGGTCGAGGCGATCCCGCAGCGCCGCCGCGATGGCCGCGCCGTGACGCAGGTGATCGCGCCAGGAGGTGTACGTGTCCTCGAAGTAGACACCCCGGTCGCCGATTTCTGCCAGCGGCGCCAGCAGTTTGGTGACCGTCGGGTCGGGCGGAAGCACGAAGTCAGGCAGGGGTTTCCGCCAGCTCGCGGCCGATCCGGCGCAGCTGACCGGTGGCGCCGCCCAAGGCGAACTCGGCCTCCTTGGCTGCCAGGAAGTAGCGGTGCACCGGGTGATCGGTGTCGACGCCGACTCCCCCGTGCACGTGCACGATGGTGTGCGCCACCCGGTGGCCCGCGTCGGCGGCCCAGAACGCGGCGCTGGCCACGTCGATCTCGGCGGGAACATCCTCGGAGACTCGCCAGGCCGCCTGGGTGAGGGTGAGCCGCAAGCCCTTGATGTCGATGTATCCGTCGGCCAGCCGCTGCGACACCGCTTGGAAGCTGCCGATCGGGCGATCGAATTGCTCCCGCTCCCTGGCGTATTCGGCGGTGAGCTGCAGCCCGCGTTCGAGCACGCCCAGCTGGTAGGCGCTGCGGCCCAGGGCCGCGAGCGTGTCGAGCCAGACGACGACCTCGGCGCCGCCGATCATCCGGGCGCCGTCCACCTCCGCGCCGTCCAGCGCCAGGTGTCCGACGCTGCCCAGGCCGGTGGTCTCGATCGGGGTCACCGAGACTCCGGGGTCGCCGGCGGCAACCAGGAAAACCGCGGTGCCGGTATCGGTCTCGGCGGGAACGAGAAACGCGTCGGCCGCCGGTCCGAAGCCGACCTGGGTGCGGGTGCCGGTGAGGCGGTAGCCGTCACCGGCGCGGGTGGCCCGCACCGGCCCCTCGCCCATCTCCCCCAGGAGTGCGACGGTGATAATCTTCTCGCCGTTGACCGCGGGCGCGCCCCAATCCTGTTGCAGCTCTTCGCTGCCGAACCGTGCCAGGGCTCCGGCGCCCAGCATCACCGATTCCAGGTACGGCACGGCCGCCAACTGGTGGCCCAGCGCCACCAGGATGGCGACCTGCTCGAGTACCCCGAAACCGTCGCCGCCCACCGAGGTGGCCGAGGCGCTGGTCAGGATGCCGGCGTCGACGAGTTTGCCCCACAGCGCGCGGTCGAACCGCTGGTCGAGCTTGTCGAGTTCACGGTGGTGCTCCGGTGTGCACACCGAGTTGACGATCGTGTCGACCAGTCCGCCGAGATCGGTGGCCGCTTCGGTTGTCGAAAAGTCCATCGTTGTTCGTCCTTTGGGGAAGAGGGCTCAGCGGTTTCGGGGCAGACCCAGCGCGACCATGCCGATGATGTCGCGCTGCACTTCGTTGGTGCCGCCGCCGAAGGTCAGGATCAGGCACGCGCGGTGCATCCGCTCGACCCGTCCGCGCAGCAGCGCCCCCGGCGAATTCTGGCGCACCGTTGCCGCCGTCCCCAGCACCTCCATCAGCAGCCGGTAAGCCTCGGTGGCCAACTCGGTGCCGTAAACCTTGGCCGCCGACGCGTCCGCTGGGTTGAGCGATTCGCCGTCCGAGGACGCCAACTCCCAGTTGATCAGCTTGAGCACCTCGGCCTTGGCGTGCACCCGGGCCAGGTTGATCTGCACCCACTCCGAGTCGATCAGCCGGGCGCCGCTGGAATCCTTGGTGTTCTGGGCCCACTCGCGAACCTCCTGCAGGGCGAGGAAGATCGGCTGCGCCGACACCAGGGCGACGCGTTCATGGTTGAGCTGGTTGGTGACCAGCTTCCAGCCGCCGTTCTCCTCACCGATCAGGTTGGTCACCGGGACCCGCACGTCGGAGTAATAGGTGGCGCTGGTGTCCACACCCGCCATGGTGTGCACCGGCGTCCACGAGAAGCCTTCGGCGGTCGTCGGCACGGTCAGCATCGAGATGCCGCGGTGCTTCTTGGCCTCGGGGTTGGTGCGCACCGCGAGCCAGACCCAGTCGGCGTACGCGATCAGGCTGGTCCACATCTTCTGCCCGTTGATCACGTAGTCGTCGCCGTCGCGGACGGCGGTGGTGCGCAGGTTGGCCAGGTCCGTGCCGGCGCCCGGCTCCGAGTATCCGATGGAGAAATGCAGTTCGCCGGCGGCGATCTTGGGCAGGAAGAACTTCTTCTGTTCCTCGGTGCCGAACGCCATGATCGTCGGCGCCACGCTGTTGATGGTCAGGAACGGCACCGGCACGCCGGCGATCGCGGCCTCATCGGTGAAGATCAGCGAATCCATCGGGGAACGGTCCTGACCGCCGTACTCCTTGGGCCAGTTCAGGGTCAGCCAGCCATCCTTGCCCATCTGCGCGACGGTGTCGCGGTAGGCGGTGCCGGTGCCGACCTCGCCACCCCCTGACGAGGTCAGCGCCTCGCGGCGCTCCGGCGTCATGAGCTTGGTGAAGTACGACCGCAGCTCGCGACGCAGCTCCTCCTGTTCAGGGGTGTAACTGATGCGCATCCCAGCCGTCCTTTGTTAACGTGATTCGCCTCGATTAGCCGACGTTACTCGGCCGACGACTACCCGTTCGTCTTCCCGGTTGTAACACGTTCTAGTCTGAGATTCCAGCGACCGTTTCCCTAGCGGTATCCGGGCCCTATGGTGGTCCTACATACTGATGGGGCATGTCCTCAGGTGAAGGCCAGGTGCAAGGAGGGTGCTGTGCGGGTGATCGTCGACCACGACCGGTGCGAAGGTAACGCTGTGTGCTTGGGAATCGCGCCGGATATCTTCGACCTGGACGACGAGGATTACGCCGTCGTCAAGCTGGATCCGATCCCCGCCGATCAGGAGCAGCTGGCCGAGCAGGCGATCGCCGAATGCCCGCGGGCCGCGCTGTTGCGCGGCGACTAATTCGAGCCCTACTGCGGCCTGAGAAACTAGAGGTATTCATAAATTGACTAGCAGCGCGAACGCGACCGATCTATCCGGAAAGGTCGCGGTGGTGACCGGTGCCGCCGCGGGACTGGGTAGGGCCGAGGCGCTCGGCCTGGCCCGGCTCGGCGCGACCGTCGTCGTCAACGACATCGCCACCGCCCTGGACGCCTCGGACGTCATCGACGAGATCAACTCGGCGGGTTCCAAGGCCGTCGCGGTCGCCGGCGACATCAGCGAACGCGCAACCGCCGACGAGTTGGTCGCCCAGGCCGACGGCCTCGGTGGTCTCGACATCGTCGTCAACAACGCGGGCATCACCCGCGACCGGATGCTGTTCAACATGTCCGACGAGGAGTGGGATCTGGTTATCGCGGTGCATCTCCGCGGCCACTTCCTGCTGACCCGCAACGCCGCGACCTACTGGCGGTCGAAGGCCAAGGACGCAGGGGGGACCGTGTTCGGGCGGCTGGTCAATACCGCGTCGGAGGCGGGGCTGGTCGGCCCGGTCGGGCAGGCCAACTACGGTGCGGCCAAGGCCGGCATCATCTCGCTGACCCTGACGGCGGCGCGGGCGCTGGGCCGCTACGGCGTGTGCGCCAACGCGATCTGTCCGCGCGCCCGCACCGCGATGACGGCCGACGTCTTCGGCGCCGCGCCCGAGGTGGAAGACGGCGGCATCGACCCGCTGTCGCCCGAGCATGTGGTCAGCCTCGTCAAGTTCCTGGCATCTCCGGCGGCCGCGGAGGTCAACGGGCAGGTGTTCATCGTTTACGGTCCGCAGGTGACACTGGTCGCCGCGCCGACGGCGGAGCATCGATTCAGCGCCGAGGGTCCGGCCTGGGAGCCCGGACAACTGAGCGCGACGCTGCAACAGTACTTTGCTGGGCGGGATCCCGAGCGCAACTTTTCCGCGGTCGGGCTGATGGAGCAATAACCGTGTGAGGTTACTTCCTGGGGGGGAATCAGCAGGTGGAACGTGTGTCAATTTCGATTATTGTAACGGTGTCTGACCTGGGTAATTAACGTTTCGGACAAGGAAATGCTGTTCATTGACACCTTTATCTTGTTCTGAGTTAATATGATCCGGCTCACATCGAGCCGCATGCGACGGAAGACACCGCAAAGGCGACGCACAGACTTCGCCGCGAGCAGCCGAGGGGGGTAGCCAAGTTGAGGGAACAACTTGCGGTTCCCGCTCGCGCTGTCGGCGGGTTCTTCGAAATGATGATCGACACCGGCCGGCAGACTTTCCGCCGGCCGTTCCAAATGGGCGAGTTCTTGGAACAGACCTGGATGATCGCTCGGGTGTCGCTGGTCCCCACCCTGCTGGTGTCCATCCCATTCACCGTGCTGGTGGCGTTCACGCTCAACATCCTGCTACGCGAAATCGGCGCCGCCGACTTATCCGGCGCCGGAACCGCGTTCGGCACCATCACCCAGCTGGGTCCGGTGGTGACCGTGCTCGTCGTGGCGGGTGCCGGTGCCACCGCGATCTGCGCCGACCTCGGTGCGCGCACCATCCGCGAAGAGATCGACGCGATGCGGGTGCTCGGCATCGACCCGATCCAGCGGCTCGTCGTGCCCCGGGTGCTGGCGTCGACGGTGGTGGCCCTGCTGCTCAACGGCCTGGTGTGCGCCATCGGCCTGTCCGGCGGCTACGTCTTCTCCGTCTTCCTGCAGGGCGTCAATCCGGGCGCGTTCATCAACGGGTTGACCGTGTTGACCGGGTTGCGGGAGCTGGTTCTCGCCGAGGTCAAGGCATTGCTGTTCGGCGTGATGGCCGGGCTGGTCGGTTGTTATCGCGGCCTGACCGTCAAGGGCGGACCCAAGGGCGTTGGCAACGCCGTCAACGAGACGGTCGTGTACGCGTTCATCTGTCTGTTCGTCATCAACGTGGTGATGACCGCCATCGGCGTGCGGATCTCGGCGAAGTGAGCACTCGATGAGCTACGACGTCACCTACCGGCTGCGCAACCTCGCGTCCCGGTTGCAGGAGCCGGTCGACGACTTCGGTGAGCAGGCCTTGTTCTATGGCCAGACCGTGCGTCACATCCCCCACGCGATCACCAAGTACCGCAAAGAGACGATCCGGCTGATTGCCGAAATGACAATGGGCGCCGGGGCGCTCGTCATGATCGGCGGCACGGTGGGTGTCGCCGCCTTCCTGACGCTGGCCTCCGGCGGGGTCATCGCCGTGCAGGGTTACTCCTCCCTGGGCAACATCGGCATCGAGGCGCTGACCGGCTTCCTGTCGGCTTTCCTCAATGTCCGGGTGGTCGCGCCGGTGATCGCCGGTATCGCGCTGGCGGCCACCATCGGCGCCGGCGCCACCGCGCAATTGGGCGCCATGCGGGTGTCCGAAGAGATCGACGCCGTCGAATGCATGGCGGTGGAATCGGTGTCCTACCTGGTGTCCACCCGACTGATCGCCGGGCTGATCGCGATCATCCCGCTGTATTCGCTGTCGGTGCTCGCCGCGTTCTTCGCCGCCCGGTTCACCACGGTGTACATCAACGGACAGTCGAAGGGTCTTTACGACCACTACTTCAACACGTTCCTCATCCCGTCGGACCTGTTGTGGTCGTTCCTGCAGGCGATCGTGATGTCCATAGCGGTGATGCTTGTCCACACCTACTACGGCTACAACGCGCACGGCGGTCCGGTCGGCGTCGGCATCGCGGTCGGCCAGGCCGTGCGGACCTCGCTGATCGTCGTCGTCGTCATCACATTGTGCATCTCACTCGCCGTCTACGGCGCGTCCGGTAACTTCAACCTCTCCGGGTAAGAGGACCGCTTAAAGGGACATGGCAGAAACAGACACGCGACGTAGCTCCGTCCGGCTGGCAGCCGCAGTGCTCGCCAGCCTGTTGGTGGCGTTCGCCCTCGTCACTTACCTGTCTTACTCAGCGGCTTTCGCCTCGAACGACACCGTCACGGTCTCGGCCCCCCGGGCCGGGTTGGTGATGGAGAAGGGCGCCAAGGTCAAGTACCGCGGCATCCAGATCGGCAAGGTCGAGGCCATCGACTACTCCGACGACCAGGCGCGGCTCACGCTGGCCATCAACAGCGACGACATGCATTTCATCCCGTCCAACGCGGCGGTGCACATCGCGGGGAACACCATCTTCGGCGCCAAGGCGGTGGAATTCCTTCCGCCGCAGAACCCTTCGCCGACCCCGCTGCGCCCCAACGCGCATGTCGCGGCCTCGGCCGTGCAGCTGGAAGTCAACACCCTGTTCCAGTCGTTGATCGACCTGTTGCACAAGATCGACCCGGTCGAACTCAACGGGACGCTGAGCGCGCTGTCCGAAGGTCTGCGCGGCCACGGCGACGATTTCGGCGGCATCCTGTCGGGCCTGAATACGCTGACGCGCCAGACCAACCCGAAGTTGCCGGCGTTGCAGGAGGACTTCCGCAAGGCGGCGGTGGTCGCCAACACCTACGCTGACGCCGCCCCGGATCTCAACACCGTCTTCGACAACCTGCCGACGATCAACAAGACCGTCGTCGACCAGCAGAACAACCTCAACGACACGTTGTTGGCCACGATCGGCCTGGCCAACAACGCATACGAGACGCTGGCGCCGGCCGAACAGAACTTCATCGATGCGATCAACCGGCTACGGGCCCCGCTGAAGGTGGCGGCCGACTATTCGCCGGAGTTCGGCTGCCTGTTCGCCGGCATCGACCGGGGCCTCAAGGAGTTCGGACCGATTCTCGGTGTGCGCAAGGCGGGTCTGTTCACGTCCTCGAGCTTCGTGTTGGGTGCGCCGGCGTACACGTATCCGGAGTCCCTGCCGATCGTGAACGCGTCCGGAGGCCCGAACTGCCGCGGGCTGCCCGACATCCCGAACAAGCAACACGGCGGATCGTGGTACCGGGCACCGTTCCTGGTCACCGACAACGCCAACATCCCATATGAGCCGTTCACCGAGCTGCAGTTCGACGCGCCCTCGACGCTGCAGTTCCTGTTCCACGGCGCCTTCGCGGAACGGGACGATTTCTGATGCCGGCCGGGGCCATGCCGACGCACCGCTCGATGATGATCAAGGTCAGCATCTTCGCGGTGGCCATGCTGCTGGTGTCCGCGGGACTGGTGGTGGTGTTCGGCGACTTCCGGTTCGGCCCCGAAAGCACCTATCACGCAACGTTTACCGACGTGTCGCGCCTGAAGGCGGGGCAGAAGGTGCGCATCGCCGGCGTGCCGGTCGGGGCGGTGTCCGGCGTGAAGCTCAACCAAGACAACACCATTGACGTGGCGTTCGGAATCGACAAGCGCTACACACTCTATTCCTCCACCCGCGCGGTGATCCGCTACGAAAACCTGGTCGGCGACCGGTATTTGGAGATCACTTCCGGCCCCGGCGAGCTGCGCAAGCTGCCGCCCGGCGGGACGATCAACACCCAGCACACCCAGCCGGCGCTGGATCTCGACGCGCTGCTCGGCGGGCTGCGGCCCGTGCTGAAGGGGCTGGATGCGGACAAGGTCAACACCATCAGCAGCGCCGTCATCGAGCTGCTGCAGGGCCAGGGCGGCGCGTTGTCAAACGTGCTGGCCGACACCAGTGCGTTCTCTTCGGCGCTGGGCCAGCGCGACCAACTGATCGGTGACGTGATCAACAACCTGAACACGGTCCTCAAGACCGTCGATCAGCGCAGCGCCCAGTTCTCGGCCAGCGTCGACCAGTTGCAGCAATTGATCAGCGGGCTGGCAAAGAATAAGGATGACATCGCGGGCGCCATCCCGCCGCTGGCCTCCACCACGACGGATCTCACCGAGCTGCTGAAGAATTCACGCCGGCCGCTGCAAGGCATCCTGGAGAACACCCGGCCGCTGGCGACCGAGATCGACAACCGCAAGGCCGAAGTCGACAACGACGTCGAGCAGTTGGGCGAGGACTATCTGCGGCTGGCCGCGCTAGGCGCGTACGGATCGTTCTTCAACATCTACTTCTGTTCGGTGACCATCAAGATCAACGGCCCGGCCGGCAGCGACATCCTGCTGCCCCTCGGTGGGCAGGTGGATCCCAGCAAGGGGAGGTGCGCTTTTGTCAAGTAACGCAAGACGAGAGCGTGACCCGCTACGCACCGGCATCTTCGGAGTGGTGCTGGTGGTGTGCGTCGTGCTCATCGCATTCGGGTACGCGGCACTGCCGTTCTGGCCACAGGGAAAGATCTACGACGCCTACTTCTCCGACGCCGGTGGCATCAACCCCGGCAACGCGGTCTACGTCTCCGGCTTCAAGGTGGGCAAGGTGACCTCGGTCGGCCTCGCCGGAGACAGCGCCAAGATCAGCTTCAGCGTGGATCGCCATGTCGCCGTTGGCGATCAGTCGCTGGCCGCCATCCGCACCGACACCATCCTCGGTGAGCGTTCCATCGCGGTGACCCCCGCCGGTAGCGGCAAGACGACCACGATCCCCCTCAGCCGCACGACCACGCCCTACACCCTCGCCGGCGCGCTGGAAGACCTGGGGCAGAACGCCAACAACCTGAACAAGCCCCAATTCGAGCAGGCGCTGAACGTGTTGACCGACACGCTGCACGACGCCACCCCGCAGCTGCGTGGCGCGCTCGACGGTGTGACGACGCTGTCGCGCACCCTGAATCGCCGCGATGAGGCGCTGCAAAGCCTTCTCGCACATGCGAAATCGGTGACCGGCGTGCTGTCCCAGCGCGCCGACCAAGTCAACAAGCTGGTCGATGACGGCAACGAACTGTTCGCCGCGCTCGACGAGCGGCGGGCCGCCCTGGGGCAGCTCATTTCGGGGATCCAGGGCTTGTCGGAGCAGATCTCGGGATTCGTTGCCGACAACCGCAAGGAGTTCGGCCCGGCGCTGGGCAAGCTCAACGAGGTGCTGAGCAACCTCAACGAGCGCCGCGACTACATCACCGAGGCCCTCAAACGGCTACCCACCTACGCCACCGAGCTCGGCGAGGTCGTCGGGTCCGGTCCGGGATTCAACGTCAACGTCTATGGCGTGATCCCCGCGCCGCTGATCGCGACGATGTTCGACTTCTTCTACCAGCCGGGCAAGATGCCGGCCAGCCTGGCTGACTACCTGCGCGGCCTCATCCAGGAGCGCTGGATCATTAGGCCGAAGTCGCCATGATCAAGCGCCTCGCCGGCAGCCGGGGGCTGCGTTACAGCACCGCCATCGCGCTCATCGCGGTGTTGGTGGGTGGCGTGTACGTGCTGTCGTCGACCGGCAACACGCGCAGCATCGTCGGCTATTTCACGTCCGCGGTCGGCCTCTATCCGGGGGACCAGGTCCGCGTTCTCGGCGTCCCGGTGGGTCAGGTCGACACGATCGAGCCACGGCCCTCCGACGTCAAGATCACCATGTCGGTGTCCAAGGGGGTGAAGATCCCGAAGGACGCCCAGGCCATCATCATGTCGCCGAACCTGGTGTCGGCCCGCTTCATTCAATTGACACCGGCCTACACCGGCGGGGCGGTACTGCCCGACGGTGCCAGCATCGGCCTGGGTCGCACCGGGGTCCCGGTGGAATGGGACGAGGTCAAAGAGTCGCTGACCAAACTTGCGGTGCAACTCGGGCCGACCACCGGATCGATGCAGGGCCCGTTGGGCCGGGCGATCAACCAGGCCGCCGACACGTTCAACGGCAACGGCGACTCTTTCCACAACGCCCTGCGTGAACTCTCGCAAGCCGCTGGGCGGCTGGGGGATTCACGCAGCGACATCTTCGGGACGGTCAAGAACCTCCAGGTTCTGGTCAACGCGCTGTCGGCGAGCAACGAACAGATCGTGCAGTTCGCCGGGAACGTTGCGTCCGTCTCCCAGGTCCTCGCCGACAGCTCGCGTCACCTCGACACCACCCTCGGCACGCTCAACAAAGCGCTCTCCGACATCCGCGGGTTCCTGCACGAGAACAACTCGACCATCATCGACACGGTCAACAACCTCAACGACTTCGCGAAGACCCTCAGCGACCAGAGTGACAACATCGAGCAGGTCCTGCACGTGGCAGGTCCGGGCATCTCGAACTTCTACAACATCTACGACCCGGCGCAGGGCACGCTCAACGGCCTGCTCTCGATACCGGAATTCGCCAACCCGGTGCAGTTCATCTGCGGTGGGTCCTTCGAGACGGCCGCCGGCCCGCGCGCCCCCGACTACTTCAAGCGCGCCGAGCTCTGCCGTGAGCGGCTGGGGCCGGTGCTGCGCAGACTCACGGTCAATTACCCGCCGATCATGTTCCACCCGCTCAACACGATCACCGCCTATAAAGGCCAGATCATCTATGACACCCCGGAAACCCAAGCGAAGTCGGCCATGCCGGTCCCGGAACTGACCTGGATCCCGGCCAACGGCGGCAAGACGCCGCCCGCAGCCCAGAACCCTGCGGACCTGCAGGCCTTGCTGGTTCCACCGGCGCCGCAGAGCGGCCCGGCGCCGCAGAGCGGCCCGGCGCCCGGACCGGCCTTGGGCAATGCCGCACCCGCGCCCGGCCCCGCCCCGGGGAGCGCCTTCGGGCCCCTTCCCGGGCCGCCGCCGAGCCAACCGGCGCCCCCGCAGGGCGACCAGGGGGGCGGCTAGATGCACCGAAGATTGTTGCGCGGCAGCGCTTTGGCGGCGGGCAGCGTGCTGCTGGCCGGCTGCCAATTCAACGGGTTGAACTCGGTGTCGATGCCGGGCACCGCCGGGCACGGCGCCGGCGCGTACTCGATCACCGTTGACCTGCCCGACGTGGCGACACTGCCGCAGAACTCGCCGGTCATGGTCGACGACGTCACCGTCGGCAGTGTCTCCGGGATCCAGGCCGTGCAGCGCCCGGACGGTTCCTTCTACGCGGCAGTGAAATTGGCATTGGACTCCAATGTCGTGCTGCCGGCCAACTCGACGGCGACAATCGCGCAGACATCGCTGTTGGGGTCGATGCACGTTGATCTGGCGCGCCCGAAGGACAAACCGGCCGTCGGCCGACTGAAGGACGGATCGAAGATCTCCGAGTCCAACACCGGCCGCTATCCCACCACCGAAGAGGTGCTGTCGGCCCTGGGGGTGGTGGTGAACAAGGGCAATGTCGGTGCCCTGGAAGAGATCACCGACGAGACCTACAAGGCCGTCGCGGGCCGGCAGGATCAATTCGTGGATCTGATGCCCCGGCTTGCGGAGCTGACCGCCGGACTCAACCGTCAGGTCAACGACATCATCGATGCGGTCGACGGCTTGAACCGGTTCTCGGCGAGCCTGGCGCGCGACAAGGACAACCTGGGCCGGGCGCTGGATACGCTGCCCGACGCGATTCGCGTGCTCAACAAGAACCGCGACCATATCGTCGAGGCGTTCAGTGCGCTCCACAAGTTGGCCAACGTCACCTCGCGGATTCTGGCAAAGACGAAGGTCGATTTCGCCGCCGATCTAAAGGACCTTTACGCGGTGGCCAAGGCCCTCAACGACAATCGCAAAAACTTTGTCACCTCGTTGCAGATCTTGCTGACCTTCCCGTTTCCCAATTACGGCATCAAGCAAGCTGTCAGGGGTGATTACCTCAACGTGTTCACTACCTTTGACCTCACCCTGCGCCGGATCGGTGAAACTTTCTTCACCACGGCGTACTTCGACCCGAACATGGCCCACATGGGCGAGATTCTCAACCCACCCGACTTCTTGACGGGCGAATTGGCCAACCTGTCCGGGCAGGCGGCCGACCCGTTCAAGATTCCGCCCGGCACGGCTTCAGGACACTAGGGGGCCGACACAGATGCACGACAGGCTCACCAGGATCCAGCTGTGGATCTTCGCGGTGATCACCGTTATCACGTTGACGGTAATGGCGGTGTTCTACCTACGGTTGCCGTCAACGTTCGGGCTCGGAACCTATGCGGGGACGGCCGATTTCGTCGCCGGCGGGGGCCTGTATAAAAACGCCAACGTCACCTATCGCGGCGTCGCCGTCGGCCGGGTGGAATCGGTGGGGCTCAACCCCAACGGCGTCACCGCCGGAATGCGGCTGAACAGCGGTACGCCGATCCCGTCGAACGTCACCGCGACCGTCAAGAGTGTGTCGGCGGTCGGCGAGCAGTACATCGACCTGGTGCCGCCGGGCACACCGGCAACGACCAAGCTGCGCAACGGGTTTCGCATCGAACGGCAGAACACCCGGATCGGCCAGGACGTCGCCGACCTGTTGAAGCGGGCTGAGGCCCTGACCAACAGCCTGGGCGACACCCGGCTGCGCGAGCTGCTGCACGAGACGTTCACCGCGACCAACGGGTCGGGCCCCGAGCTGGCCCGGCTGTTCGAGTCCGCCCGGCTGTTGGTGGACGAGGCAAACGCCGACTACCCGCAAGCGTCGCAGTTGATCGACCAAGCCGGACCGTTCCTGGAAGCACAGATCCGTGCCGGCGCCGACATCAAGTCGCTTGCCGACGGGCTGGCCCGATTCACCTCCGAGGTGCGGCAGGCCGACCCGCAGCTCCGTGACACACTGGCCACCGCACCGGGGGCGACCGACGAGGCCAGTACCGCGTTCTCCGGTATCCGGCCGTCCTTCCCGGCGCTGGCGGCCAGCCTGGCTAACCTGGGCCGCGTCGGCGTCATCTATCACAAGTCGATCGAGCATTTGCTCGTTGTGCTGCCGGCACTATTTGCCGCAATCATCACCATGGCTGGCGGTCCCCCCCTCGACGAGGGCGGCAAGCTGGACTTCAAGCTGGACCTCAATGACCCGCCGCCGTGCGCGGTCGGCTTCCTGCCGCCGCCGTTGATGCGGACACCGGCCGACGAGACGGTCCGCGAGTTGCCGAAAGACATGTACTGCAAGGTCGCCCAGAACGATCCGAGCACCGTCCGCGGCGCCCGCAACTACCCATGCCAGGAATTCCCCGGGAAGCGCGCGCCGACGATTCAGCTCTGCCGCGACCCCAAGGGCTACGTGCCCGTCGGCCGCAACCCCTGGCGCGGTCCGCCGGTGCCCTACGACACCCCGATGACCAACGGGCTGAACGTGTTGCCGCCCAACAAGTTCCCCTACATCCCGCCGGGTGCGGAACCCGATCCGGGCACGCCGATCGCCGGGCCGCCCCCGCCGGGTGTGGTGCCCGGGCCGGGACCCTTGCCCAACAAGCAGCCGGCATTCGACCCGCCGCCGCCCAACGACAACGGACCGCCACCGCCGTTCACGTCGTGGCAGCCGCCCGGGGTTCCGCCCGTGCCCCCACAACTGCCCTATCCGAAGTGGCTGCCCCCGCCAGCACCACCGGAGGGGATCAATCCCCCGCCGGCGGGCCCGGGACCGGAGAAACCGTGGGGCCCGCCGCCCGGTGGCCAACCGCAAGCCAGCGGACCCTCGTATACCACCTATGACGAGAAGACCGGCGCGTTCAAGGACCCGGCCGGGGGCACTGGTATTTTCGCGGCCGGTGCTAACGGCGCGTCGAGCGCCGAGAATTGGGTGGACCTGATGCTTGATCCGAGGCCGATGTAGTGACAGCCGAGCCAACGACCACTGCGCGTGCGCGTCGTCGGGCGTCGCGTGCCGCCGGGCCCGCGAAGCCCGAGTCGAGCGAGTCGGTGACGGTGCAGGTCGATGCGGCGCCGGCGCAGCCGGCCAAGCCGGTCAAGACCTTCAAGTCCCTCAAGCCGCCGCCGCGCCGGCAGCCGCACCGCGCCCTGGTGGCATGGATTTCGTTTGCGGCCGCGCTGTTGGCCATCGGTGCGCTGGCCGGGTGCCTGGCCGTCCTCGTCGTCCAGCAACGGCACGCCAACGCTCAACAGGCGCGCGACCAACGCTTCGTCGACACGGCCACGCAGACAGTGGTCAACATGTTCAGCTACAAGCAGGACAACATCGACGACAGCGTGAACCGGTTCGTCAACGGCACCTCAGGGCCGTTGCGCGGCATGCTGGGTGCCAACAACAACGTCGAAAACCTCAAGGCGATCTTCCGTTCGACCAACGCGACGTCGGAAGCCGTCATCAACGGCGCCGCCCTGGAGGGCATCGAGGGCTTGTTCACGCCGTCGATGTCGGCAACCGTGACCCGCACCGACACCAGCACGGAGGCGTTGTCGGTGACGTTGTCGATGCCCTCCAGGGCGGCGCCGTTGATGACGGCTTCCGACGTCGCGTTGGTCGAACGGAAGATCGCCTTGAGGTT
>NZ_LZJW01000162.1 GCF_001667885.1 Mycobacterium scrofulaceum | reverse complement strand
CTGCTGCGCGGCATGCCCACCGGCGTCATGGGCCGTCGCGCCGGCGCCGCCGCGGGCTACTCCCACAAATACGGCTTTCGCTACAGCGTCCTAACCCGACCACCATCGGCCGGATAGGGAAAGGCCAGGTGAACGGAAGTTGTACACGAATGAACAGTCGGCACTAGGGAGGCGAGGCACCGCGTGACCCATTTAATCTCAGCAGTAAGCCACGCCTGCGGTAAGCCCACCGGCAAACCGTTCCTCGAAGGCCAGCGAGCCGAAACCAGGGAGGGATCTTAATGTCGTTTGTCACGACGCAGCCGGAGGCGCTGGCCGCGGCGGCGGGCGATCTACAAAGCATCGGTTCGGCGCTCAGTGCGCAGAACGCGGCGGCGGCGGCCCCGACGACGGGGGTCGTGCCGGCCGCAGCCGACGAGGTGTCGGCACTGACCGCGGCGCAGTTCTCTGCGCATGCGCAGATGTATCAGGCTGTGAGCGCCCAGGGCACGGCGATTCACGAGATGTTCGTCAACACCCTGAGGATGAGCTCGGGGTCCTACGCGGTGACTGAGGCGGCCAACGCGGCCGCGACGGGTTAAAGGAGCCAATGATGTTTGATTTTGGGGCGCTTCCGCCGGAGGTTAATTCGGCGCGGATTTATGCCGGTCCGGGGTCGGGGTCGTTGATG
>NZ_LZJW01000161.1 GCF_001667885.1 Mycobacterium scrofulaceum | reverse complement strand
ACCCCCCTGCGATGATGGGGTTATGTCCTCGATCGCATCGCCTCCGGTGGAGCTGAAGCCTGCGGATCGTGTTGAGGTGTTGTTCGACGAGTTGGCGGAGTTGACCGGTCAGCGCAACGCGATCGATGGGCGCATCGTCGAGATCTTCGCGGAGTTGGATCGCGAGGGGCTGTGCGGCGTCACGGGCGCGCGGTCGGTCGCGGCGTTGGTGGCTTGGAAGCTGGGCTGCTCGTCGGCGAACGCGCATACGATCGCCGATGTCGCGCGCCGGCTCGAGGCGTTCCCGCGCTGCGTCCAGGGCATGCGGGAAGGTCGGTTGTCGCTGGATCAAGTCGGGGTCATCGCGGCGCGGGCAAGTGAGGGGTCTGATGAGCATTACGCGGAGTTGGCCCGGGTCGCCACGGTCAGCCAGCTGCGCACGGCGGTCAAGCTGGAACCGCGACCCGAGCCCGATTCTGGGCCGCAACCGCAGCCTTCGATCACCAAAACCTGCAGCGACGAGTTCACTTGCTGGCGGGTCAAACTCGCGCCCCTGGACGCGGCGAAGTTCGACGCGGCGTTGGCGTCTTATCGTGACGCGCTGATCGCGGAGTGGAAGCGCGATCACGGCAGTCGATGCGGCGCATCCGATGTCAGGCCGCCGTTGCCGGGCACCCTGGAGGCGTTCCTGCGCCTGGTCGAGGCGGGGTGGGAGGTGGAGGCGGGCCGCCGTCCGCACGGGCAGCACACCACGGTCGTGGTGCACGTCGACGTCGAGCAGCGCGCCGCCGCCCTGCATCTGGGGCCGCTGCTGTCCGACGCCGAACGCCGCTACCTGACCTGTGATGCCACCTGTGAGGTGTGGTTCGAACGCGACGGTGAGGTGATCGGCGCCGGCCGGGCGACCCGCGTGATCAGCCGGCGCCTTCGCCGCGCCCTCGAGCACCGCCACCCCTCGTGTGCGGTGCCGGGCTGTGGTGCCACCCGCGGTCTGCATGCCCACCACATCCGGCATTGGGAAGACGGCGGCCCCACGGAGTTGGCCAACCTGGTGCTGGTCTGCCCGTATCACCACCGGTTGCACCATCGGGGCGCCATCACCATCGTTGGACCGGCAAGCGCCCTTACCGTCATCGACAGCGCCGGCCGAGCGTTGAGCCCGGCATCGCTGGCGCGGCCACCGACAAAGCCTTGGCCCG
>NZ_LZJW01000160.1 GCF_001667885.1 Mycobacterium scrofulaceum | reverse complement strand
TGTTTGATTTTGGGGCGCTTCCGCCGGAGGTTAATTCGGCGCGGATTTATGCCGGTCCGGGGTCGGGGTCGTTGATGACGGCGGCGTCGGCGTGGAATGCGATCGCCGCGGAGCTGCAGTCGGCTGCGTTGAGTTATCAGAATGTGGTGACCCAGCTGGCCAGTGAGGAGTGGGCGGGTACGGCCTCGGCGGCGATGGCGGCGGCGGCCACGCCGTATGCGGAGTGGTTGGCGAGCACGGCGACGCAGGCCGAGCAGGCGGCGGTGCAGGCCGCCGCGGCGGCGGCGGCTTATGAGGCGGCGTTCGCTGCGGTGGTGCCGCCGCCGGTGATCGCGGCCAATCGTGCTTTGGTGCAGCAGTTGCAGGCCACCAATGTGATCGGGCAGAACACCGGGGCGATCGCGCAGTTGGAGGCCCAGTACGGCGAGTTTTGGGCTCAGGATGCCGGGGCGATGGCCAACTACTCGGCGCAGTCCACGGCGGCGACCAAGGGCATCACGCAGTTCCAGGCCGCGCCGAAGGTCACCAACGACGCGGGCACGGCCACCCAGGCCAGCACGGTGGCCAATGCGACGGCCAACACCACCGCGGGCAACGCGGCCAACACCGTGCAAAAGGCGGCTACCACGGCCACCACGACCGCGGCCCCGCAGGCCGCCGCGGCGGCTCAGTCGACGACCGATCCGATGTCGGAGTTGTGGTTCTTGTTGACCGGCCAGACCGTGTTCCCCACCAACCTCGGCGCGGCGGTCAACGGCTACAGCCCGTTCGCCAGCCTGTTCTATAACACCGAGGGTCTGCCGTACTTCAGTACTGGTATGGCCAACACGTTCACCCAGATCGCCAAGTCGGTCGGGGCGATCGGTGGTGCGGCTCCGGCGGCGGCCAAGGCGCTGCCCGGTCTGGGTGGGCTCGGTGGCCTGCTCGGCGGTGGCGCCGGCGCGGTGCACCCGGCGGCCGCCATCGGCGGCGCGGCCTCCATCGGTGGCAAGTTGTCGGTGCCGGTGGCCTGGACCGGCGCCCCGGCACTGCCGGCGATGGGCCACACCGCGGTCCCGGTCAGCGCGATCAGCGCCGCACCCGAGGCCGCCGGGGGACCGGGCAATCTGCTCGGCGGCATGCCCCTGGCCGGAGTCGGCAACGGCACCCACGCCGGCGCCGGCCCCCGCTACGGATTCCGCCCCACCGTCATGGCCCGCCCACCCTTCGCCGGATAACAACCGTCGATATTTCAGCGGCAGGGTCGGAAGGTTAACGGGTGGGATACGCACGCCTTCGGTCGCAGGCGACCGCGGGGCTTTCGGGAGGCGCGTCGTGGCGCCGCCGGCTGCCCGCACACCGGTTGCTAGCCGGGCGACGGCGAATAATCGGCAACGAGATTTTTTCGGGTCCTGCCCTGCGGCGGTGCTCGGGGAAACGCGTACCTGCCACTTTGGCCACCGGGTTGGTCACAGTTTGCTGTGAGGGGAGGCGGCCAGGCCAACACGCTGTTACTCTGACGTTACTAAAAGTGAATTCGTCGTACCGTCACGTGAACAGTTGCAAACTGACGGCTTCAGGATCAGCTTCAACGGCCGTCGTCATCTAGTCTCTGCAGAGTCGGGGATTGAACTAGGAGGGAACCAAGTATGTCGTTCGTGACCACACAGCCCGAGGCTCTGGCTGCGGCGGCCGGAAACTTGCAGGCCATTGGCTCAACGCTGAGCGCCCAGAACGCGGCTGCTGCCGCCCCCACGACCGGGGTGGTGCCCGCTGCTGCCGACGAGGTGTCGGCGCTGACGGCGGCGCAGTTCGCCGCGCACGCGCAGATGTACCAGGCGGTCAGTGCGCAGGCCGCCGCCATTCACGAGGCGTTCGTGAACACGCTGTCGACCAGCTCTGGCTCGTACGCTGCCACCGAGGCAATCAACGCAGCTGCTGCGGGCTGATTGGGTTGGCGGTTCGGGGTCTGGGAAGGGACGTCTTCGACGTGCGCTCCCGCCTAACCGCCCAGCTACCGATGATCTCGGGGGCTGACGGCCGGACAACTCAAACGCCGGAGTTCGGGTTTGACGTCCGTCTCACCGTGTTACAGCGACCGGTGGCCGCCGGCTGACGGGAAGGGGGGATCATCCTTTTGCATTCGGCTCGGCGGTTCGCCAGCGCGTGACCGGTCCGGCCATCGTCGTCACCACAGCAGGTATCTGAGTAATCACGTATTAAGGAGAAAGCCAAGATGGCAACACGTTTCATGACCGACCCGCACGAGATGCGGGCGATGGCGGGCCGCTTCGAGGTGCACGCCCAGACGGTCGAGGACGAGGCGCGCAAGATGTGGGCGTCCTCGATGAACATCGCCGGCTCGGGCTGGAGCGGCCAGGCGCAGGCGACCTCGTACGACACCATGGGCCAGGTCAACCAGGCCTTCCGCAACATCGTCAACATGCTCCACGG
>NZ_LZJW01000159.1 GCF_001667885.1 Mycobacterium scrofulaceum | reverse complement strand
CCTGGGATTTTGCCGCTTGAAAGCAAATTTCGGTGGACAGTGGTGGCACCATTAAGGACGTGACCACTCACCAGCTGCCCCTGCACGCCTCCGCGCACCACCGGCAGCGGGTCTTCGCGCAGTCGTCCAAGCTTCAGGACGTCCTGTACGAGATCCGCGGGCCGGTGCACCAGCAGGCCGCGCGGCTGGAGGCCGAAGGGCACCGCATCCTCAAGCTCAACATCGGCAACCCGGCGCCATTCGGCTTCGAGGCCCCCGACGTGATCATGCGGGACATGATCCAGGCGCTGCCGTACGCGCAGGGCTACTCCGACTCGCAGGGCATCCTGCCCGCGCGCCGGGCGGTGGTTACCCGCTACGAGCTGGTCGAGGGCTTCCCCCGGTTCGACGTCGACGACGTCTACCTGGGCAACGGGGTCTCCGAGCTGATCACGATGACGCTGCAGGCACTGCTGGACAACGGCGACGAGGTGTTGATCCCGTCGCCGGACTACCCGCTGTGGACGGCGTCGACCTCCCTGGCCGGCGGCACGCCCGTGCACTACCTGTGCGACGAGACGCAGGCCTGGCAGCCCGACATCGCCGACCTGGAGTCCAAGATCAGCGAGCGCACCAAGGCGCTGGTCATCATCAACCCGAACAACCCGACCGGTGCCGTGTACAGCCGCGAGGTCCTCACCCAGATGGTGGAGCTGGCGCGCAAGCACGAACTGCTGCTGCTCGCCGACGAGATTTACGACAAGATCCTCTACGACGACGCCACGCACATCAACGTGGCCTCGCTGGCGCACGACATGTTGTGCCTCACCTTCAACGGCCTGTCCAAGGCGTACCGGGTCGCCGGCTACCGCGCGGGCTGGCTGGCGATCACCGGTCCGAAGGACCACGCCGAGAGCTTCATCGAGGGCATCAACCTGCTGGCCAACATGCGGCTGTGCCCGAATGTGCCCGCCCAGCACGGGATTCAGGTCGCCCTCGGTGGCCACCAGAGCATCGAGGACCTGGTGCTGCCCGGCGGGCGGCTGCTCGAGCAGCGCGACGTGGCGTGGGAGAAACTCAACGAGATTCCCGGGGTGTCCTGCGTCAAGCCCGCGGGCGCGCTGTACGCCTTCCCCCGGCTCGACCCCGAGGTCTACGACATCGCCGACGACGAACAACTCGTCCTCGACCTGCTGCTGCAGGAGAAGATCCTGGTCACCCAGGGCACCGGATTCAATTGGCCGGCACCGGATCACCTGCGCATCGTGACGCTGCCGTGGAGCCGCGATCTCGCCGCCGCGATCGAGCGGCTGGGCAACTTCCTGGTCAGCTATCGCCAGTAAGCAACTTCGCAGCCGGCGCCTCTACGGTGGACCGCGTGACACACTCGCACTCGCACAGCCCGCCCGCGGCCGCCCCGGTCGAGTCGCTGCCCGCCCGGATCGTCGTCGGGCTGTTGGTGGCGATCGGGGTGGCGGTGCTCGGCGGCGCCATCGCGCTGTGGCCCAGCCGGCAGCACGTCGACATCCCGATGCCGTTCCAGAACGCGGCCGGCGGCGCGGTGAGCACCCAGGCCGGGCATGTGCTGTCCAGCGGCCTGGGCGACTGCGGCAGCCCGTCGGTCAGCCAGGTCCTCACCACCGCGCCGCAGCCGGCGCCCCCCGGCGCGGGCCGCTGCGTGCTGACATTGGTGGCGATCGATTCCGGTCCCAACGCCGGGGCCAACACGTTGCTGGAGTCCTCCCCCGGCCCCGGCCAGCCCAAATTTGCCGTGGGAGACCACATTCGGCTCGTCCGCCAGGTCGACGATCAGGGCGCCACCAGCTACGCGTTCTACGACTTCGAACGCGGCTGGTCGCTGGTCGGGCTGGCCGTCGCGTTCGCGGTGGTGATCGTCGCGGTGGCCCGCTGGCGCGGGCTGCTCGCGCTGGTGGGCATCGGGGTCGCGTTTCTTGTCCTGGTGGTGTTCTTGCTGCCGGCCTTGCGTGACGGCGCGCCCGCCGTTCCGGTGGCGCTGGTGGGCGCGGCGGCGATCCTGTACGCGGTCATCTACCTCGCCCACGGCGTGAGCCTGCGGACCAGCGCCGCACTGCTGGGAACGCTGACCTCTCTGCTGGTGGCGGCGGGATTGTCCTGGGCGGCAATCCAATTGGCGCATCTGACCGGGTTGTCCGACGACCAGAACGCCACCGTCAGCGCCTACCTGGGCAATGTGTCGATCAGCGGTCTGCTGCTCGCCGGCTTCATCATCGGGTCGCTGGGTGTGCTCAACGACGTGACGGTGACCCAGGCCTCCACGGTGTTCGAGCTCGCCCACCTCGGCGGCTCGCGGCGCGCGATCTTTTTGGGCGCCATCCGGGTCGGCCGCGATCACATCGCCAGCACGGTGTACACGCTGGTGCTCGCCTACGCCGGCAGTTCGCTGCCGCTGCTGCTGCTGTTCAGCGTGGCCAACCGTTCGCTGACCGACGTGCTGACGGGCGAGAGCGTGGCCATCGAGATCGCCCGCTCGGCGGTCGGCGGCATCGCGCTGGCGCTGTCGGTGCCGCTGACGACGGCGATTGCCGCGGCGCTGGCCAAGCCTAGTGAAAGCGGCTCCGCTCCAACAGATCCAGCAGGTAGCCGCCATAGCCTGACTTGAGCAGGGTGTGGGCGCGCTCGGCCAGCTGCTCGTCGGTGATCCAGCCCTGTTGCCACGCCACTTCCTCGGGGACGCTGACCTTCAGGCCTTGCCGTCGTTCCAGCGTCCGCACGAAATCACTGGCGTCCAGCAGGGAGTCGAACGTGCCGGTGTCGAGCCAAGCCGTTCCGCGGGCCATCACCTCGACCGAAAGCTTGCCCCGGCTCAGATAGATCTGGTTCACCTCGGTGATCTCGTACTCGCCGCGCGCCGACTTCTTCAGGCCCCTGGCGATCTCGATCACGTCGTTGTCGTAGAAATACAGACCCGGCACCGCGTAATTGGATTTCGGCGTCTGGGGTTTCTCCTCCAGCGACAGCGCCATGCCGTCGTCGCTGAACTCGACGACGCCGTACGCCGACGGGTTGGCCACCCAATAAGCGAAAACCGCTCCGCCGCTGATGGATTGGAAGCGACTCAGGCTGGTGCCCAGGCCGGGCCCGTAGAAGATGTTGTCCCCCAACACCAAAGCCACCGAGTCGTTGCCGATGTGGTCGGCACCCAGGACGAATGCCTGAGCCAGGCCGTCGGGCCGCTGCTGCGTCACGTAGCTGATCTCGATCCCGAACTGCGAGCCGTCGCCCAGGAGCCGCTCGAAGCCGGCCGCGTCGTGGGGGGTGGTGATCACCAGGATGTCCCGGATCCCGGCCATCATCAGCGTCGACAGCGGGTAGTAGACCATTGGCTTGTCGTACACCGGCAACAGCTGCTTGCTGATGCCCACGGTGATCGGGTGCAGGCGAGTGCCCGAGCCGCCGGCCAGGATGATGCCGCGCATGAGTGGCTCCCCTATTCCACGCTTAATTGACGAGGTCGGATTCGGTGAGTTCGGTCGCCGCCAGCGCGGACGCCAGGTCGTCGTGCCGGAACACCGACGTGACGCGGTCGTGCACCACCCGGAACGCCGACGCGGCGGTCGTCACCGCGCCGGGATCGTCCTGGGCGCTCACCTTCTGCTCGACTACCACCACGCCGTCGTGCACGTACATCCGGCCGAGTTCGGCCGTGCCGGGGCGGGAAGCGGCCCACCGGCGCAGCGCGTCGTGGCCCTGCGCGGCCCCGTGCGCGTCACCGATTTCGATGTCGTCGCTGGACAGGGCCACCAGGGTTTCCAGGTCGGACGCGTTGAGCGCGTCGTGCCATGCCAGGACGGTGGCGATCTCCGAAGTGGTCATGGTGTGAAAGTTACCGTGTGGCCCGGTGGCTAGAGCGGGGTACGGTCCAGCCAGTTCTGCCACACCGCCTCGTCGCCGAACAGCGCGATGCCCGTGTCGGCGAGCGGCACCCGGCGCAGGATGGCCAGCAGCAGTTCGGTCGCCCCGCCCCGCAGCGCCGCGGTGCCCTTCCCATGCTCGTGTGACCAGGTGATGCGGCCCGCCTCGACGCCGATCGTCCACTCGCCGGCCTCGCCGAGCCCGGGGTCGGTGGCGTGCAGATGCAAGGTGTTGCCGGGCTCGAGCGGAAGCGGCGCCCCGTCCGCGCCGGCCTGGATCGCGACCCGCTCGAGCCATTCGGTGATGCCGTCGGCGGCGACGTCCGCGGCCAGCGTGAATTTTGCTCCCAGGGCGATGGCCGCGTCGGCCCGATGCACGGCCACCTCGTGCAGGCGGCGGCGCACCCACCAGTTCGCCGGGCGCGGCCCGAGAAAGGTCCACACGGGTGTTTCGGCACCGGTCAGCTGGACCGCGTCGACCAGCCGTTGTGCACCGCCCTGCAGCCAGGAGACGGCGTCGGCCGGGTCGGGCGGCGGCTTGCCGCCTTCGACGGATCGGAAGTCGAGAAACTCCTGCAGTCGCTCCCTCACGATCTGCGCCGCCCAGCGGTCGCCGCGGCCGACGTGGCGCAGCAGCTGGTTCAGGTCCCACCCCGGACAGGTCGGCACGGGCGTGGACTGGTCCGCATCGCGGAAAAGCTCCGAAAATGCGCGGTTCTCGTCGAGGAATGCGCCGGCATAGTCCACGCGGGTCAGGCTACGCCTCGCCCGCGCGCCAAACGTCACGCTGGCGTGGACGCTCGGGGCGGTGCGCCTCAGGGCCGCGGCGCACCCAGCCGGAACACCCGCCAGCCGGCCCGCTTCCAGCGGGCGGCGTCGAGGCAGTTGCGGCCGTCGACGACGACCCGGGCCCGCACGCGGTCGGCCAGGCCGGCCGGGTCGAGGTCGATGAATTGCCGCCACTCGGTGAGCACGAGCACCGCGTCGGCACGGTCGCAGGCCTCCTCGACGGACACCGCGTAGTTCAACGTCGGGAACAGCTGCTGCGCGTTGTCCAGCGCCTTCGGGTCGTACACGTTGACGGCGGCGCCGTTGAGCTGCAGCTGCCCGGCGACGTTGAGAGCGGGCGAGTCACGCACGTCGTCGGACTCGGGCTTGAACGCCGCGCCGAGCACCGCGATGTTGGCGCCCAGCAGCGAACCGCCGCACGCGGCGCTGGCGAGCTCCACCATCCGGGTACGCCGGCGCATGTTGATGCTGTCGACCTCGCGCAGGAACGTCAGCGCCTGGTCGGCCCCGAGTTCGCCGGCGCGGGCCATGAAGGCGCGGATGTCCTTGGGCAGGCATCCGCCGCCGAAACCCAAACCGGCGTTGAGGAATTGGCGGCCGATCCGCGGGTCGTAGCCGAGCGCGTCGGCCAGCACGCTGACGTCGGCGCCGGCGGCCTCGCACACCTCGGAGATGGCGTTGATGAACGAGATCTTCGTCGCCAGAAAGGCATTGGCCGAAACCTTGACCAGCTCCGCGGTCTGCAGGTCCGTCACCATAAACGGCACCCCGTCGGCGAGCAGCGGTCCGTAGAGCTCCCGCACCGCCGTCTCGGCGCGCGTCGAATCCTGTTGCACACCAAGCACGATCCGGTCGGGGTGCAACGTGTCATGCACCGCATAACCCTCGCGCAGAAACTCCGGATTCCAGGCGACCTCCACGTCGACGCCGTCCCGCGCCAGCCCGGCGGCGCGGTGGTTCAGCTCGGCCGCGGTCCCCACCGGAACGGTCGACTTCCCCACCAGCACAGACGATCTCGTCAGCC
>NZ_LZJW01000158.1 GCF_001667885.1 Mycobacterium scrofulaceum | reverse complement strand
GAACGGCTGGCCCGCATCCCTGGCATCACCGACGGTCATGAACGGATCACCGACGAAGGGATCGGGCCCGTCAAGCCCGTGCCAATCATGCACTGGCTGTTCGACATTGACGGCCCGATCGACCAGTTCAACCAAACCATGGTCCTGCACGCACCGCCGAGCGCAACGCACGCCGAGGTGCTCGCCGTGCTGCAAGCGCTGCTCGACCACCACCCCATGCTGCGGGCACGGGCCGATACGAGCGCGCGGTCCCTGGCCGTTCCCGGGCCCGGGGCGGTCGACGGCGCTCAGTGCCTGCACACCGTCGACGCGCTGACCGATGATGTCCTCGGCCAGGCCAGGTCCCGGCTCGACCCCGGCGGTGGCGTGATGCTCAGCGCGCTGTGGGTTTCCACTACCGGCCAGCTGGTGGTGATCGTTCATCATCTGGCCGTGGATGCGGTGTCGTGGCGGATCCTGTTGGAGGACTTCAACATCGCGTGGGCCCAGTACCACCACGGACAGCCGATCACCCTGCCCCAAACCGGCACCTCATTCCAGCGGTGGGCCGCGCTGCTCGACGAGCACGCCCACACCCCGGCCGTCACCGCACAGGCCGACACCTGGCGACACATCAGCGGCATCCCGGCCGCGCTGCCCCCACCGCGGCCCAGCGACACCTTTACCAACGCCGGACACCTCACGGCCACCCTGGACGCCGAGACCACCCAGGTGTTGCTCACCGACGCCCCGGCGGCCTTCCACACCGGCATCCACGACATCCTACTCATCGCCTACGCGCTGGCCTGGACCGAATTCCTCGGCTCGACCGGCCAACCCGTGGGCATCGACGTCGAAGGCCACGGCCGCTACGACGACCTCGCCGACGCGGTGGATCTGTCGCGCACCGTGGGCTGGTTCACCACCAAATACCCCGTCGCACTCAACGTCACCGGGCCGGGCTGGCACCACATCACAGCAGGCGACCCAGCACTGGGCCCGATCGTCAAGGCCGCCAAGGAACAACTACGCGCCCTGCCCCACCCCCTGACCTACGGACTGCTGCGCTACCACAACCCCGACACCGTCCTGGCCCCAGCCGACCCCACCATCGGATTCAACTACCTCGGGCGGCTCAGCGCGACCGCGCCCGGGGCTATCGATGAGCTGTGGCTGATCAGCGAGGACGGTTTGTCGGACACCGCCGCGGCCAGCACGGCGCCGATGCCGTTGTCGCACACGGCTGAACTCAACGCCGCCACCATCGACACTGACACCGGCCCTCAGCTCAACGCCACCTGGACCTGGGCGACCTCGGCTCTTGATGACACCCAGATCGCCCGGCTCAGCCAGCTGTGGTTCGACGCCCTGACCGGCATCTGCACCCACGTGCGGCGCGG
>NZ_LZJW01000157.1 GCF_001667885.1 Mycobacterium scrofulaceum | reverse complement strand
CCTCAACACGATCCGCAGGCTTCAGCTCCACCGGAGGCGATGCGATCGAGGACATAACCCCATCATCGCAGGGGGGTATGACAAGTCGCTGCCGTCAAATCCGCGGCGGTCAATTGCTGCGGTCGGCCCAGCCCGGTGGAAGCTGGTCGGGGGCCACGTCGATCACCGATTCGTCGTCGACACCGACACGCTCGAACAGGGTGATGTAGGCGAATTCGGGCACGATGAAGATCGGGTAGGTCGGTCCCTCGTCACGGTAGGCGCGCATCTGGTCGAGATGCTCGTTCTGGAAGCACACTGTGCGGTCGCCGTGCAAGCGGATCCACTGGGGAAAGAAGATCACGCCGTGGATTCGCCGCTTGCCGGGCATGACGTTGACGGCCACGGACGTGCCCGTGGGCTCGGTCCACGAGATCTTGTAACTGTCGTCGTCGAGCTGCACCAGGTCGACCTCCTGGCCCTTGACCCACCGTCCGCCGACGTGGCCGGAATGGATTCGATAGTCGATGGTGTGGTCGTTCTTGACATACATCTCGTAGCGCCAGCCATTGGCGTAGGTGTAGATGAACCGGCACCCCACGATGCCCGATAAGTCTTGTGGCGGAATGGGATTGTCGACGGTGGTCATGGGAGCTTCCGTTCGGTGGCCGGTTGGACGGGTCTGGTCACGAGGTTACCGACGCTCGGTCGCCCACGTTCTCCTCGACGTGCGCCGCGCGACCGTCGCCCTCCGAAACCGCGAATGGTTCCCGATTCCGCCGGCGCTCAGTAGCATCACGTAGTCGAAGGTACGGGTGAGGGGCCTCGCGATGCACTGGATGGGCGTGTGGTGGCGTCAGCCCGACCACTACGAGTGGTTCTCGGACTACCTCGACGCGCGTGGATTGAAGCCGTTCGTCCGCTACCTGATGGTCGCCATCCTGTCCATCCTGGCGGCGGCCACGCTGCTGATGCTGACCAGCCCCTCGGGTATGCAGAACCCCCCGCGGCGCATCCTCGCGGCGGTGTTCGTCGCGTGCCTGGCCGGCATGGTGCTGGTGTGGGTGCGACGCTGGCCGAAACGCGTCGAATCACAAGTGTTTTCGGTGGTGGGCACGGTCGGCATCGCCGCCATCTGCGTGACTGAGGCCGACCCGCGCAGCGGAATGCTGAGTTGCGCGGCATTCGGCGGCCTCGCGGGCTATGTCGCGTTTTGTCACTCCGCCCGGCTCCTGGTCTTCACGCTCGGCACCGCTTTGGGCGCGGCGGCAGCGTGCGCCGCGCGTATCGCCACGTCCGGTGACGCACCGATGGCGGCGGCCAACTTCCTGTTGCTCAGCGCGGGGATCCTGGCGGTGCCGTTCTGCGGGCAGGTACTTGTGCACTGGCTTTCGGTGGACGCACTGAAATCCTCGACCGATCCGCTCACGGGCCTGCGCAACCGCAGGGGGTTCTATCGAGCCGCTTCGAAGCTGGTGGCTGTCGATGGGCGCACACCGTGCCTCAGCGTGCTGATGGCCGATCTCGACAATTTCAAGCGAGTCAACGACACGTACGGTCACGCGACCGGGGACCGCATCTTGGTGTCCGTGGCCGACAACCTGAGGCGGATCGGCAGCGACAGAACGGTCATCGCTCGGGTGGGCGGAGAGGAATTCCTGGTCGCCGAGATGACCGGAACGGGGGAAGCCCTTCGGACCGCCGAAGCGATGCGCCAGGCAATTGCCGACACGCCCTGGGGCGTCACAGCCAGCCTGGGCGTCAGCAGCTTCCCGCTGCGCGCACCAGCCGAAAGCGTCGACCGGCACACCATCCAACGCCTCGTCAATGCGGCCGACCTCGCGATGTATGAGGCCAAACGTGCTGGCGGCAACCAGGTTCGGCATGCCGACATGCCGGTACCACCCGCGCGCTGAGGCGCACCGGCATTACGCCGACTACCGCGTGCCGGCCAGCCAAGCGATGGCGTTGACCCGCCGAACGGCCATGGCGATCTCGTCGGCGAACTCGCGGCGCCGCTGGCCGACGTCGACGTCGGAGAACCCGTCCACCAGCTCGCGATGCCGGGCCAGCCGCAGCGCGGTCTTGAACAACTCCATCGACCTCGACTCGGCGCTGGCGATCCGGCGTTGCAGCTCCCACTGCTTGCCCACCTCGAGGCACTCGGCGAGAAACGCCTCCTCGTCGAACGATTCGTCGTCGAAGGCGGCCAGCCGGTCGGCGACGATGTGGTAGGCGTCCAGGAAGGGCCGCAGCACCAGGTGCGCCAGCAACAGGTCGGCCTTCTCCAGCAGGCCGCGCACGTCGGCCGCGTTGGCCGCCTTGCTGGTGTCCTCCACCCGCCCGATCAGGCGCACCTCGTCGGCGAGCTCCTTCTCGAATTGCGCACGCGCCGAGAACAAGAACTCGAATTTCAGCAGCTCGCGCAGGCGCAAAGCCTCGTCGCGCACTGTCGTCGGTTCCACCAAACCGTCCACCGAACCCTCGGCGTCCTCGATGGCTGCCAACAGTGCCGTCTCGGCGATGGCGCGGTCGACCACGATGTGGATCGCGGTGTTGCGGTAGAAGGCGGCCACCAGGTGCTGCTCCGCCCCGATGCCCCAGACCGGTTCGGTGCCGGCGTCATAGACGCTGACGACGCCGGAGGCGACCAGCTGATGCAGCGTCCAGCGGATGGTCGAGCGGTTCGTCAGGTCGGCGGCGCCGGCCACGGACCAGTTCCGCGCCGCGATGTAGCTCGCCAGCGGTCGCACCGTGGCCAGCACCTCGCTGATCGAGAGCGAGCGGTCGGCCCCCAGCAGCGCGAGGCTCACCACCGCCGTCGGGGTGACCGGGGTGGCGCGGTTGATCCGGTGCTCGACGTCCAGCGCGATGCGTTCGATCTCGGTGCCCGTCCCGGACTCCTCGGCGCGTAGCTCTTCGAGGCGCTTGCGCAGCGGCAGCGGTTCGCCGAAGTCCAGGTAGGCGCGGCCGAGCCGCTCGCCCTGCTGGCGCGCCAGCCGGACCAGGAAACGAAAATCCTCGGGTCGCTTCGTCGCGCCGTAGGCCTCGGTGGTCATCGCCTCCACCTCGTGCAGTTGGTCGTACACGATCGAGGTGGGCACCAAATAGACTTCCGGGCCGTCGATTTCGTCGACGGCGTCGCTGATGTAGCGCAGGATGCCGTACACCGGGGGCCGCAGCTTGCCGGTGCGGGTCCGGCCTCCCTCGATGGACCAGGTGAGGTTGGCGTGGTTATGCACCAGCTGCGCGGCGTAGGCGCGTAAGACGAAGCGGTACACCGGGATGTCTTTGGTCTGGCGCCGGATGAAGATCGTGCCCGTGCGCTTGGCCCACGCCCCCATCGGGAAGAAGTTCAGGTTCGCCCCACCGAAGGTGAGCGCCGGCGACAGCCGGTTGGCCTGGATCACCTCCGGCAGCAGCAGGCCGTCCAGATAGGAGCGATGCGAAAAGGCAAAGGCCAGCGTCGCTTTGCGATCCAACTTGCGCAGCTGCGCGATCTGGTCCTCGTCGACCAGGACGTCGTAGGCCCGCATCAGCCAGCAGCTGAAACTGCGCCACGCTCGAACCGCCCGCTCGTCCAGCGACGGCGCCATCTCCCGCAGGTAGCCGGCGGCCTCGGCCCGCACGCCGGGCAGGTCGCGCCCCAGCTCGGCGGCCAGCGCGCCCAGCCGCTCGTCGAACCACGGGGCCGCGAGGAGCTGGACGACCTCCACCGGATCCGTCGCCAGCGGTGTCGTCGATTCCTCGACGATCCCGGTGCGCTGCAGCAACTTTCGCATCCCCGCCCGACCGAACTCGCGGGCGGTCGCCCCCGGACCGCCGCTCATGCCGGCTGCACCGTCGCCGCCGACGGCTCGTGCACGTCCGGGTGCAGGTCGGGCGCGTAGAGTTCCTCGATCTCGTTCGCGTACTTCGCCAGGATCGGCTTGCGTTTGAGCTTCATGGTCAGCGTGATCTCGTCTCCCCCGGGCTCCCACAGTGACGGCAGTATCCGGAAGCGCTTGATCTGTTCGACCCGGGACAGTTTGGCGTTGCCCTCGGCCACCCCCGCGGCGATGCGGGCGATGACCTCCGGGTGGGCCGCCAGGGCGGCGGGCGACGCGTCGTCCAGGCCGTGTTGCGCGGCGTACGGCCCGACCGACTCGGCGTCGAACACCATCAGCGCCGAGTTGTACGGTCGCCCGTCACCGATCGTGATCATCACGCCGACCATCGGGCACGCGGCGAGCACGGTGTTCTCAATGTTGGCCGGCGACATGTTCTTTCCGGCGGCGTTGATGATCAACTCCTTCTTGCGGTCGACGATCCTCAGGTAGCCCTCGTCGTCGACCTCGATGATGTCGCCGGTGTGCAGCCAGCCGTCGGCGTCGATGGCCTCGGCGGTCTTGGCGGGTTCCTTGCGGTAGCCCTTCATCACCAGCGGGCCGCGCACCAGGAACTCGCCGTCGTCGGCGACTTTGCCCTCGAGCCCGGGCAGCAGCTTGCCCACGGTGCCCAACCGCGCGTCGCGGGGATGGCTGACGCTGGCGACACAGCTCAACTCCGACATTCCCCAGACCTCGGCGATCGGAATGCCGATGCCGAGAAAGAACGCCAGGGTCTCCCGGGGGATCGGGGCCGCGCCGGAGACCGCCCAGCGCAGTTCGCCGAAGCCGAGCCGCTCGCGCAGCTTGGACAGCACCAGTTCGTCGGCCTGCGCCCATTCGGCGGCGAGCTCGTCCGACATCGGTTCCCCGGCGACCAGGGCGGCCGACCGCTTGCCGGCCACCGACATCGCCCACTGCAGCGCCTGACGCTTGACCTCGTCGGTCTCGCTGCCGACGGCGAATTCGATTCCCGCCTTGAGCTTTTCCCACACCCGCGGCACCCCGCCCCACACCGTGGGTCGCACGTCGGGCAGCGCGGCGGCGATCGCACGGACGTCCGAGACGACCGTGACCTGGGCGCCGAAGACCTCCAGGCCGTACAGGCCCATCACGCGGTCGGCGATGTGCGCGGTCGGCAGGTACGAGGTGACCCGGTCACCGAACTGCGACGGGAGGACGGCGTTGAGGGCATACGCCTCGAAAAGCAGGTTGGCGTGGGTCATCTCCACGCCCTTGGGGTTGCCGGTGGTGCCGGAGGTGTAGATGAGCGTGACGACGTCGTCGGGCCGCACGGCCCGCCAGGTCGCCTCGAAGTCGAAGCCCTCCTGCGCGGCGGCGTACACGTCGTCGACCGACAGGGTGCCCGGCGGCGAACCGTCGATGCAGACGATGTGCTCGATCGGCGCGCCGCTGGCGCGGATGCGGTCGACGTATTGCTCCTCGCAGATCGCGACCCGCGTTCCCGCGTTGTCGAACAGGTAGGTCAGCTGTTCGGCGGGCAGCGTGTTGTACACGGAAAACGATGTGGCGCCCAGGTGTTGGGCGCCGATCTCGAACGGGTAGAACTCGATGCGGTTGGCCATCATCAGCGACACCGTGTCGCCGGGCCCGACGCCCAAGCCGGCCAGGCCGGCCGCCACCTTGCGCACCCGCGCCGCGAGCTCGCGCCACGTCATGGTCTGGGTGTTGCCCGGGGTGCGCAGCGCGACGGCGTCCGGATCGATCGACGCGTTGCGTGCGAACGCCTCGCATAGGGTGACGGGACGCTCGGCGGTGGTCATGGGTGTCCTCTCAGCTGTGCCTTCGTGAGCGTACGTCCGTGACCGGAGACGCGGAATGGATCACGCCGGATCCGGGCGCCAGAGCTGTACCGTGCTCGAAATGCCGGCCGGCAACTCCAGCAGTTCGATGGGTGTGCCATCGGGGTCGTAGATGAAGAACATTCGCACCCCGCCGATGTCGACGGGCGGCTCGGCCCGCACGCCGGGATGCTCGCGCCGCACCGCGTCGTAGGTGGCATCCAGGTCGTCGACCCGGAACGAGACGTTGGTGTAGCCCAGGTGCGGTCCGCTCGGGCACTCGGGGACGGCGCCCAGCGACAGCAGTTCGACCATCACGGAGCCGATCAGGCCGCCGACCATGCGGCCCCGTTGCGCGGCCCCGCCGGTCACCGAGTCCAGACCCGCGCCGTCGAGCTCGACGTCGAAGACGACGTCCATGCCCAGCACCGCGGTGTAGAACGCGCGCGACGCCTCGATGTCCGAGACGCCGATGCAGACGTGGGAGAAGTTGCGCACGGCGATGGGCTGGGTCATGGAGCTCCTTTGCTCAGGCGGGCAGCGCGGTGTGAATCCCGCACGTGCACGCGGCGATTGAGGGACACGTGCAGCGCATCCCCCATTCGATCACGGCACGAGCCCGGGCCAGCGCCTCCATCTGGGCATCGATTTCGGCCAGCTTCGCCTCGGCCACCGCCCGGCTGACGGGCCGCCCCGGCGCGTCGTCGGCGAACAGCAGCTGGATCTCCTCCAGCGCGAAGCCGGCCGACTTGCAGAGCCGGATCACCTCGAGCCGGGCGAGCACCGAGTCGTCGTAGCGGCGCTGCCCGCCCAGCCGGCTCGGCGCGGGCACCAGGCCGATCTGTTCGTAGTAGCGCAGGGTGGTCGCCGCGACGCCGGCTTGGCGCGCCACCTCACCGATCGTGAGCCGAGCATTCATCGGGCCTCCTCGACGCTTGACTTAGAGCCAACTCTAAGTCGTTGACTGGGGGCATGGACACAAATTCACTCGACCGGCTGGGCGCGGCGCGCTACGCGCTGCTCCGAACGTTCCGCCGCGACGGCACCCCCGTCGACACCCCGATCTGGTTCGGGCTGGACGGCGGCGCGCTGGTGTTCCGTACCAAGCGCGGGCCGAAGACGAACCGGCTGGCCGCCCGCCCCGACGTCGAAGTCACCGCCTGCGACTATCGCGGCCGGATTCGGCCGGGCAAACAGCCGGCGTCCTGGGTCGCGGGCCGCGCCACCATCCTCTCCGGCGCCGAGGCCGAGCGGGCCAACCGCGTCCTGCACCGGCGCTACGGCTGGCAATGGAACATCGTGCCGCTGATCAAGGTCCCGGGCGTCACGAACGTCCACCAGGACCTGTGCGTGCGCGAGAAGTTGCGCCGCGCGCGCGACCGCGGTGTGTGGGCCGACAGCGTCATCGTCCGGGTGGAGGTGCCATGACGCACGACCCGGTCCGCTCCCCCACCCTGCGCCAATGCTGCGCCGCCGCAACCGGATTGGCGTGGGGCGCGCTACGCCCGAAGCGGCCCGACGAGAGGTTCCTGCGCGGCGTGACCGACGCGGGCCTGCCCTCGCCCCGCCGCACCGTGACGGTGACCGCGCTGCCCCAGGTGCCGCGCTCGGTGCCCACCGCGGCGATCGTCGAGGGCACGTTCGCGCCCGCCCGGGTGGACAACGCGATGACCTCGTTCGTCGTCAGCCACCCGGACGCCACCTTCATCGTCGATCCCGCCGTGTGCCGCGACGTCGAGCGCCGCGCGATCGCCCAGCTGCCCGCGGTGCTGCGCGTCGCGGTCCGCCCGCCCGCCGACACCGTCCCAACCGTCACGGCCCTGAACCGGCTGTCCGAGGCGCCGGGACTGGACTTCGCGCTGCCGACGCACGCCCACTGGGACCACGTGTCGGGTCTGCTGGACCTGCCGGACCTCCCCGTTCACCTGCACCGCGTCGAGCGGGACTGGGTCGCTTCCGGCGCCGTGGCGCCGGTCGGGGGTGTCCGCGATTCGCTACGCGGCCGGCCCGTCGTCGACTACGAGCTGGACGGGCCGCCGGTGCTGACCTTCGCCCGCAGCCACGACCTGTTCGGCGACGGCTCCGTGCTGCTGGTTGACCTCGCCGGACACACTCCGGGCAGCGTCGGGGTGCTCGCCCACACCGTACGCGGGTGGGTCTTGATCGCGGGCGACGCGGCCTGGCACTGGCTGCAGATCGAGAAGGTCCGCCAAAAGGCAAGCTATCCAGGCGTTCTGGTGGACGAGGATCGCGACGAAGCCTTCCGCACGCTGCAGCGGCTGCACCTGGCGCGGCACACCGTGACGATCATCCCCACCCACGACCATCAGGCCGCGCTGGGGTTGTCCGCGTAGCCGCCGCCGACCCGCACGGTGGGACGCGAGGGTGGTGCGACCGGCATCGACTGGCTCCACCCGACCGGCTTCGGCACACCCAGCGACTTCACCGCGCTGCACATCCTCGAGGACACCGAAACCCTGCACCACGTGATCGTGTGCACGCTGTGCTCGTGCTACCCGCGTCCGCTGCTGGGCAACTCCCCCGAGTGGTACCGGACGCCGAACTATCGACGCCGCATCGTGCGATGGCCCCGCCAAGTCCTCGCCGAGTTCGGCCTGTATCTGCCGGAGGACGTCGAAATCCGGGTCGAGGATTCGAACTCCAAACACAGGTTCCTCGTCCTGCCGCTCCGGCCGGCGGGGACCGACGGGTGGAGCGAGGAACAACTCGCCGAGATCGTGACCCGCGACTGCATGATCGGCGTCGCCCTGCCCAAGCCGGGTGTCACCTCCAGCGTCGAACGCCCCGTGCATCCCGCGGTGCGCCCCGCGGAGAACTACTGAGGGCCTGGCGATGTCCACCGAAATCGACGTCACCGCCGTGCGGGTGCCGACCCTGGAGCAGGTTGCCGAGCGCGACCAGGTGTGGGCGCGGATGGCGGAGAAATATGGCGTGAGCAATCCAGTGCCGCCCTGGAAGTCGAGCCTCGACGGGATGTGTGAAGCGCTCGACAGGCAGGGAACGGCGCTGGAGCTTTTGATGCGCCGGACCGACGAGGATCGCCTCGGCGAAGGGCGTTACGCGGCCCTGCCGTATCCGGAGAGCCAGCTCGTCGCGCTGGCGCACTCCCTGGTGGCCCGCAACGTCATCGACGAGGAGGCGCTGGCCCAACGCATGGAGGCGGTCCGAGCGCGGCTGCAGGCCGGCGACGCCGGTGACGCCTGATGCCGCGACGGCCGGCCCGCGAGTGTGCGGCTGGTTTCACGCTCGGCCGCGAGTGTGCGGCCAACTTCACGCTCGGCGACTAAGGCGCCGGCTAGCCGCCCAGGCAGCCAGGGCCGAGCAGCTCCTTGAGGTCGCCCATCAACGCGGGCGAGGGCGTCACCCGCAGCGACGGGTCCAGCTCGAGGGTGGTGATCCGGTCCCCGCTGATCAGCCGCAGATGCACCTGAGCGGTCCCGGGGTGGCGCGCCAGGACCTGCTTGAGGGCGCTGACCTTGTCGATGGTGCACTGCCGGGTCGGCAGGCTGACCGCGATCGGCCGGTTCGGCTGGGCGTTGGAAAAGTCCGGCACCACAAGCTCGTTGGCGATCAGGCTGATCCGGTCGTCGCGGATGGCGACCTTCGCGTTGATCAGCACCACCGCGTCGTCGGCGATGTCGGCGCCGTAGGCGGAGTAGGCGTGCGGGAAGAACATCACCTCGATGCCGCCGGTGAGGTCTTCCAATTGCGCCGACGCCCAAGGCATTCCGTTCTTGTTGACCCGCCGGTTGACCGACGCCAGGATGCCACCCACCCGCACCTGGGTCTCGTTGGGGACGTCGCCGTCGAGGATGGCCGGGATCTGGGTGTCGACCTGGGCGGCGAGCAGGTGCGCCACGCCGTTGAGCGGATGCCCCGACACGTACAGGCCGAGCATTTCCCGCTCCAGGGCCAGCTTGTGTTTGTCTTCCCATTCGTCTTCGGGCACCTTGATGGTGAACACCGATTCGGTGCAACCGTCGTCGCCGCCGAACAGGTCGAATTGGCCCATCGCCTCGGCCTTTTTGGTGCCCAGCACCGAATCGACGGCGTCGGTGTGCACCAGGAACAGGCCCTTGCGGGCATGGCTGAGCGAGTCGAACGCGCCGGCCTTGATCAGCGACTCGGTGACCTTCTTGTTGCACGCCGAGATGTCGATCTTGTTGAGGTAGTCCGAGAAGTCGGTGAACTTGCCCTTCTCGTTGCGGGTCTTGATCAGCGAACCGACGACGTTGGCGCCGACGTTGCGCACCGCGCCCAGGCCGAAGCGGATGTCCTGGCCGACCGAGGCGAAGTTGACCAGGGACTCGTTGACGTCCGGCGGCAACACCGTGATGCCGAGTTTGCGGCAGTCGGCCAGATAGACGGCGGCCTTGTCCTTGTCGTCGCCCACCGACGTCAGCAGGCCGGCCATGTATTCGGCCGGGTAGTTGGCCTTCAGGTAGGCGGTCCAGTACGACACCAGGCCGTAGCCGGCGGCGTGCGACTTGTTGAACGCATACCCGGCGAACGGAAGGATGGTGTCCCACAACGCTTTCACCGCTTTTTCGGAGAAGCCGTTGGCGGTCATGCCCTCGTAGAAGCCCTTGTACTCCGCCTCGAGCACCTCGAGCTTCTTCTTGCCCATCGCCTTGCGCAGCGCGTCGGCCTTGCCCATCGTGTAGGAGGCGACCTTCTGGGCGATGAACATGATCTGCTCTTGATAGACGATCAGACCGTAAGTCTCCGAGAGGATCTCGCGCAGCGGCTCCTCGAGCTCCGGGTGGATCGGCTTGATCGCCTGCCGGTTGTTCTTGCGGTCGGCGTAGTCGTTGTGGGCGTTCATGCCCATCGGGCCGGGGCGGTACAGCGCCAGCACCGCGACGATGTCGTTGAACTCGGTGGGCTGCATGCGCCGCAGCAGGTCACGCATCGGCCCGCCGTCGAGCTGGAACACCCCCAGCGTGTCACCGCGGCCCAGCAGCTCGTAGGTGGGCTTGTCGTCCAGCGGCACCGATTCCAGGTCGAGGTCGATTCCCCTGTTGGCCTTGATGTTCTCCAGCGCGTCGCCGATGATCGTCAGGTTGCGCAGGCCCAGGAAGTCCATCTTCAGCAGGCCGATGGCCTCGCACGACGGGTAGTCCCAGCCGGTGATGATGGCGCCGTCCTGCGGCCGCTTCCACAGCGGGATGGCCTCGGTGAGCGGCTCGCTGCTCATGATCACCGCGCAGGCGTGCACGCCGGCGTTGCGGATCAGACCCTCCAGCCCGCGCGCGGTCTGGTAGATGGTGCGGACGTCGGGATCGGTTTCGATCAGGCCGCGCACCTCGGCGGCCTCCTTGTACCGCTCGTGCGCCGGATCGGTGATGCCCGACAGCGGGATGTCCTTGGCCATGATCGGCGGCGGCAACGCCTTGGTGATCCGGTCGGCGATGGCGAAGCCGGGCTGGCCGTAGTGGATTCGCGCCGAATCCTTCAGCGCCGCTTTCGTTTTAATGGTGCCGAAGGTGATGACCTGGGCGACCCGGTCCTGGCCCCACTTGTCGGCGGCGTAGCGCACCATCTCGCCGCGCCGGCGGTCGTCGAAGTCGATGTCGATGTCGGGCGCCGACGGGCGCTCGGGGTTCAGGAACCGCTCGAACAGCAGCCCGTGCGGGATGGGGTCGATGTTGGTGATCCCCAGCGCGTAGGCCACCAGCGAGCCGGCGGCCGAACCGCGGCCCGGCCCCACCCGGATGTCGACCGAGCGTGCGTAGTTGATCAGGTCGGCGACGATCAGGAAGTACGACGGAAAGCCCTTGTCGCAGATGACCTTGATCTCGTACTCGGCCCGGTCGATGTAGTCCTGTCCGACGCCGTCCGGGAACCGTCGCCGCAGCCCGGCCATCACCTCGTGGTGTAGCCAGGACGCCTGGTCGTGCCCCTCGGGCACCGGGAAGATCGGCATCCGGTCGCGCGGAGTCCACACGTCGGCATAGGACTGCACCCGCTCCGCGATCAGCAGCGTCGAGTCGCACGCGCCGGGGATCTGGGAGTCCCAGAGCTGGCGCATCTCGGCGGCCGACTTCAGGTAATAGCCGTCACCGTCGAACTTGAACCGGTTCGGATCCGACAGCGTCTTGCCGGTCTGCACGCACAACAGCGCCTCGTGGTTGTGGGCCGCGTCGCGGGTGACGTAGTGGCAGTCGTTGGTCGCCAGCGGTGGGATGCCCAGTTTGCGGCCGATCTCCAGCAGGCCCTCGCGGACCCGCTGCTCGATGGACAGGCCGTGGTCCATCAACTCGAGGAAGTAGTTGTCGGCGCCGAAGATCTCCCGCCACTTGGCGGCGGACTCCAGCGCCTCCCGGTCGTGCCCCAGCCGCAGCCGGGTCTGCACCTCACCCGACGGGCAGCCGGTGGTCGCGATGATGCCCTCCGCGTGCTCGGCGATGAGCTCGGCGTCCATCCGCGACCACTTGCCGAGCTGGCCCTCGAAGGACGCCAGCGACGACAGCTTGAACAGGTTGCGCAGGCCGGTGGCGTTCTCCGCCACCATCGTCAGGTGCGTATAGGAACCGCTGCCGGAGACGTCGTCGGACTTCTGGCCGGGATCGCCCCAGGTGATCCGGCGGGTGTCGAAGCGCGAACCCGGCGCGATGTAGGCCTCGACCCCGATGATCGGCTTGATCCCGGCCTTGGTCGCCACGTTGTAGAACTCGCTGGCGCCGAACATGTTTCCGTGGTCGGTCATCCCGACCGCGGGCATCCCCAGCCGCTCCACCTCGGCCAGCATCGGCGTGATCTTCGCGGCCCCGTCCAGCATCGAGTACTCGGTGTGGTTATGCAGGTGCACGAAGGACGACTGGTTCATAGGGACGCCAGTCTATGACTGAGGACCGACGGGTTTCGGGCGTGTCGCGAAGTGTGTCTCGAGCGGTGTTACCCGTAGCGCTCGACGAAGTTCTTCAACGACTTCTGCACATCCCCCTTGACGGCCCGCGCCGCCGCCGAGCCGACCGGGCCGAACAGGGGACGCCCGCCCAGCTCCAGCCGCAGGCCCAGCGTCGATCCCTGGTCGGCGGCCCGCACGGTGAGCGTCACGGCGTACTTGGCGCCGCCCTTTCCCGACCCCGAGAGCGCGACCTCGTGCGGCGGATCCCACGTGGTCACCGTCCACGTCACCCGGTTGCGGAAGCCCTTCGCCCGGGCCACGCCCACCACCTGGACGCCCTCGCCGAGCTCGTCGGGCAGATCACTGCGCCACCCCTCGTGCATCACCAGCCAGTCGCCGAGATCCGCGAGGTCGGAGACGTGATCCCACATCTCCTGCGGGCTCATCGGCATATCGGCGGTCAGATCAACGGCGGCCACACCATTCCTCCTTGCTCCTCCGCCAACGCCGCGCTGGCGTGTCCCCCGCAAGCGGGAGGTGCCCCCAGCTCGGCGCTCGATGCCACGCTGGCGTGACACCCGGCGAAACTAGCGGTTGGGTCCCCCACGGAAGCGGTTACCGATCCGGATTCCGGGCAGCAGCAGGCTGCGCGGCGCGAACCGGCCACCGGTGCTGACGACCTTGGGCACGACGCCGGGCACCACCGTGCGCCGGCCGGACAGCATGCCGCCGATCGCCGCCTCGGCGACGTCGCGCGGCGAGACCTGCGCGATGGGAATGCTGAACCGCTCGGCGTTGGCGATCTCGGCCCACTCGGTCGGCACCGGCCCGGGGCACAGGCAGGTGACCGACACGCCCGTCCCGTGCAGCTCCTCGTGCACGGCCTCGGAGAACGTCTGCACGAACGCCTTCGTCGCCGAGTAGACCGCCATGTAAGGCACCGGCTGGAAGCCTGCGATCGACGCGATGTTCATCACCGCGCCGGCCCCGCGCTCGACCATGCCGGGCAGGGCCGCGTGGGTGAGTTCCATCAACGCCAGCGCGTTGAGGGTCACCTCCTCGCTTTCCCGCTCGAGCGGCAGCTCGTGGAACACGCCGCTGGTGCCGAACCCGGCGCTGTTGCACAGCCCGGCGATGGGCTCGGCCCGCAGCCGGTCGGCCAACTTCGCCCGGCCCTTGGGATCGCCGAGGTCCAGCGGCAGCACCTCGACCGCCACCGAGTATTCCTGGCCCACCTCGTTGGCGAGCTCGTCGAGGCGCTCCCGGCGCCGCGCGACCAGCAGCAGCGGGAAGCCCCGCCGGGCCAGCCCGCGAGCCAGTTCGGCGCCGATGCCGGACGAGGCGCCGGTGATCACGACGGTGATGGACCGGGTGCGCAACCGCGCGTTCGCCATGTTCGGTGACTCCGAGGCCGCCAGGGGTGACGAATCACCAAGCGATTCACCGCAATTCGACAAACGAAGCGAGACGTTTGTGCGGGCGACCCGCGGGATACATTGGTGACATCATGAGCCTTCCCAAACCCGACATTCAAACCACCGTCGTGATCACCGGCGCCTCGTCCGGCATCGGCGCCGAACTGGCTCGCGGGCTGGCCCGGCGGGGCTTCCCGC
>NZ_LZJW01000156.1 GCF_001667885.1 Mycobacterium scrofulaceum | reverse complement strand
AACTATTTCGCCGGCAGGAAGATCGTCCGCAACGCCAACCGCGCGTTCGGCGCCCCACCGGTGCGCTGGCCGCGCGCGCTGCACCTGGTACCGCCCTTCCACGAAGCCGGCTAGCGAACGGCGTTCCCCTCCTACCCCCGTCTCCCTGGCGAATTGCTGGCGAAAGGTTAGCCTTTATAGGGCGGAAACGTTGAGCATCGCCACTGGTGTGACATGCTCCACACTCCGGGGTCGACAAACGTGCGGGCGCCGCGCAGCAACTGCTAAAAGCGCTTGCAGTACAGAGGAATTGAGGCGAACAGCGGTCGTGAGCAACATAAGTTCACCATTCGGGCAAAACGAATGGCTGGTCGAGGAGATGTACCGCAAGTTCCGCGACGACCCGTCCTCGGTCGATCCGAGCTGGCACGAGTTCCTCGTCGACTACAACCCCGAGCCGACCGGCGAGTCCCCCTCGACCGCCGCGGCCGCCGGCGACGGCCAGGCCGCCGCGAGCCCCCCGCAGGCAACGCCCGCGCC
>NZ_LZJW01000155.1 GCF_001667885.1 Mycobacterium scrofulaceum | reverse complement strand
GATCGCGGGCGGGGAGAACAAGCCGTCCAATCCCAGCGACCCGCACGACGGGGCCTACACGGCGGCGCGGCTGGCCCGGGACGAGGGCGTGCCCATCTCGACGATCTCGTTCGGCACCAAGACCGGCGAGATCGAGATGGACGGGCAGCGCGTCGCCGTCCCGGTCTCGACGGACCAGATGAAGACCATCGCCAAGCTTTCCGGCGGGCAGTCCTACACCGCCAGCAACATCGCCGAGCTCAACAAGAGCTACAACGCGATCGAGAAGGACATCGGCTATCGCACCGTGGCGGGGCCGGGCAGCGCCGGGTGGCTGCGCCTGGGCGTGATCACCGCCCTGATCGCGACGGCGTTGGCGCTGCTGATCAACCGGCGGCTGCCGGTCTGATCGCTCAGGACGGCAGCCGGCGGTTCAGGAACAGGCCGGCCAGGATCGCGCTCGCCAAGGCGACCGCCCCCAGCAGCATCCAGGCCAGGCTGGCATCGCCCTTGACGGTTTCGTAGCCGATCTGGCGCTGCAGGGTCGAGTAGACGTTCTTCAGCGACTCCAGGCTGTCGGCGTGGAACGCCTGGCCGTCGGTGATCTCGCAGATCTTCTGCAGCGTCTGGTCGTCGACGGGAACCGGGATGGTGGCGCCCTCGTACTCGACGGTCCCGTACGGCGTGCCGAAGGAGATGGTCGAGATCTGCACGCCCGCGGCCTTCGCGGCCCGGGCGGCGGTGAACGCCCCCTGCGGGGCGTTGGCGTCCAGCGGCACGTTCTCGGCGCCGTCGGACAGCAGCACGATGCGGGCCGGGGGCGGGGTGTCGCCGCCGGTGATGGCCAGGGCGCTCACCGCGTGCAGGGCGGTGAAGATGGCCTCTCCGGTGGCCGTGCTGTCGGCGAAGTCGAGCTTCTTGAGCGCGTCGATCGTCGCCTGGTGCTGCGGCGTGGGCGACACCAGCAGGTACGGCGTGCCGGCGAAGCCGACCAGGCCCAGGT
>NZ_LZJW01000154.1 GCF_001667885.1 Mycobacterium scrofulaceum | reverse complement strand
CGCGACGATCGCGGCGGGCACCATGAAGCCGGGCAGCCGGTCGGCCAGCGCGGCGCGCAGCGCGGCGGGCTCGGCGGTGCCGGTGATGTAACCGACGAGCCGCCGGTCACCGGGCCGGTCCTCACGGGCGACCACCGCGGCCTGTCCGACGCCCGGGAGTTCGCTCAAAGCCGCACGGATCTCACCGAGTTCGATGCGGTACCCGCGAATCTTCACCTGTTCGTCGGCGCGTCCGAGGTACTCGAGTTGCCCGTCGGGCCGCCAGCGCACCAGGTCCCCGCTGCGATACATCCGGGTCCCGGGCGGCCCGAACGGGCACGCCACGAACCGCGCGGCGCTCAACCCAGGCCGGCGTAGGTAGCCCAGCCCGACCCCGCGCCCGGCGACGTAGAGTTCCCCGATGACCCCGGGCGGGACGGGCCGCAGCCAGGGGTCGAGGACGAACAGCGCCGCCCCGGGCACCGGTAGGCCGATCGGGACGCTGGCCGAACCGGGCACCAGCGGGGCGCTGATGGTGGCATACACGGTGGTTTCGGTGGGCCCGTAGCCGTTGAGCATCACCCGCCCGGGCGCCCAGCGCTGCACGATCTCGGGTGGGCAGGCCTCCCCGGCGGCCATCACCGCCACCTCATCTAGCCCGTGGGGGGACAGTGCGGCCAGCGCGGAGGGGGTCTGACTCAGCACGGTGACGTGTTCGGCGATCAGCAGGGCGCGCAGCTCCTCGGGGGAGCGGGTCACCTCCTCGGGCACGATCACCAGCCGGCCGCCGTGGAGTAGGGCCCCCCAGATTTCCCACACCGAGAAGTCGAAGGCATAGGAGTGGCATTGCGCCCACACCTGGGCGGGCCCAAGCTCGACGCCGACGTCTAGTGCGTCGAATAGGCGGGTGATGTTGTGATGCGTGACCGCCACCCCTTTGGGCACCCCGGTAGTGCCCGAGGTGTAAATCAGGTGCGCCACCTGATCAGGTCCCGGGGCGGGAAGCTCGGTGGCGGGCTGGGCATCGACGCGCGGGTCGGCGACGTCGACGACCGCCACCCCGTAAGGCCGCAGCCGCCCGGCCAGCCCCGCGGTGCTGACCACCGCCACCGGCGCGGCGTCGGCCAGCACCAACCCGATCCGCTCA
>NZ_LZJW01000153.1 GCF_001667885.1 Mycobacterium scrofulaceum | reverse complement strand
TCCCACGAGGCGGTGCTGGCCAAACTCGCCGCCCCGGGCATGTGCAACCCGGCCGACGACACCCCCTGCGTGGACGGCGCCCCCAGCCAAGACGCGATCGACCGCGACGCCCGCTCGGCGGCCCAACGCAACCACGACGCACTGCTGGCAGCCAACCGGGCGCTACTGGCCTCAGGAAAACTCGGCCGGCACAACGGCTTACCCGCCTCCATCATCATCACCACCACGCTGCAAGATCTCGAGGCCGCCGCCGGCACCGGCCGCACCGGCGGGGGCACCCGCCTGCCGATCAGCGATGTCATCCGCCTGGCCCGCCACGCGCACCACTACCTGGCCGTCTTCGACAACGCCAAACCCGTGGCCCTCTACCAGACCAAACGGCTAGCCTCCCCCGGCCAACGCATCGTCCTCTACGCCCACGACCGCGGATGTTCAGCGCCGGGCTGCACCGTGCCCGGCTACCTGTCGGAGGTCCACCACGTCACCGACTACGCCAAAACCCGGCGCACCGACATCGACGACCTCACCTTCGCCTGCGGACCCCATCACCGCCTGCTCAAACCCGGCGGCTGGAGCACCCGCAAAAACACCACCGGCCACACCGAATGGATCCCACCCCCACACCACGACCGCGGCCAACCCCGCACCAACACCTTCCACCACCCCGAGAAGCTGCTACGCGGTGAAGACGACGATGACGACGCGGCATAGCTAACCGGTCAGCGTCGCCCGGATGCACTCGGTGACGTAGGGGAGCGCGAGCCCCGTCGAATTCGCCAGCGCCGGATGGGTGGCGAGCAACTCACGCACCTGGTCCAGCGTCCTGGTGCGGACCTCGGTCGGCGAGGTGATGCAGTAGCTGCGCGACGCGACCAAGTCGATCAACGCTTGCGGCGTAAGGTAATTCGTCCACTCGACCTGGTGGCGCTCCGGCTCGCTGAACGACTCGGACAGCGTGACGTCGAAGCGGCCGCGGTCACCGTCGGAACCGATGATCTCGCCCAGCTCCCGCACCCAGCCCAGCCGCTCGTCGCGGGTGTTCCACACCAGGCCCAGACGCCCGCCCGGCCGCAGCACGCGGGCCACCTCCGGGATGGCGCGCTCGGGATCCACCCAGTGCCAGGCCTGCGCGACCAGCACCACGTCAACGCTGTTGTCCGGCAAGGGAATCCCTTCCGCGGTGCCGAGCAGCGCGCGGGTCTCCGGCAGCGAGGAGCGCAACACCTCCAGCATGTCGGGAATCGGGTCGACGGCGACGACGTCCAACCCGCGTTCCACCAGCCGGGTCGTCAGCTTGCCGGTACCCGCGCCCAGGTCCAGCACCTGGCGCGCGCCGCGCGGCAGCAGCCAGTCGATGGCCTCCGGGGGATACGACGGGCGTCCCCGCTCGTAGGCGGCCGCCGCCGACCCGAACGACAGCGAGCGGTCATGGCGAGAGCGGGTCACCGCCGACACGTGCCTTCGGCCTCGCCCGGGTGGAGGGCCAGATCCAGCGTCTTGCGAATCAGCTCGCCGACCGCCTCGGATTCCACCAGGAAGCCGTCGTGCCCGCAGATCGACTCGACGACCTCCAGGCCGCCGCAGCCGGGCAGCAGCTCGGCAAGCTCCTCCTGCAACCGCAGCGGGTAGAGCCGGTCGGAGGTGATGCCGCCGACCACGGCGGGCACCGGGCAACCGGTCAGGGCCTTGCGCACACCGCCGCGTCCCCGGCCGACGTCGTGGCTGTTCAGCGCCTCGGTCAGGGTCACGTAGCTGCCCGCATCAAAGCGGGCCACCAGCTTGTCGCCCTGATGCTCCAGGTAGCTCTGCACGGCGTAGCGGCTGTCCGCGCCGCCCTGCTTGTCGTTGCCGAACCGGGTGTCGAGCTCGGTCTCCCCGCGGTAGGTCAGATGCGCGAAGCGCCGGGCGATCGTCAGGCCGGTGTCCGGGGTGCGGCCGCTGTCGTGGTAATCGCCGCCCTGCCAGTTCGGGTCGGCCTTGATGGCCGCGATCTGCGTGGTCTGAGTGCCGATCTGGTCCGCGGTCGCGCGGGCGCCGACCGCCAGCAGCAGCCCGGCCCGCACCCGGCTCGGGTGACCGACCATCCACTCCAAGGCCCTTGCGCCGCCCATGGACCCACCAACAACCGCGGCGACCTCGTTGATTCCCAGCGCGGAAAGCGCGGCGATGTCGGCCTCCACCTGGTCGCGCACCGAGATAATCGGAAACCTTGAGCCCCAAGGCTTTCCGTCCCGGGCCAGCGAGCTGGGTCCGGTGGAGCCGCGGCAACCGCCCAGCACGTTGGTGGCCACGGCGCACCAGCGGTCGGTGTCGATCGGCGCGCCCGGCCCGGCAACCCCGTCCCACCAGCCGCCGGTGGGATGACCGGGTCCGGCGGGTCCGGTGATGTGGGAGTCACCGGTCAGCGCGTGCAGCACCACCACCACGTTGTCGCGAGTCGGCGACAGCTCGCCCCAGCGCTGAACGGCGATGCACACATCGTCGATCACCGCGCCGCTCTCGGTGGTCAGCGAGCCGATGTGCACCAGGCCGATCTCGCCCTCGGCGGGCAGCGCCTGGGTGGGAACGTCGGAGATCGTCATGCCCGGGCCCTTAGAACGCCGCCACGGCTTGCGGGTCGGCGCCCGAGGTCTCGGCGTTCGCGCCGTACTTGCGGGCCGCCGCGAAACCGAGCTCCAGGTCGGCCAGGATGTCGTCGATGCCCTCGATCCCGACGGCCAGCCGCACCAGCCCCGGCGTCACGCCGGTGGCCAGCTGCTCCTGCGGGCTCAGCTGGGCGTGCGTGGTGGACGCCGGGTGGATCACCAGTGAGCGCACGTCGCCGATGTTGGCGACGTGGCTGTGCAGCTTGAGCGCGTTCACGAACGCCTTGCCGGCCTCGACGCCGCCGGCCAGCTCGAAGGCCAGCACGGCGCCGGTTCCCTTGGGCGCCAGCTTCTTCGCGCGCTCGTGCCACGGCGAGCTTGGCAGGCCCGCGTAGTTCACCGACAGCACGCCGTCGTGACCCTCGAGGAATTCGGCGACCCGCTGCGCGTTGGCGACGTGCCGCTCGACGCGCAGGCTCAGGGTCTCGATGCCCTGGGCAACCAGGAAGGCGTTGAACGGCGAGGCGGCCGACCCGAGGTCGCGCAACAGCTGCACCCGCGCCTTGAGCGCGTAGGCCGGCGGCCCGAGTTCGGCGAACACCACCCCGTGGTAGCTCGGGTCGGGCGTGGTGAAGCCGGGGAAGCGGCCCTGCGTCCAGTCGAAGGTGCCCCCGTCGACGATGACACCGGCGATCGCCGAGCCGTGCCCGCCGAGGTACTTGGTGGCCGAGTGCACCACGACGTCGGCGCCGTGCTTGAACGGCTGGATCAGGTACGGCGTCGCGATCGTGTTGTCGACGATCAGCGGTATCCCGTTGGAGTGGGCCACCCTGGCCACCCCGGGGATGTCCAGCAGATCGATCTGCGGGTTGGAGATGGTCTCGCCGAAGAACGCCTTGGTGTTGGGCCGCACCGCTGCCTGCCAGGAGTCCAGATCGTCGGGATCGTCGACGAAGCTGACCTCGATGCCGAGCTTGGCCAGCGAGTAGTGGAACAGGTTGTAGGTGCCGCCGTAGAGCCGCGGGCTGGAGACGATGTGATCTCCGGCACACGCGAGGTTCAGTATGGCGAAGGTCTCAGCGGCCTGTCCGGAGCTCAGGAAGAGCGCGGCCACACCGCCCTCGAGGGCGGCGATGCGCTGCTCGACGACGTCGGTGGTCGGGTTGCCGATCCGGGTGTAGATGTTGCCCGGCACCTCCAGCCCGAACAGGGCGGCGGCATGGGTGGTGTCGTCGAACGTGTACGACGTGGTCTGGTAGATCGGCAGGGCGCGGGCGTTGGTGGCCGGGTCCGGGTGCTGACCGGCGTGCACCTGCCTGGTCTCAAACGACCAGCTCGCGGTCGGATCGCTGTCGGTGCTGATGGCATCGCTCATGGAAAGCTTCCCCTGTCTGGCTCAGGGGCCCGTCATGGCGGACCCGCGCTTGCCGGATAGCCGGTGCTATGGCTACTCAACCTGGTCATCACCCGGGGCACCCCACCGCGGTTGGAGGGTTGCCGGCCAGCAAGCCGGGGCTTGATGCTGGCGCTCATGACCAATACGAAGATTAGCTTACTGTGCCAACTGGACGCCAACGGCAGGTCGACACCTGTCCAAACGCCCTTGATAACGTGGCAGGAAGAACGCTGAGCCCCCCAGAGATCTGACCGATATTCGAGGATTTTGACGCCGGGAAGAGGGACCGTGAGCGCCGAACAACCGACCGTCATCTACACACTGACAGACGAAGCGCCGTTGCTGGCGACCTACGCGTTCCTGCCGATCGTGCGCGCCTTCGCCGAGCCGGCGGGCATCAAGATCAAGACCAGTGACATCTCTGTGGCCGCCCGGATCCTCGCCGAGTTTCCCGACGAGCTGACCGAAGAGCAGCGGGTTCCGGACAACCTGGGCGAGCTGGGCGAGCTGACGAAGCTGCCGGATACCAACATCATCAAGCTGCCGAACATCAGCGCCTCGGTGCCCCAGCTGATCGCCGCCGTCAAGGAGCTGCAGGACAAGGGATACAAGGTCCCGGACTTCCCGCAGAGCCCGAAGACCGACGAGGACAAGGAAATCCGGGCCCGTTACGGCAAGTGCCTGGGCAGCGCGGTCAACCCGGTTCTGCGGCAAGGCAACTCGGACCGTCGCGCGCCCAAGGCGGTCAAGGAGTACGCGCGCAAGCATCCCCACAGCATGGGGGCGTGGTCGCCGGCTTCGCGCACCCACGTCGCCACCATGCGGCACGGCGACTTCTATCACGGCGAGAAGTCGATGACGCTGGACCGCGACCGCAACGTGAAGATGGTGCTGGAGACCAAGAGCGGGGAGACCCTCGAGCTCAAGCCCAAGGTCGAGCTGCGCGACGGCGACGTGATCGACTCCATGTTCATGAGCAAGAAGGCCCTGGTCGAGTTCTACGAGGAACAGATGCAGGACGCCTACGAGACCGGCGTGATGTTTTCGCTGCACGTCAAGGCGACGATGATGAAGGTCTCGCACCCGATCGTGTTCGGCCACGCCGTCAAGGTCTTCTATAAGGACGCGTTCGCCAAGCACCAGGAGCTCTTCGACGAGCTCGGTGTCAACGTCAACAACGGATTGGTCGACCTCTACAACAAGATCGAGTCGCTGCCCGCCTCCCTGCACGAGGAGATCATCCGCGACCTGCACGCCTGCCACGAACACCGCCCCGAGCTGGCGATGGTCGATTCGGCCAAGGGCATCACCAACTTTCATTCCCCCAGCGACGTGATCGTGGACGCGTCGATGCCGGCGATGATCCGCGCGGGCGGCAAGATGTGGGGCGCCGACGGGCGGCAGAAGGACACCAAGGCCGTCAACCCCGAGTCGACCTTCTCCCGCATCTACCAAGAGATCATCAACTTCTGCAAGACCCACGGGCAGTTCGATCCGACGACGATGGGCACCGTCCCCAACGTCGGCCTGATGGCGCAGCAGGCCGAGGAATACGGCTCGCACGACAAGACCTTCGAGATCCCCGAAGACGGCGTCGCCAACATCGTCGACATCGACAGCGGGGAAGTGTTGCTCACCCAGAACGTGGAGGAGGGCGACATCTGGCGGATGCCGATCGTCACCGACGAAGCGATCCGGGACTGGGTCAAGCTGGCGGTCACCCGGGCGCGAAACTCCGGCATGACGGCGGTCTTCTGGCTGGACACCGAACGGCCGCACGAGGTCGAGCTGCGCAAGAAGGTCAAGGCCTACCTCAAGGAGCTCGACACCGAGGGCCTGGAGATCCAGATCATGCCGCAGGTGTGGGCCATGCGGTACACGCTGGAGCGCGCGATGCGCGGGCAGGACACCATCGCCGTGACCGGAAACATCCTGCGCGATTACCTCACCGACCTGTTCCCGATCCTGGAGCTGGGCACCAGCGCCAAGATGCTGTCCATCGTCCCGTTGATGGCCGGGGGCGGTATGTACGAGACCGGGGCGGGCGGTTCGGCGCCCAAGCACGTCCACCAGCTGCTCGAAGAGAACCACCTGCGCTGGGACTCCCTCGGTGAATTCCTGGCTCTGGGAGCGTGTTTCGAAGACATCGGCATCAAGACCGACAACCCGCGGGCCAAGATCCTGGGCAAGACGCTGGACGCCGCGATCGGCAAGCTGCTGGAGAACAACAAGAGCCCGTCGCGCAAGGCCGGGGAACTCGATAACCGCGGCAGCCAGTTCTACCTGGCGCTGTACTGGGCGCAAGAACTCGCGCAATCCGACGACGAGGAGCTGCGCGAGCACTTCGCCGCGCTGGCCGACGAGTTGAGCCGCAACGAAGACACCATCGTGGCCGAACTCGCCAAGGCGCAGGGCGAGACCGTCGACATCGGTGGGTACTACTACCCGGACAGCGAGAAGACGACGGCAGTGATGCGGCCGAGCAAGACGTTCAATGAAGCGCTGGACGCTTCGCACAGCTCGTAAGCTTCAAGGGCCGCGAGATAGGGAGTTGACCCGATGTCCACCGACAAGATCAAGGTCAAGGGCCCGGTTGTAGAGCTCGACGGTGACGAGATGACCCGGGTCATCTGGAAGTTCATCAAAGACCTGCTGATCTTGCCGCACCTGGATATCCACCTGGACTACTACGACCTCGGTATCGAGAACCGTGACCGCACCAACGACCAGGTGACCATCGACGCCGCGTACGCCATAAAGAGGCACGGCGTGGGCGTCAAGTGCGCGACGATCACCCCCGACGAGGCCCGCGTCTCCGAGTTCAACCTGAAGAAGATGTGGCTGTCGCCCAACGGCACCATCCGAAACATTTTGGGCGGCACCATCTTCCGCGAGCCGATCGTGATCTCCAACGTGCCGCGCCTGGTGCCGGGGTGGACAAAGCCGATCGTGATCGGCCGGCACGCGTTCGGCGACCAGTACCGGGCGACGAACTTCAAGGTCGACAAACCCGGCACCGTGTCGATCACGTTCACGCCGTCCGACGGCAGCGAGCCGATGGTGCACGAGGTGGTGTCCATTCCCGAGGACGGCGGCGTCGTGATGGGGATGTACAACTTCAAGGAATCCGTCCGGGACTTCGCGCGCGCCTCGCTGGCGTACGGCCTGAACGCCAAGTGGCCGGTGTACCTGTCCACGAAGAACACCATCCTCAAGGCCTACGACGGCATGTTCAAGGACGAGTTCCAGCGCATCTACGACGAGGAGTTCAAGGACAAGTTCGAGGCCGAGGGGCTGACCTACGAGCACCGGCTGATCGACGACATGGTGGCCGCCTGCCTCAAGTGGGAGGGCGGGTACGTGTGGGCCTGCAAGAACTACGACGGTGACGTCCAGTCCGACCTCGTCGCGCAGGGCTACGGCTCACTGGGGCTGATGACGTCGGTGCTGATGACCGCCGACGGGAAGACGGTGGAGGCCGAGGCCGCGCACGGCACCGTCACCCGGCACTTCCGCCAGTACCAGGCCGGCAAGCCGACGTCGACGAATCCGATCGCCTCGATCTTCGCCTGGACGCGCGGGCTGCAGCACCGGGGCAAGCTGGACGACACCCCCGAGGTGATCGAGTTCGCGCAGACGCTGGAGACCGTGGTCGTCGAAACGGTCGAGAGCGGGAAGATGACCAAGGACCTGGCCATCCTCATCGGGCCGGACCAGGAATGGCAGCAGAGCGAGGAGTTCCTCAACTCGATCGCCGAAAACCTGGAAAAGAAGCTGGTCAGCTAGCCGAGGGGTTGGCGCCCCGGCTCTCGGCGGTGCATTGGTCGAGAAACTCGATGATCAGTTCGGCGACCCGCTCGGGCGCCTCGAACATCGGGATGTGTCCCACGCCGTCGAGCTCGGTGACCTGGTGGTCGTCGGGCAGGTGCGTGGTGAAATGCCTGCTGAACCGCGGTGCGGGCACGATCCGGTCCTTTTCGCAGATCACCAGGTGCGCGGGCACGGCGTTCTCGGCCAGCTCCTGCAGGCCGTGCAGCAGCAGCGACTTGACCAGCAGCTGGAAGTAGGCCGGGCAGTGGGCCACGTCGTCGATGCAGCCGAGCAGTTGCTCGTCGGTGACCCCGTCGGGCCGTGCGCTGATCGCGTAGGTGGCCAGCTGACGGCTGAACGGCAGGCGCATCACCTTCGGTCCGAACAGCCAGGCGAGCACCAGCAGCGGGATGCCCAGGATGAACTTGGCGATCACCTCGAACTTGGCCGGGCTCCATCGCGTCCAGCCGCCGGCGGGGGCGATGCCCATGACGCTGCGCGCCCGGCCGCGCCGCTCGAGTTCGAACGCGACCCAGCCGCCCAGCGAATTGCCCACGATGTGGGCGGTGTCCCAGCCCAGCTCGTCCAGCTGCTGCTCCACGTGGTCGGCCAGGACGGCCGACGACAAAAACCAGGTCCCCGCGGGGGGCCCGCCGTTGTGGCCCGCCATCGTCGGCGCGAACACCTCATACCGTCCGGTGTCGGCCAGCCGGCGGGCGACGTCGTCCCAGACCGCCTGGGACAGCAGGAACGGGTGCAGCAGCAGCACCGGCTCGCCCGAACCGAGGTGGATAGGCGGCCGCGTCCCCGTGTTGCTGTTCGTCCTCTTGCTCCCCATACCGCCGACATTAAATGCGGTACCGCCGGTACCGCAAGCGAGCGGGACGCGGGTGGGGCGCCGCCCGCTCGCGAGCGTGAAGCTGGCCGCACACTCGGCGGCGAGTGTGAAGCTAGCCGCACACTGGCGGTGGCGGGTGCCCGCAACGGCCCGCGTGAAAAGATCGGTGCATCATGAGCACCGCTACCGGATCCGGCCGGATTTTCTCCGGCGTGCAGCCCACCTCCGACTCGCTCCACCTGGGGAACGCGTTGGGTGCGATCACGCAGTGGGTCGGGCTGCAGGACGATCACGAGTGCTTCTTCTGCGTGGTCGACCTGCACGCCATCACCATCCCCCAGGATCCCGAGGCGCTGCGCCGCCGGACCCTGGTTACGGCCGCCCAGTACCTGGCGCTGGGCATCGACCCCGCCCGCAGCACCATCTTCGTGCAGAGCCACGTGCCCGCCCACTCGCAGCTGGCCTGGGTGCTGGGCTGCTTCACCGGCTTCGGCCAGGCCTCGCGCATGACGCAGTTCAAGGACAAGTCGGCCCGCCAGGGCGGCGACTCCACCACCGTGGGCCTGTTCACCTATCCGGTGCTGCAGGCCGCCGACGTCCTGGCCTACGACGCCGAGCTGGTTCCGGTGGGCGAGGACCAGCGTCAGCACCTCGAGCTGGCGCGCGACGTGGCGCAGCGGTTCAACAGCCGGTTCCCCGACACGTTCGTGGTGCCCGACCTGCTGATCCCCAAGGTCACCGCCAAGATCTACGACCTGCAAGACCCGACGTCGAAGATGAGCAAGTCCGCGGCCACCGACGCCGGCTTGATCAACCTGCTCGACGATCCCGCCGCGTCCGCCAAGAAGATTCGTTCGGCGGTCACCGACAGCGAGCGCGAGATCCGCTTCGACACCGATGCCAAGGCGGGCGTGTCGAACTTGCTGACCATCCAGTCGGCGGTCACCGGCGTGGGCATCGACAAGCTCGTCGAGGGTTACGCCGGGCGGGGTTACGGCGACCTGAAGAAGGACACCGCCGAGGCGGTCGTCGAGTTCGTCGGCCCGATCAAGGCCCGCGTCGACGAATTACTGGCCGACCCAGCCGAATTGGAGGGCGTGCTTGCGGCCGGGGCGGAGCGCGCCGAGGATGTCGCCGGCAAAACCGTTCGGCGGGTCTACGATCGGCTGGGGTTCCTTCCGCAGCGAGGATGAGTTCATCATGAGCGAGCCGGCCAAGGCAGGCCTCCTCGACCGGCTGCGGGCCCGGCACGGCTGGCTGGACCACGTCGTCCGCGCCTATCAGCGCTTCGACGACCGCAATGGCGGGTTCTTCGCGGCCGGCCTGACCTACTACACGATCTTCGCGTTGTTTCCTTTGCTAATGGTCGGTTTCGCGGCCTTCGGGTTCATCCTGGCCCGGCGCCCGGAGTTGCTGAAGACGATCGACGACCACATCCGGTCCCAGGTGACCGGCGCGCTGGGGGACCAGCTGCTAAACCTGATGAACTCCGCGATCGCCGCGCGGGCGTCGGTGGGTGTGATCGGCTTGGCCACCGCGCTCTGGGCGGGTCTGGGCTGGATATCGCATCTGCGGCAGGCGTTGACGGAGATGTGGTGGGACGAGCGCATCGAGTCGCCCGGCTTCGTGCGCAACAAGCTCTCCGATCTGCTGGCCATGCTCGGGACGTTCGCGGTGATCATGGCCACCGTCGCTTTAACCACGATCGGCCACGACGCGCCGTTGACGGCGTTGCTCAAATGGCTTGGCCTACCGCAACTGGTGGTATTCGACTGGCTCTTCTGGCTGCTGTCGATCGTGATCTCGACGGCGGTGTCGTGGTTGCTGTTCGCCTGGATGATCGCGCGGCTGCCGCGCGAGAAGGTCAGCCTGACCGATTCGATGCGGGCCGCGTTGATGGCGGCGGTCGGGTTCGAGGCTTTCAAGCAGGTGGGATCGCTGTACCTGCGGGCGGTGCTGCGCAGCCCCGCGGGCGCCACCTTCGGCCCGGTGCTGGGTCTGATGGTGTTCGCCTACATCACCTCGTATCTCGTGCTCTTCTGCACGGCGTGGGCGGCGACGGCCTCCGATCACCCGCGCACCCGCCGCATCGCCCCGCCCCCGCCCGCGATCATCGCCCCGCGCGTGCAACCGGACGACGGGATCAGCACCCGCCAGACGCTGACCGCGATGGCCATGGGAGCCGTTGGCGCGCTGGCCCTTTCGCGCGTGACGCGGCGGCGGCGTTAGCCACCCACCCGCCAACGGCCGGCGAGCATGACCGCCGCCACCCGCAGATCGCCGTCCAGCACAACAAGATTCGCGTCGTAACCGGCGCGCAGGCAGCCCACCCGCTCGAGGCCGAGCGCCCGCGCCGGGGTCCCTGAGGTCGTCAGCGCCGCGGCCGCGAGGCCCGCGTCGGCGTGGATGTTGCGAAACAGCCGGTCCATGGTGGCGGTGCTGCCCGCGATCGTCGACGTCCCGCGCACCCGCGCGACACCGGAGACGACGTCGAGCGCCACCGCGCCCAGGCGAAACGCCCCGTCTCCGCGGCCGGCCGCGGCGATGGCGTCGGTGACCGCGGCGACCCGGTCGGGCCCGGCGGCCGCGATCACCGCGTCCACGACGGCCGGGTGCACGTGCACGCCGTCGGCGATCAGCTCGACGGTGACCCCGGGGTGGCGCAGCAGGGCGAGCACCGGCCCCGGCTCGCGGTGGTGCAGCGGCGGCATCGCGTTGAACAGGTGGGTGCCGACCGTGGCGCCCAGCGCGATGGCACGTTCGGCCTGCTCGTAGATGGCGTCGGTATGCCCCACCGCCACAACGACTCCGGCGCCGCGAAAGCGCCGGATCGCTTCGTCGGCACCGGGCAGCTCGGGGGCCAGCGTCACCATCCGGATCGCGCCACCGCCCGCGGCCAGCACGGCGTCGATCTCGGCGGGATCCGGGGCGCGCAGCTGGGCGGGGTCGTGCGCGCCGCAGCGGGCCCGGCTCAGCCACGGCCCCTCCAGGTGGATGCCGGCGATGGTGCCGCGCCGGGCTGCTGCGGCGAGCGCGCGCACCCCGGCGAGCAACTCCGCCGGCGCGGCGGTCACCAGGCTGGCGAGCGTCGTCGTGGTGCCGTGCCGCAGATGGAATTCCGCCGCGCCGGCGATGCCGTCACCGTCGGTGGGGCCGTCGGTGTAGGACGCCCCGCCGCCGCCGTGCACGTGCATATCGACGAAGCCGGGCACCACGGTGCCGTCGGGGAAGTCGGCGTCGGCAGGACGGGGCGGGGACCCGGCGCCGCACGCCAGGATCCGCGGCCCGTCCGTCTCGAGCCATCCCGGCCGGCGGACCCACCCGTCGAGCACCATCGTGCCCGCGGCGATCATTCCCATCGGCCGCCGTTTTCCCAGAAGTGCCGGATCTCCTCGAGCTGGCGGCCCTTGGTCTCCGGCGCATACCGGTAGACGACGACGAACGCGACCACCGCCAGGGCCGCGAACACCGCGAAAGTCCCCGCGCCGCCGAGCGAATGCAGCATGGTGAGGAAGACGGCGGCGACGATCGCGTTGGCCACCAGGTTCGAGGTGAGCATCGTGCTCGACCCGATGGACCGCAGCCGGGACGGGAAGCTTTCGCTGGCGTAGACCCAGCCCAGGGAGCCGAAGCCCATCGTGTAGCCGATGATGAACAGCACGATGCCGGCGAATCCGAGGATCGCCCCGCCGGTGCCACGCCCGAACACGGCCATCAGCACGACGTCGGCGGCGATCATCATGGCGATGCCGGACAACAGGATTGGGCGCCGGCCCAGCCGGTCGACCAGTAGCAGCGACGCGCCCACGGCCGCCAGCCCGGCGACCTGAACCAGGGCCGGCAGCCCCAGCAGCGCGAAGTTTCCGGTGAAGCCCATGGCCGCGAAGATCCGTGGGCTGTAGTAGATGATCGCGTTGATGCCGGTGATCTGGATCAGAAAGCCCAGCGTGATCACGAAGGCGGTGGCGCGCGAATACGGCGGCCGCAGCATCTCCGACCAGCCGCCGCCACCCTCGTTCAGCGCGCGGCCGATCTCGGCGAGTTCCTCGTCGACGCGGGCGGTGGGCTCGACGCGCAGCAGGGCGCGGCGGGCCTCGTCGAGGCGGCCCTTGAGCACGTACCACCGCGCCGTGTCGGGCGCGCGAATCAGCAACGGCACCAACACGATCGCGGGCACGGCGGCCAGCCCCAGCATCCAGCGCCAGCTGTGCGATCCGGCGAGCAGGTAACCGGTCAGGTATCCGACGATCAGCCCGCTCACGATGGTGAGCTGATAGGCCGTCAGCAGCGAGCCGCGCACCGCGGTCGGGGCGGACTCCGCTACATACACCGGCACCACCACCACGGCCACGCCCAGCGTCAGGCCGAGCAGGAGGCGGGCCGTCAACAGCATCGGCAGGGAAACCGACAGCGCGCCCAGCAGGGCGAACGCCGCGTAGGCGATCAGGAGCAGCACCACCGACTTCTTCCGGCCGATCGCGTTCGCCAGCACGCCCGCGCCGAGCGCCCCGGCGATCTGCCCGATCACCACCATCGTCGTAAGCAGTTCCTGCTGGCGCGTGGACAGCCCGAAGTCCTCGGTGACGTACAGCTGCGCGCCGGCGATGATGGACAGGTCGTAGCCGTAGATGAGGCCCACGCTCGCGGCGGTCAACGCGACCGGTAGGCCGCGCCGGGCGTTGGTCATCTGCGTGAGTTTAGTGTCGCGCTCCGCGTGCGCCCCGGGTCCTCAGTGGGCTCGTTGTCCCCCGATCGGGGGACCCCACAATTCCACCCGCGGCGTCCGATCGGTGGATGTTTCCCACTCTTGACCGGACCTACATTCTTTTGTTATGTCGATCACATTGGCACCGGCCCCGGCGGAGAAAAGCCCGTTCGGGCGGCTGCTGTCGCAGGGCACGCTGTACACCGCGGGGATGCAGCTCAGCAATTGCGCCGTCGTGCTCCCCGTGATCTGCGCGCACCAGGGCCTCAGCTGGGCGGCCGGTCTGATCTTCCCGGCGTACGGAATGGGCGCGCTCACCGGAAATTCGATCTCGCCGGCGGTCCTGCAGCGGTCGGGCCGGATGCGCCACCTGCTGCTGGCGGCCGTCGGGGCGACCGCGGCGGCCATGCTCATGCTCGACGCTTTCATTCCCTGGACGGGCATGTTGACCGCCGCGGTGTTCCTGCTGACGTGCGTGGTCAGCGGAATCGTCGTCGGGATCGGCTGCGTCGGCTACCCCGACCTGGTGTCCAACAAGCTGTCGGCGTCGCGGCGGGGCGAACTGTTGCTGATCCAGGGGGCCATCGGGTCGGTGCTGGCCACCGGCGTCACCCTGTTGGTCGTGCCGATGCTGGCGCACGGCAACCAAATGGCCTATCGCCGCGACCTGCTGTGGCTGGGCGCCGTCGGTCTGGCCGCGTCCGCCATCGCGGCGCTGTTCGTCGGGCCGATGCGATCGGCTTCGGTCACCAGCCGGATGTCCGTGCGGGACACCTACCGCCAAGGCTTCGCGGTCGCCCGGTCCCAGTCGTGGTTCCGCCGGTACGTGCTCACGTACCTGTTGTTCGCTCCGGTCAACCTCGGCACCTTCTTCTACACCTTGCGCGCCGCCCACCACCACGGCAGCCTGCACGTGCTGATCGTCCTGTCCAGCGTCGGGCTGGTCCTCGGTTCCACGTTGTGGCGCAGGGCTTTCCGCATCTTCGGCGTGCGCGGCATGCTGCTGGGCAGCGCCCTGCTCAGTGTCGCCGCCATCGTGCTGTGCATGGCGGCCGAGTCGAGCGGCCAGTGGTCCCACGCGTGGGCGTACGGCACGGCCTTCTTCCTGGCGACCGTGGCCGCGCAGGCCATCTTCCCCTCGAGCGTCTCGTGGATCAGTGTCGTCGCCGCCGAAGAGCACCGGGGGACACTGATCGGCTTCGCCTCGACGCTGTACAACGTCGCGTCGGCGGTGCTGGGAGTCGCCCTCGGCGCGATCGCCCAAATGCACGGCACGATCTGGCCGGACGTCGTCATGCTGGCGCTGACCGGCGCCTCCGTCCTGGTTTCGCTCGGCGCGCCGGCGTCCGAGGCGCCGCGGGCGGTCGTGCGCCGCATGCGCACCGTGGCGAGCCCGGAGCGGCCGCAAACGGCGATGGCGCCGGCGCTGAGCCTGCAGGCCGCCTAGGGCCGCGCCGCCTCAGGGGATTTCTCGGGGGGCGTGAGCAGCAGGGCGCGCACCAGCCGTCGTGGCCCGGTGGGCCGCAGCATCTGGCTGGCCGGGCGGGGCCGCACCCGTAGCGGCCACCAGAACCAGCGCCCGAGCAGCGCGGCGATGGACGGCGTCATGAACGAGCGCACGATCAGGGTGTCGAAGAGCAGGCCCAGGCCGATGGTGGTGCCGATCTGGCCGATGATGCGCAAATCGCTGAACACGAACAGCGACATCGTCACCGCGAAGACCATGCCGGCGGCGCTCACCACTCCGCCGGTGCCGGCCATCGCCCGGATGATGCCCGTGTTCAGGCCGGCGCCGATCTCCTCTTTGAGCCGGGAGATCAGCAGCAGGTTGTAGTCCGACCCGACCGCCAACAGCAGGATCACCGACATCGCCTGCACCAGCCAGTACAGGTCGATGCCCAGGATGTCCTGCCACAGCAGGACCGACAGGCCGAAGGAGGAGCCGAGGGACACCAGCACCGTCCCGACGATGACCAGCGCGGCGATCAGGCTGCGGGTCACCAGCATCATGATGATCAAGATGAGGCTGATGGCGGCCACCCCGGCGATCAGCAGATCGTAGAAGGCGCCCTCTTGGATGTCCCGGTACGTCGAGGCGGTGCCGCCCATCGAAATCGCCGCGCCCTGCAGCGGGGTCCCCTTGATGGCCTCTTTGGCCGCCAGCTGGATCGGCTCGACGCGCGAGATGCCTTCGGGCGTCGAGGGATCGCCGTCGAGGCCGATGATGAAGCGGGCCGCCTTGCCGTCCGGAGACAGGAACATCTTCAGGCCGCGCTGGAAGTCCGGGTTGTCGAAGGCCGACTGCGGCAGGTAGAACGAGTCGTCGACCTGAGCGGCGTCGAAGACCCGGCCCATCGCGCCGGGGTCCTTGCTGTTCATGTCCTGTTCCTTATAGAAGGACAACAGGGTGCCGTGCCAGACGACCAGCATGTCGCGCATGATCGTCATCGTCGAAATCATCGGCAGCATCTGCGCCCGCATCTCCGGCAGCAGCCGGGTGAGCACGTCGAGATCCTTGACGAGGCCCTCCAGTTTCTGGCTCAGCTGGTCGACGTTGTCGAACGTGTCGAACACCGACCGGATCGCCCAGCACACGGGGATGTCGAAACAATGCCGCTCCCAATAGAAATAGCTGCCTATGGGGCGGAGGAAATCCGACAGGTCCGCGAGGTGATCCCTGATGGTGTCGGTGGTGTCCGACATGTCGTGGGTCAGGCGGTCCATGTCGACGGTGTTGTCGACGATCTGTCCCATCAGGTCGTACATGTGCTTCATGGTTTCGATGGACACGGTCATGGCCTGCTGCTGCACCACCATGTCGTCCAACCGGTCCTTCATGAATTGCATGTTCTCGGCATTGGAGACGCCTTGCATGCTGATGATGAAGGGGATCGAGGTGTGTTTGATCGACGTTCCCAGCGGCCGGGTTATCGATTTCACCTGAGCGATTCCGGGGCTGTGAAAAATGGATTTGGCGACCTTGTCCAGGACCAGCATGTCGACCGGGGTGCGCATATCGTGATCGGTTTCGAGCAACAGCACATCGGGGTTCAGCAGGGCCTGCGAGAAGTGCCGGCCCGCGGCCCTGTCCCCGACGAGCGATGGCATGCTTGCCGGCATGAATCCGCGCAGATCGTAGGTCGTGCGGTAACTGGGCAGGGCCAGCAACCCGATGAACGCCACCGCGCAGGTCGCCGCCAGCACCGGGCCGGGCCAGCGCACGATCGCGGTGCCCACCCGGCGCCATCGCCGGGTGGCCATCCTCCGTTTGGGGTCGAAGAACCCGAAGAAGCTGGCGACGGTGAGCGCCGCCGGTCCGAGCGTCAGCGCGGCCAGCACGGCGACCAACATGCCCACCGCGCAGGGCGGGCCGAGCGACTTGAAGTACGGCAGCCGGGCGAAGCTGAGGCAATACATGGCGCCGGCGATGGTCAGGCCGGAGCCCAGGATGACGTGCGCGGTCCCGTGAAACATGGCGAAGAACGCGGCTTCTCGATCCTTGCCCGCGTAGCGGGCCTCGTGGTAGCGGCCGAGCATGAAGATGGCGTAATCCGTGCTGGCGGCGATGGCCAGCAGCGTGAGCAGGTTCACCGCGAAGGTGGAGAGGCCGAAAACGTTGTGCGAGACCAGGAAACTGACCACCCCGCGAATCGCGCCCAGCTCGATCCCGACCATGGCGAGGACGAGAATCGTGGTGATCACGGACCGGTAGATGAAGAGCAACATCGCCGCGACCACCACACCGGTGATCAGGGTGACCCTCGCGATGCTTTTGTCGCCGGCCTCCGATTGATCGGCGATCATCGCCGTCATGCCGGTCACATACGCCTTGAGCCCCGGCGGCTTCGGTGTGGTGTCCACGATGTGCCGCACGGCGTACACCGAGTTGTACGCCGCGGTTTCGCTTTTGCCGGCGAGGTAGACCACGACGTAGGCGGCCTTGTCGTCGGGGCTTTGCGATCCGCCCGCGGTCAAAGGGTCGCTCCAGAAGTCCTGGATGTGCGCGACATGCTTGGTGTCGGCCGAAAGGCGTTGCAACAGTTGGCTATAGAAGCGGTGGGCGTCGTCGCCGAGGGGCTTGGTGTCCTCGAGCACTATCGTGGCGACGTTGTCGGAGCCGGACTCGCCGAACACCTTGCCCACGCGCTTGAGCGCCTGGATGGAAGCGCCGCCCGCGGGGCTCATCGAAACCGAGTGCGCTTTGCCGACCGCTTCCAGCTGCGGGATCGCGATGTTGAGGACGGCGGTGAGCCCCAGCCACAACAGGACGATCGGCACCGCGAACCGGCGGATCAGCTGCGGAAACCGCGGGGGACCGGCGGTCGGCTCGCTCATCCGGCGTTGACCTGGCAGAAGGTGAGCGCCTTCGGTCCGGTCTCGGACCGCTCGTCCTTCGTTGCGCCGTTCACCATGATGCGGCAGCCGATCTCGCCGCCGTCGCTTTGCGCCAACAGGTTGACGGTGACCGACGTCAGCGTCGTCGTCAGCGTTTGCGACCACGGCAGCGGAATGTTTTCCAGCCGTTGCACGCGCGCGTCGGGATCCAAATAGGCGATCCTCGCGGTCGCGGCGGGGCCGAAGACTTCATAGGTCACGCGTTTCGGGTCGAACAATGGATCCTCGAGATCGGCCTTGACCCTGACGACCGGGTGCCCGTGAACACCGAACATGCTGTGCAGGCGATAGATACCGAATGCCGCGACAGCGGCAATGGCGATGACGGCCAGCAGCAACCACATTCGCTTCACGGCTCTGGTGACCGAATTCATTTTTACCCTCGCGCTTTGCCCCGAGTCGCAATAACAATTCGATGTTTGGTTGCGTTAGCGAGTTAGAGGCTACCGTCGGTGCGCTAAAGCATTGGGGCTTTCAAATAATCGTTATGTGGCTTTGCCGGTCCGCAGCCGATCGCGCAGCACCTTGATGACACGGTCCGGGTCGTCGGGGCTGATGCATGCCCGCACCCGGCGCCCGACGTCGAACACCAGAAGCGTTTGCTTGCGGCCCCGGCGGAGGTCCAGCGGGAACCAGTAGCGCGGGTCGCCGGCGCCCCAGATGCGCCCCTTGCCGCTGTTCCAGGTCATCTGCTTGGACTTGACGCCCTGGATGTCGCTGTACGCGATCCGCTTCGGGTTGGCAAACGGGAAGTAGTAGCGCCGAATGGTGATGCCGTCCTCGTCGAGCCTGAGGCCGGGGTCCTCATACAGGACTTCACTCATCCGCAAGACGGTGCCACAGCAAACTTCTACGGTCAACGGTGCTGCGGCCGGCGGTTCATTGCGCGCGCCACCATGATCAGGCTGAACACGATGATCGTTCCGATGACGGCGACGCCCACCCGGACCGGCAGCGCGTCCGCCGAGGGGATGAGCGCGGCCGCCTCGGCGCCGTTGCCCTGCCGGTCGGCGGCGCTGTCGCGTTTGGCCGGCGCGAGCGAGGGATCGGGTTCGATGAGGTTGCCGACCTGGGTGCCCTGCGGCGTGCTGAAGCCGTAGTCCAGCAGGTGCGCCGCCTGCTCCCACGGGGCGATCGGCTGCCGCGTCCCGTGCAGCAACACGGCCATCAGGCGGCGCCCGTTGTGGTTGGCGGCGCCCACGAAGGTCTGGCCGGCGTCGTCGGTGTAACCGGTCTTGCCGCCCAAGGCGCCGGGGTACTTGTAGAGCAACTGGTTGTCGTTCTCCAGTTCGTAGCCGGGGTGGTCGCCGTGGCCGGGGAAGTCGAACGTGCGCGTCGCGACGATGTCGGCGAAGGTGGGGTTCTGCCAGGCGTAGCGGTAGAACAGGCCGATGTCGTAGGCCGACGTGCTCATGCCGGGGCCGTCCAGCCCCGACGGCGTCGCGACCCGGGTGTCCTTGCCGCCGAGCTTGGCGGCAAGCACGTTGATCTTCTCGACGGCTTGCTGCATGCCGCCGAGCTGCATGGCCAGCGCGTGCGCGGCGTCGTTCCCGGAGTGCATCAGCAGGCCGTGCAGCAGCTGGTTGACGGTGAACACCCCGCCTTCCTCGACGCCGACCTTGGTGCCTTCGGCGGCCGCGTCGTCGGCGGTGCCGGGCACCGACTTGTTCAGGTTGAGCGCGTTGATGGACGCCATCGCGATCAGCACCTTGATGATGCTGGCGGGGCGGTGACGGCCGTGCGGGTCCTTGGCCGCCACCACCGCGCCGCTGTCCAGGTCGGCCACCAACCACGCGTCGGCGGAGACGTCGGTCGGCAGCGGCGGCGTGTCGGGGGCGGCGACGATGCCGCAACTGCCCAGCGCCTCGCCGCCGACCGGCTTCGGCGGCACCGCCAGCGGGATCGGCGGTTCGCCGGCCTGCGGAACCTCCGACGAGTCGACCGCGGGCGGGGTGTTCACCTTGAAGGGGCAATTGGCGGTGGCGGCGTTGGGCTCGGCGCCGGGCTCGGCGCCGGCGATCGGCGCGGCGAAGGCCGCCGGGGCGGCCGCCACGAAAAGGGCCGCTGCCAGGCACGACGCGGGGCGTAGGAAGTCCATTGCTTGTGCACATTAGGCGATCGCGGGCGCGATTCGAGGGAGCCGCGCTGTGACTGGTGGGGCACAAGTTGCGGGACGGTCGCCCCGCCCCGGTCGTCGAGGGGCGTGCCGACGCCCTACACTTGCGGCTATTCCAAACGGTGGGTTGTGGTCTCGGCTGCGGGGTTCCCGCGATGGTGGCGGCGCGGCTGGCCCGCGACCGTTGAAACAGCTGATCAAGCAGGTCGAGAAGGCGACGCAGGTGCGCCGCTCCGGGCTCGACCAGGTGTTGACCGAGCTGCAGGCGCACCGTGACGCCGCACCCGGTGGCGAGCTGCGTTCCGCGCTCGCCTGGCTCTGCAACGCCGTGTCGCGGTTCTCCGGCGAGCCGAGTACCGCGCGCGCCCGGGAGGTGTCGCTGGCCGCCTACGAGGTGAACCGGATCCTCGCGGCCGGCTAGACCGCCGCCCGTTCCCCCGATCGGGGGACACGCAATTCGTCCGGTGGTATCCGATCGGAGGATAGTTCTGCCTGCTCAGCGACCATAAAGTCGGTTCATGGCCGTGATGTTGGAGGGGGCTGCAGCGCAGACGAACCCGTTCCCGCGCCTGCCTTCGCAGGGGGCGTTCTACACGGCGGGGATGCAGTTCAGCAACGGGGCTGTGGTGCTGCCCTTCATCTGCGCACACCTTGGGCTGACCTGGCTGGCCGCGCTGCTGTTCCCGGCGTACGGCCTCGGCTCCATCGTCGGCAATTCCGTGTCACCGGCGGTGCTGCGGCGAGTGGGCCAGATGCGGCACCTGCTGCTGGCGGCGATGGCCGCGAGTGCGGCCGCGTTGATCCTGTGCGATTCGGTGATTCCGTGGAACGGCCTGCTGGCGGCGGCCGTGTTCCTGCTGACCAGCGCCGGTGGCGGAGTGCTGGTCGCGGTCTCCAACGTCGCCTACCCCGACACGGCCTCCGGTGGGTCGGCGCTGAAGCTGTTGATGATCCAGGGGGCCATCGCTTCGGTGGTGGCCACGATCGCCGCGCTGTTCGTCGTGCCGGGGTTGGCCACCGGCGACAAGATGGCGCTGCACCGCGATCTGCTGTGCCTGGGCGCGTTCGGACTGGCCGCGGCCGGCTTCGCGGCGCTGTTCGTCGGCCCGGCGCGCTCCGCTCCGACCGCCCCGAGGATGTCCGCGCGCCCCACCTACCGGCAGGGCTTCGGGCTCGCTCGCACCCAGCCGTGGTTTCGCCGCTACGTGATCACGTACCTGTTGTTCGCCCCCGTCACGCTGGGCACCACCTTCTACGCCCTGCGTACCGCGCAACTGAGGGGCAGCTTGCACGTGCTGGCGTTCCTTTCCAGCAGCGGACTGGTCATCGGTTCCGCGTTGTGGCGCAAGGTCTACCAGCTGTTCGGGGTGCGCGGCATGATGCTGGGCAGTGCCCTGCTCAGCGCCGTCGCCGCCGTGCTGTCCATCGTGGCCGAGTCGTGCGGGCAGTGGCCCCACACGTGGGCCTACGGCACGGTGTTCCTGCTGGCGACGGTGGCGGCCCAGGCCGTCTTCGCCGCGGCGATAGCGTGGATCGGCGTGGTCGCCGCCGAACCCCACCGCGGCACGCTGATCGGTTTCTGCTCGACGCTGGTTGCCGTCGAAACCACGGCGCTTGGAGCCGCCCTCGGCGGGATCGCCCAGAAGCACTCCGCCATCTGGCCGGTCGTCGTCGTCCTGATCCTGACCGTCGCGGCCGCCGCCGCCGCACTGGGTGCACCGGCGGCCAGGCCACGGGGTGCGGCCTAGCGCCGCGCCGCGTCAGGGGATTTGTCGGCGGGGGTGAGCAGCAGGGCGCGCACCAGGCGGCGGGCCGCGTAGGGCCGCAGCATCTGGCTGGCGGGCCGCGGGCGCACGGGTTGCGGCCACCAGAACCAGCGTCCGAGCAGCGCGGCGATGGACGGCGTCATGAACGAGCGCACGATCAGGGTGTCGAAGAGCAGGCCCAGGCCGATGGTGGTGCCGATCTGGCCGATGATGCGCAAATCGCTGAACACGAACAGCGACATGGTGACCGCGAAGACCATGCCGGCGGCGGTCACCACTCCGCCGGTGCCGGCCATCGCGCGGATGATGCCCGTGTTCAGGCCGGCGCCGATCTCCTCTTTGAGCCGGGAGATGAGCAGCAGGTTGTAGTCCGATCCGACCGCCAACAGCAGCATCACCGACATCGCCAACACCAGCCAGTACAAGTCGACGCCGAGCAGGTCCTGCCAGACGAGCACGGACAGGCCGAACGACGACCCCAGGGACAGCAGCACCGTCCCGACGATGACCGCGGCGGCGATCACGCTGCGGGTGACGATCAGCATGATGATCAAGATGAGGCTGATCGCGGCGACGACCGCGATCAGCAGGTCGTAGAGGGCGCCCTCCTGCAGGTCTTTGAACGTCGCGGCCACACCGCCCATCGAGATCGCCGCGCCCTGCACCGGGGTTCCCTTGATGGCCTCCCTGGCCGCCCGCTGGATCGGCTCGACGCGCGAGATGCCCTCCGGCGTGGCGGGATCCCCTTCCAGGGAGACGATGAAGCGGGCCGCCTTGCCGTCGGGAGACAGGAACATCCTCAGGACCCGCTGAAAGTCCGGGCTCTCGAAGGCCGACTGCGGTAGGTAGAACGATTCGTCGACGTGAGCGGCCTCAAAGACCCGGCCCAGTTCGCCGGGGTCTTTGCTGTTCATCTCCTGTTCCTTGCCGAAGGACGCGAGGGTGCCGTGCCAGACGACCAGCATGTCGCGCATGATCGTCATCGTCGACAGCATCGGCAGCAGCTGCGCGCGCATCTGCGGCAAAAGGTTGGTCAGGACGTCCATGTCCTTGGCGAGGAATTGCAGCTTCTCGCTGAGCTGATCGATGTTGTCGAAGGTGTCGAATACCGACCGTATTGCCCAGCACACGGGGATGTCGAAACAATGCCTCTCCCAATAGAAATAGCTGCCGATGGGTCGGAGGAAATCCGAGAGGTCGGAAAAGTGATCCCGGATGGTGTCGGTGATGTCCGACATGTCGTGCGTGAGCCGATCCATATCGGCGGTGTCGTCGACCATTTCGCCCATCAGTCGATACATGCGCTGCATCGCCTCGATCGAGGCGTCCATCGCGTGCTCCTGGATCACCATGTCGTTCAGTCGGCCGTTCATGAATTGCATGTTCTCGGCATTCATCACGCTTTGCATGCTGAGGATGAACGGAATCGACGTGTGCCTGATGGGCGTTCCCAGCGGCCGGGTGATGCCCTTCACCTGCGCGACGCCCGGGCTGTGAAAGATGGCCTTCGCGACCTTGTCGAGCACCAGCATGTCCACCGGATTGCGCATGTCGTGGTCGGATTCGATCAACAGCACCTCGGGGTTCAGCCGGGCACGCGAGAAGTGCCGGCCCGCGGCCGCGTCCCCGATCAAGGACGGCATGTTGGCGGACATGAATCCGCGCAGATCGTAAGTCGTTTGGTAGTTCGGCAGCGCTAGCAGGCCGATGGACGCCACCGCGCACGTCGCGGCGAGCACCGGACCGGGCCAGCGCACGATCGCGGTGCCCACTCGGCGCCAGCGCCGGGTGTTCAGCCTTCGCTTGGGATCCAAGAGCTTGACCGAGCCGGCGGTGGCCAGCACCGCGGGCCCGAGCGTGAGCGCGGCGAAGACCGCAACCAACATGCCGATGGCGCACGGAGCGCCGAGCGTCTTGAAATACGGCAGCCGGGCCAGGCTCAGGCAGTACATGGCGCCGGCGATGGTCAGGCCCGAGCCCAGAATCACGTGCGCGGTCCCGTGAAACATGGTGTAGAACGCGGCTTTTCGGTCTTCACCCGCGTAGCGGGCCTCGTGGTAGCGGCCGAGCATGAAGATCGCGTAGTCCGTGCTGGCGGCGATGGCCAGCAGGGTGAGCAGGTTGGTGGCGAAGGTCGAAAGCCCGAAAACGTTGTGGTAGGCCAGGAATGCGACGACACCGCGAATCGCGCCCAGGTCGATGCCGACCATGAGCAGCACGAGAACCATGGTGGCCACGGAGCGGTAGATGAAGAGCAACATCGCCGCGATCACCAACGTGGTGATCAAGGTGACCCTGGCGACGCTTTGGTCGCCGGCCTCGGTCTGGTCGGCGATCAGCGCGTACGGGCCGGTGACGTACGCCTTGACCCCGCGCGGCGCCGGCGTGCCGTCGACGTCGTGCCGGACGGCGTGAACCGCGTTGTATGCCTGCGTTTCGTTGTTGCCGACCAGGTACACGACGACGTACGCGGCCTTGCCGTCCGCGCTTTGCGATCCCGCCGCGGTCAGCGGGTCGCTCCAGAAGTCCTGGATGTGCGCGACGTGCCGGGTGTCCGCCGAGAGCTTGCGCATCAGCTCGCTGTAGAACCGGTGCGCGTCGGCGCCGAGGGGCTTGTCGGCTTCCAGCACGATCGTGACCGCGGTGTTGGAGTCGAACTCACCGAATACCTGGCCGATGTGCTTGATGGCCTGAACGGCGGCCGCGTCTTTCGGGCTCAGCGACACCGAGTGGGCCTTTCCGACCGCTTCCAGCTGCGGGATGGCGAGATTGAGGAGTGCGGTGAGGCCCAGCCACAACAGGACGATCGGCACCGCGAAGCGGGCGATCATCCGCGGCAGAATCGGCGCTGTGCCGGCCGATCCGTCCCCTGGTCCGGTCTTCACCCTGCCGCGGCTCCTTCAAGAGGTTCGGCTCAGAGCGCCCATCGCGGCGAACGTACACCCCCGACGGCCGGCGGCAACTTGGATTTCGGCGAATCGTTATGTTCGCCGGCGGGCGGAAGGGGCGGCTACACCTTGCCGAGCACGTCGCGCAGGATGGCTTCGATGGTGTCGAACTCGGCCTGACCGCTGATCAGCGGCGGCGCCACCTGAACCACCGGATCGCCGCGGTCGTCGGCGCGGCAGTACAGGCCCGCCTCGAACAGCGCGGGCGACACGTGGCCGTGCAGCACCCGTTCGCACTCTTGCTCGCTGAACGTCTCCTTGGTCGCCTTGTCCTTCACCAGCTCGATGCCGTAGAAGAACCCCTCGCCGCGGACGTCGCCGACGACGGGCAGGTCGTAGAGCTTCTCCAGGGTGGCGCGAAAGGCGGCCGCGTGTTGCTTGACGTGGTCGTTGAGGCCCTCGCGCTCGAAGATGTCGAGGTTGGCCAGCCCCACGGCCGTCGAAACCGGGTGCCCGCCAAAGGTATAGCCGTGCGGGAAGACGGTCGCCCCGTCGTTGAACGGTTCGAACAATCGCTCGCTCGCGATCATCGCCCCCAGCGGCGAGTAGCCCGACGTCAGGCCCTTGGCGCAGGTGATCATGTCGGGCACGTAACCGAAGTCCCCGATCTCACTACTGCAGGCGAACATCGACCCGATCCGGCCGAACGCGCAGATCACTTCGTCGGACACCAGCAGCACGTCGTAGGAGTCGCAGATCTCGCGCACCCGCTCGAAATAGCCCGGGGGAGGGGGAATGGCGCCGCCCGCATTCTGCACCGGCTCCAGGAACACCGCGGCGACGGTCTCGGGGCCCTCGAACTCGATGGCCTCGGCGATCCGGTCGGCGGCCCATCGCCCGAAGGCCTTGGGGTCGTTGGCGAACGGCTCGGGCGCGCGGTAGAAGTTCGTGTTGGGCACCCGGAAGCCGCCCGGCGTCACCGGTTCGAACGGTGCCTTGTACGCGGGCAGGCCGGTGATCGCCAGGGCGCCCTGGGTGGTGCCGTGGTAGGCGATCGACCGCGAAATCACCTTGTGCTTACCGGGTTTGCCGGTCAGCTTGAAGTATTGCTTGGCCAGCTTCCACGCGGTCTCCACGGCCTCGGTCCCGCCGGTGGTGAAGAACACCCGGTTGAGGTCGCCCGGGGCGTAGCGCGCGAGCCGCTCGGCGAGCTCGATGGCGGTCGGGGTGGCATAGCCCCACAGCGGGAAGTACGCCAGCGTGCTCGCCTGCCGGGCGGCGACCTCGGCGAGTTCCGTGCGGCCGTGACCGACCTGGACGGTGAACAGCCCCGACAGCGCGTCGAGGTAGCTCTTGCCGCGGTCGTCGAAGATCCGCACGCCCTCGCCGCGGACGATGATCGGCGGCGTGATGCCGGCGCCGTGCCGGGCGAAGTGCAGCCACAGGTGCTCTGTCATGGTGACGTGAGCGTAGCGCTGGGCTTAGTGGCGCGGCTCTCGACTCGCGCCATTCCGGCGCTCGCCGTCGCCGCGTTCGCTTTGATGGCGCGGCTTCTTACTCGCGCCGTTCCGGCGCTCGCCGTCGCCGCCCTCGCTTTGATGGCGCGGCTTCTTACTCGCGCCATTCCGGCGCTCGCCGTCGCCGCGCTCGCTTTGATGGCGCGGCTTCTTACTCGCGCCGTTCCGGCGCTCGCCGTCGCCGCGCTCGCTTTGATGGCGCGGCTCTCGACTCGCGCCATTCCGGCGCTCGCCGTCGCCGCGCTAGGCTCGCGATATGACCGGGACCGAACAGGTCTCACAATTCGAAGCCCTGCGACCGCACCTGATGGCGGTCGCCTACCGGCTCACCGGCACGGTCGCCGATGCCGAGGACATCGTGCAGGAGGCGTGGCTGCGCTGGGACCGGCAAGATGCCGAGATCACCGACCTGCGGGCGTGGCTGACCACGGTGGTCAGCCGGCTGGGCCTGGACAAGTTGCGCTCGGCCGCGCACCGGCGCGAGACCTACACCGGAAATTGGCTGCCGGAGCCCGTGGTGACCGGCTTCGACCGGGCTGACCCGCTGGCGGCCGTGGTTTCCCGCGAGGACGCCCGGTTCGCGGCGATGGTGGTGCTGGAGCGGCTGTCGCCGGATCAGCGGGTGGCCTTCGTGTTGCACGACGGGTTCGCGGTGCCGTTCGCCGAAGTCGCCGACGTGCTCGGCATCAGCGGGGCCGCCGCGCGGCAGCTGGCGTCGCGGGCCCGCAAGGCCGTCAGCGCCGACCCGCCGCCCAAGCCCGACCCGTCGCACGACGAGGTGGTCGGCCGGCTGATGGCGGCCATGGCCGCCGGCGACCTGGACACCGTGGTCTCGCTGCTGCATCCCGACGTCACCTTCACCGGCGATTCGAATGGCAAGGCGCCCACGGCCGTTCAGACCATCCGCGGCCCGGACAAGGTGGTCCGGTTCATGCAGGGCCTGGCGCAGCGGTACGGGCCGGCGATGTTCACCTCGTACGAGCCGGGGCTGATCAACGGCGAGCTGGGCATCTACACCGCGGGTTCACCCGCCTCCGACGGGTATCGGGAGATGCTGCCGCGAATCACGGCGGTGACGGTGCGCGACGGAAAGGTCAGCGCCCTTTGGGATATCGCCAACCCAGACAAGTTCACCGGCTCTCCGCTGCGACGGCCCTCGCGCTGGCACGCCCCCGGGCGCTAAGGGATATCGCCGATCCGGACGAGGTCACCGGCGCGGTACTGCGGCAGGTGCGGCCGCCAACCCGATAGCGACCAGCGGCCGGACGGTCGTTCCGCGGCAATGGATTCAATGCCGGTCGACTCGGCGGTGGGGGCGGCCGGTTCAACCAGCAGCCGAGCGGATTCCTCGACCAGCGCGGTCACGGTGTCGATCACGGGCTTGCCCGCCATCTCGCCGTCGACGACGCCGTAGAGCTCATTGCAGTCCAATACCAGCGCGTCCACGTCGTCGCCGATCTTGGTGACGGTCCGCAGGAATTCTCCCGGGACGGGGACCGGGGTCCGGGACCGCCGCAGCGACTCGATGAACCCGTCGATGATCTCCTGATCGCGCGGGGCCGGCGCCACGACGGTGATGCCCGCCCCGGCCAGGCCGCGCTCGTACACCGCGGAGGACACCATCAGGCTCGACGCGAGCAGCCCGACCCGGCGGACGTTGAGCCCGCGCAGCGTCCGGGCCGTCGCCTCGACCATCCCGATGCATGCCGGGGCGTCCGTCGCCCGGTCGATCGTGGTGGCGTTGCACGCGACGGCGATCACCTCCGCGCCGCTCGCGGCGAGCGATCGAGACGTCCGGGTCACCAGCTGCCGCAGCCCTTCCTGGCGCCCGGGCCGAGACGAGCCGGTCGAGGCCGGTTCGCCGAGCCGGCGCTGCACCGTGATGGTGTGCACCATCACGTCCGGACTACCGCCCGTCAGCGCCCGGTGCCGCTCGCACAGCAGCGCGTAGAACCGGGCGGTCGTGCGCGGGCCCAGCCCGTCCACGACACCGAGCCGCCGTTGCCGGGTGATCAGTTGGTTCATGGCGATCCTCCGAGTCCGGTCGCGTCCCGTTTCGGGCACACAACGACTATCCCCGGCCGACCCGGCGGTGTCCTCCGCCGTTCGGCTCACCCGGCGGAGGATTTGCCGCTCCCCGTATCGGACGATGCGGATGTCCGTCGAATGGGGGATGTTATCCGCCGACTTCGTCGGCCCACGGCACGCGGCAGGCGTCGCCGGAACTGAAGCCCTGCTCGGTGATGCCCAGCGCGGTGTTCATCCGGGCCCGCATGTTCTCCACGCCGATCTGATAGGTCAACTCGATCACTCCGGCATCGCCGAACCGGGCGCGCAGGTCGGCGACCTGCTCGTCGGTGACCGTGTGCGGATCGGTCGTCATCGCGTCGGCATAGCGGATCGCGGCGCGCTCGTCGTCGGTGAAAAGCGGTGAGCTGGCGTAGCTTTCGATGTCCTTGAGCCGGTCGATGTCCAGGCCGTCGAGGCGCTGCAGCATGGACCCGAAGTCGACACACCACGAGCAGCCGATGCTGTTCGCGGTCCACAACACCGCCAACTCGCGCACGCTGACCGGCAGCGCCTTGGACGCCCGGTCGATCATCGTCTCGTGCACGGCGCCGGCGACCATCAGCTTGTGGTGGTGGGCAGCGACGGTGAACGGTTCGGGGACCTGGCCGTAGCGTCGCTTGGCGATCCGGTACATCGCGCGGGTCAACAGCCCGGCGCGCTGGGGGGACAGGGGCTCGATGCGGGTTTTCTGGGTCATACCCCTGAAGACGGGATGGGCTGCGAAAGTGTGACGGCCTCACCCGCAGGAGCGGCAATCCGCCTCGCGGGCGGCGGGAGAGCCGTAGCATGCGCCTAGCGTTTCGACGTCCATTAGCGGTGGTGGCGATTGCGAGTCAACGATGATCGCGGTGTTTAGCCGGCGGGCCGATCAGTACGACTGGCTCTCCGGCTACCTCGCATCGCGGGGCATCAGCGGCGCCACCCGGGGCGTGATGGCGTTCATCTCGGCATCGATGGTGTTGTGCCTTCTCGCCTTGCTGGCCAGCTCGGACGGTCCCCGCGGATCGGTACCGGTGGCGATGATGTGGACGGCCGTCGCCGGTGGCGTGGCGGGCGTCCTGCTGTGGATTTGGCGCTGGCCGACGCGCGGGCAGTCGATCGTTTTCGCCCTGACGTGCAACACCGCCGTCGCGCTGGCATGCCTGGCGCACCCGAACCCGCTGGCCGCGCTGATCGGCTGCATCGCTTTCGCGACCTTCGGTGCGTACATGGCGTTCTTCCACACCACCGGGTTGGTGTTGTACAACTTCGCGGTGGCCGCCGCGGTCGGGTCCTGGGAGGCCTTGTCGCTTGCGAGATCCGGGCACCCCAGCCTCGCCGGCGTGGATTTGTGGTTGGTGATCGAGGTCAACATCGCGCTGCCGCTGGCCATTCGGATCTTGGTGCGGGCCCTGACGGGCGACCTGCTGCAAGCCGACCGGGATCCGTTGACCGGCCTGCTGAACAGGCGCACGTTTCAGCACGAGGCGCTGGGGATGATCTTGGCCCGGCGGGGCATCGACTCCCACCTGGTGGTGATGCTGATCGACCTCGACCAGTTCAAGGCGATCAACGACCGGCAGGGTCACGCCGCCGGGGACCGGGCACTGGTTCAAGTCGCCCAAGCCCTGCTGGCCGCTTCCGGGGACTCGGTGGTGGCGCGCAGCGGCGGTGAGGAATTTCTGTTGGCCGGCACGTCCAAGACGTGCAACGCCGAGTCGTTGGCCGCGCAGATGTGTCGCGTCATCGCGGCGTCGGCCGCGGGAGTGACTGCCAGCATCGGGACCGTCTGCGCCCATCTCGACGACACCGCAGCCGAGCCGCAAGCAGTGCTGGCAGACTTGATCACCGCCGCCGACGCGGCGATGTACGAGGCTAAGCGGTTGGGGGGCAACCGAAGCAGTCACCACGAGCTGTGTGACCCGCCTCGGTGATCAGCGTGTGAACATCAACGCGCGCTTGACCTCCTGGATCGCCTTGGTGATCTGGATGCCACGCGGACAGCACTCGGTGCAGTTGAACGTGGTGCGGCAGCGCCATACGCCGTCCACCTCGTTGAGGATGTCGAGGCGCTCCGCGGCGGCCTCGTCGCGGCTGTCGAAGATGAAGCGGTGCGCGTTGACGATCGCGGCGGGGCCGTAGTAACTGCCCTCGTGCCAGAACACCGGGCAGCTGGTGGTGCACGCCGCGCACAGGATGCACTTGGTGGTGTCGTCGTAGCGGGCACGGTCGACGGGGCTCTGAATGCGTTCCCGCGTAGGGGGATTCCCGGTGGTGACCAGGTACGGCTTGACCGCGCGGTAGGCGTCGAAGAAAGGCTCCATGTTGACCACCAGGTCTTTTTCCACCGGCAGCCCGCGGATCGGTTCGACCGTGATGGTGAGTTGCTTGCCCTTCTTCTCGGGCAGCAGGTCGCGCATCAGCACCTTGCAGGCCAGCCGGTTGACGCCGTTGATGCGCATGGCGTCCGAACCGCACACCCCGTGGGCGCAGGAGCGCCGGAAGGTCAGCGTGCCGTCCAGGTAGCTCTTGATGTAGATCAGCAGGTTCAGCAGGCGGTCGCTGGGCAGGCACGGCACCCGAAAACTTTGCCAGCCACCGGTTTCCGCGAAGGCGTCGGGGTTGTCGGGATTGAACCGGGCGATTTTGAGGGTCACCAACACCGCGCCCTCGGGGATGGGCGGCAAGGGCGGCTCGGGTCCCCGGTCGACCTCGACTTCGACGGTGTCGGACATCAGTACTTCCGTTCCTTCGGTTCGTAGCGGGTCTGCACGACGGGCTTGAAGTCCAGCGCGATGTCGCTCAGCAGTTCGGTGCGCTGCGTATTGGACCCAATGTCCTTGTAGGCCATGGTGTGGCGCATGTAGTTGACGTCGTCGCGGTTCGGGTAGTCCTCCCGGGCGTGCCCGCCGCGGGATTCCTTGCGGTTCAGGGCGCCGACCACGGTGACCTCGGCCAGCTCCAGCAGGAAGCCCAGCTCGATGGCCTCCAGCAGGTCGCTGTTGAACCGCTTCCCCTTGTCGTGCACCGTGATTCGGGAGTAACGCTCCTTGAGCGCGTGGATGTCGGTCAGCGCCTGCTTCAGCGTCTCCTCGGTGCGGAACACGGCGGCGTTGTTGTCCATGGACTGCTGCAGCGCGCCGCGGATGTCGGCCACCCGCTCGTTGCCGTGTTCGCTCAGGATGTCGCCGACCCAGCCGACGACCATCGCCTCCGGGTTGGGCGGCATGTCGACGAAGTCGTGCCCGTCGGCATAGTCCGCGGCGGCGATCCCGGCGCGCCGGCCGAACACGTTGATGTCCAACAGCGAATTGGTGCCCAGCCGGTTGGCGCCGTGCACCGAGACGCAGGCGCACTCGCCGGCCGCGTACAGGCCCGGCACGGTGGACGTGTTGTCCCGCAACACCTGTCCGGTGACCGTGGTGGGGATACCGCCCATCACGTAGTGGCACGTCGGGTAGACGGGGACCAGCTCGTGCACCGGGTCGACGCCCAGGTAGGTGCGGGCGAACTCGGTGATGTCGGGCAGTTTGGCTTCGAGCACGTCCTCGCCGAGGTGGCGCACGTCGATGTAGACGTAGTCCTTGTGCGGGCCCGCGCCCCGGCCCTCGAGCACCTCCAAAACCATTGAGCGGGCGACGATGTCGCGGGGGGCCAGGTCGACGATGGTTGGCGCGTAGCGCTCCATGAAACGCTCGCCCTCGCCGTTGAGCAGCCGCCCGCCCTCGCCGCGCACGGCCTCGGAGATCAAGATGCCCAGCCCGGCCAGGCCGGTGGGATGGAACTGGTGAAATTCCATGTCCTCCAACGGAAGTCCCTTGCGGAACACGATGCCGATCCCGTCGCCGGTCAGCGTGTGCGCGTTGGAGGTGGTCTTGTACATCCGGCCCGAGCCGCCGGTCGCCAGCACCACGGCCTTGGCGTGGAAGACGTGGATCTCACCGGTGGCCAGCTCGTAGGCCACCACGCCGGACGCCACCGGGCCGGTCGGCGTCTGCGTCAAAACCAGGTCCAGCGCGTAGAACTCGTTGAAGAACTGCACGTCGTGCTTGACGCAGTTCTGGTAGAGCGTCTGCAGGATCATGTGGCCGGTGCGATCGGCGGCGTAGCACGCCCGGCGCACCGGGGCCTTGCCGTGTTCGCGCGTGTGCCCGCCGAAGCGGCGCTGGTCGATGCGCCCCTCCGGGGTGCGGTTGAACGGCATCCCCATTTTTTCCAGGTCGAGCACCGCGTCGATGGCTTCCTTGCACATGATCTCCACCGCGTCCTGGTCGGCGAGGTAGTCGCCGCCCTTGACGGTGTCGAAGGTGTGCCATTCCCAGTTGTCGTCCTCGACGTTGGCCAGCGCCGCGCACATCCCGCCCTGGGCGGCGCCGGTGTGGCTGCGGGTGGGATAGAGCTTGGTGAGCACGGCGGTCCGGACCCGGGGGCCGGCCTCCACCGCGGCGCGCATGCCGGCACCGCCGGCGCCGACGATGACCACGTCGTAGCGGTGTTGCTGGATCACGGGGTCAGCCTCCGATATTCGGGTCGAATGTCACCAGCACGTAGGTGCCGAGGACCAACGTGAACCCCATCGACAGCAGCAGCAGGCTGTTGAGCCAGAACCGGGTGCTGTCCTTGCGGCTGTAGTCGTCGATGATGGTGCGCAGGCCGTTTCCGCCGTGCAGCTGCGCCAGCCACAACAGCGCCAGGTCCCAGAACTGCCAGAACGGCGAGGCCCAGCGCTGCGCGACGTAGTTGAAGTCGATGCGGTACACGCCGTTGTCCCACATCAGCATGATGAACAGGTGCCCGACGGCCAGGACGATCAGCGCGACGCCGGAGAACCGCATGAACAGCCAGGCGAACTTCTCGAAGTTGGGGATGCCGGCGCGGCGCCGCGGCGAGCGCGGGTTGTCCAGGCTGGCCGGCCGGTCGTGGCTGCGCTGGCGCACCGGGGCCACCTGGCCGCGGCCGAGCTGCAAATCCGGGGAGCTCATCGCAGGTGCTCCCAGATGTGAATGCCGGTCACCACGCCGGCCGGAACCATGAGCAGCAGGAAGACGACGCCCACGATCCAGAACATCAGCTTTTGGTAGCGGGGGCCCTCCGACCAGAAGTCGATCAGGATGACGCGGATCCCGTTCAGCCCGTGGAAGAGGACCGCGGCCACCAGCCCGTACTCCATCAGGCCGACGACCGGGGTCTGGTAGTCGTGGATCACCGCGTTGTAGGTCTGCGGGCTCACCCGCAGCATCGCGGCGTCCAGCACGTGGACGAACAGGAAGAAGAAGATCGTCGCGCCGCTGATGCGGTGCAGCACCCACGACCACATGCCCGGGTCGCCCCGATACAGGGTCCGGGGTGGTCGCCGCCTGCGCGATGGCGCGGATTGTGCCGCCGGATCCGCGGTTGTCGCCTGTGTGGTCACCGGAGTCCTCACCGCCTTCTGACATCGACGCAGTTCAGCCTAACCCGGCGCGGCGACGGCCCGCGCCGAGCAGTCCGGCAAGCGAACCCACCCGTCAGGGTTAGGGTGGCAGTCTCACGTGGCAACAGCTGAGCGGGGTCGGGTATGCCTGATGTCGATTGGAAAGCGCTGCGCCGCATGGCAATCGGTGCCGCGGCGGGGGCCTACGCGCCCTATTCGCGGTTCCCGGTGGGGGCGGCCGCGCTGGTGGACGACGGGCGCGTGATCACCGGCTGCAATGTGGAGAACGTCTCATATGGCCTTGGTCTCTGTGCCGAGTGCGGTGTGGTGTCCGCCCTGCATGCGACCGGGGGTGGCCGGCTGATCGCGCTGGCCTGCGTGGACGGGCGGGGGGACCCGCTGATGCCGTGCGGGCGGTGCCGCCAGCTGCTCCTCGAGCACGGCGGCCCCGACCTGCTGATCGATCACCCGGCCGGGCCGCGCCGCCTCGGCGAGCTGCTGCCCGACGCTTTCGACGCCGACCTGCCACGGGAACCCCGTTGACCGACCACGCATTCGACGCGCCGACGGTGATCCGAACGAAGCGCGACGGCGGCCGGCTGTCCGAGGCCGCCATCGGGTGGGTCGTCGACGCCTACACCCACGGCCGGGTGGCCGAGGAGCAGATGTCGGCGCTGCTGATGGCGATCTTCCTGCGCGGCATGGATCGCGGCGAGACCGCCAGCTGGACCGCGGCCATGCTGGCCTCCGGCCCGCGGCTGGACTTCACCGACCTGCCCTTGCCCACCGTGGACAAGCACTCCACGGGCGGCGTGGGGGACAAGATCACCCTGCCCCTGGTCGCGGTCGTCGCCGCCTGCGGCGCGGCGGTGCCCCAGGCGTCGGGGCGCGGGCTCGGGCACACCGGCGGCACCCTGGACAAGCTCGAGTCGATCGCCGGGTTCACCCCCGCGCTGTCCGGCCGGCGCGTGCGCGAGCAACTTCTCGACGTCGGCGCGGCCATCTTCGCCGCCGGCGAGCTGGCGCCAGCCGACGCCAAGCTGTACGCGCTGCGCGACGTCACCGCCACGGTCGAGTCGCTGCCGCTGATCGCCAGCTCGGTGATGAGCAAGAAGCTGGCCGAGGGGACCGGCGCCCTGGTGCTCGACGTGAAGGTGGGCTCCGGCGCGCTGCTGAGCTCTTTCGACCGGTGCCGCGAGCTGGCCCACACCATGGTCGGCCTTGGCGCGGCGCACGGCGTGCCGACCCGCGCGCTCCTGACCGACATGAACGCCCCGCTGGGCGCGACCGTCGGCAACGCCCTCGAGGTCGCCGAGGCGTTGGACGTGCTGGCCGGTGGCGGGCCGCCCGACGTGGTGGAGCTGACGGTGCGGCTCGCCCGCGAGATGCTCGAGCTGGCCGGGGTCGACGGCCGCGACCCCGCCGAGACGCTGCGCGACGGCACCGCGATGGACCGATTCCGCCGGCTCGTCGCGGCCCAGGGCGGGGATTTGTCGGTTCCGTTGCCGATCGGTACGCATTCCGACACCGTGACCGCGGGCCGGGGCGGCACAATGGGCGATATCGACGCGATGGCAGTGGGGCAGGCGGCTTGGCGGCTCGGTGCGGGCAGATCCCGTCCGGGCGAACGGGTGCAGGCCGGCGCCGGCATCCGGATCCACCGCCGACCCGGCGACCCCGTGGCGCCCGGCGCGCCGCTGTTCACCCTCTACACCGACACCCCCGAGCGCTTCGGCGCCGCGCTGGCCGAACTGGACGGCGGCTACCGCGTCGGCGACGCGGCGCCGGACCCGCGGCCGCTGATCATCGATCGGATCGTGACGTGACAACACCGCTGGGCCTCGAGCAGATCAAGAGGGCGCCCAAGGCGCTGCTGCACGATCATCTCGACGGGGGCCTGCGCCCGTCCACCGTGGTCGAAATCGCCGGCCAGACCGGCTACGACGGGCTGCCCACCACCGACGTCGACGAGCTGGCCACCTGGTTTCGCACCCGGTCGCACAGCGGCTCGCTGGAGCGCTACCTGGAGCCCTTCTCGCACACCGTGGCGGTGATGCAAACGGACGACGCGCTGCATCGCGTCGCCTACGAGTGCGTGGAAGACCTGGCCGCCGATTCGGTGGTGTACGCCGAGATCCGGTTCGCCCCGGAGCTACACATCGACCGGGGCCTGTCGTTCGATGAGATCGTGGATGCCGTGCTGGCCGGTTTCGCCGACGGCGAGAAGGCCTGCGCCGCCGCGGGCCGGCCGATCGTGGTGCGGCTGCTGGTCACCGCCATGCGGCACGCCGCGGTGTCCCGCGAGATCGCCGAGCTGGCAATCCGCTTCCGGGACAAGGGCGTTGTGGGGTTCGATATCGCCGGCGCCGAGGCGGGCAACCCGCCGACCCGGCACCTGGACGCCTTCGAGTACATGCGAGATCACAACGCGCGCTTCACGATTCACGCCGGCGAGGCGTTCGGACTTCCGTCGATCCATGAGGCGATCGCGTTCTGCGGCGCCGACCGCCTGGGCCACGGGGTGCGCATCGTCGACGACATCGACGTACTCGCCGACGGCACGGTGCGCCTCGGCCGGCTGGCGTCGATCTTGCGGGACAAGCGGATTCCGCTGGAGCTGTGCCCGAGTTCCAACGTGCAGACCGGCGCCGTGAACAGCATCGCGGACCACCCGTTCGACCTGTTGGCCCGCACCCGGTTCCGGGTGACCGTCAACACCGACAACCGCCTGATGAGCGATACCACGATGAGCCTCGAAATGTGCCGCCTGGTCGAGGCTTTCGGCTACGGCTGGAGCGACCTGGAGCGGTTCACCATCAACGCGATGAAGTCGGCGTTTCTTCCTTTCGACGAGCGGCTGGCGATCATCGACGACGTGATCAAGCCGCGCTACGCGGTGCTGATCGCAGGCTGACGCCGCCCACCCGAGATCCGGGCGAGCGGCGCAGCTTTCGGGCCGACGGGCTAACGGGGCAGCCGGGTTCCGGTGCGGCGACCGCTGATCGTTTCGTAGATCGCGATCAGGACGATCGCGGCCGCGACGCCGATGAAGAACGGTATCCAGGCCACGCCACCGTTGGCGTTGTGGTATCCGAATTGGCTGGCGGCCCATGAGCCGATCAGACCGCCGACGGCGCCGAGCACGACCGTCATGATCATGCCGACGTTCTGCCTACCCGGCATCACCAGGCGGGCGACCAAACCGATGATCGCGCCCACGATGAGGGCGAGAATGATGGATGTGATCACTTCGAGCTCCTGTCGTAGCGGCACCCGGGGTGGGCGCCATCTTTGACGGGACTTCCCCGAATTAACCGACTTCTAACGCAATTCGCCGGAGCTCAAATCAAATCGGAAGCCAGCCCGATGGCGCGCACCGTGCCGGCCAGATGGGTCTGGACCGCGCGCAACGCCCTGGGGCCGTCGCCGTCGCGCAGCGCCTCGGCGATCTCGCGGTGCTCGTCGAGGATGGTGGTCACCCGGTCCGGCTCGCGCAGCGCCGATTCGCCGATCATCCGCATCTGCCGGTCCCGCAGTGACGCGTGGAAACCGGCCAGAATGGCGTTCCCCGACTCGGCCAGGGTGATCGCGTGGAAGGCGCGGTCGGCGTCGAGGAACTCGGGCCAGTCGGCGCGGTCGGCGGCCGCGCGCTGCCGCCGAAGCTCGCCCGACAGCCGCTCGAAAATCCCTGCGCACGAGGCGGGTCCGCGGTTCACCACCTTGCTCGCCGCGAACTGCTCCAAGACCAGCCGGGCCTCCATCACCGAGCGGACCTCGTCCGGAGAGACGGGGACCACCAGGGCGCCCCGCTGCGGATACAGCCGCAACAGCCCCTCGGCCTCCAGCCGCAGGAACGCCTCGCGCACCGGCGTGCGCGACATCCCCAGCGCCGTGGCGACGTCGCCCTCGCTGATCAGCTCCCCGCCCGCGAACGCGCCGGTGAGCACCTGCGTCTTGACGTAGTCCAGCGCGCGGTCCTTGGCCGTTGCCGGCCGCGGCTCGGTCGTTGCCATCCAGCCTTCCGTAGCTAAGTCGTATCCCAGCAGTGTGGTGACGGTACACCACCGCCGGTCTTGACAGGGGGACAACTGAGATACAAGATAGATACGAAAGAAACATGAGAGCACCGCCGAAAGCCTCGAGCAGGTCGAAGGAGCCGTGAAATGCCCGTCACCGAACAAGCCGTGACCCCGAACCTGGATCCGACGGTCCCCGCGCCGATGATCAACGTGGCCGAATACGGCTTCGAGGGTCGTTTCCAGGACTGGGCCTCCGACGCCGAGTACTTCGAGTACTCCAAGGCCGCCAACCCGATCGGCTCGGGCCACGTCCCGCAGGTCCCGGTTACCCGGTTCGACCCGGATGTCTACACCGACAAGCCCACCGGTGTGATCCCGCTGGATCTGTCCAAGGAGCTGGGCATCGAGACCGGCGCGGCGACCAGCCCCGCGCTGCTGGCGAACTTCGTGCGCATCCGCCCGGGCGAGCAGGTCGACACCAGCCCCAACGCCACCTCGCAGCTCTACTACGTGCTGTACGGGCGGGGCTTCGCCGCGGTCAACGGCCAGCTGGTGCAGTGGGAGAAGGGGGACTTCCTGACCCTGCCCGCCGGCACCCACTCCGTCTTCTACGCGGCCACCGACACGGCCATGTACTGGGTGCACGACGAGCCCCTGATGCGCTACCTGGGCGCCGACGCCACCCGGCCCCGATTCCGGGCCACCAAGTTCCGCCGCTCGGACGCCGTCGCGAAGCTGGAGGAGATCGCGTCGCGGCCGGGCGCCAACGAGAAGAGCCGGGTCAGCGTGCTGCTGGCCAACGCCAACCAGGAGCAGACGCTGACCATCACCCACGTGCTGTGGGCCATGTTCGGCGTGCTGCCGCCGAACCAGGTGCAGCGCCCGCACCGGCACCAGTCGGTGGCCCTGGACCTGATCCTCGACGCGCCGGCCAGCGGCTGCTACACCCTGCTGGGCACCCGCCTCGACGAGCACGGCGACATCGTCGACCCCACTCGGGTGGACTGGCACGCCGGCTGCGCCTTCACCACGCCGCCGGGCATGTGGCACGCCCACTACAACGAGACGGGCCAGCCGGCACACCTGATCCCGATCCAGGACGCCGGGCTGCAGACCCATCTCCGCAGCCTCGACATCAAGTTCACGCAGCGCCGCGACCTCGTCGCCGGCTGACCCGGCGGGGAGTGCACGGGGCCCACCGGGCGCATAGTGTGGCTGCACATGAAGCTGCCCCTGTTGGGCCCCGTGTCGGTCACCGGCTTCCAGAACGCGTGGTTCTTCCTGTTCCTGCTGGCCGTTCTGCTGGTCCTGGGCCTCTACGTCGTGCTGCAGTTCGCCCGCCGCCGGCGGGTGCTGCGGTTCGCCAACATGGAGGTGCTGGAGCGGGTCGCGCCGGCCCACCCCAGCCGCTGGCGGCACCTGCCGACGATCCTGCTGGCCACGTCGCTGGTGTTGCTGACCACCGCGATGGCCGGGCCCACGTCCGACGTGCGGATCCCGCTCAACCGGGCCGTCGTCGTGCTGGTCATCGACATGTCGCAGTCGATGCGCGCGACCGACGTACCCCCGAACCGGCTCA
>NZ_LZJW01000152.1 GCF_001667885.1 Mycobacterium scrofulaceum | reverse complement strand
CCCGACCGACCCACATACCCACACGCCACACCCCGACCCGCCACATACAACTCACCGACCACACCCACCGGCACCGGCCGCAACCAGTTGTCCAACACGAACAGCGCCGCGCCGGGTATGGGCGAGCCGATCGGCGGCGTCCCGCTGCCCGCGGTCAGCGGCCGGGTCATCGCCGCATACATCGTGGTCTCGGTCGGCCCGTATTGGTTGACCATCACCCGCCCGGGCGCCCACCGGTCCACCGCCTCGGACGGACACGGCTCCCCGCCCATCACCAGCGTCGCCACCGTGTCCAGACCCTGGGGCGACAACGCCGCCACGGCCGAGGGGGTGTGGCTCAAGACGTCGACGTGCTCGCGAATCAGCATGGCGTGCAGGTCTTCTGGTGAGCGGACCACCGCGTCGGGCACGATCACCAGCCGGTCGCCGTGCAGCAGCGCCCCGAAGATCTCCCACACCGAGAAGTCAAAGGACAACGAATGGCACTGCGACCACACCCGGCCCAGCGCCAGCTCATCATGCACCGACTCCAGCAACTGGGTGACATTGTGATGGGTGACCGCCACGCCCTTCGGAACCCCCGTCGTGCCCGAGGTGTAGATGATGTAGGCCACGTTCTCGGGGGCCGGCGGCGGTAGCGGCCCGGCCGGCTGTGCCGCCATTTCCGGATCGTCGAAATCGATGACGGCCACGTCCGACCCGTCGAGCCGCGATCGCACGCCCGCGGTGGTGACGGCGGCGATCGGCAGGGCGTCGGTGAGCATGAACTCGATGCGGGTCGCCGGGAGCCCGGGATCGATGGGCAGGTAGGCGGCCCCGGTCTTGAGCACCGCCAAGATCGCCACCACGGCCTCGGCCGAACGCTCGGCCACCAGACCCACACACTCCCCCGGACCCGCACCATACTCAACCAACAAGCGCGCCAACCGATTCGACGACTCATCCACCTCGCCATACGTCCACGACCGGCCCCCGCAGGTGATCGCCACCGCCTCCGGGACACGATCCACCTGCGCGGCGAACAACTCCGGAATCGACACCGTCACCGCCACCGGCCC
>NZ_LZJW01000151.1 GCF_001667885.1 Mycobacterium scrofulaceum | reverse complement strand
CGCCACGTCGCCGCCTCCTGACGGCGGACCAGGATGCCGCCGGCCAACTTCCAGCCGCACCCCCAGCTGTCCGGGGTGGCGTCGCCGCAGACCGAGATGAGCCGCGCGTCCGCCAAGCCGCCCGAGGTCGCCAACCTCGCGACCAAGATGTTCCAGGCGCTCATGCCGTCGCGCTCGGGGGCGATGCAGAAACCCTCCGGCGCGCTGACGATCGGCCGGGCGACCGACAACGACGTCGTCATTCAGGACGTCCTGGCGTCCCGCCACCACGCGTTTTTGACTCAGACGCCGCTGGGCACCGAGATCCGCGACGCGCACAGCGTCAACGGCACCTTCGTCAACGGCGTGCGGGTCGGGTCCGCCGTGCTGACAGAGGGCGACGTGGTCACCATCGGCAACGTCGACCTGGTGTTCACCCGCGGCGAGCTGCTCCGGCGCACCGAGGCCGCGACCCGCAGCGGCGGCCTGGAGGTCAACTCCGTCTGCTACACCGTCGACCAGAACAAGCAACTGCTCGACCACATCTCGCTGACCGCGCGGCCCGGCACGCTGACGGCCATCATCGGCGGCTCGGGCGCCGGCAAGACCACGCTGTCGCGGGTGATCGTGGGTTACACCAGCCCCACCTCGGGCTCGGTGACCTTCGAGGGCCACGACATCCACGCCGAGTACGCGACCATGCGCAGCCGGATCGGGATGGTCCCGCAGGACGACGTCGTGCACCGCCAGCTGACCGTCAACCAGGCCCTGAACTACGCCGCCGAGCTGCGGCTGCCGCCCGACACCAGCAAGGCCGAGCGGGCGCAAATCGTCGCGCAGGTCCTCGAAGAACTGGACATGACCAAGCACGCCGAGACCCGGGTCGACAAGCTGTCCGGCGGCCAGCGCAAGCGCGCCTCGGTGGCGCTCGAACTGCTCACCCAGCCGTCGCTGCTGCTCCTCGACGAACCGACCTCCGGCCTGGACCCGGCGCTCGACCGTCAGGTCATGCTGATGCTGCGCCAGCTCGCCGACGCCGGCCGCACGGTATTGGTGGTGACCCACTCGGTCTCGTACCTGGACGTCTGCGACCAGATCCTGCTGATCGCGCCGGGCGGCAAGACCGCCTTCTGCGGCCCGCCCGACCAGGTCGAGGCGGCCATGGGCACCCGCAACTGGGCCGACATCTTCGCCAAGGTCGGCGCCGACCCCGACGAGGCCAACCGCCGATTCAAGGAACGCGATCAGCAGTCGTCGCGGCCGCCGACCCCGCAAAGCCCCGCCGACCTGGGTGAGCCGCCGAAGACGGACCTGTGGCGGCAGCTGTCCACGATCGCCCGCCGCCAGGTCCGCCTCGTCGTGTCCGACCGCGGCTACACCATCTTCCTGGCGATCCTGCCGTTCCTGATCGGGGCGTTGTCGCTGACGGTCAAGGGCCCCCATCCGGGCCTCGGCCCGGCCGACCCGCTCGGCCCCGCGCCCACGCAGCCGCAATACATCATGGTGCTGCTGAACATCGGCGCCGTCTTCATGGGCACCGCGCTGACCATCCGCGACCTGATCGGCGAGCGCCCGATCTTCCGACGCGAGCAGGCCGTCGGCCTGTCCACGACCGCCTACCTGCTGGCCAAGATCGCGGTGTTCTGCGTCTTCGCGACGCTGCAGGCGGCGATCGCGACCATCATCGTGCGGCTGGGCAAGGGCGCGCCGACGGCGCATCCGCCCTTCTTCGGCAACTCCACCTTCTCGCTGTTCGTCACCGTCGCCGGGACCTGTGTGGCCTCGGCGATGCTGGGCCTGCTGTTGTCGGCCTGCGCGCAGTCCAACGAACAGATCATGCCGCTACTCGTGGTGTCGATCATGTCGCAGCTGGTGTTCTCCAGCGGCATGATCCCCGTCTATCAGCGATTCGGCCTCGAAGAGCTCGCCTGGCTGACACCGGCACGCTGGGGCTACGCCGCCGGGGCGTCGTCGATCGACTTTCCGTCGCTGGTGAAGGTCAAACAGATCCCGACCAACGACCCGATCTGGCAGCACTCCAAGCACATCTTCGTGTTCGACATGGCGATGCTGGCGTTTCTGTCCATCGCCTACACCGGCTTCGTCCGGTGGCACATCCGCTTGAAACGCTGAGATGCCCCAAGCCGCCGAGCCCGTCCTGACCGTTCGATCGGACCGATCGAAGGGCAGCTTCGCGGCCGGCCGCGACGTGGTCGTCGGCAGCGACCTGCGGGCGGACTTGCGGGTGGCGCATCCGCTGGTCGCCCGCTCGCACCTGCTGCTGCGCTTCGATCGCGGCAAATGGGTGGCGCTGGACAACAATTCGCTGAACGGGGTGTACGTCAACGGCCAGCGGGTGCCGCTGGTCGACATCGAAGACGGCCAGTCCATCAACATCGGCAAGCCCGACGGCCCCCGGATCACCTTCGAGATCGGCCACCACACCGGCAGCGTCGGCATGCTTCCGCCCACCACGGAGTCGATCCCGGTGATCGCGCCGCCCAGCGACGCCCGGCCGGCGCCCGCGCCGTCGACCGGGCCCCGACCGCAGGCCCCGCCGCGGCAACCCGCGGCCCCGCCGCCGCGCCCGCGCCCCTGGGCGGGCCCGCAGCGCACCACCGCGGTCCCCATCGTCCGGCCGGACGCCGCGACCCGATCGGTGCCACAAACCGGCGGGCCCCCCGACGCGAGCCCGGCCACCCAGATCGGCGTCAGCGGCCAGGTGGCGGAGTTCCCCACCACCCGGGTGAAGAACCTGGGCCCGGACGCCGACCGCAGGACCGACCGGCCCGGCCGCCCCGCCTGGATCGGGCGGGCGCTCGACAACGACATCGTCATCCACGACGTGCTGGCGTCGCGCCATCACGCGTTCCTCACCCTCACCCCGGCGGGCCCCGAGATCCGCGACGCCAACAGCAGCAACGGCACCTTCGTCAACGGGGTCAAGGCCGCGTCCGCGGTGCTCTCCGAGGGCGACGTCGTGACGATCGGCAACGTCGACCTGGTGTTCTCCGGCGGCATCCTGGTCCGCCGTCAGGAGGCGGCGACGCGCACGGGCGGCCTGGAGGTGCACGGCGTCGACTTCAATGTCAACGGCAAGAATCTGCTCGAGCGGATCTCGCTCACGGCGCGCCCCGGCACGCTGACCGCCCTCATCGGCGGGTCCGGCGCGGGCAAGACCACGCTGTCGAGGCTGATCGCCGGCTACGCGACGCCGACCTCCGGCGTGGTCACGTTCGAGGGCCACAACATCCACACCGAGTACGCGTCGCTGCGCACCCGGATCGGGATGGTGCCGCAGGACGACGTGGTGCACCGCCAGCTCACGGTCAACCAGGCGCTGGGGTACGCGGCCGAGCTGCGGCTGCCGCCCGACACCAGCAAGGCCGACCGCGAAGAGGTCGTCGCGCAGGTGCTCGACGAGCTGGGGCTGACCCAGCACGCGGAGACCCGGGTCGACAAGCTGTCGGGCGGGCAGCGCAAGCGTGCCTCGGTGGCGCTGGAGCTGCTCACCGGGCCGTCGCTGCTGATCCTCGACGAGCCGACGTCGGGCCTGGACCCGGCGCTGGACCTGCAGGTCATGACGATGCTGCGCCAGCTGGCCGACGCCGGCCGGGTGGTGCTGGTGGTCACCCATTCCCTGACCTACCTCGACGTCTGCGACCAGGTGCTGCTGATGGCGCCCGGGGGTAAGACCGCGTTCCTTGGGCCGCCCGACCAGATCGGCGCGGCCATGGGGACCACCAACTGGGCGCAGATTTTCGCGAAGGTCGGCGCCGACCCGGACGAGGCCAATCGCCGCTTCCTGGCGCAGAACAAACCGCCGCCACCCGCCCAGACCGAGGCGCCCGCCGACCTCGGCGTCCCGCCGCGCACCAGCATGCGCCGCCAGTTCTCCACGATCGCCCGCCGCCAGGTCCGCCTGGTGGTCGCCGACCGCGCCTACTTCGTCTTCCTGGCGCTGCTGCCGTTCGTGATGGGTGCGCTGTCGCTGACCGTTCCCGGCCACACCGGTTTCGGCTACGCCGATCCGACCAGTGAATCGGCCGGTGAGGCCGGGACGATCCTGACCCTGCTCACCATGGCCGCGGCGTTCATGGGTACCGCGCTGACCATCCGCGACCTGATCGGCGAGCGCCCGATCTTCCGGCGCGAGCAGGCGGTCGGGCTGTCGACCAGCGCATACCTGCTGGCCAAGATCGCGGTGTTCTGCACGTTCGCGGTCGTCCAGGCGGCGGTCGCGACCGCGATCGTGGTGGTGGGCAAGGGCCCGCCGAAGCGGCCGGCCGTCCTGCTCGGCAACGCGACGCTCGAGCTGTTCGTCGCCGTCGCGGCGACGTGTGTGGCCGCGGCGATGCTGGGCCTGCTGCTGTCGGCGCTGGCGCGCTCCAACGAGCAGATCATGCCGCTGCTGGTGGTGTCGCTGATGATGCAGATGGTGCTGTCCGGCGGGATGGTGCCGGTCACCAACAGGATCTTCCTCGACCAACTGTCGTGGGCGGTGCCCTCGCGGTGGGGGTACGCCGCGCAGGCGTCGACGGTCGACCTGTGGGCCGTGGCGCCCGGCCCGCAGAGCCCGCGCGACAGCCACTTCCAGCACACGTCGGGAACCTGGCTGTTCGACATGGGCATGCTCGCGCTGCTGTCGGTCACCTACGCCGCCGTGGTGCGCTGGCGCATCCGGCTCAAGCAGTGACGTCAGCCGTCCAGGCGCAAGCCTTGCGCCGCCGCGAAGGCCACCGCCTGGCCGACGTCGACGCGGGCGCCCGTCAGCGAGGCGGTCCGCCACAGCGCGGGATCCACCGTGGCGCCGCGCAGGTCGGCGTCGTCCAGCCGGGCGCCCGTCGCCCGCGCACCGGACAGGTCGGCGCGGCGTAACGCCGCCTTGCGCAGGTCGGCCTCCACCAGGCTGGCCTCCCGCAGCCGGCAGCCGCTCAGGTCGACGCCGCGCAGGTCGTTACCGCCCAGCACCGCCAGCGTGAAGTCGACCTCGTCGAAGGAGATCGGCCGCATCCGGCACTGCACGAACACCGACCCCAGCATGCTGCACTGCGCGAAGGTGCTGTGCCACAACGAGGTTCGCCGGAAGGTGCAATTGCGGAACGCCGACCCGCGGTGCCGGGATTCGGCTAGGTTGGCCCCGCTGAAGTTGCACCCGTCGAACACGGCCCGCTCGGTGTCCAGCCGGGTCAGGTCCTCGTCGGTGAAGTCGTGGCCTTCGAAGTGGCGATCGGCCCACCGCTCGGTCAACTGGCCAGGCTGCTCAGCGCGTATTCACTGACGGCGATCAGCGCGTCGGTCGCCGACCGGCGGTCCCGGGCGTCGACCGTGATCACCGGGATGTGCGCGGGCAGGGTGAGCGCCTCACGGACCTCCGCGACCGGGTAGCGCGGGGCGCCGTCGAACTCGTTGACCGCGATCAGGAACGGCAGGTTGCGGTGCTCGAAGAAGTCGACCGCGGCGAAGCTGTCCTCCAGGCGCCGGCAGTCCACCAGCACGATCGCCCCGATGGCGCCGCGCACCAGGTCGTCCCACATGAACCAGAACCGGCGTTGACCCGGCGTCCCGAACAGGTAGAGCACCAGGTCCTCGTCCAGCGTGATCCGGCCGAAGTCCATCGCGACGGTGGTGGTCCGCTTGTCCGGGGTGGCCTCCAGCGCGTCGACGGCGGTCGAGGCGTCGGTCAGCATCGCCTCGGTGCGCAACGGCATGATCTCCGACACCGCGCCGACGAACGTCGTCTTGCCGGCACCGAATCCGCCGGCGATGACGATCTTCGTCGAGGCGTGGGCCGGATCGGAATACACCTCGGAGTGCGCCTCAGAGTGCCTTAAGGCCACGCAGCGTCCTTCCTATGAGTTCGTGGCGCTCATCTCTGGTCGAACGCTCGGACAACGTCTTATGCACCCGAAGGTAGCCGGACAAAACCAGATCGCCGACCAGGACGCGCGTGACGCCGAGCGGCAGATCCAGCCGGGCCGAGATCTCCGCGACCGACGGGCTGCCGACGCACAGTTGGATGATCTTGCCTTTCGCGTCGTCGGGCGGCCACCGGTGGGCCAGCCCGGCCTGCAACGTCTGGATCGGCGCTTCCACGGGAAGGTCGACGTCGGTGCCGGTCCGTCCGGACGTCAGGGTGTACGGGCGGACCAGGTTCCCTCGACGTGCGGTCGGCTCAGCAAGATGCCGGGGCTCGCGGTCGTCCATCGCGGCTCACGAGACGCCAGACCGGCGGGTGGACTGCACCACGCCCCCGACCCGCTCGACCAGAATGGCCATCTCGTAACCGATTTGACCGATGTCACACGACGTCGCGGCGAGCGTGGCCAAATGCGAGCCGTCGCCGACGCGCATCAGCAGCAGGTAGCCGTTCTGCATCTCCACCACCGACTGCAGCACCTGGCCGCCCTCGAACAGCTGCGCGGCGCCGGTCGCGAGGCTGGCCAGACCGGAGGCCACCGCGGCCAGCTGGTCGGCGCGCTCACGCGGCAGGTGCTCGCTGGCGGCGATGGGCAGCCCGTCCACGGAGACCAGCAGGGCGTGCGCCACGCCGGGCACCTCGCGGGCGAAGCGCGTCACCAGCCAGTCCAGGGAATTCGCGGGTGCGGTCATTCCTGATCGGGCCCCTGGGTGTCGCGGGCGTGCGTGCGGCCGGTGCGCACGCCGCCGAAGTGGCTACTGAACGACGCGCGCACCGCCTCGGGGTCGCGCGCGGCGGCGGCGTGCTGCGGTTCGCGGCCGGAGTGCGAGCCGCCGTTGGGTTCGTGGCCCTCGTCGTCCTCGGCGGGCCGGCCCGTGCCGTTGGCCGCGCCGGGCACCAGCCGCGCACCGGGCGTGCGGACCGGCAGACCGTGCTCGGCGGTGCGCGACTCGACGGGCTTGTCCTCGGCCGCCGCGGCGAGCGTCCAGCCGCGGTCCCACACCGACTGCCAGTCCAGGTCGGGGCTGTTGACGAGGTCGTGCGGATCGCCGAGCATCTCCGACAGCATCCGCCGGTAGATGACGTCGTCGTCGGCCGGGGTCGCGCTCGTCGGAGCGGCTGCGCTCTTCGGCGCGGCCGGGATCGACGGGCCGGGCGCGCTCGGCGCCGGGGTCGGGGTCGGCGGCGTTTCGGCCGGCTTGTCGGCCTCCCGTGCCCGCGCGGCGAAGAACGCCGAGGTGTCCGAGGCGCGGGCGGGTTTCGGCTGCGGTTCCGGCTCCGGGGCGCTCGGTGCGGCCGAGGTCCCGCTCTCCCACCACGGCGTGGGCAGTTCGCGGCGCTGCCGCTGCGGCAGCGGATCGGCGGGTTCGGCGGGCACCTCGGTGATGCCGCTGGAACCGGGATTGCGGCGCGGCAGCAACGTGACCGGCGGCGCCGAGTCCGCGGCGTGGGCCTGCCGGCCCGCCGGCTCGGGCCGGCGGTCCTCCTCGGGCGCGGCGACCGCGGCGGCGAGCTGCGCGCTGGGCGACGAAACCGCCCGGATCCGGGCGACTCGGGGGCCCTGCGGCGCCGAGCCCTCGAGAATCGTTGGCGGCAGGTAGATCTCCGCGGTGGTGCCGGAGCCGGCCTCGTTGGCCGCCGGGCCGCGCAGCCCCACCCGGATGCCGTGCCGGGCCGCGATCCGGCCGACCACGAACAGCCCCATGTGGCGGGCGTTGTCGGGGCTGACCTCGCCGCCGGCCTGCAACCGCATGTTGGCGATGCGCCGATCCGTGTCGTTCATGCCCAGGCCGGAGTCGGCGATCCGCACCACGACTCCCCCTTGCGGGTCGGAGCCGCCGCGGGAAGCCGAGACCCGCACGGTCGTCGCGGGCGGCGAGTAGCGCAGGGCGTTGTCGATCAGCTCGGCGAACAGGTGGATGGCGCCGCCGGCGGCCGCGCCGACCAGCGTGGCGTTCTCGGGCAGCCCGGCGATCTCGACGCGGCGGTAGTCCTCGACCTCGGACACCGCGGCGTTGAGCACCGTCGACAGCGGCACCGGGTCACGCTGGTCGCGGGCCAGCTGCGCACCGGCCAGCACCAGCAGGTTGGCGCTGTTGCGGCGCAGCCGGGCCGCGAGGTGGTCCAGCCGGAACAGGCTGTCCAGGCGATCGGGGTCCTCCTCGTTGCGCTCCAGCCGGTCGATGAGCGACAGCTGCTGGTCGACCAGCGAGCGGCTGCGCCGCGACATGGTTTCGAACATGTCGTTGACCAGCAGCCGCAACCGGGCCTCGTCGCCGGCGAGCAGCAGGGCCTGGGTGTGCAGTTCGTCGACCGCGTGGGCGACCTGGCCGATCTCCTCGGTGGTGTACACCGGCAGCGGCTCGGGCGTCGGCTCGGCGCCGCCGGCCTTCACCCGGGCGATCTCCTCCTCGAGATCGGTGTGGGCCACCTTGAGGGCGCCGTCGCGCAGGACGCGCAGCGGCCGGACCAGCGCGCGCGCCACCAGCAGCACGACGATCAGCGCGACCACGATGGCGGACAGCACCAGGACGGTGTCGAGGATGGCGGCGTTGCGCCGGTCGGCGGCCTGGGCGTGCACGGATTTGGTCACCGACGCGGTGGTGTCCTTGATGATCTGGTCGGCGATGTCGTCGGTGGTCTGTATCGAGCGCAGCAGGTCAGGGTTGTCGACGAGCACGCTGGCCGGGTCGGACATGATCGCCATCCGGTTGACCAGCTGCTGCTGCAGCGTCTTGGCTTCGGGCGAACCGGCGCCCAGGACCTCACTCATTCCGAACAGCGTCGACGGCTCGGTGCCGGCCAGGGTGATCATCGAGGTCCGCAGCTGCGGCTCGGGCAGGTCGGCGCCCCGGGTGACGAGGATCTTCTGCATGGTCATCTGCCCGCGGGCCCCGACCGCCCGGCTCAGACCCTGGGTCTGGGCGCGGATCTTCTCGTCGTCGACGCGGACCGACGCGTTGATGACGTCCTCGGCCGTCAACAGGATCGGCGCGTAGAGGGTCACCCGCTCCCGCAAACCGAGGTTGTTGTCGGCCACCTTGTTCACCAGCATCTGACCGCCGTCGAGCAGGTTGGTCACCCCCGACCGCACCTCGGGGGTCACGTCGGTGTCGCGCAGCCGCGTGTCCAGCTCGTATTTGCGCGCCTCGAAGTTCTTCTTGGCGCCCTCCACGTCGCGCCCGGTGCTGCCCGCCAGCAGGGCGACGTCCAGGGCCGACATGTACTTGGTGATCACGGGAACCAGGTCGGCGCGAGCGGCGGCCAGCCGCAGCCCGCCGGAGTTCGCCATCGCGCCCTGGATGCGCAGCCCCCCGAATACCGTCGCCAGCACCAGCGGGACCAGCACGATCGCCAGGACCTTCCACCGGACCGGCCAGTTGCTCAGCGACCAGGTCGGTGGGCGTTTGGCGGGCGCCGCCTCGGCGGCGCGGGGCTGCGGGGACTCGGACGGGACCGCCTCGGCAGGGGTGGCCGGGCGGGCGAACATGGTCACGTCGGCACGGCCGCGCGACCGGCCGCTGCGCTGATGCTCAGCGCTCGAGAAAACGAGAGGCTCATGAGACTTCCTGCTTTATCCACCCGTGCCACGCCAGATGGGCGCGAGCGCGTCAACGTGGCAATCCGACGAGTATGACAGCCCGCGGCCCAGGTCACCAGAATCCGTACTGAGCAGACAGGCCCCTCCAAGGTGGGCCCGCGCGCGGGCCGGCGATCCTGGCAAACCGCCGTCACGCGCGGCGCAGGACCGCGACGAGGAAATCCGAGTCATCGGCGAACGGGCGCAGGTCCCAGGTGGACAGCAGCAGATCGGGCTCGAGCCCGGCGGCGGCCGCGTCGTCGAGGAACTCGGCGAAGCCGTAGTCGCGGCCCGCGCCGAAGCCGATCGCCGCCCGGCCGTCCTCTTTGAGGTGGGCCCGCAGCCGGCCCAGCACCCGGCGCCGCGTGCTGGGCGCCAGGAACGTCATCACGTTGCCGGCCGACACGATCACGTCGAACGGCTCGGTGAGGCCGCGGGCGGGCAGGTCGAGCTCGGCGAGGTCGCCGACGAGCCAGCGCGGCCCGGGATGATCCTGCTCGGCCGCTTCGATCAGCGCCGGGTCGACGTCGACACCCACGACGCGGTGACCGGCGGCGGCCAGATACCCGCCCAGCCGGCCGGGCCCGCAGCCGGCGTCGAGGATGTGGGCGCCCCGCGGCGCCATCGCGTCCACGAAGCGCGCCTCGCCGGCCAGGTCGTCGCCGGCGCGGGCCATGGCGCGGAACCGCTCTATGTACCAGTGCGAATGTCCGGGATCGGCAGCGACTTTCTGCATCCAGAGGCTCTGCTCGACCATGCGACCATTATCGCGTTGTGTTCAAGCTGATGTTCTTCTCCCCGCGCATCGCCCCCAACACGGGCAACGCCATCCGCACGGCGGCGGCGACCGGGTGCGAATTGCACCTGGTCGAGCCGATGGGCTTCGACCTGTCGGAACCCAAGCTGCGGCGGGCCGGGCTGGACTATCACGACCTGGCGTCGGTCACGGTGCACCCGTCGCTCCCGGCCGCGTGGGAGGCACTGTCGCCGGAGCGGGTGATCGCGTTCACCTCGCACGCGCCCACCTCGTTCGCCGACGTCCGATACCGGCCGGACGACGTGTTGCTGTTCGGTCCCGAACCGACCGGTCTGGACGCGGCGACGCTGGCCGACGAGCACATCACCGAGCAGGTGCGCATTCCGATGCTGGCGGGCCGGCGCTCGCTGAACCTGTCCAACGCCGCCGCCGTCGCCGTCTATGAGGCCTGGCGGCAACACGGCTATCCCGGCGCCGTGTAGCGGTGAGTTTCAGGTTCGCCGAGAGTCAGCATCGGTATGCCTACCTTCATCACGATCGGTTACGGCGACGAGGCCGGCTACCACCGGCTGGCCGACGACCGCAAGCAAGCGGCGCACGCCCGTGACGACGAACTCAGCGCGGCCGGCGCGCTCGTCGGCCGGGCGGGCGACCCCGTCCAGGTGCGCAACCCGGACGGCGCGGGGGTGCGCACCGAGCCGGGCCCGTTCCTTCGGTCGCAGCTGCCGATCGCGGGGTTCGCCGTGTTCGAGGCCGAAGACCTGGACGCGGCGGTCGAGCGGGTGAGTCAGACGCCGTGCGCGGTCGCGCACGGCGTCGTCGAGGTTTGGCCCCTTCAGGCCTGATTACCAGGCGTTCCAGTGGGTGAGCTGCTCGGCGGGCAGCCGCTTGGCCGGACGAAAGTCGGTGCCCTTGGTGTAGGCGATGGGGAACAGCCCGCCCTGGCTGTACTTGTCGTACGGGATGCCCAGCACGTCGGCGACCTGTTTCTCGCCGTCGCCGAGCAGGTGCAGCGTCGTCCAGCACGACCCCAGCCCGCGGGACCGCAGCGCCAGGCAGAAGCTCCACACCGCAGGGAACAGCGACGCCCAGAATGACACGCCGCCCAGCGGCTGCTTCTCCTCGCGGCCAAAGATGCAGGGAATCAACAACACCGGCGCCTCGTGCATGTGCTCGGCGAGGTAGGTCGCGGAATCGCGCACCTTGTCCATCCGCTCCCCGCGGGTGTCCCCCTCGGCGTATTCGGGAGCGGGCGAGCTCAGGTGGGCCCGCGCGTTTTTCAGGTAGACGTCGCCGATCGCCTTCTTCTTGTCCGCGTCCTCGACGAACACCCACTGCCAGCCCTGCGAATTGGATCCGGTGGGCGCCTGCAGCGCCAGGTCGAGGCATTCCATCAGCACGTCGCGGCCGACCGGCTTCTCGAAGTCCAGGCGTTTGCGGACCGAGCGGGTGGTGGTGAGGACTTCGTCGACGGACAGATTGAGGGTCATGCTTGGAGACTACCGTTGCGCTATGAGCGTCGAACTGACACAAGAAGTTTCCGAGCGGCTGAAATCGGACTATTACGGCTGGCTGACCACGGTGGCCAAGGCCGGGCTGCCCGTGCCGCGGCTGATCTGGTTTCACTTTGACGGCGCCGGCCTGACGGTCTATTCCATGCCGCAGGCCGCCAAGGTCGCCCACATCAAGGCGCACCCCGAGGTGAGCCTGAACCTGGATTCCGACGGCAACGGCGGCGGAATCGTCGTCATCGGCGGCATCGCGGCGGTGGACGCGACGGACGTCGACTGTCGTGACGACGGCCCGTACTGGGCCAAGTACGAGGACCTCGCCGCGAAATTCGGCCTCACCGAGGCGATGGCGAGTTACAGCACCCGGCTGAGGATCACGCCGACGAAGGTGTGGACAACGCCGACCGCGTGACCCATCACCGAACGTGTTCTGATGGCGAAAATTCGGCCGATTTTTCGCCACCAGAGCACACTCGGCGCAATGGCCGGGACACCACCCGCCGGATCAGGCTGGGGGCGGGGCCGGCTGGTCGGGCGGAATTGCCCCGCCGCAGCCACCGGGCGGAGGCGGCCCCGGCAGGGGTTCGTCGCCGCCGACGCAGTCGTAATAAAACTGCGGGCCGACTATCCAGGTTTTCATCCACTGGTGCCAAAACGACCCGTCGGGATACTTCTCGCCGTCGCACACCGCCAAATTGCCGTAACCCCATCGACCACCCGGGCAGAAGCCCTTCGTCATATCCGGCTGGTGCGGGTCCGGCGGATCAGCGCTGGCGGTCGATGGTGAAAGAGCAAGCACCGCAACACAACCCAGTATCGCAGCGCCATGGCGAACGGGCCTAAAGTTCATTTCGACTCCCTTGACACTCGATCAAGCGATTTGTTCGAATAGCGTACGACGCGCCACATTTTGCTAGGTATGTTTTTGCGCAAACGCCGAGCGGCTCACCGGAAATCGCGCGACTTCGAGCCGACCGCCAGGGTGATGCGGCCCAGCCGCTCGGCGACGACGGTGACTGCGCCGGTGGCGTTTTGGACCTGGCCGCGCACCAGCATCGCCGGCGCGGAGTTGGCCAGCTTGCGGTGCCGTGCCCACACCGCCGGCGTGCACAACACGTTGACCATCCCGGTCTCGTCCTCGAGGTTGAGGAACGTCACCCCTTGGGCCGTGCCCGGCCGCTGCCGGTGGGTCACCGCGCCGGCGATCAGCACCCGGTCGCCGTCGGGCACGCTGAGCAGCTTGTCGGCGGGCACCACCCCCATCGCGTCCAGGTCCTCGCGCAGGAACTGCGTGGGATAGCTGTCGGGTGATACGCCGGTGGCCCACACGTCGGCGGCGGCCAGTTCCAGCTCGCTCATCCCGGGCAGCGCGGGCACGTGCGACGACGAGCCGACCCCGGGCAGGCGGTCGGGGCGTTGGGTGGCGGCCGCCCCGGCCGCCCACAGCGCCTCGCGCCGCGACATGGAAAAGCAGCCGAGCGCCCCGGCCGTCGCCAGCGCCTCGGTCTGCGGCACCGACAGCTGCAGCCGGGTGGTCAGGTCCAGCAGGGAGGTGAAGGGGCCGTTGGCTTTTCGTTCCTCGACCAGCCGCTCGGCGAGGTCGTCGCCGATGTGGCGCACGGCACCCAGACCGAGCCGGACCTCGGTGCCCGCGTTCTCGAGGGTGGCGTGGGCCAGGCTGGCGTTGACGTCCGGGCCGTGCACCGTCACACCGTGCCGGCGCGCGTCGGCCACCAGCGACTGGGGCGAATAGAAGCCCATCGGCTGCGCGCGCAGCAGCGCCGCGCAGAACGCCGCCGGGTGGTGCAGCTTGAACCACGACGAGTAGAACACCAGCGACGCGAAGGACAGCGCATGGCTTTCCGGGAAGCCGAAATTGGCGAACGCCTCCAGCTTTTCGTAGGCGCGGTCGATGACCTCGTCGGTGGCGCCGTGCAGCGTGCGCATGCCGTCGTAGAACCGGTCCCGCAGCCGCCGCATCCGCTCGGTGGACCGCTTGGAGCCCATCGCGCGGCGCAACTGGTCGGCCTCGGCGGCGGAGAAGCCGGCGCAGTCGACCGCGAGCTGCATCAGCTGTTCCTGAAACAGCGGCACCCCCAGCGTCTTTCGCAGCGCCGGCTCCATGGACGGGTGATCGTAGACGACCGGGTCCAGGCCGTTGCGCCGCCGGATGTAGGGGTGCACCGAGCCGCCCTGAATGGGCCCGGGGCGGATCAACGCGACCTCCACCACCAGGTCGTAGAAGATCCGCGGCTTGAGCCTGGGCAACGTGGCCATCTGGGCCCGCGACTCCACCTGGAACACGCCGACGGAATCGGCGCGCTGCAGCATCTCGTACACCGCGGGCTCGGAAAGGTCGAGCCGGGCCAGGTCCACCTCGATTCCCTTGTGCTCGGCCACCAGGTCGATGGCGTAGTGCAGTGCCGAGAGCATGCCCAGCCCGAGTAGGTCGAACTTCACCAAACCGATTGCCGCGCAGTCGTCCTTGTCCCACTGCAGCACGCTGCGGTTCTCCATGCGCGCCCACTCCACCGGGCACACGTCGGCGATCGGGCGGTCGCAGATCACCATGCCGCCGGAGTGGATGCCCATGTGCCGTGGCAGGTTCCGGATCTGGTTGGCCAGGTCGACCACCTGCTCGGGGATGCCATCTACGTCGGGCGAATCGGCGAGCCCGTTCCAGTGGCTGATCTGCTTGCTCCACGCGTCCTGCTGCCCCTGGGAGAAGCCCAGCGCGCGGGCCATGTCACGCACCGCGATCCGGCCCCGGTAGGTGATGACGTTGGCGACCTGGGCGGCGTAGTCCCGGCCGTATTTGTCGTAGACGTACTGAATGACCTTCTCGCGCTGATCGGACTCGATGTCCATGTCGATGTCGGGCGGCCCATCGCGGGCGGGCGACAAAAAGCGCTCGAACAGCAGCTCGTTGGCCACCGGGTCCACCGCGGTGACACCGAGGGCATAGCAGACCGCGGAGTTGGCCGCCGATCCCCTGCCCTGACACAGGATGTTGTTGCACCGGCAGAACCGGGCGATGTCGTGCACCACCAAGAAGTAGCCCGGAAACCTCAGCTGTTCAATGATTTTCAGCTCGTGCTCGATCTGCGCGTACGCACGCGGCGCGGCGTCGGCCGGCCCGTAGCGGTCGCGCGCCCCCACCATGGTCAGCTGCCGCAGCCAACTGTCCTCGGTATGCCCGGCGGGCACGTCGAAGGGCGGCAGCTGCGGGGCGATCAGCGCCAGCCCGAACGCGCATTGCTCGCCGAGCTCGGCGGCGGCGGTCACCGCGTCGGGCCGCTGCCCGAACAGCCGGGCCATCTCCTCACCGGACCGCAGGTGCGAACCGCCCAACGGGGCGAGCCATCCGGCGGCGGCGTCCAGGGACTGCCGCGCCCGAATGGCTCCCATGGCCATGGCCAACCGGCGCCGTGGTGGTCCCGCGAAATGCGCCCCGGTGGTGGCGACGACGCCGACGCCGAAACGCGGCGCCAACCCGGCCAGCACCGCGTTGCGTTCGTCGTCGAGCGGGTGGCCGTGGTGGGTCAGCTCGATGCTGACCCGGTCCGCACCGAACCGGTCCACCAGGTCGGCCAGCGCGCGCTCCGCGGCCTCCGGGCCTTGCGACAGCGCTTGGCGCACATGGCCTTTGCGGCACCCGGTCAGGATGTGCCAGTGCCCGCCCGCGGCCTCGGTCAGGGCATCGAAGTCATAGCGCGGCTTGCCCTTCTCCCCGCCGGCCAGGTGCGCCGCGGCCAGCTGCCGCGACAGCCGCCGGTAACCTTCCGGGCCGCGGGCCAGCACCAGCAGGTGCGGGCCGGGCGGATCCGGCGTCTCGGTGCGGGCCCCCGGACCCAAGGACAGTTCGGCGCCGAACACGGTGCGCAGTTCGAGCTCGGCGGCCGCCTCGGCAAACCGCACCGCCCCGTACAGGCCGTCGTGATCGGTGAGCGCCAGGGCACGCAGGCCCAGCCGGGAAGCCTCCTCGACCAGCTCCTCTGGCGTGCTGGCCCCGTCGAGGAAGCTGAACGCCGAATGTGCGTGCAGCTCGGCATAGGGAACGGACGAGCGGGCCGCCCGGGCGCCCTCCGGCGGCCGGTACGTTCCGCGCTTGGGCGACAGCGGGGCTTCCCCTTCCGGCCCCGCCACCACGCGGACGCCGGCATGACGCGGCTTGCTGTCGAGCACCCGCTCCATTTCCGCCCAGCTCGGCGGGCCATTAAACCAACTCATACCAGCCCACCACCGCAGTCTATCGAATGTCTGTTCGAATTGCCTCCGGTGCAGGACAACCGTTGTTAAACCGATCTTCAACTCCTAAACACGGTCTTAACGCCGCGGGCCTACCGCGCGCACAGGGATCGGCAGACACTGGTATAGGGCAGAAAAGTGACGGCGGGGGCGAGCATGGCGCAGGTGAGGGCACTGGATACGGCTTTCCTGAAAACTCACGACCCCGACCAGCACATCGGCCTGGCGATCGGTGCGGTGGCCATCGTCGAGGGCGGCGCACCCGACCGTCAGCGCCTCGAAGCCCTTCTAGCGGAACGCATTCGATCGATACCGCACTGCACGCAGTTGCTGCGGGCGCACCCGGCGCACGCGGGCTGGGTCGACTGCCCGCAATTCGACCTCGCCCAGCATGTGCGCCGGGTGGCGATCCCCCGGCCGGGTGAGGACACCGAACTGTCCCGCGCCATCGCCCACGCCCTCGAGCGGCCCCTGAGCCCGGACCGCCCCCCGTGGGAGTGCTGGGTGATCGAGGGTCTCAAGGGCAACCGGTGGGCGATCTTGATGAAGGCCCATCCCCGCCTGCTGGACGGCAACTCGCCCGCACACCTGCTCGCCAGGCTTTGCGACGACGCCGATGACACCGCCTTCGCCAATGCGACTGCGGCCAAACCGTTTTCGCCGCCGCCGGTCCGGCGGCCCGGCTGGGGCGGTGCGCTGTGGCGGGCGTCTTGGACCGCGACCGGCGCCGTCGTCGGCGCGGTCTGGCCCGGGCTGCAGGCAGACGACCGCTCCGCCACGCCGCGACGCTATGCCACCGTGCGGGTCCCGATCGCCGACGTGGACCGGGTCTGCCGCAGGTTCGGGGTCACCGTCAACGACGTCGCGTTGGCCGCCGCCACCGAGGGCTTCCGGACGGTGCTGCTCGGCCGCGGCGAGGAGCCGCGGCCGGACTCGCTGCCCGCGCTGGCGCCGACACCGGTCCGGTCGCCTTACCTGCCGGTCGAGCACGACGACCCGGTCCAGCGCTTGCGGACCGTGCAGACCCGATGGAGCGAAAAGACCACGGGTGCAGCACAATCCGGCGGTATCATCGAGTCGGCGCTCAACTCCTTGCCGACGGTCGTGCGTGACGGCGTCATTGCGCTGCTGTCGCGGCTCCCGCAGCGCGCCATCGTCATGCTGGCCACCAACGTGCCGGGACCGCGCCACCGGCTGCGCCTGATGGGAAAGACGATGGAGCGTTTGCTGCCCATCCCCCCGACCGCGATCCAGTCGAGCACCGGGGTCGCGGTGCTCAGTTACGGGGACGAACTGGTATTCGGCATCACCGCCGAACCCGGTGCCGCGTTCGACGTCAAGCACCTGGCCGCCGGGATCGAATTGGGCGTGGCGCGGCTCGTGGCGCTCAGCCAGGATTCGGTGTTGTTGTTCGGCGATCGCCGCCGCAAGCGGGCGCCGCGCGCCTTCCCCGGCCGCCCGCCGGGTGCCCGACCGCCCGCGCCGGGGCAAGCGCGGTACTGACCCACTCCCCGGCCGGCTGACCCCCGTGAGAAGGTGGGGTCGTGCCAGAGTCGGGATCGGTCGTCATCGACCCGCGCCGCCATGACGCGGTGCTGCTCCACGCGCCCGACCCCGCCCTGGAGGGCAGGCTGCGAGAGGCCGGGGTGCGCACCGCCGTCTACACCGAGGACCCACTGGACGCGGCCGGCCGGCTGCAGGTCCGGCCCGGCCGATGCGCGGTCGTCACCGCCGACGAAGCGGGCGTCGCGGCCGCGCGCGCCGGCGGATTCGCACTTGTCATCGGCCTCGACGCGGGGCGTGGCGACGCCCTGCGGGACGCCGGCGCCGACGCGGTGGTCGCCGACCTGGGCGAGGTCACCGTGCGCACCGGTGACCGCCGGATGTCGCAGCTGCCCGACGCGCTGACGGCCCTCGACGACCTGGCCGCGCGGCGGCCCGCGGTGTTCTTCGACTTCGACGGCACGCTGTCCGACATCGTCAACGATCCGGACGCGGCCGTGCCCGTCGAGGGCGCCACCGAGGCGCTGCGGCAGCTGGCGGCCAGGTGTCCGGTGGCGGTGCTGTCGGGTCGCGACCTGGCTGACGTGTCGAAACGTATTGGGGTAGAAGGAATTTGGTATGCCGGCAGCCACGGATTCGAACTGACCGCGCCGGACGGCGCACACCACCAGAACGAAGACGCCGCCGCGGCCATCCCGGTGTTGGAGGCCGCGGCCGGCGAGCTGCGCGAGCGACTCGGCCCCATCCCGGGGGTGGTGGTGGAGCACAAGCGCTTTGGGGTCGCCGTGCACTACCGCAACGCCGAGCGCGACCGCGTCGGCGAGGTGGCGGCCGCGGTGCGCGCGGCGGGCCGCCGCGACGGCCTGCGGGTGACCACCGGCCGGGAGGTCATCGAGCTGCGCCCGGACCTGGACTGGGACAAGGGCAAAACGCTGCGCTGGGTGCTCGATCACCTGACCGGGGCGGAGTCGGGCCCCCGGACGCCGGTCTATCTCGGCGACGACATCACCGATGAGGACGCGTTCGACGCCGTCCGCGACGGTGGTGTGCCAATCCTGGTGCGGCACAGCGACGACGGCGACCGCGCCACCGCGGCGCAGTTCGCGCTCGACAGCCCCGCACAGGCCAGCGAGTTCACCGCCCGCCTGGCGCGCCGGCTGTCGTCCTAGGCCTGCACGTATTCCACGGCGCCGTCGTCGAGCACCACCCGCGTGCCGGCGCCCTCCGCGCCCGAGGCCTCGGTGCGGAACACCGCCTTGCCCGGCTCGGTGCGCCAGATCAGCGTGGTGAGCGTCTCGCCGGGAAAAACCGGCGAGGTGAACCGCGACGCGATCGACGTGACGTTGGCCGCGACACCGCCGCCCAGCTGGGCGACCAGCGCGCGTCCCGCCACGCCGTAGCTGCACAACCCGTGCAGGATCGGCTTGGGGAACCCGGCGAGCTCGCGGGCGAACCACGGATCGCTGTGCAGTGGGTTGCGGTCACCGGAGAGCCGGTAGATCAGCGCCTGGTCCTCCCGGGTGGGCAGGGCGACCCGCGCGTCGGGCTCGCGGTCGGGGATCTCCGGGGCCACCGGGCGCTGGCCCGGCACGCCGCCGAAGCCGCCCTCGCCGCGGATCACCAGGGTGGTGAGCGTCTCGGCGATCAGCTTCTCCGAATCCGGGTCGGTGCCCCGGCCGCGCAACACCAGGATCGCGTTTTTGCCCTCGCCCTTGTCCTGGATGTCGGCGACCTCGGTCACCACCGACAGCTTTCCCGCGGGAGGCAGCGGCGCGTGCAGCCTAATTTCCTGCGAACCGTGTAACAGCATGGCCCAGTTGAACGTTCCGACCTTGCCGGCCGCCCCGAAGGCCGGGCAGCAGATCACCGCGTAGGTGGGCAGCACCTGCTGCTCGATGCCGTGGCTGTTCTCGGTGGTGAACGACAGGTCCTCGAGGCCGGCGCCGACGCCGAGCGCGTAGAGCAGCGTGTCGCGGTCGGTCCACTCGAACAGCATCGGTTCGGTCACCGCGCCGACGGCACTCGGGTCAATCGCCATCTGAGTCTCCTTCGGAAGTATTTTCTCCACTTAACCATCGCAAACCCTTCCCACCGACGCCGTCGGCAGGGCAGGCTATCTTTCATGCCGAAGCGCAGCTTGGTCTCCACCGTCTCGAAGGCAGTCGCGGCGCTCACCGCGGCCGTAATCGTGGGTGCCTGCGGCGGATCGCCGCAGGCGCGCAGCATCACGGTGACGTTCATCCGGCACGCCCAGTCGGAATCCAACGCCAGCGGGGTCATCGACACCTCGGTGCCGGGCCCCGGACTGACCCCCGAGGGCCAAGGGCAGGCGCAACAGGTCGCGCATCAAGCGGGCCACAAGGACTACGACGGCATCTACGCCTCCACCATGGTCAGGACCCAGCAGACCGCCGCACCGCTGGCCTCGGAGCTGGGTAAGCAAGTTCAGGTGCTGCAGGGCATTCAGGAGATCAACGCGGGCTGGTTCGAGGGCAAGCCGATCGCCGAGGAGGCCTCGACATTCCTACTGGCGCCGTCGGATTGGCTCAGGGGCGACGTGCAGAACAAAATTCCCGGGTCGATCAGCGGCAAGGAGTTCAACGAACAATTCACCGCCGCCATCGGAAAGGTCTACAACAGCGGCCAGCACAACCCGGTGGTGTTCTCGCACAAATTCGCCATCGAGTACTGGACGCTGATGAACGCGAAGAACGCGAAGGACTCGCTGCTGAGCAGCCACCCGTTGCCCAACGTCGGGCGCGTGGTGATCACCGGCAACCCGATAAACGGCTGGACCCTGGTCGACTGGGACGGCATTCGCGACTTCCACAACTGAGCTGGCTTGACGCGTGGCGACCCGCCGCGCCCGGCTAACGCCGCGCTTGCGATCGCCACTGGGTTGACGCGGGCGACCCGCCGCGCCCGGCTAACGCCGCGCTTGCGATCGCCACTGGGTTGACGCGGGCGGTCACGACCGCCACGATGGCTGCATGCGGTATGTCGTTACCGGCGGTACCGGGTTTATTGGTCGCCGCGTCGTCGCTCGGCTGCTGGGCACCCAGCCCGATGCGCAGGTGTGGGTCCTGGTCCGGCGGGAGTCGCTGGGCCGTTTCGAACGGCTTGCGGCCGAGTGGGGTGAGCGAGCCAAACCGCTGGTCGGCGCGCTGCCGGAGCTGGAACTGACCGACGAGACCATCGCCGAGCTGGGCAGCATCGACCACCTCGTGCACTGCGCGGCGATCTACGACATCACCGCGGGCGAAGCCGAGCAGCGGGCCACCAACGTCGAAGGGACCCGCGCCGTCATCGAACTGGCCCAGCGGCTCGGCGCGACGCTGCACCACGTGTCCTCGATCGCCGTCGCCGGCGACTTCCCCGGCGAATACACCGAGGACGACTTCGACGTCGGCCAGCCGCTGCCGACGCCGTACCACCGGACCAAGTTCGAGGCCGAGCTGCTGGTGCGGTCGGCGCCCGGACTGCGCTATCGGATCTACCGTCCGGCGGTGGTGGTCGGCGACTCGCGCACCGGCGAGATGGACAAGGTCGACGGGCCGTATTACTTCTTCGGCGTGCTGGCCAAGCTGGCGGTGCTGCCCAGGGTGACGCCGATCCTGCTGCCCGACACCGGGCGCACCAACATCGTGCCGGTCGACTACGTCGTCGACGCGCTGGTCGCGCTCATGCACGCCGACGGTCTCGACGGCCGCACATTCCACCTCACCGCCCCGAAAACCGTTGGCCTGCGCGGCATCTACCGCGGCGTCGCCAAGGCGGCCGGGCTCCCGCCGGCACGCGGGTCGCTGCCCGGCTCGGTCGCCGCCCCGGTGCTGAAGGTGCGCGGGCGGGCCAGGGTGCTGCGCAACATGGCCGCCACGCAACTCGGTATCCCGGCCGATGTCTTCGACCTGGTCGACCTCAAGCCCACCTTCATCAGCGACCAAACGCGAAAAGCCTTGCACGGCACGGGCATCGAAGTGCCGGAGTTCTCCCGATACGCGCCCAGGCTGTGGCGGTACTGGGCCGAGCACCTCGACCCGGACCGGGCGCGCCGCGACGACCCGCAGGGACCGCTGCGCGGCCGGCACGTGATCATCACCGGCGCGTCCAGCGGCATCGGCCGGGCGGCGGCCATCGCGGTGGCCGAGCGCGGGGCGACGGTGTTCGCCCTGGCCCGCAACGCCGACGCGCTGGATCAACTGGTCGCCGAGATCCGCGCGGCCGGCGGTGACGCCCACGCCTTCACGTGCGACGTCACCGATTCCACCTCGGTCGAGCACACCATCAAAGATATCCTGGGCCGCTTCGACCACGTCGACTACCTGGTGAACAACGCCGGCCGGTCGATCCGCCGCTCGGTGGTCAACTCGACCGACCGGCTGCACGACTACGAGCGGGTGATGGCGGTCAATTACTTCGGCGCGGTGCGGATGGTGCTGGCGCTGCTGCCGCACTGGCGCGAGCGCCGATTCGGTCATGTGGTCAACGTCTCCAGCGCCGGGGTGCAGGCCCGCAACCCGAAATACAGCTCGTACCTGCCCACCAAGGCGGCGCTGGACGCGTTCGCCGACGTGGTCGGCTCGGAGACGCTGTCCGATCACATCACCTTTACCAATATCCATATGCCATTGGTCCGCACGCCGATGATCGCGCCGTCGCACCGGCTCAACCCGGTGCCGGCGATCAGCCCGGAGCGCGCGGCCGCCATGGTGGTGCGCGGGCTGGTCGAGAAGCCGGCGCGCATCGACACCCCGCTGGGAACGCTGGCCGAAGTCGGCAACTATTTCGCGCCGCGGACGTCCCGGCGGATCCTGCACCAGCTCTACCTGGGTTACCCCGACTCGGCCGCCGCCCGCGGGCTGCCCACCGAGCCGGCGGCGGCTCCCCCGCCGCGGCGACCAAGGCGCCCGGCGCGAGGCGTCGCGCGGGGCCTCCGGACACCGCGACCGGTCAAGCGCTTGGTGCGACTGGTCCCCGGGGTGCACTGGTAGACCCGGCGTTTCAGCCGCGCCCGATTGCGGTATTCCGGCGCGATGACCCGGACGCTTTCCGAGAAACGGGCGGACGCCGACCCGGTGGCCGCCGCGGCCCGCCTGGTCGCCACGAAAGGCGCCGCGGTGATGTCCTCACTCGATGTGACGCGAAGCCTGGGCGCCGGCCGCGAGGAGTGGACCCGATTCGCCCGGCACTGGCAGCGGTTGGGCCCCGACCCGTACGCCGCGGAGCTGGGGGTGCAGCGGCTGCGCCGGTACGGCCAGTACTCCTTTCGCGACGGCGTCCTGCGCCCGGTGCCCAGGAGCACGTTCGCGCAGCCCGAGGACTCCAACCCCCTCTACATCGGCAGGGACCGCGACTTCGAGCCGCTGACCGACGCGTTCGCCCGGGACCCGTTGCTGCACAAGATGATCGCCCTGCTGTCCCGGGTGGCGGCGGCGCTGGACGACGTGGCGGACTGGAACGTCAAGGTGCATCCGTTCCGGGTCCGCTCGTTGTCCGACGATGGCGGCCATCCGACACCCGAGGGCGTACACCGCGACGGCGTCACCCTGGTCAGCTCGCTGCTGGTCGGCCGGCGCAACGCCATCGGCGGCGAGAGCACCGTGTGTGACCTGGACGGCAAGCAGCTGCTCGCGGCGACGCTGGCCGAACCCGGCACGCTGATGCTGGGCGATGACCGCCGCACCCTGCACGGCGTGTCCCCGATCCGGCCGATCGACGGCTCGGGCCCCGCCCAGCGCGACGTCTTGGTGATCACCTTCGCCTCGGCCTGGCCCTGAGCGCCGGCACCGCCCGGGCACGCTGGATCATTTCAACAGGGTGAACTGGTTGACATCGACGTACCCGATGCGGAACATCTCCGCGCAACCGGTCAGGTATTTCATGTATCGCTCGTAGACCTCCTCGGACTGCACCGCGATCGCCTCGTCTTTGTGGGCTTGCAACGCCGCGGCCCAGATGTCGAGCGTTTTCGCATAGTGCGGTTGCAGCGATTGAACGCGACCCACCGTGAAGCCGTTCGCGGTGGCGCGCTCTTGCACCATCGGTATCGACGGCAACCGCCCACCCGGAAAGATCTCGGTGACAATGAATTTGACGAAGCGGGCAAACAGAAACGATAGCGGCATGCCGCGTTCGACCATCTCCGTCGGGTGCAGCCCGGTGATGGTGTGCAGCAGCATCACCCCGTCGTCGGGCAGCAGGCCATGGGTCAGGGTGAAGAACTTGTCGTAGCGCTCGTGCCCGAAGTGCTCGAAGGCCCCGATGCTGACGATCCGGTCGACAGGCTCATCGAACTGTTCCCAGCCTTGCAGCAGGATGCGCATCGAGCGGGGGCTTTCCGACCGGGCGATCAGCTGCTCGACATGCTTGGCCTGGTTGCGGCTCAGGGTGAGGCCCACGACGTCGACGTCGTACTTTTCCACCGCGCGCATCATGGTCGCGCCCCACCCGCAGCCGATGTCGAGCAATGTCATGCCGGGCTGCAGCCCGAGTTTGCCGAGGGCCAGGTCGATCTTGGCGATCTGCGCTTCCTCCAGCGTCATGTCGTCGCGCTCGAAGTAGGCGCAGCTGTACGTCTGCGTCGGGTCGAGGAACAGCCGGAAGAAGTCGTCGGACAAGTCGTAGTGGGCCTGCACGTCGTCGAAGTGCGGCGTTAAATCGGGGGGCTCCGACGTCGGTGGCATCGTGACAGCCTAGCCGTCCCTCTGAGTATCTTGGACACAATGAAGTCGCCCGTATTCGTCGACGTCGACACCGGCGTCGACGATGCGCTGGCACTGATGTACCTGTTCGCCAGCCCGGACGCGGACGTGGTCGGCATCGCCTCCACCGGGGGAAACGTTGCGGTGCAGCAGGTTTGCGAGAACAACCTGGGCCTGCTGGAGCTGTGCGGTTTCACCGGCGTGCCGGTGTCCAAGGGCTCCGAGGAAACCCTCAGCGGGCCGATGAGCCTGCCGTCGAAGGTCCACGGCCCCCGCGGATTGGGCTACGCCGACCTGCCGCACACCGATCGCCGGCTCACCGACCACGACTCGGCGACCGCCTGGGTACGCGCCGCACAGGCGCATCCCGGTGAGCTCATCGGCGTGGCGACCGGCCCGCTGACCAATCTGGCGCTGGCCCTGCGCGCCGAGCCGGCGCTGCCCACGCTGCTGCGCCGGCTGGTCGTGATGGGCGGTTCCTACGATCACCGGGGCAACACCACCGCGGTGGCCGAATGGAACATCAGCGTGGACCCCGAGGCCGCATCCGAGGTCCTAACGGCCTGGGCGACCGTTGAGCCGCAACGGCTTCCGATCCTGTGCGGCCTGGACCTCACCCGCAAGGTGGCGATGACGCCCGATCACCTGGCCCGGCTGGCGGCCGCGGCCGGGTCGACGACGACGCCGATGAGCGCGGACGACGAGCCCGGCACGCGGTCGACCGCGCCCAACGCGTTGATCCGGGTGATCGAGGACGCGATGCGGTTCTACCTGGAGGCCTACCACGACATTGGCCACGGTTTTCAGGCCCACCTGCACGATCCGCTTGCCGCCGCCGCGGCGCTGGACCCGGGGCTGGTCACCACCCGGGCCGCGACGGTGGACATCGAGCTGACGGGGACGCTGACCCGCGCCATGACGGTGACCGACTGGTCGGGGCGCCGAGAACCCAACGCGCTGATCGGGATCGACGTGGACGCGGCCGCGTTCTTCGACCGGTTCATCGAACGGGTTGGGGCCTTCGCGCGCCGGTTATCCAACACCCCATGAAGATTCGTCTCATCGAAGTCCTGCGCGGCGGGTGGGGCGCGGTGCTGCTGACCGCCCCGTCCGACGTGCTGGGCCACATCCACGGTGTGCAGGTCGACCGCAAGGCGCTCGTCGTCACCCGGATCTTGGGCGGGCGCCACCTGGTGCAGGCGCTGCTGTCGGGCGTCAATCCCGGCCCGGAGGTGCTGGCGGCCGGCGTGTGGGTTGACACGGTGCACTCCGTGACGGCGCTCGGCCTGGCCGCGGCCGACCGGCGCCGCGCCCGCGGCGGGGTGATCGACGCCGCCGTCGCGGCGTCGTGGGCGGGCCTGGGCTGGCGCCACTTGCGCGACGGTAAGGCCAGGACCGACGGCGTCCGGGGCCGCGACCGGCTGGCCCGCGCGGTGGTGGGCGCGCTGCCCGGCGGCGCCGGTCTGATGGCGCGGGCGCAGGCGGTCCGCGCCGGGCAACCCTGAGCCGCGGGTCGTTTGGTCCTCCGGGCGCCGGGTACTGCCACGGGCATGGCCTTCGCCGATTACCAAACCGAGCTGTACGACCAATCGCTGCACGGCAATCAGCCGCAGTACCCGATCAGATTCGACGAGCTGGAGAAGAAGGCGTCGGCGGCGATGCCGCCGAAAGTGCTGGGATACGTCGCGGGCGGTGCCGGTGACGAACACACCCAGCGCGCCAACTGCGAGGCCTTCCGGCGGTGGGGCTTGTATCCCCGCATGGGGATCGCCCCCGAGGAGCGCGACATGTCGATCGAGTTGTTCGGGATGAGGTTTCCGTCGCCGATTTTCATGGCACCGATCGGCGTCATCGGGGTGTGCGACCCGGACGGCCACGGGGACGTGGCCTGCGCCCGAGCCTCGGTCCGCACGGGCGTTCCGTTCTTCGTGGGCACGTTGACGGCCGACCCGATGGAAGACCTCGCGGCCGAATTGGGCGACACCCCGGCGTTTTTCCAGCTGTACACGCCGCCGAACCGAAAGATGGCCGCCAGCCTGGTGCACCGCGCCGAGGCGGCCGGCTTCAAGGGCATCGCCGTCACACTCGACACCTGGGTCACCGGCTGGCGTCCTCGCGACCTCAGTGGGGGCAACTACCCCCAGGTGCCCAGCGGATGCCTGGCCAACTACACCAGCGATCCGGTTTTTCGCGCCACCCTGAGCCGCGGCGAGGACGCCACCGAGGCGGCGGTGCGCAAGCTGCCGATCTTCGGTGGCCCGTTCCGGTGGGACGACCTGGAGTGGCTGCGATCGGAGACCAGCCTGCCGCTGATGGTCAAGGGCGTCTGTCACCCCGACGATGTTCGGCGCGCCAAAGACATTGGCGTCGACGGCATTTACTGCTCCAATCACGGTGGCCGGCAGGCCAACGGCGGGTTGCCGACGCTGGATTGCCTGCCCGGGGTGCTCGAGGCCGCCGACGGCCTGCCGGTGCTGTTCGACTCGGGCGTGCGCGGCGGCGCCGACATCATCAAGGCCCTGGCGATGGGGGCGACCGCGGTGGGCATCGGCCGCCCCTACGCCTACGGCCTGGCGCTCGGCGGCGTCGACGGCGTCGTGCACGTGCTGCGCTCGCTGCTGGCCGAGGCGGACCTGATCATGGCCGTCGACGGGTATCCGTCGCTGAAGGACCTGACGCCGGACGCGTTGCGGCCCACCGGATAGGCGCGTCACTCGTAGCTGCCCTCGAGGTACCAGCGCCGCTGGCGGTAGCACAGCAGAAACGCCCGCTCGCCCTCCAGCAGAACCTGCGCGCGGGCGGTGCGGCCTTTGGCGTCGGTATCCCACCACCGCTCGTCGACCGGCCATGGCCCGGCCCACCAGTCCAGCCGCTCGTCCCGGCCGTGCGTCCTCAGCCGCGCCGGGTCTGCGGAGAACAACCCCCGGCCGGTCACCCGTACCGGATTCCCTTGGCCATCAAGCAATTCCACCGGGTCGTCCAGCAACACCGCCGGTGACGGCTCGGGCAGCCGCCCGGGCCACGGCTGACCCGGGTCGGCCCGCGGCACCGGTTCGTCGCCCAGCGTTGTCAACGTGATGCGTTCGGCCGGCCCGCGGCCGCCCGACAGCACCGGCACCCGCACCGCCTCCGGGCCGAGCAAGCCCTGCAACCGCACCAGGGCGCGCCGGGCCCGCAGCCGGTCCTCCTCGCCGAGGCCACCCCACAGCGGCAGCTGCAGCGCCTCGGCCGACACCACCTCGACCGCCTGCAGCCGCAGCAGCGTCACCGGCGCCGTCGGGCGGGGATTGCGCGCGGTCCGGCTGCTCAACCAGCCGTCCAGTTGCCAGCGCACCCGGTCGGCGGTGGCGTCCTCGGTCAACGGTTCGGCGCACCGCCACACCCGGTGCAATTCTTCGCCGTTGGCTGTGATGGCGTGAATGGCCAGCCGGGTGCAGCCCACCCCGGCTCCCATCAGCGTCCGATGCAGCGCGGCGGCCAGCGAGCGCCCGGCGAAGGCCGCCGCGTCGACCCGGTCGATCGGCGGGTCGCAGTCCAGCACGGCCTCCAGCTCCTCCGGCGGCTCGCGCCCGGACGGCCCCCGCTCGGGTTCACCGCGGGCCAACCGGTGCGCGGCCATCCCGTCGGCGCCGAACCGGGATGCCACGTCGGTCGCCGACAACGCGGCAAACTGACCGATGGTTCGAATACCCATGCGCCACAACAGGTCCGTCAGCTCTTCCCGCCCCGGACCGCACAGGCTGGGTTCGGTGGCGAGTTGGCGGATCGACAGCACCGACAGGAACTTCGCGTCACCGCCCGCCGGGACGATCCGGCCCGCGCGCGCGGCGAAGACCGCGGTGGACAACCGGTCGGCGACCCCGACCTGGCACTCGGCGCCGGCCGCAGCCACCGCGTCGATCAGCCGCTCGGCGGCGTCGGCCTCGGAACCGAAATATCGGGCCGCTCCGCGCACCGGCAGCACCAAGAGCCCGGGCCGCAGCACCTCGGCGCGCGGCACCAAGTCATCCACCGCCGCGATGACCGACTCGAAGAAGCGGGCGTCGCGGTCCGCGTCGGCGGTGGTGACGTGCAACTGCGGGCAGCGGGCCGCCGCCTCCCGGCGTCGCAGACCCCGCCGCACCCCCGCCGCGCGGGCGGCCGCCGAGCAGGCGATCACCCGATTGGCCAACGTGACCGCCACCGGGGCGGTCGCGGGCACGCCCGCGGCCACGGCCGCCGCGACCGCCGGCCAGTCCATGCACCAGATGGCCAGCACCCGGGATGCCACTCGAATTCACCCGGCCCGCGCCCGGGCGGTCACCCGCCGGCCCGCACACACCCCGCTGACCTGCAGCCGCACCCGGCTGATCCGCCCGAATCCGGGGCGGCCTCCCGAAGTGAGCTCGTAGCCGCAGACCCGGGCCTCCAGCCGGGTGGGCGCCCCCTGCCAGTCGCCGTCGGTGACCAGCACGGTGCACCCCTTGCTGCGGGCGCGCGCCACCACCGCGCGCGCCCGGGTCTGCGGCACCCGGCGGCCGCCCAGGCCGAGGACCACCAGATCCATGCCGTCGACGAGCACCGCGGCCACCTCCACCGGATCGGTGCCGGGATCCGGTATCACCGCGACCCGGCCCAGATCCGCCCCCATCTCCGCGGCGGCCAGCAACCCGATGTCCGGCTGGCCGACGATTGCCACGTTGCCGCCCGCCGCCGTCACCGCGGCGACCATGGCCAGCAACAGCGACCGGGCGCCCGAGAGGACCGCCACCGTTCCGCGCGGCAGGGGCGCCGGCAGCGCCTCCGCCAGCCAGCCCGGCAGCGCCAGCTGGGCTTCCGATTCCGGCAGCAGGTCGTCGGCACGGGTGGACGCGGGCCCCGGCGCCTTCCCGCTGATCACGGCCATCCGCCGGCGAAGCGCTTCCAGCTGCTCAGTGCGATCCTGGCGGGAGGCGGCAGCCACCGACATATAAGCCTCCTACCAGCGATGACGCAGTATGTTCGAATGTATGTTCGATATTGTTTTCGAGTAAACACCCACCCTCCGACAACCGTCAAGAAACGTGAGAGGCTGCTTTATGCGCTCGGTGCTGGTGGGGCTACTGGTGCTTTTTTGTTGCGGAATCGCGACGGCGCCGGCCGAAGCCGAGTGCCAACCGGCGGAGTTCTTCGTCGCCGACAACGCCGATCCCCTGTTCGAACCGAAGGCCGACGCGACGATCGCCCAGACAGGCATGGCGGTGACGGGATCGACACCGCTCGACGGCGTGTACTGGTCCCCCGCGCAGCAGCGACTCACCTTCGAGCGATCTCGCGAATTTCATCTGTGCGGCCCCGACGAGCCGGCCTTGCGCGTCGCCGCCGAGGCCCTGCGCCATCAGTTCGGCCAGGAATCCGTGCTGCTATTCGCCTATTTGCCGCAGTGGTATCCCGAAGACAACGCGATTCTCATCACCGTGCCGGATGTCGACATCGCGCGCCTCGGCGACGCGCTGTCGGCCGACCCTTCGGCCCGCACCCGGTTGCGCGGCGGATCAGTGACCACCATCGACCACACCCTGGTCCTGGTCGCCGGGTCAGACGATCGTGACGTCGCCCGCCGCTTGGTCAGCACGGCCGGCGGCAACTGGGATGACGCCACAATCGCTTATGGCAGAGGCGAGTTCGTGGAGTAGCAGCTACTCCCACTCGATGGTGCCGGGGGGTTTGCTGGTGATGTCCAGCACCACGCGGTTGACCTCGCGGACCTCGTTGGTGATGCGGGTCGAGATGCGCTCCAGCACCTCGTAGGGCACCCGGGTCCAGTCGGCGGTCATGGCGTCCTCGCTGGACACCGGCCGCAGCACGATCGGGTGCCCGTAGGTCCGGCCGTCACCCTGCACACCGACCGAGCGGACCTCGGCCAGCAGCACCACCGGGCACTGCCAGATCAGGTTGTCCAGGCCGGCGGCAGTGAGTTCCTCGCGCGCGATCGAGTCGGCGCGCCGCAGCGTGTCCAACCGCGCCGCGGTGACCTCACCGACGATCCGAATGCCCAGACCGGGACCCGGAAAGGGTTGCCGCGCAACGATTTCCTCCGGCAGGCCCAGCTCGCGCCCCACGGCGCGCACCTCGTCTTTGAACAGCAGCCGCAGCGGCTCGACGAGCCTGAACTTCAGATCGTCGGGCAGGCCGCCGACGTTGTGGTGACTCTTGATATTGGCGGTCCCGCTGCCCCCACCGGATTCCACCACGTCCGGATACAGCGTGCCCTGCACCAGGAACTCGACCTCAGACCCGGTGTCGCTCAGGATATCCCGCACCGCGCCCTCGAAGGCCCGGATGAACTGGCGACCGATGATCTTGCGCTTGCCCTCGGGGTTGGTCACGCCCGACAGCGCCCGCAGGAAGGTATCCGCGGCATCGACGGTGACCAGGTTGGCTCCGGTGGCGGCCACGAAGTCGCGCTGAACCTGCGCGCGCTCGCCGGCGCGAAGCAGCCCGTGGTCGACGAAGACACAGGTCAACCGGTCACCGATGGCGCGCTGCACCAGTGCGGCGGCCACCGCCGAGTCCACGCCGCCGGACAGCCCGCAGATCGCGTGCCCGTCGCCGATCTGTTCACGCACCTGCTCGACCAGCGCGCTGGCGATGTTGGCCGGCGTCCACTCCGCGCCCAGCCCGGCGAAGTCGTGCAGGAACCGGCTGAGCACCTGCTGTCCGTGTGGGGTGTGCATGACCTCGGGGTGATACTGCACCCCGGCCAGCCGGCGGCTCCGGTTCTCGAAGGCCGCCACCGTCGCGCCCGCGCTGCTGGCGACCACGTCGAATCCCTCCGGCGCGGCCGTGACCGCGTCACCGTGGCTCATCCAGACCGGCTGGACGTTGGGCAGTCCCGAATGCAGTTCGCCGCCAACCACATTCAACTCGGTGCGGCCGAACTCGCTGGTGCCGGTGTGCGCGACCGTCCCACCCAGGGCCTGCGCCATGGCTTGGAATCCGTAGCAGATGCCGAACACCGGCACACCGAGGTCGAACACCGCCGGATCGAGCTGCGGGGCGCCCTGTTCGTAGACGCTGGACGGCCCCCCGGACAGCACCAACGCCGACGGCTGTCGTGCCTTGATCTCGTCGATCGACGCGGTGTGCGGGATGACCTCGGAGAAGACCCGCGCCTCCCGGACGCGCCGGGCGATCAGCTGCGCATACTGGGCGCCGAAATCGACGACCAACACGGGTCGCGGCGGCGCCACAGGCCCATCGACGTCAGCAGATTCGCTCACGGCAGTGAGTGTAGTAGTACTGTGCATCAGCCCTTGCGCCGAGCACGTCACGGAGCGATGGGCTCGATCCAGGTCCGGGTGTGGCTCAGCAGCGTGCCGGCGGGCCCGTTGGTATCGGGCATCAGAAGGAAATCCACCGACATGGTGGGCCGGTGCGGGGCATACTGCACCCACGTCAGCCGCCGGGGCGGTTCCAGCGAGGTCACTCGGCACAGTGCGATGTGTTCCCGACCGCCATCGTGGCGAATTAGCCGGAACGACGTACCCACCTCGAGTCGGTCGTCTTCTGCGGCGTGGTCAACGGCGTCCCAGGTGTCATACCACTCCGCGATGCTCGTGACCCTGGTGATCAGCCCCCACACTTCGTCGGGCGGTGCTGCGATCCGTATCGAGTCGGACAGTTCTTGGGTTTTGGCATGATGGAAAATCATATTCGCGGGCTTTCGACGGTGGTCGCCATTGGAAGGAGTTCGGAGACAGCGGATCCGGGCATACGCGGTCGAGCGCCAACTCGTTGCGGCCACCAGAACCAGCGTCCGAGCAGGGCGGCGATCGAGGGTGTCATCAGCGACCGCACCACCAGCGTGTCGAAGAGCAGCCCGATGCCGACGGTCGTGCCGAACTGACCGATGATCCGCAGATCGCTGAACACGAAGGACGACATGGTGAACGCGAACACCAGCCCCGCCGAGGTCACCACCGCGCCGGTCCCACCCATGGCGCGGATGATGCCGGCCTTGATCCCGGCCCCGATCTCCTCCTTGAACCGCGAAACCAGCAACAGGTTGTAGTCCGATCCCACGGCCAACAGGATGATGACGGCCATCGCTATCACCAACCAGTGCAACGGAATTCCGAGGATGTCTTGCCACACCAGCACCGACAACCCGAACGAGGCGCCCAGCGACAGCACCACGGTGCCGATGATGACCAGGGCCGCGATGACACTTCCGGTGATGACCAGCATGATGATGAAGATCAGGCAGGCAGCGGCGATTGCCGCGATCAGCAGATCGTATTTGGCCGCCTCGCTCATGTCCTTGAACGTCGCCGCCGTGCCGCCCAGATAAATCTTGGCGTCTTCCAAGGGAGTGCCCTTGACGGCATGGCGCGCGGCTTTCTCGATCGCGTCGACGTGTGAGACGCCTTCGGGCGTCGCGGGATCCTCGTCGTGGGTGACGATGAAACGGGCGGCCTTGCCGTCGTGCGAAAGGAACATCGCCAGGCCGCGTTTGAAGTCGGGGTTGTCGAAGACCTCCGGCGGCAGGTAAAAGGAATCGTCGTTTTTGGCCGCGTCGAAGGCTTGTCCCATCGCCGACGCGTTCTGCTGTGCGGCATCCAGCTGGTCCAGCAGGCCAGCGAAGGTGCTGTACATCGTCATCGTCATCGTGCGCATCGTCGTCGTGGCATCGATGATCGGCGGCAGCAGCGAGATCAGTTGCGGCATCAGGACCTCCAGCCGGTCGGTGTCGTTGACGAGACCGCCCAGGTCGTCGGTGACCTGGTCGACGCCGTCGAGCGCGTCGAATGCCGATCGCAGCGCCCAACAGACTCCGATGTCGAAGCAGTGCCGCTCCCAGTAAAGGTAGCCGCGCAGCGGCCGGAAGAAGTCGTCGAAGTCGGCGATGCGGTCGCGGACTTCGGTCGTGTCCGCGACGATCCGCTTCGTCTGGCCCGCGACATCGTGTGTGGTGGCGGCGAGCTGACGCAGCAGGGCGAGCATGCGTTGCATGGTGTCGATGACGCCCGTCATTTGATCGGCGATGGCCCGCATGTCGGCCATGCGGTCGTGCAGGTACTTCATGTTCTCGGTCAGCGTGGTGGCCTGCATGCCGATCTGAAAGGGAATGGAGGTGTGCGTGATTGGGGCGCCCAGCGGCCTGGTGATCGACTGGACCCGCGCGACGCCGTCGGCGCCGAAGACGCCCTTGGCGACCCGGTCCAGGACGAGCATGTCGGCGGGATTGCGCATGTCGTGGTCGGTCTGGACCAACAACAGGTCGGGATTGAGCCGCGCGGGCGAAAAGTGCCGGTCGGCCGCGGCGTATCCGATGTTGGACGGTGTGGTCCCGGGCAGGTAGTTACGGTCGTTGTAGCTCGTGGTGAACGACGGCAGCGCCAGCAGCCCGACGAGCGCGGCCGCCGATGTCGCGGCGAGTATCGGCGCGGGCCATCGGACGACGGCCGTTCCCACCCGCCGCCACCCCCGCGTCCTGATTTTCCTCTTCGGGTCGAAAAGACCGAAGCGACTGCCCAATGTGATGGTGGCCGGACCCAACGTGAGCGCGCTTGCCACCAGCGTGAACATGCCGATCGCGCACGGCGCCCCCAGGGTTTGGAAATAGGGCAGCCTGGTGAAACTGAGGCAGAACATCGCGCCGGCGATGGTCAGGCCCGAGCCCAGGACCACATGGGCACTGCCGCGAAACATGGTGTGATACGCGGCTTCCGCGTCCTGACCCGCCTGGCGGGCCTCCTGATAGCGGCCCACGATGAAGATCGCGTAATCCGTGCCCGCGGCGATCGCGAGTATCGGAAGTATTTGCACCGCGAAAGTGGACAGCTCGAGAACGCCGCGGCTACCGAGGAATGCGATGACGCCCTGCACCGCGGGCAATTCGACGAAGACCATCAGCAGCGTCAACAGGACGGTGACCAAGGAACGGTAGACGATCAGCAGCATCAGCACGATGACCGCGACGGTCACACCCATCACCTTGCGGGCGCTCTTGTTGCCGAACTCGAGCTGGTCGGTGGTCACCGCCGCGGGGCCGGCGACATAAGCCTTGATCCCATTGGGCGCCTGCGTGTTCGACACGATGCGCCGCACGGCGTCGACGGACTCGTTGGCCAGCGTCTCGCCCTGGCGGCCGGCGAGGAAAACCTGAACGTAGGCGGCCTTGCCGTCGGCGCTCTGCGAACCGGCCGCGGTGAGCGGGTCGCCCCAGAAGTCTTGGATGTGCTCGACGTGTTTATGGTCCTGCGCGAGCTTGCGGATCAGGTCGCCGTAAAACCCGTGCGCCGCATCACCCAGCGGGGACTGAGCCTCCAGCACGACCATGACCGCGCTGTCGGAGTCGAATTCTCCGAAGACCTGGCCGACGCGCTTCATGGCCTGTATCGCCGGGGCATCGTCGGGGCTCATCGATACCGCGTGCGCCTCCCCGACCGCTTCCAATTGCGGCACAGCGATATTGGTGACCGCTGCGAGCCCCAGCCAGAACAGCAGGATGGGCACCGAAAGCCGGCGAACCCTTCGCGCGATCACGCGGACTTCACCAGGCAAAAGGTCTGGGGATGAATTCCCGCCACGGTGCGCTCGGCCTTGATGTCGCCGTTCACGGTGATCCGGCAGTCGATGTCGTCAACGTCGCCCTGCGCCACGACGTTGACACTGACGGCGGGGGCGGTCGTGGTCACGCTGTACGTCCACGGCAGCCGGGTGCAATCGACTCGCTGTGGCACGGCGTCGACGTCGAGGTAGTTGATGTCGGCGACGCTGCCGTCGCGGCCGAAGACCTCGATCGACACGCGCTTGGGGTTGAAGGGCTTGATGTCATCGGCGTGGGCGCCGGCGCCCGACGCGGGGTCCCGAGCCCCGAAGACGCCGTGCAGCCGGTAGACGGTGAACCCCGCGAGGGCTACCAGGACCAGCACCACCAGCGGGATCCATGCGCGTTTGACGAAAGCCATCCTCGCCCTCGGTTCACTCGGCGTACTAAGTCAGTTGACCAACACAGTAAGTCTTCATCGTGACCGCCGCAATCGGAAATTTAACAGTGTATTCGCCTCGCTCCAGGCCTTGCCATGCTCGCGCGAAAGGAGAATAGTAAGTTGTCCAACTAAGTTGCTGTCGCACGAGAGGCCAAAACGCCATGGGTATCAACGCAGATCGATTCGGCCCCTGGGCCGTCGTGACGGGGGCGTCGTCGGGGATTGGACGCGCGTTCGCTCAGCAGCTGGCCGAAGCGGGCATCGACGTGGTCCTGGTCGCTCGGCGCCTGCCCGTACTACAGGAGCTCGGCGCAGCTTTAACCCGGGATCACGGGGTCGACTATCGCGCCGTCGGCGTCGACCTGTCCGATCCGGGCATGCTGGCCCCAATCAGCGAGGCCACCAACGACATCGACGTCGGCCTGCTGGTGTCGAACGCGGGCGCCGCGCTGCCCGGGCCTTTCCTGGACTCGGACCTGCAGGCGCAGCGGGCGATCCTGCGGCTCAACACCGCCGCACATTTGGGCCTCACGCATCACTTCGGTGCGCGGCTGGCGCGGCGGGGTCGCGGCGGCATACTGCTGGTCTCCGCCCTGGGGGCGAAACATGGGGTGCCCTACCTGGCGCACACGGCGGCGACCAAGGCGTATATCGCCAGCCTCGGCGCCGGCCTGCACGGCGAGCTGGCCCGGCGCGGGGTGCACGTTACCGTGCTACACCCGGGACCCACCCGCACACCGGCGATCGCCGAACTGGGCCTGGATCCCGACAGATTGCCGATGCCGCCCATGGTCCCGGACGATTGCGCGCGCGAGGCGCTGCGAGCATTGGCGCGCAATCGAACCCATTGCATACCGGGTCGGCTCAACCGGGTGACCACCGCGCTGGTGCCCGCGGCGATCACCCGCTCGATGATGTCGCGCATGTTGGCGCGACCCAGCCAGCTCAAGACCGCCTCCCAGTGAAAATGGACAAGCCGATCTGCCTGATCACCGGTGCCACCGACGGGATCGGCAAAGTCACCGCGGCCGCGCTGGCCCGCAAGGGCTACACCGTCGTGCTCGCCGCGCGCAGCGAGGCCAAGGCGGCAACCGTCACCTCCCAAATCGTGACGGCCACCGGCAACCGCGACGTCGATTACCTCATCGCCGATCTCCGGTCGCTCGCCCAGCTGCAGCGGCTGGCCGGCAACTTCATGGCGCGCTACCCGCGCGTGGACGTTCTGGTCAACAACGCCGGCGTCGTAATGCCGCAACGGGTGTTGACCGAGGACGGCTACGAGACGACGTTTCAGGTCAACTACCTCGCGCAGTTCTATCTCACCCACCTGCTGCTCGACGCACTGCAAGCCAGCTCCCAGGGCAGGGTGATCAACCTGAGCTCCAGCGTGTATCGCGGCGGCAAGTTCGACCCGGACAACCTCCAAGGCGAGCGCCGGTTCTCCACCATCGGCGCATATGCCGCGTCCAAACTGCACGTCCTGCTTTTCACCATCGAGCTGGCGCAGCGCCTGGCTCCGACACGCGTCACCGCGAATGCCGTGCATCCCGGGATCGTCAGGACACCGATGATGCGCGGGGCGGAAGGGATCTTCCGGGCGATCTCCTATGCGGCCCTGCCATTTTCACGATCGGCGGACAAGGGGGCCGCCACGTCGGTGTTCCTCGCCACTTCTGCAGGCGCGTCGCAGGCCTCCGGGGAATACTTCGCGAATGCCAGGCCGAGGAAGGTCAGGACCGCGCACAACACGCCGGAGAACCGGGACCTGCTGTGGAACCTGAGCATGGACGCTTGCCGTCTATAGTCCGTGAGTGATATGGCTGACTCAACCGGCAAGCGAGAGCGACTGATCGCGGCCGCATGCGACCTGTTTTACCGCCAGGGCATCGCGGGCACCACGCTCGCGCACATCGCCCAGGCCGCCGAGGTCCCCCTGGGCAACGTGTACTACTACTTCAAGACCAAGGACGACATCGTGGCCGCCGTCGTCGAGGCGCGCACCGAGGAAGTCCGCTCCGCGACCGCGGCTTTGCAGCGCCGGCACGGCAGCCCCAAGGCCCGGCTCAAAGCGCTCGTGGGGATGTTGTCCGAGTCGCGCGACACGATCGCCGAACACGGCTGTCCGCTGGGAAGCCTGTGCACCGAACTCGGCAACCAGCCGGGCCAATCGCCCGCCCTGACCGCCCCCATCATGCAGACCCTGCTGGAGTGGACCGAGCAGCAATTCCAGGCCATGGGTCGTCGCGACGCCCGCGATTTGGCGCTCGAACTCGTCATCGCCTATGAGGGCAGCGCGGTTCTCACCAACGCGCTGGCCCAGCCGGAAGTCATGGCCCACCAGGCCCGCCGGCTCGAAAAGTGGATCAACGCAATGCAAGGCTGACGCGGCGCTCGAGCCTCAGCGCCCGCATCACATCAGGTGCGTCGGCTGTGGGATGCCCAATCGGGTGTCGGCGTAGCGCTTGAGGGCCGCCGGGCTGAAGTACACGTGCTGGCCCGCGGTGTGCAGATCGCGGAAGCACCGCTGCAAAGGGTGGCCCGCATGCACGGCGCCCGCCCCGGTGAGGCCGAACGCCGTATCGACCGCCTGCCGTGCCGCGCGCATCGCCTGTTGGGCGGCGAGCTGGAAGCCGGCGCGCTGCTGCAGGGAGGGCGGGTCACCGGCGCGGGCGGTTTCCCACAGTCCACCGGCCTCGTCGAGGACGAACGCGCGTGCCGACCTCAAACCGGCTTCGGCGCGGGCGAACTCGACTTGGGCGGCGGGGTCCTGCGCGAGCGGCTCGAACGTGCCGGCGCGCGTCTTCGTCACCGCCAGCTCACGGAATTCGTCGAGTGCGCGCCGCGCGATCCCCAGCGGGACACCGACCAGGCCTACTCCGACGAGCGTGAAGAACGGTAGCCGCCACAACGTGCCGTCCTGGCGGGCCGGCCGGAAGAAGGGGCTGATGGTGTGTTCTTCGGCGACGTGCAACCCTCGGGCGACCACGTCGTTGCTGCCGGTGGCGCGCAGACCCAGCACGTCCCAGTTGTCGACGATTTCGGCTTCGGCGCGGGGAAAGAACGCGAGGCGCCAGTCCGGGCCCTGCTCGGCGATGATGCGCGGGGCGTCACCGTCGAAGACGAACATCCCGCCCACGATCCATTCGGCGTGGCGACAACCGCTGGCGAACGGCCACCGGCCGTCGATGCCGAACCCTCCGTCGCCGTCCGGGACGGCACGCCCGGTGGGGGCGAACACCGTCGCCGCGAGGAAGTCGGCGTTCGGGCCGAACAGCGCTGTGGCGACTGCGGGTTCGAGCCACGCGGTGAACGCGGGGGCGCCCGCCCCGATGGCCGCGACCCAGCCCACCGAACCGTCGGCGCGCGCCAGTTCCTCGATCATCTCGATGAAGTCGACTGGAGCCACCTCGAATCCACCGAGCGAACGCGGTTGCACGGCGCGGAAGATGCCGGCGGCGCGCATCCGCTCGACCAGATCGATCGGCAAGGTGCCGAGCGCCTCCGCCTCCGCGGCGCGCCGCGTGATCTCGGGCGCCAGGGCGCGCGCCACGTCAGTGGGGCGGCCGCCGTCGGAAAGGCCGACGGCGTGGCAGGTTGCGGTTGTCATGGCGCGCTCCCAACTTCTGATACAGTCTACTGTAATAGATATAGGAGAATGTATTCAAATAATGGGATCTGTCAAGGACCAGCCTCCGCGCCGCTACGACTCGACCCGTCGTCGCGAACAGGCGCAGCACAACCGCCGCGCGGTGCTCGCGGCCGCCCGGCGGCGCTTCCTGGCTCAGGGCTACGCGACGACGACGATCGCGGAGATCGCCCGCGACGCGGGCGTGTCAGTCGAGACGGTGTACAAGGCCTTCTCGACGAAAGCGGGCGTGCTCAAAGCACTTTTCGATGTGTCCGTGGCCGGCGACGACGAACCGATCCCGATGGTCGAGCGAGACGTCATCCAGAATGTGGCCAACGCTACCGACGCCGCCGAAAAGCTGGAGCTCTATGCCAAACACCTGGCCGCCAGCATGCCGCGCAGCGCACCGGTCCAGCTGCTCGCCCGCGACGGCGCCGCGGTCTCGCCGGATGCCGCGGAAGTGTGGAAGCAGATCAGGGACGAAACCCTGACCGGTATGACGATGTTCGCCTCCGATCTGGCCCGCACCGGACAGCTCCGCGTCAGCGCCAGACAGGCGCGCGACATTTTATGGACGTATCACGCCCCCGAGCTCTACGAGCTGCTCGTCCTCGAACGCGGCTGGTCGGTCACCCGCTACGGCAAGTTCGTCGCGCAAGCGTGGGTCGACGCCCTGCTCGAACGGTGAGTTCTACAACGCAAAGGCCTGACGCACCGCGCTGACCGTCTGCGGGTCGCCCTGGAATTCGATGCGCCGCAGCGCCGCCTTGCGCTTGGCTTCGGTCGGACCCAGGCGGGCGTTCACCAGGTCCGCCGCGCCGGCGGTCAGAGTCACCGAAGGCTCGCCCCGCGCACCGGCCAGGCGCCCCTGCGTGATCGCGAACTCGAATCGACGGCCGTCGATCTCGGCGCGGCATGTCACCTCCAAACCGGCCGCGCGCGCCGAATTGAAACCCAGCAGGATCCCGGCCAGGAAGCCGTTCAACGGCGTCGCCGGGCCATCGCCAATCGGGTCGAGCCGGTCCAGCCCGAACCACGCGACGCTCTGCAGGATCGGCAGCACTCGCTGCCACCCCATATCGCTGAGGGTGTAGACCGTGCGCCCGATCGGCGCGGGCAGGTCGGCGCGGTCGACAAGCCCGGCTTCCTGTAATTCCTTGAGTCGCTCGGCCAGCAGATTGGTTGCGATGCCCGGCAGCTCGTCGCGCAGGTCCCCGTAGCGCCGCGGGCCGCCGACCAGCTCGCGCAGGATCAGCAGCGTCCACCGCTCGCCCACGACGTCGAGCCCGCGCGCGATCGGACAGTTCTGGTTGTAGTTCCTGCGGGAGGCCACCTCGCCAGATTACCGAACCGCAGACATCTTTTTCAACTTTGTACTTGATTTATTTGTCTATCAGCTTTAGCGTCTTGTCCATGCGAACCGAACCCCTCCTCCGGAACCGACCGATTGCCGCGCTGGCCGTCATCTGCCTCGGCGTCTTCGTCATCAGCGTCGACGCCACGATCGTCAACGTCGCGCTGCCCACGTTGTCGCGCGAACTCGGCGCCGACACCGCTCAGCTGCAGTGGATCGTCGACGCCTACACCCTGGTGATGTCCGGCCTCCTACTCTCGGCGGGCAGCCTGTCGGACCGTTACGGCAGGCGGGGATGGCTCAACTCCGGGCTCGCCCTCTTCGCGATCACGTCCACGGTTGCGGCGCAGGTGAATTCGGCCGACGCGCTGATCGCGGCCCGCGCCGCCATGGGGGTGGGCGCGGCGGTGATCTTTCCGACCACCCTCGGGCTGATCACCAACATCTTCACCGAGGCGGCCGCACGCGCCAAGGCGATCGGGCTGTGGGCGGCGATGGTGGGCGTCGGGGTGGCGGTGGGACCGATCAGCGGCGGCTGGCTGCTCGAACACTTCTGGTGGGGCTCGATCTTCATGGTCAACATTCCCGTTGCCGCAGTGGCCATCCTCGGCGGATTTCTCTTCGTACCGACCTCACGCGACCCGGCCGCCCCGCGTGTCGACGTCCCCGGCCTGATCCTGTCCGCGGCCGGGATCACCACCCTCGTCTACACGGTCATCCAAGCACCCACCTGGGGGTGGACCAACGGCCGGACCGCGACCGGATTCGCACTCGCGGCAGCGCTCCTCACCGGGTTCGCGCTGTGGGAGCGGCGCACCACTCACCCGATGCTCGACGTCTCGGTGTTCGTCAACCGCCGGTTCTCCGGCGGCAGCCTTGCGGTCACCGCCGGCTTCCTCACACTGTTCGGCTTCATCTTCGTCATCACCCAGTACTTCCAATTCATCAAGGACTACACGGCGTTTCAGAGCGGCGTACGGCTGCTTCCAGTCGCCGCCTCGATCGCGCTGGCCAGCATCCTCGGGCCCCGGCTGGTGGACCGGATCGGCACCACGGCCATCGTCGCCGCGGGTCTGACCCTGTTCGCGGCCGGCCTGGCGTGGGCGTCGACGGCGGACGCCGCCACGCCCTACGACCAGATCGCCATGCAGATGCTCCTGCTCGGCGGTGGTCTCGGCCTGACCGTTTCGCCGGCCACCGAGGCGATCATGGGCTCGCTGTCGGTCGACAAGGCCGGCGTCGGCTCGGCCGTCAACGACACGACGCGCGAACTCGGCGGCACCCTCGGAGTGGCCATCGCGGGCAGCATCTTCGCGTCGGTGTACTCCGGACATCTCGGGGCGAATGCGTTGACCGGGCTGCCCGCCGAGCCGATGCGGCACTCGATGGCATTGGCGCACAGGGTGATCCAGCAGCTGCCGGCGCCACAAGCGGGCTACGTCCGCGGCGTCGTCGACCACGCGTTCCTCGACGGCCTGCGGGTGAGCTCGCTGGTATGCGCGGGCATCGCGCTGGGCGCCGCGATCGTCGTCGGCTGGTTATTGCCGGCGCGGCAAACCGAAAGGGAAATGTCATGAACAACCGCGTGTTGGTAACCGGCTCGACGGGCAGGATCGGCGGTGCGGTTGCCGCCCAACTGTTGGAGAAGGGCGTCACCACCAGGGCCATGGTGCACCGTGAGGACGCGCGCAGCGCACGGCTGCGGGAGCTGGGCGCCGAAGTCATCGTCGCCGATATGTTTGACATCCAACAGGTTACGGCCGCGCTGGACGGGGTCGACCGGTTGTACTTCAACCCGCCCTACCACCCCCACGCGCTCGACAGTGCGGTGGCCTTCGCCGTCGGCGCGCGGCGGGCCGGCGTCCAAGCGGTGGTGGCGCTCGGACAGTGGACGGCCAGCCCGGAGCATCCCTCGCTGATGACCCGGCAGGCCTGGCTGACCGACAAGCTGTTCGAGCTGCTGCCTGACACCGCCCACGTGGCGGTCGACCCCGGGTACTTCGCCGACAACTACCTGCAGCTGGCCGGAATGGCGGCGCAGCTCGGCGTGCTGCCGACGCCGACCGGGGCGCGCCGAAATGCGCCCCCCTCCAACGAGGACATCGCCCGCGTGGCGGTCGGCGCGCTGCTTGACCCGCACCGTCACGACGGTCGCGCCTACCGCCCGACGGGGCCGGCGCTGCTATCGGGGCCCGACATCGCCGACGCGATGGGCGAGGCGCTGGGCCGGCGCGTGCGCCACATCGACATTCCCCCATGGATGTTCATGCGCGCCGTGCGGGTCAGCGCCAAACGGCTTGGCGCCGACCTGTTCTTCCAGTCCAGCCTGCGGCACTACCTGCCCGAATACGCCCTGGGCACCTGGGAGGTCAGCGCCCCCACCACGCACGTTCGTGACGTCGCGGGGGTCGAACCCGAAGACTTCCTCACGATCGCCCGCCGCTATGTCGGCCCCGAAACACAGCGCACCCCAGGCAACTTCCTGCGTCAACTCGGCACCTTCCTGTTGACCGGACTCGTGCCCATGCACCGCCTGGACAAGTTCGACCGGCTCCAACAACATCCGCAACCCGCACACCCCCGGCTCTCCGGTGAGTCCCTGCTGTGGCGGACCGAACACACCACAGAAAGGATCGAATCCTCATGAACACCAGCACGTATGTCCTCGGCCACGCCGACGCGGAGGTGCGGCGACTCCTGCTGCAGGGCCGGCTCTACAACGACTACACCGAGCACGCGCTGCGGCTCGCCGGCCTGCGGCCGGGGATGCGGGTGCTCGACATCGGCAGCGGGCCCGGCGATGTGTCCTTCGTCGCCGCCCGGCTGGTCGGTCCGACCGGGAGCGTGCTCGGGGTGGACGCCGCGCCGGAGATGGTCGAGCTCGCCCGAGCCCGCGCGGCCGAACAGGGTTTCGGCACAGTCGATTTCACGCAGGCCGCCATCGACGCGATCACGCTGGACGAGCCCGTGGACGCGGTGATCGGCCGACTGATCCTGATGCACCTGCCGGACCCGGCCGCCACGCTGCGGCGCCTCAGCTCCCTGGTGCGCCCCGGCGGCGTGATCGCGTTCGCCGAAATCGACATCACCCGAGCGCGCACCGTCCCGGACCTGCCGCTGTTCAGTCAGGTCATTTCGGGCATCGTCCGCGCCTTCGAGGCCATGGGCCTGTCCGCGCGGTTCGGCACCACGCTGCACACGGTATTCGCCGACGCCCGCCTGGGGCCGCCACGGTTGGCCATCGGCGCACCAATCGGTACCGCCGCCGATGACGACATCCTCGCCTATGGCGCGGAGGTCTGGCGGCTCGTCTCGCCCATCGCAGAACAAGGGGGCTTCGGCCTGGACGATCTCGATGACCTCGACGACTTCGTGCCGCAATTCCGCCGGGAGGCGGTCGCGGCCGACGCCCTGATCACCATGCCCTCGCTGATCACCGCCTGGGCCGAGGTGCGGCCATGACCGACACGATCACGAACCAGTACTCGACGGGGTTGTCCCGCGACCACATCGAGCGGGCGCTGGTCTCCGCCGGCAAGGACCTCGACCGGCTGGCGCCCAGCGACCTGGGCCTGCTGGAGGACTTCCACACGATGGGCCGCGTGGCGACCGGCCAGCTGGTGGACCTGTTGGGAATCACCGCCGACAGCGCGGTGCTCGATGCGGGGAGCGGGGTCGGCGGCACCGCCCGCTACGTCGCCGACCGCTACGGCTGCCACGTCACCGCGGTGGACCTCACCGACGAATATTGCGAAACGCACCGCTGGCTCAATCGGCTTGTCGGGCTCGATGGCCGAATATCCGTTCACCACTCCGACGTCACCGAACTGCCCTTCGCTGACGGCATTTTCGACGTCGCCATCAGCCAGCACGTCCAGATGAACGTGGCCGACAAGGAGCGCCTCTACTCCGAAGCGCACCGGGTGCTCAAGGGCGGCGGCCGCCTCGCCCTGTGGGACATCACCACCGCCGAAGCGGGTGCGCCCGACTTTCCCCTGCCGTGGGCCGACGCGCCGGCGCGCAGCCATCTGGTGACGCCCGACGGGCTCCGCGCCGTCGCGCAGTCCGCGGGGTTCACCGTCGAGCGCTGGAACGATCTCACCGAGCAGGCGGCCGCGTTCATGCAGGCGATCCTCGCCCAGCCGCCCAATCCGCTGGGCCTGCACGCCTTCGTCACCGACTTCGACCGCAAGGCCGCCAACCTGACCCAGGCCTTGGCTGACGGGAGGCTTCGCGCCATCCAGGCCGTGTGTGTGCGGTGAACCTGGCGGGCCAGGTGGCGCCCGGATTGCTCGGCGTGGTGGAGTGGGTATCGCTTAGCTAGTCGCCCGAGACCAGGAAGCGAGGTCCGCCCGTGCTGGGTCTGCCCGAGAAGGTGCACGCCTGTCTGTTCGACCTCGACGGGGTGCTCACCGACACCGCGAGCGTGCACACCAAGGCCTGGAAGGCCATGTTCGACGACTACCTGTCGGAGCGGGCCAAGCGCACCGGGGATGAATTCGTCCCCTTCGACGCGGCCGCCGACTACCGCCAATACGTGGACGGCAAGAAGCGCGAGGACGGTGTCCGGTCGTTCCTGCAGAGCCGCGGGATCGAGCTACCCGACGGCAGCCCCGACGACCCGGCGGACGCCGAGACGGTGTACGGCCTGGGCAACCGCAAGAACGACATGTTCCAGAAGGTGCTACGCGAGGACGGCGTCGAGGTGTTCGAGGGCTCGCGGCGATACCTGGAGGCGGCCGCCGCGGCGGGACTGGGAATCGCCGTGGTGTCCTCGAGCGCCAACACCCGCGACGTCCTGGAGATCACCGGACTGGACCGGTTCATCCAGCAGCGGGTCGACGGCGTCACGCTGCGCGACGAACACATCGCCGGCAAGCCCGCGCCGGACTCCTACCTGCGGGGAGCCGAGCTGCTTGGCGTCGACGCCGACGCCGCAGCCGTGTTCGAGGACGCGATCTCCGGCGTGCAGGCCGGCCGCGCCGGTAACTTCGGCTACGTGGTGGGCGTCGACCGGGTTGGCCAGGCCGACGATCTGCGCCGCAACGGCGCCGACGTGGTGGTGACCGACCTCGCCGAGCTGCTGCCGTCATGATCACCGACGAATCGTTCCCGGTCGATCCATGGCACGTCAGCGAAACCCGGCTCGACCTGAACATCCTGGCCCAGTCGGAGTCGCTATTCACCTTGTCCAACGGGCACATCGGGCTGCGCGGCAACCTCGACGAGGGTGAGCCCTACGGCCTGCCCGGCACGTACCTGAACTCCTTCTACGAAATCCGGCCGCTGCCCTACGCGGAGGCCGGCTACGGCTACCCGGAGGCCGGCCAGACGATCGTCGACGTCACCAACGGCAAGATCATCCGCCTGCTGGTCGAGGACGAGCCGTTCGACGTTCGCTATGGCGAATTGATCTCGCACGAGCGGGTTCTCGACATGCGCGCCGGGACGATGACCCGCCGCGCGCACTGGCGCTCCCCCGCGGGCAAGGAGATCAAGCTGGTGTCCACCCGGCTGGTGTCCCTGGCCCAGCGCGGGGTCGCCGCCATCGAATACGTGGTGGAAGCGGTCGGCGACTTCGTCCGCGTGACGGTGCAGTCCGAACTGGTCACCAACGAGGACCAACCCCAGACCTCCGGCGACCCGCGGGTGTCGGCCATCCTGGAGAACCCGCTGGTGGCCGTCGACCACGAAAACACCGACACCGGCGCGCTTCTCATGCACCGCACCCGCAGCAGCGCGCTGATGATGTCGGCCGCGATGGATCATGAGATCGACGTGCCCGGTCGCGTCGAGTTCAGCACCGACGCCCGCGAGGATCTGGCGCGGACCACCGTGATCTGCGGGCTGCGGGCCGGACAGAAGCTGCGCATCGTCAAGTACCTCGCGTACGGGTGGTCGAGCATGCGGTCCCGCCCGGCGCTGCGCGACCAGGCCGCCGCCGCCATCCACAGCGCCCGCTACAGCGGGTGGCAGGGCCTGCTGGATTCGCAGCGCAAGTACCTGGACGACTTCTGGGACTGCGCCGACGTCGAGGTCGAGGGCGACCCCGAATCGCAGCAGGCGGTGCGGTTCGGGCTCTTCCACCTGTTGCAGGCCAGCGCGCGCGCCGAGCGTCGCGCGATCGCGGCGAAGGGGCTCACCGGGACCGGCTACGACGGCCACGCCTTCTGGGACACCGAGGGTTACGTGCTGCCGGTGCTCACCTACACCGCGCCGCATGCGGTCGCCGACGCGCTGCGGTGGCGGGCGTCGACGCTGGACCTCGCCAAGGAGCGGGCGGCCGAACTCGGCCTCGAGGGCGCCAGCTTTCCCTGGCGCACCATCCGGGGCCAGGAATGCTCGGCCTACTGGCCGGCCGGCACCGCCGCCTGGCACATCAACGCCGACATTGCCATGGCCTTCGAGCGCTACCGCATCGTCACCGGCGACGACGAGCTCGAAAAGCATTGCGGCCTCGAGGTTCTCGTGGAGACCGCCCGGCTGTGGGTCTCGCTCGGCCACCACGATCGGCACGGCGTCTGGCACCTCGACGGCGTCACCGGGCCCGACGAATACACCGCGATCGTGCGGGACAACGTCTTCACCAACCTGATGGCCGCGCACAATCTGCGCACCGCCGCCGAGGCCTGCAACCGCCATCCCGAGGCGGCCGAGGCCCTGGGGGTCACCACCGAGGAGACGGCGTCCTGGCGCGACGCGGCCGACGCCGCCAACATCCCCTACGACGCCGGCCTCGGGGTCCATCAGCAGTGCGAAGGGTTCACCACGCTGGCGGAGTGGGACTTCGACGAAAACCACTCCTACCCGTTGCTGTTGCATGACCCGTACGTGCGCCTGTATCCCGCACAGGTGATCAAGCAGGCCGACCTGGTGCTGGCGATGCAGTGGCAGAGCCACGCGTTCACCCCGGAACAGAAGGCCCGCAATGTCGACTACTACGAGCGGCGCATGGTGCGCGACTCGTCGCTGTCCGCCTGCACCCAGGCGGTGATGTGCGCCGAGGTCGGCCACCTGGAATTGGCGCACGACTATGCCTACGAGGCGGGGCTGATCGACCTGCGCGATCTGCACCACAACACCCGTGACGGCCTGCACATGGCCTCGCTGGCCGGCGCCTGGACCGCCCTGGTGGGCGGTTTCGGCGGGCTGCGCGACGATGAGGGCATCCTGTCGCTGGATCCCGCACTGCCCGACGGCATTTCGCGGTTGAGGTTTCGCCTTCGGTGGCGCGATTTCCGGGTCACGGTCGACGTCAACCATTCCGACGTCACCTACACGGTGCGCGATGGGCCGGACGGCCAGCTCACCATCCGGCATGCGGGTGAAGAGGTCACCCTGAGCAGCGATACACCGAAAACCATTGCGGTGCGGCCCCGCAAGCCTCTGCTGCCGCCACCGCAGCAGCCCCCGGGCCGCGAGCCGCTGCATCGCCGGGCGCTGACCCGGAAGAAGTGAGCGTCAGCCGGGATTGAGGATCCGGCCCACCTCGGCCCGCACGGCCTCGCGTATTTCGTCGTCCGTCAGGTTGTCGAGCCCGGTGGCCGTGCGCAGTATCGGCGCGAAGAGCCGCCAGCCGAATTGCAGCGCAAGGGCGTTGGCGACGGCGAGCCGCGCCTCGGTCTCGTTGTCGTGCAGCGGCAGCACCCATTCGAGGAACGCCGAGACGGTGGGAAAGCGCGTCTGCAACTGCCCGGCCGGATACCCGTCGAGCACGGTCCGGGCCATCACGCGCATCTGCCGGTCGAGGGCTCGGTCCAGCACGTCGGCGGGCGGCTCGGCGCTCAGCAGGGCACTCAGGTCGGCGCCCAGGTGATCGAGCACGGCGCCCACCAGTTTGTCCTTGGTGCCGAAATGGCGAAACACCAGTCCGTGGTTGACGTTGGATCGGGCGGCGATGTCGCGGATCGACGTGGCGGCCGGGCCGCGCTCGGCGAATAGGTCGGTGGCGGCCTCCAAGATCGCCGCCGCGACCTCGACACGCCCGGTGGGCACTTTCCCGCGGCCACTTGCGGGCGCTGTAGTCATGTGTCTACACTAGCCGATGTAGTCAGTTGACTACACACCTTTACGCGAGGACTGATGAAAAATGATTGGTCAGATAACCGTCACCAAGCTGGGCAGCCGCATCGGCGCGCGGGTCGACGGGGTGCGCCTCGGGGGCGACCTCGACCCGGCCGCGGTCGACAAGATCCACCAGGCGTTGTTGACCCACAAGGTCATCTTCTTCCGCCACCAGCACCACCTCGATGACGCGCAGCAGCTCGCGTTCGCCGGCCTGCTGGGCACGCCCGTCGGCCACCCGGCCGCCGAGATGCTCGCCGCCAAGAACGCGCCGGTCATCACGCCGATCAACTCCGAGTACGGGAAAGCGAACCGCTGGCACACCGACGTCACGTTCGTCGCCAACTACCCGGCAGCCTCGATCCTGCGCGCCGTCACCCTGCCCCGCTACGGCGGATCGACGCTGTGGACCAACACCGCGGCGGCGTATGAGGACCTGCCCGAGCCGCTCACCTGGCTCGTCGACGACCTGTGGGCCCTGCACACCAACCGCTATGACTACATCACCCCCGAGGCATTGACCGACACCCAGCGCGCGTTCCGGCAGGCCTTCGAGAAGCCGGACTTCCGGACCGAGCACCCGGTGGTGCGGGTGCACCCGGAGACCGGCGAGCGCACCCTGTTGCTCGGTAATTTCGTGCGCGGGTTCGTCGGCCTGGACAGCTACGAATCGAGCGTGCTCTTCGAGATGCTGCAACGGCGAATCACCATGCCGGAGAACACCATTCGGTGGAACTGGGCGCCGGGCGACGTTGCCATCTGGGACAACCGGGCCACCCAGCACCGGGCGGTCGACGACTACGACGACCAGCCCCGGCTGATGCACCGGGTCACGTTGATGGGCGACGTGCCCTTCAACATCCACCGGGAACGCAGCCGGGTGGTCAGCGGCGCCCCGATCGAGGCGATCGCCAGCTAGCCGCTACGCGGCGCTCGCGCTCGTCACGCGTCGGCGGCCGTGCGGACCGGGGTGATCGGCAACCAGCGCAACGCGCCCGGCGCCGTGGCCGGCACCACCGGGTGCTGCGGGGCGATCGGGTCCAGCCGGCGGTAGGCCTGGCCCTGCGGCGGGCGCTGATCGTTCTCGCCCTTGTTCGGCCACAGCGAGGCGGCCCGTTCGGCCTGCGCCGTGATGGACAGCGACGGGTTGACGCCCAGGTTCGCCGAGATCGCCGCACCGTCGACCACGAACAATGTCGGGTAGCCGTAGACCCGGTGGTAGGGATCGATGACCCCGTGCTCGGGGCTGTCGCCGATCGCCGCGCCGCCGAGGAAGTGCGCGGTCAGCGGAATGTTGAACAGCTCGCCCCAGGTGCCGCCCGCCACGCCGTCGACCTTTTCGGCGATGCGCCGGGTGACCTTGTTGCCGACGGGGTTCCAGGCCGGGTTCGGGTCCCCGTGCCCCTGCTTGCTGGTGTACCAGCGGATGCCCAGCTTCCCGCGCTTGGTGTAGGTGGTGATCGAGTTGTCCAGGTGCTGCATGACCAAGGCGATCAGGGTGCGTTCGCTCCACTGATGGACGTTGAGCATCCGCATCATGCGGCGCGGATCCTCGCGGGCCTGGTCCAGCAGCTGCTTCCAGCGCGGCACGTCGGTGCCCTCCGGGCCGGTGCCGTCGGTCATCAGCGTCTGCAGCAGGCCCATCGCGTTGGATCCCTTGCCGTAGCGGCAGGGTTCGACGTGGGTGTCCGACGTCGGGTGGATCGACGACGTGATGGCCACGCCGTGCGTCAGGTCCAGGTTCGGGTCGACCTCGAGCTTGCCCGCGCCGACGATGGACTCGGAGTTGGTGCGGGTCAGCACGCCGAGGCGCTCGGACAACCGCGGCAACTTGCCCCTGTCGCGCATCTTGAACAGCAGATGCTGGGTGCCCCAGGTGCCCGCCGCCAGGATCAGGTGCGTCGCGGTGAAGGTGCGCCGGTCCCGGCGCAGCCAGCTTCCGGTGCGCACGGTGCGGACCTCCCACAGCCCGTCCGGGCGCTGCTGGAAACCCTTGACGGTGGTCATCGGAATGACCTGCGCCCCAGCCGATTCGGCGAGGCCGAGGTAGTTCTTCAGCAGTGTGTTCTTGGCGCCGTAGCGACAGCCCGTCATGCAGCATCCGCACTCCAGGCAGCCGGTGCGCTCCGGTCCCGCGCCACCGAAATACGGGTCCGGCACGGTCTTGCCGGGCGTCTTGGTGCCGTCGGGGCCGAAGAACACCCCCACCGGGGTGGGCACGAAGGTGTCACCGCAGCCCATCTCGTCGGCTACCTCCTTCAGGACGCGGTCGGCGTCGGTGAAGGTCGGGTTCGTCACCACCCCGAGCATCCGTTTGGCCTGCTCGTAGTGCGGCATCAGCTCGTCGCGCCAGTCCGTGATGTGCGACCACTGCCGGTCGGCGAAGAACGGCTCCGGCGGCACATACAGCGTGTTGGCGTAGTTCAACGAGCCGCCGCCCACCCCGGCCCCGGCCAGGATCAGCACGTTCTTCAGGGGATGGATCCGCTGGATGCCGTAGCAACCCAGCCTGGGGGCCCAGAGGAACTTGCGCAGGTCCCATGACGTCTCGGCGAAGTCCTCGTCGGCGAAGCGCCGGCCCGCCTCCAGTACGCCTACGCGGTAGCCCTTTTCGGTCAGCCGCAGCGCGCTGACGCTGCCGCCGAACCCCGAACCGATGATCAGTACGTCGTAATCCGGCTTCATCGCACCAGTATGGCCTTACCGGTTGGTAATAAACCAGCGAGCCTCGGCCTCCAGCTACCTCCACCGACCGCCACGCCGCCGTGACGCTCGCGGAGGAAAACGTCAGCTCCCGACGGTCAGCCCGACCTTCTGGAACTCCTTGAGGTCGCAATAGCCGGCCTTGGCCATCGATCGGCGCAGGCCACCGACCAGGTTCAACGAGCCGAACGGGTCGTCGGACGGGCCGTTGAGCACCCGTTCCAGCGCCGGCCGCTCGCCGAGGGCGATCTGCAGCAACGCCCCGCGCGGCAACGACGGGTGCGCCGCCGCGGCAGGCCAGAACCAGCCCTCGCCCAGGGCCTCGGCGGCCTCGGCGAGCGGCGTGCCGAGCACCACCGCGTCCGCACCACAGGCGATCGCCTTGGCGAGCTCGCCGGAGGTGTGGATGTCACCGTCGGCCAGCACATGCACGTAGCGGCCACCGGTCTCGTCGAGGTATTCGCGCCGCGCGGCGGCGGCGTCGGCGATCGCGGTGGCCATCGGCACGCTGATGCCCAGCACCTCGTCGCTGGTGGTGACGCCGCGGGTGGAGCCGTAGCCGACGATGACGCCGGCGGCCCCGGTGCGCATCAGGTGCAGGGCGGTGCGGTGGTCGAGCACCCCGCCGGCCACCACCGGGATGTCGAGCTCGGAGATGAAGGTCTTCAGGTTCAGCGGCTCGCCGTCGCTGGCCACCCGCTCCGCGGAGACGATCGTGCCCTGGATGACCAGCAGGTCGATGCCGGCCTGCAGCAGCACCGGGGTCAGCGCCTGGGCGTTCTGCGGGCTGACCCGCACCGCCGTGGTCACCCCGGCCTCTCGGATGCGCGCGACCGCGGCGCCCAGCAGGTCGGGGTTCAGCGGCGCGGCGTGCAGTTCCTGCAGCAACCGGATCGACGCCGACGGTTCGGGCTCCTTGGTGGCCGCCTCGACGAGCTGGGCGATCTTGCCCTGCACGTCGGCGTGCCGGCCGATCAGGCCCTCGCCGTTGAGCACGCCCAGCCCGCCGAGGCGGCCGAGCTCGATGGCGAACTCCGGCGACACCAGCGCGTCGGTCGGGTGGGCCACCACCGGGATCTCGAAGCGGTACGCGTCCAGCTGCCAGGTCGTCGACACGTCCTGCGACGACCGGGTGCGCCGCGACGGCACGATGCTGACTTCGCTCAGTTCATAGGTGCGACGGGCGTTACGGCCCATCCCGATTTCCACCATGCCGGGCTCAGCGGGCGAAGTAGTTGGGCGCTTCGACGGTCATGGCGACGTCGTGCGGGTGGCTTTCGCGCAGCCCGGCCGAGGTGATCCGGACGAACTGCGCCTGCTGCAGCGCCTCGATGGTGGGCGAGCCGGTGTAGCCCATCGCGGCGCGCAGGCCGCCGGTGAGCTGGTGGATCACCGAGGACAGCGGGCCGCGGAACGGCACCCGGCCCTCGATTCCCTCCGGCACCAGCTTGTCCTCGCTCAACGCGTCGTCGGCGAAGTAGCGGTCCTTGGAGTACGACTTCCCCCCTCCAGCCCCTCCTCTACCTTGCATGGCGCCCAGCGACCCCATCCCGCGGTAGCTCTTGAACTGCTTGCCGTTGACGAAGATCAGCTCGCCGGGGGCCTCGGCGGTGCCGGCCAGCAGCGACCCCAGCATGGCGGTCGATGCGCCGGCGGCCAGCGCCTTGGCGATGTCGCCGGAATACTGCAGCCCGCCGTCGGCGATCACCGGCACGCCCGCGGGCCCGCAGGCCGCGACCGCCTCTAGGATCGCCGTGATTTGTGGCGCGCCGACCCCGGCGACCACGCGGGTGGTACAGATCGAGCCCGGCCCGACGCCGACCTTGACCGCGTCGGCACCCGCGTCGACCAGCGCCAGGGCCGCGGACCGGGTGGCCACGTTCCCGCCGATCACCTCGACCTTCTCGCCCACCTCCGCCTTGAGCTTGCCGACCATGTCGAGCACCAGCCGGTTGTGCGCGTGGGCGGTGTCGACGATCAGGACGTCCGCCCCGGCGTCGACCAGCATCATCGCGCGCACCCAGGCGTCGCCGCCGACGCCGCCCGCGGCGCCGACCAACAGCCGGCCGTCGCTGTCCTTGGTGGCCAGGGGGTGTTGCTCGGTCTTGACGAAGTCCTTGACGGTGATCAGCCCGGTGAGCCGGCCGTGGCCGTCGACGACGGGCAGTTTCTCGATCTTGTTGCGGCGCAACAGACCCAGCGCGGCGTCGGCGCTCACCCCCTCCTGGGCGGTGATCAGCGGCGCCTTGGTCATCACCTCGGCGACCTTGCGGGTCTGGTCGACCTCGAACCGCATGTCGCGGTTGGTGATGATGCCGACCAGCGACCCAGTGTCGTCGACCACCGGCAGCCCCGAGATCCGGAACCGGGCGCACAGCGCGTCGACCTGGGCCAGGGTGTTGTCCGGGCGGCAGGTCACCGGGTCGGTGACCATGCCCGCCTCCGACCGCTTCACCATCTCGACCTGGCCGGCCTGCTCGGCGACGGGCAGGTTGCGGTGCAACACACCCATGCCGCCGGCCCGGGCCATCGCGATGGCCATCCGCGACTCGGTGACGGTGTCCATGGCCGAGCTGACCAGCGGCACCTTGAGCCGGATCTTCTTGGTGAGCTGGCTGGACGTGTCCGCGGTGGCGGGAACCACATCGGAGGCCGCGGGCAGCAACAGGACGTCGTCAAAGGTGAGCCCGAGCATCGCGACCTTGTGCGGGTTGTCACCCCCGGTGGGCACCGCGTCGTCGACCAGCCCGCCAACGCGCACGTAGGGGCTGCCGACGAGGTCGGAGCTGTCTTCCAGGTGGGACATGCCACGGGTCATCGGCGGGGCCCTCCATACGATGCGGCGTGAGAACACCATCCTATCGGCACGCGCGCCCCTCGAGCCGCTGGCCGGGGCGCGCCGCGGGCGGCAAACGGCGCGGAAACGACGGGCCGCTTCCCTGCTGGCGTTATCCCGGCCGGGCTGCGTAGGCTAGTGTGCGTGCGCGATCACCTCCCACCGGGTTTGCCGCCCGATCCTTTCGCCGACGACCCCTGCGATCCGTCGGCTGCCTTGGAAGCCGTAGAACCGGGGCAACCCCTGGACGCCCAGGAGCGGATGGCGGTCGAGGCGGACCTGGCCGATCTGGCGGTTTATGAGGCCCTGTTGGCGCACAAGGGTATTCGCGGGCTCGTGGTGTGCTGCGACGAATGCCAGCAGGACCACTACCACGACTGGGACATGCTGCGGGCGAACCTGTTGCAGCTGCTGATCGACGGCACGGTACGCCCGCATGAGCCGGCCTACGACCCGGAACCGGACGCCTACGTCACGTGGGATTACTGCCGGGGATACGCCGACGCCTCGCTGAACGAGGCGACCTCCTCTGACGCCGACGGATACCGCCGCTAAGGACTGTTCGGCGTGGCCGCCGACGGGGACGTCTGGCCGTGATGCCGGTGCTTGCTCCACGACTGACTCGGTGACGGCGTCACCGACGGGCTCAGCGAAGCGTCGGACGGCGCCGGGGCCGCCGTCGGGACCGCGGTGGTCGGGGTGGACCAGGCCGACGGTGTGTTCGCCGGGGCGGGCAGCGTCGCATTCGGATTGCGCGATTGCACCTTGGCGTTCAACAGATTCAGTTGATTCGTCAGCTCTTGTTTGCTGGCCGGGTCTTCGATCGACTGGACCAAGCTGCTCACCTCGGTCAGCTGATTGCGGGCCTGGTCCCAGTCGCCCCGGTCGATCGATTCCTGCACCTTGGCCAGATCGGCCCGGGCGGACAGCAACGCCTGATGCTTCTCGTTGACCCGCGGCTGGTCGAAGAACATCGCGTGCAGCCCGTAGAGCGTGGTGCCGGGGCGGGCCTCGACCACCATGGCGCCGAAGCCGCTCAGCACCAACAGCGCCGCGGCGACCGACCCGATCGTCGCGAGGCCGCGGCGGCTGCGGCGGCGGTCGGCCAATCCGGTGCGCAGCGCCGTGACGGCCTCCTCGGCCGACACCAGCGCACTGGCCGGCGGCCAGCGCAGGTTGTCGCGCCAGTCCTCCAGCAGGGTGGCCATCGCGTCCGTGTCGGGGTCGCCGACGTGCACCGGCCGCCGCTCGGCGAGCGCGTCGAGGAGCAGATCGGTGCGGGCGAATTCGTCCAAAGATTCAGGCACAGTCACCTGCCGCGATCATCTCGGATTTGAGGCGGGACAGCGCACGGTGCTGGGCCACCCGGACGGCTCCCGTGGTGCTGCCCACGGCGGACGCGGTCTCCTCGGCGGACAGGCCGACGACGACACGCAAGATCAGGATCTCGCGCTGCTTGGCGGGCAGGATCTCGAGCAGTTCACTCATCCGGCTGACCGAATCGGCCTCGATGGCCCGCTGTTCCGGGCCGGCGTCCGAGGACCAACGCTCCGGGATCACTTCGGTGGGGTAGGACAGGTCGCGGCCGGCGGCGCGGTGGGCGTCGGCGACCTTGTGGGCCGCGATGCCGTACAGGAAAGCGAGAAAGGGGCGTCCCCGGTCCCGGTAACGCGGCAGCGCCGTGATAGTCGCCAAGCACACCTCCTGTGCCACGTCATCCGCTGACAGGCCACCCCGCTCGACTGTCCCGACCCGCGCGCGGCAATATCGCACGACAATCGGACGGATGGTCTCCAGCACCTCCCGTAGTGCGTTACTGTCCCCCGCCACGGCCTTGGCAACCACAGCGTCGAGACGATCCCCTTGAATTGTCATCGACGGCGGTATCTCCAACGTTACGAACCGGACACATCGCGGGCTAACCGGGCTAACTAACGAACTGACAATAACGGGCGCGGGGCCATTTCAAGCGGAACGCCACGTCGCACCGGCGCGCCGCACGTGGCCTGCGGAGACATCGCGAATTTCCCGCAGCTGTTGTGTCGGAAAAGTGACGCTTCCGAGATCAATCAGCAAGCACGCCAACGCCCACCGCAGCGGGACCAGCCCTAACGCCCCGGTCGCGTCCAGCGCCTCGTCGGCCACCGCGCGGGCACGCTCGACCGCCCCGGCGCTGCAGAGGGCGGCCGCCAGCACGACTTGGCTCTTCACCGCGTGCCGCACCGACGGGACGGTCATGGCGCCCGCGAGGTCCACCGCTTCGTTCGCATGGCGGACGGCGATTTCGCCGTCGCCCTGGGCCATCGCCAGCTCGGCGGCCACCCACCCTCGCCGCACCGGCAGCCGGTCGGGAACCGGCCCGGTGCCCAGCACGGAATCCGCGCGCCGCAACAACGTGGCCGCGACGGGAAAACGGCCGACGCCCAGCGCGTCGGCCGCCAGCCCGATGAGGGCGTCGCCGCACGACTCCGACTCCTCGCCCGCCAGCGCCAGGGCGCGACCGTCCCAGCCGCGCGCCAGAGCGTGCCAACCGAGTTGGCGCAGAAAGGATCCCTGCGTGCTGTGGGCCAGGGAGACCAGCCGCCCGGTGGCGGCGCTGCGCCGCAGCTCCGCCAGGTCCCGGTAGGCGCTGCCGTAGTGGCCCTGTCCGCCGGCGGCGACCGCGCGCAGCCACAATTCTTCCGGGGAGACCGCCGTCGGCAGCGGCCACGTACCGGGCCGGTCACCGAACGCGGCGGCCACTAACGTCCGGCCAATCACGAAAGTGTGACGAGTTTCAATCACGGCGATGGTAGTAAACAGTTTGTGCTATTCGCGTTACCGAACTGTTAATCACAACAGGCCCTGTACTTATCGTGGCCGACCCTCCCCCGCCCCGTGAACTGCGGAATCTCGTTTCGGTCAAGTGCCTGGTAGCACGGAGCATGTTTCGCCAATGGTTGACGTATGAACGCAGCGTTAATTCTTTTATAACCATTACATACTTTGCCGGGCTAAGTGGCTATTGACGCAAATTCGCCGTCAGCCCTAACGTCTACCCATGACGGGTAGTCATCGGTGACGCCGCTTCATTTCAGTTGCACAATCGCTTCGCGAACATGACCTTACTGGGCGTGCCGTGCAGAGAGGGAGACACCAATGCCACAGCCGGAGCAGCTACCTGGACCCAACGCCGACATCTGGAACTGGCAACTGCAGGGCTTGTGCCGCGGCGTTGACTCGTCGATGTTCTTCCATCCCGACGGTGAACGCGGCCGCGCCCGCATGCAGCGCGAGCAGCGTGCGAAAGAGATGTGCCGCCAGTGCCCGGTCATCCAGGAGTGCCGTTCGCACGCCCTGGAAGTCGGTGAGCCGTACGGGGTTTGGGGCGGCCTCTCGGAATCCGAGCGCGATCTGCTGCTGAAGGGCGACATCGGCCGCACGCGCGGCATCCGCCGCTCGGCCTAGGTCCCGGCACCGACGGGCTGGCCGCTCCGGCGGCCGGGCCTCGTTTCGATTGCGGCCAATCGGGGTAGGCCCGGCCCATGAACAAGGGCGTATCCTTCGCGGCCGTGGCGCTCGCCGCGACCATCGCACCGTTGGCAGCATGCGCGAACCAGCAGGGTGGCCAATCCGGCACATCGACGTCCTCCAGCGCGCCCCCAGGCACGGAGCGGATGACTACGCAGCTCAAAGGCACCGACGGAAGCCAGGTCGGCACCGCCACCATCGATTTCGCGAATGGATACGCGACCGTGACCGTGGAGGCCGGACCCAACCAGGTGCTGAGCCCGGGTTTCCATGCGCTGATGGTCCACGCGGTGGGCAAATGCGAGGGGGACTTCGAGTCCGCCGGAAGCGTGTACCAGGCACCCAACCACACCGGCTTTCCCGCGAGCGGCGACCTGACCGCGTTGCAGGTCCGCAATGACGGCTCGGCGAAACTGGTCACCACCACCAGCTTGCTCACCGCCTCGGACCTGAGGAACAGCTCGGGCACCGCGCTGATCGTCCACCAGAACGCGGACAATCTGAGCGGCGCTTCGACCGGCGACTCGGGCAAGCGGGTGGCCTGCGGTGTGCTTGCCGCGGCGTCGGCGACGACGACGTCGTCGACCTCGACGACGACCAGCGTCACGACGATCACGACGACGACCGAAGTGCCGCCCCCGTCCACCAGCACGAGCACCGTCACCGTGACCAGCAGCCCGGCGTACACGTCCACGCCGACCACGACCGTGACGACGCCGCCGAGCCTTCCGCCCGGAACCCGCTGACCCGCGTCGGCGCGGATGACGACAACGGCAGACGCGCGCCGTCCCGCGCCCCTAGGGTGCTGACATGCAGACGGTGCTGTTCACGCTCGGGCTGGTTCTCTTCCTGATCGGCCTGCTCACCGGGTTCGCCGTCGCGGCGCTGAAGAACCCGCGCATGGCGCTGTCGAGCCACCTCGAGGCCGTCCTCAACGGAATGTTCCTCGTGCTGATCGGGCTGCTCTGGCCCCACCTTCACCTGACCCACGCCTGGGGGGTAACGGCCGTCGCGCTGATTGTGTACGCCGCCTACGCGAACTGGCTCGCGACCCTGCTCGCGGCGGCGTGGGGCGCCGGGCGCAGGCTCGCGCCGATCGCGGCGGCCGACCACGAGGCCTCGGCGGCCAAGGAGTCAGTCGTCAGCTTCCTGCTGCTGTCACTGGCCGTGGCGGTCGTCGCGGGCGTGATCATCGTCATCGCCGGGCTGTACACGTGAAAGACTAAGGGCGCAAACGCTTGTCGGTGCGACGCCTCAACTGATCTGCTTCATCAGCGCGGCCATGTCGACGAGGTCCCACACCTCCGCGAACTTGCCCTCCTCGATGCGGTACAGGGTGAACTCCGAAATGCTCACCCGTCGACCGGTCGCCTCGATCCCTTGGAACGTTCCCCGGTGGGTGCCGGTGACCTCGAAGTGCACCACGATGTTCTCCGCGTCGACGACGAAGTGCCGTATCTCCCAGTGCCAATCGGGGAACGCGGAGATCAGCGGTGCGAATTGCTCGGTAACCGAGGTCGGGTCCATCGGGACACCGTTGACCTTGATGGTCGGCGTGTAGAACGAGGCCATCGAATCGAAATCATGCTCGTTGCAGTGTGCGAGATAGGACTCGTATAAGGATCGGTAGTCGTCGGGCCGCGTCACCGCATCATGATCCACTGCCGACCGGTTCGGTGTACAGCCAGAACGCGTGGCCCGTTTTACCGGTGGGCGAACTCGGCGAGCTTGGCATCGACCGCCGCGGCATCAGGTTCCGCGTACATCTTCGGGTCGCGCTTTTTGACCCATACGAAGAACGGGCAGTTGGCTGCCGGACCGTCGACCGATCCCAGTTGTGCGATGCGCTTGCCGGTCTTCGCCTCGCGGAGTTCCAAGTCGTACTGCACGGCGTATAAGTCGACGGCGATGTGTTCGCCCGCGTCCGACTTGAGGTCACAGGTGCGTGACTTCGCCTCGGTTCCGGGTTTGCGGGTAAGGCAGCCAACAACATTCGTCGACTGGAAGTCGCCGTCAGTCGCCCGGTAATCGGCACGGGAATCGAGTGTGACTTGTCTCCAGTGCATGGATGCCAGTTCGCGCATCGGGTCCGGCTCGTCATACGGGGCGAACGCAACGATCTTGTAGGGCTTGCCGTACGTGGCGGCGTTGCTGATTGATCCGCGATCGCACACCACATCGAAGTCCGAGAGGGTGGTGGCTTTCTTGATTCCGCCGCGACCGTCGAGACCGTCGCGGGCCACGTCCCGGATCACGAAGAAACCGACCAACGCCGCCGGCACGAGAATGACGATCGCCGCGACCGTAAGCACAACGATCAGCGCGACGTTGGTCTTGCGCGGCGCGGGCGCCGGCGGCGGATACGGAGGGTACGGCGAGGGCCATTGCTGGGGGTACTGCGGCGGTTGCGGTGGCCATTGCTGCGGATAAGTCACGCTCGCGCCCCCCACGTCATGATGCGGCCAGCTTAGCAATCGGCGCGGTCCCACGGGACGTTTGCCCACCGCCGCGCCTCGCACGTGGGGCGGCAAACCGCCCCGCCGAGCGGCCGCGGGACGAGCGGCTTCGAATTCAGCAGAAATGAGATATCGGAACGCCGAGCAGTACTACGGTGCAATTCGGGGCCTGACAGCCAGCCGCAGCTTCAATTCTGGTGGTGAGCACATTGTCATCGAGGGTGCAAACTCAGCGCTATGCCGCGGACACAGCCGCGATTCACACGGCTCGCGAGTATCGCAAGGGACGCGCGGCGGTCGAAGCGAGGAAGCGCTCGCAATGAAAGACCTCCTGACTAAAGCGGTCAAAGTCCTTGTGGCACCAGGGGTTACGCTATTTGCAACCCTCAATGCCCCCACAGCATGGGCCGGGCCGGGCGGCAACATCCCTGGTCCAGGAGTGTGCGACTATCCCGGTGTCGGCGGCAGCACTTTCGAGGCGGGGGCCACGACGTACTATTGCGACTTCCCGATCGAGGAGAACAGCACCCACTGGCACTGCGAATATGGTGGGTGGAACATGGGTGGCCCGGGCGGCAACTCCATCATCGGTGGAACTTTCATGGGTTTCGGGTTGACCATTCCGGCAGGCGATTTCGGAGGCGCATCCGGTGGTTGCTCATGGCGCTGGCCGGATAACACGATCGGCCCGGCACCGAACCCACCGGGCGCGTGGAGAAACTACCTGGTGCCCAAGCCGCCACCGCCCGAACACCGGGCACACCCAGTTGCGGCGGGTGAGCCAGACGCCGGACCGCCGCCAGTCGAGAGTCCTAATGGCGGCGAGGAGCCGCAGACACCGGCCTACACCAACCCGGCGTTCCCGAACCCCGGCAGGACGCAGAACCCGCCGAGTTAATGAATTCAGCCGGGGCGAGGCGAACGAAGGTCGGCGGTGCCGAACCCGAAGACCCGCGTGGCGGCCGACTTGCCCTTCAGGGCGTGTGCTCCACGGTCGGTCAGCCCCGGCGGTCGCGAAGCCAGGGCGTCGACGGTCTGCTCGGTGAGCAGGATCGCATCACCGGTCGTCTTGGTGAGCTGCTCCACGCGGGCGGCGACGTTGACCGTGTCGCCGATCAGAGTGAACTCCAGCTTGCCTCCCCCGCCGATGGTGCCGGCGATCACCACACCGGTGTTGACGCCGATGCCGATTCGCAGCTCGCTCAACCGTTCTGAGACCAGTCGGTGAACCAGGACCGCCGCGCCGACGGCCGCGTCGGCATGGTCGGCAAGGTCGTTGGGGGCGTTGAATACTGCCAGCGCGCCGTCGCCGAGGAACTTGTTCACGTGCCCCCCGGCATCGACGACGGCCGGCACGACGATCTCGAACAACGCGTTGAGGCGCGCGACCGTGTCCTCGGCGGTGTGCGCCTCGGCGAAGGGGGTGAAGTCGCGGATGTCGACAAACATCACCGTCACCTCGCGGCGCTCCCCGGTGAACACATCGTCGCCCTGCTCGAGCAATCGCGCCGCCAAGGATGGGTCGACGTAGGTCGCAAACGCGGCGTGAAGTCGTTGCCGCTCGGCCAAACCCGCCTGCATGCGGTTGAACGACCCCGCCAGCGCGCCTAGGTCGTCGTCTTGAAACACCGGCAGCCGTCGCGAGTAGTCGCCGGCCGCAACACGTTTGGTGCCTTCGGCAAGGTCCCGAATTGGCTGCAGGGACGGCGAGAACACACTGATGACGGTGATCGGGACGGCGAAGCCCACAGTCAGCACGCAGCCGATGCACATCCACAGCAGGGGTGATTGCCGGGACCGATCGAACTCACCCGCCACCATCGCGCCCGCCATCGAGAAACCGAACGCGACCGCGAGGATGGCCAGGTTGGACCACGCGGCGAAGCTGGGCCGCGACCGGGGCAGGGAGTCACCGATGCCGGAGTCGCCTCCGATCGCGGTCCGCACCGGTCGCATCGGCCCTTCCGGCACACTGTGCACGCCGATCAGGTGTGAAACGGCCCCGATAATGGCGCCCAGGACCGCATACTCGGCCAGCCGCGGTCCGGCCGCGCCGACAATGACAGCGACGACGCCCGACAGCACGGCGCCGCACGCGGTGACGACCGCCAACCCTCGGGCGACGGCACGGCGCGACCAGGTGTAGGTCGCCTCTAGTGCCGCCCCGGGATCCACCGCCTCACCCGCTGCCCACCGCTCGACGAGCCGCCATGCGCCCCGGCCGGGCAGCACAATCCCGTACGCCAACACCAACATCGCGACGGCGGTGGCCGCCACCGCTTCGAGATAACGATCCGATTTCTCGAAAGCCACCATGGCACAAGACAAGAAAAGATATATCGGCGACGGCACCAGGACGGAGACGCCACAGACCACCCACGAGTACCGTGCGCCAAACCGATCCCACGCCCACTGCGCGAAGCGATCCATGGCGCGAGATTAGACGCCCATCGCGGCCCAGCGACGAAAACGCCCCGGCCGGATGCCAGGGCGCTTCGGCTTTTAGGGGCACATGAAGCTGATCGGCGGGCAATGCCTGATGGTGATCGCCTCGATCGGCGGGTTGTCGCCGTCCCAGATCGAGGTCGGCCGGCCCTGCATGGTGACATTGCCCATCCCGTACTGGGTCGGGTACCAGGTGTGGCAGACATTCCAGTCCCAGTCGATGTACTGGTTCACGACGTAGGGCATCTGCTTCGGGTCGCCGGGGCACCAGCGGTGCGGTTCCATCGTGTCCGCGTGCGCGGTGCCCACGCCCCACCCGGTCAGCGCGGCACCCCCCGCCAGCAGTGCGGCGGCGATGATTCTCTTCGTCACGTCGGCAAGCAGCATGATGGCCGTCCTCTCTGGCGCATTCGTGGCAACCAGTGCACAAGCCCCACCTGGCTACCGATCCCAACAAACCGAATGCGAGGAATCAATACCTCTAGGCGCACGTCCACACCGGTGTGCTGTCACGCAATTGCTGCGGTTCGACAACGTGGAGATCGCCGTCCCCGGAACCGATGCGTCTGAGCTAGATGAACGCGGGCATCGATTCCCAGCCTCGGACAGCCGACGCCGATGACAGGTGTGCGTTCTGGATGTCGATGTCCCATTCGGGGAAGCGCTTGAGGATTTCCTCGAGCGCGATTCGTGCCTCCAGCCTGGCGAGTGCCGCTCCTAGGCAGAAGTGCGCTCCCACGCTGAATGCCAGGTGCTGACGCGGCTGGCGATGGATGTCGAATCGGTCTCCGTCAGGCGGGAATTGGCGATGATCGCGGCAAGCTGATGCGATCAGCGGCATCATGACGCTGCCTTCGGGCACCGTATGGCCGTACCACTCGGTATCACGGGTGACGTAGCGGGCGAGGTGCGGTACCGGGGATTCGTAGCGCAGCAGTTCCTCGATCGTCTGTGGAATCAACCGATGATCGGCGGCGATTTCGCGACGCTGGTCGGGATGGTCGGCGAGAACTTTTCCGGCCCAGCCGAGGAGCCGGGTGGTGGTCTCGTTGCCTGCGGAGGCGACGAGGCCGATATAGAGCAGGATTTCGTCGCGGGTCAGGGTTCGGCGGACTCCTGTCTCGTCGTCGAATTCGACGTTGAGGAGTTCAGTCGTGATGTCGTCGGAGGGGTGTTCGGCGCGCCAGTCGAGGTAGGCGGCGAACACCTCGTCGTAGTTGTTGATGCCCTCCGAGGCCAGGCTCATGGGTTGGCCGGCCTCGGTGAGCAACGAGGCATTCGAGCGTTCCCGAACACGTTCTTGGTCGCCTTCGGGGATGCCGACCAGCATTCCGATGACTCTCATCGGCATCTGAGCGCCGAGATCGGCGATGAAATCGAAACGTCCGGTGCCGACGACAGGGTCGAGACATTGTGCGCAAAACGCGCGAATCTTGTCCTCGAGCTCGGCGATCTTGCGGGGGGTGAACATCCGCGCGAGCAATTTGCGGTGGATGTCATGGATCGGTGGGTCTTCGAAAACGATGATGCCGGGCGGTATCTCGATGTTGGCCTTGATCACTTCGAGGATCATTCCGCGGGCTGAACTGAACGTGCCGGTGTCGACAAGCGCACGACTCACGTCCTGGAAACGACTGAGCGCATAGAAATCGTATTGCTCGTTGTAGTACAGCGGCGACTCCTCGCGCAGCCGCCGGAACACTGGGTAGGGATCGGCCAGAAGTTCCACATCGTAGGGGTCGTACCGAATGTCGTTGACCTCAGTTACGGTCATGGGCCGCCTCCTGGTGCAGTGGAACCTGCCGCGATTCCTTGATGTATCACAGCAGACCTAGCGGGAGCTGACAAGACAAATCAGAGCAGAATGTCGCGTCATCGTTGACGGTTGCGGATTCGCATGGTGTGGTGAAGAGGAACTCTGGCGCAGCAGTCGCGCACTTGTTCTTGAGATCTCGTACGAACTGACGCGTGTGAACCGGCAAGATATCGTTGACCTCAACCCCAGTTCGCGATACTTCTAGCTACAGATTGTCACGTCATACCGAACAGGAGCACGATGATGGGCCTTACCCGTGCGTAGCCATGGATGGTCGGGCCACACGCCGGCCTCCGATGAGGAGGCCGTCAACCGGATTCTGGACGCGGTTGACTCCTTGGTTGCCGAAGGCGGATCGGCCATCCGCGTCAGCGACGTGGCTCGCGTTCTGGGAGTGAGCCGCCAGACCATCTACCGTTACTTCCCCGGCGCCGAAGCGCTCGTGGTCGGCAGCCAGATGCGTTCGGCCAACGGCTTTCTCGATCGTCTAGCCGATCACCTGCGTGGGTGGACAAATCCGGCCGCCGCCGTCGTCGAGGGCGTGGCATTCGCGGCCGAGGAGTTCGCCGACGACCCGCTGATGGCGCGCGTCCTAGACGCACGGTTACCGGGCGGCACGTCGGCCTCGTTCACCGCCGGTGCGGCATTTGGACTGGGACGAGAAATGTTCCGACGATATGACGTCGACTGGGCCGCCCATGGCTTCGACCACGCTGCGATCGACGACCTCATCGAACTCGCCGTACGCACACTCCAGTCGGTTCTGGTCGATCCTCCCGAGCGGCCACTCGACCCGGCGGCACTCCGGAGTCTCCTGGGCAGATGGCTTGGACCGGCCGTCCTCTACCACCAGCTGACCCGCGACATCGATGCACTAACCGCTCTCACGCATGCTTCCAGCGCCCGCGGATCAGCCAAACTGGCGTGACCAGAGCGCATCCCGCCACCCGGACGTACCAAACGCCGACCCGCTACGCTGCTGCCTGTACGCACCGATGAACGGCTCTCGTTCACCCTGGACCAGTTCGCGTGGTCCGGCCATGTTTGTCCAGATCGGAAACGCAATGCCAACGGCGACCGCGGCCATCACCCACGTGTATCGCGTGGCGTACCGAGCCCATGCCCACTGCAACAAGCGCTCCATGGCGCGAGATTTGACGCAAATCACCTCACGGAAACGCCCCGCCAGATGACCGTATCCGTGGTGCGGGCCGTAAGCCAACCGCGACACTTAAACCACGCACACGACACGCCGAGACTGGTGTGCGTAGGTTAAGTCTCGAGTAGCAAGCTCATCGCCGACGCAAAACGCCCCCGACCATCAGGCCGGGGGCGTTTCGCTTCGCTAACTAGTGGTGATGGTGATGTCCGTGGCCGTGGCCGTGACCGTGGTCATCGTGTTCGTCGGCGGGCTTGTCGACGATGGCCGTCTCCGTGGTGAGCACCATGCGCGCCACCGACGCCGCGTTGACCACCGCCGACCGGGTCACCTTGACTGGGTCGATCACGCCCTCGCCGACCAGGTCCCCGTAGGTGAGCTTGTCCGCGTTGAGCCCGTGCCCGGGCGGCAATTCGCTGACCTTGCTCACCGCCACCGCGCCGTCCAGGCCGGCGTTGGTGGCGATCCAGTACAGCGGCGCCGCCAGCGCCTCGGCGAACACGTCGACGCCCGTGGCCTGATCGCCGGACAGCGATCCGCGCAGCTCCTTCAGCGCGTCGCGCGCCGCGATGAGCGCCGACCCGCCGCCGGCGACGATGCCCTCCTCGACGGCCGCCTTGGCCGCGGCGACGGCATCCTCGACGCTTTCCTTGCGTTCCTTGAGCGCCGTCTCGGTGGCGGCACCCACCTTGATGACCGCCACGCCGCCGGCCAGCTTGGCCAGCCGCTCCTGCAGCTTCTCGCGGTCCCAGTCGGAGTCACTCGCCTCGATCTCGGCGCGCAGTTGCTTGATGCGCGCGTCGACCGCGTCCTTGGAACCGCCGCCGTCGACGATGATGGTGTCGTCCTTGCTGACCACCACGCGACGGGCCGAGCCCAGCACGTCGGTGCCGACCTCACGCAGCAGCAGGCCGGCGTCGGGGTTGATCACTTGCCCGCCGGTGACCACCGCGAGGTCCTCGAGGAAGGCCTTGCGCCGGTCGCCGAAGAACGGCGCCTTGACCGCAACCGCCTTGAGCGTCTTGCGAATCGAGTTGACCACCAGGGTGGCCAGGGCCTCGCCCTCGATGTCCTCGGCGATGATCAGCAGCGGCTTGCCCGACTCGGCGACCTTCTCCAGCATGGGCAGCAGGTCGGGCAGCGAGCTGATCTTCTCCTGGTGCAGCAGGATCAGCGGGTCGTCCAGCACGGCTTCCTGCGCGTCGAAGTCGGTGACGAAATATGCCGACAGGAAACCCTTGTCGAAGCCGACGCCCTCGGTGAACTCCAACTCGGTGTTCAGTGTCGAGGACTCTTCGACGCTGACCACGCCGTCGGTGCCGACCTTGCTCATCGCCTCGCCGACCAGCTCGCCGAGCTGCTCGTCACGCGACGACACCGTCGCCACCTGCGCGATGGCGTCCTTGCCGGACACGGGGGTGGCCGCGGCGAGCAGCGCCTCGGACGCCGCGTCGGCCGCCTTCGAAATTCCGATGCCGAGCTCGATCGGGTTGGCACCGGCCGCAACCAGGCGCAGGCCGCCCTTGACCAGCGCCTGCGCCAGCACGGTCGCGGTGGTGGTGCCGTCGCCCGCCACGTCGTTGGTCTTGGTCGCCACCGACTTGACCAGCTGGGCGCCCAGGTTCTCGAACGGGTCTTCCAGCTCGATCTCACGCGCGACGGTCACGCCGTCGTTGGTGACCGCGGGCCCGCCAAAGGCCTTGGCCAGCACCACATGCCGACCGCGCGGACCCAGGGTCACCCGGACCGCGTCGGCGAGCGCGTTGACACCGGCCTCGATCGCGCGGCGCGCGGTCTCGTCGTATTCAATAACCTTGCTCATCAGGCTCCTCGTTTGAATGGTGGCGACCCGCTTCGCCCGGCTCCGCCGCGCTTGCGATCACCACGACGTTCAAATGGTGGCGACCCGCTTCGTCCGGCTCCGCCGCGCTTGCGATCACCACGACGTTCAAATGGTGCCGCCCCGGAAATCACCCGCGGCCATGCGCGGGGATCGCCGGGGCGGGCCACGGTGCTTACTTCGATACGACGGCCAGCACGTCGCGCGCCGACAGGATCAGGTACTCCTCGCCGTTGTACTTGATCTCGGTGCCGCCGTACTTGCTGTAGATGACGGTGTCGCCTTCTGAGACGTCGAGCGGAATCCGCTTCTCGCCGTCCTCGTCCCAGCGGCCGGGACCGACTGCGACAACGGTGCCTTCCTGCGGCTTCTCCTTGGCGGTGTCAGGAATGACCAGACCGGACGCGGTCGTGGTCTCGGCCTCGTTGGCCTGCACGAGAATCTTGTCCTCGAGTGGCTTGATGTTCACCTTCGCCACGATTGGAGCCTCCACTAGTTAGATCGGGTCCGGGGCGGGGTGCCCCGGAGTTATCAAGGGATTCGGCAGTCGTCCGTGCCCGAGCGCCGTCGTCGCGGGTGCCGGCACAGGGTTTGGCCGATTGCCACCTAGCACTCTATACACGAGAGTGCTAGCACTCAAGGGCGCCCCGCTGCGTACCGGGTATTCGCTGTAAGCGATCACCTCACCTGGGCTTTTATCACCGGCAGGCCCGGGTCGGTGGGCGCGTCCAGCGGTGATTGCGGCGCCCCGGCGGCCACCAGGTGCGCGGCGAAGGAGGCGATCATGGCCCCGTTGTCGGTGCAGAGCCGGGGGCGAGGGATCCGCAGCGTCAGCCCGGCCGCCGCGCACCGCTGCTCTGCCAGCTCTCGCAGCCGCGAGTTGGCGGCCACTCCCCCGGCGATCAGCAGGGTCGAGACGCCGAGCCCCGTCGCCGCGCGCACCGCCTTCATGGTCAGCACGTCGGCGACGGCCTCCTGGAACCCCGCGGCGACGTCCGCGTTCACCGCGTCCGGGTGGCTCTCCAGGTAACGGGCGACGGCCGTCTTGAGCCCCGAGAAGCTGAAGGCATACGGGTCGTCACGCGGTCCCGTCATGCCGCGCGGGAAGGTGACGGCGTCGCGATCGCCGGTGCGAGCCAGGTCGTCGAGCACCTTCCCGCCCGGGTAGCCCAAGCCCAGCAGACGGGCCACCTTGTCGTAGGCCTCGCCGGCGGCGTCGTCGACGGTGCTGCCCAGCTCGACGATCGGTTCGCCGAGGGAACGCACGTGCAGCAGGTGGGTGTGCCCGCCGGACACCAGCAGCGCCACGCACTCGGGCAGCGGGCCGTGCTCGTAGACGTCGGCGGCCAGGTGCCCGCCCAGGTGGTTGACGGCGTAGAACGGCACGCCCCACGCGGCCGAATACGCCTTGGCCGCAGCGACTCCCACGAGCAGCGCGCCGGCCAGGCCGGGCCCGATCGTGGCGGCGACGATGTCGGGTTTCGTCACGCCGGCCGCTTGAAGGGCGCGGCGCATGGCGGGACCGAGCGCCTCCAGGTGGGCCCGCGACGCGATCTCGGGGACCACCCCGCCGAACCGGACGTGCTCGTCGACGCTGGACGCCACCTCGTCGGCCAGCAGCGTCACGGTGCCGTCGGAGTCGAGGCCCGCGATGCCGACTCCCGTTTCGTCGCAAGAGGTTTCGATGGCCAGGATGGTCTTCACGGGCGGGCCTCCCGCCGCATCGTGTAGGCGTCGGCGCCGCTGGCGCGGTAGTAGCGCCGACGCAGGCCGATCTGTTCGAATCCCACGCTGCGGTACAGCCCGATGGCCGCCTCGTTGTCGGTGCGCACCTCGAGGAAGACGACGCCCCCGTCGGCGAAGACCAGGAGCTGCTCGAGCAACCGGCGGCCGATCCCCTGCCCCTGATACGCGGGGTCCACGCCGATGGTGTGGACCTCGTACTCGAACGGCGGGGTCCGGCCCAGCCGCGAGATTCCGGCGTACCCGACCAGGGTGCCGGCGGCGCGCGCGCCCACGTAATGGTTGTGCGGGCTGGCCAGTTCCCGGTTGAAGGCCGCCGCGGGCCACGGGTCGTCGCCGTCGAACAGCTGCCGTTCGAGCTCGGCGCAGCGCGCCGCGTCGGCGGGGGTCAGCGCGCCGAGCGTCACGGGCTCGCGGGTGGCGGTCATTGCCGCGCCGCCATCGGCTTGGCGTCCGGGCGGCGAAGGTACAGCGCCACCAACGGCAGCGGGCGCTGCGACCAGTCGGGCACCGCGGCGACGAGGCCTGCCGGCGTCGGGCAGACCGGTCCGCGATGCGGCAGGCCGAACAGTGACGCGTGCTCCTTGGAGCCGGCCACCGCCTGCGCCGCGCCCGGGTCGACGTCGGCCGGGGCGTTCACCCCCGGCCCTTCCATGCGAAACCCGTCGCGGTAACGGGCCCAATAGATTTCGCGCCGGCGGGCATCGGTGACCACCAGCGTCTCGCCGGTGGTACGCACCCCGATGGCGTCCAGGCTGCACACGCCGCGCACCGGGATGCCCAACGCGTGCCCGTAGGCGGCGGCGGTTGCCATTCCGGCCCGCAGGCCGGTGAACGGCCCTGGGCCGCAGCCCACGACGACGGCCTCGAGGTCGCCCATCGTCAGCCCCGCGTCGGCGAGGGCCGCCACCACGTTCGGGGTGAGCCGCTCGGCGTGCGCGCGGGCGTCGACGGTGACCCGCTCGGCCAGCACGGTCAGGTCGTCGCGCCGCACGATCCCGGCCGTCACGGCCGGAGTCGCGGTGTCGAGGGCCAGAACGATGCTCACGACCGAACCCACTGCCACGACGCGATCCGCACGTCCGATCCGCTGAGGCGTTCCAGACGAATGTCGAGGTGCCGCTCGGCGAGGCGTTCGACGATGCCCTCGCCCCACTCCACGACCACCACCGCGTCGTCGAGATCGGTGTCGAGGTCGAGCGAGTCGAGCTCCCCGAGCAGGTCGGCGCCGTCTTGATCCAAAAGCCGGTACATGTCGACATGAATCATCGTCGGTGCCCCGGGGCGGCGCGGCGGGTGCACCCGTGCCAGCACGTACGACGGCGAGGTGACCGGTCCATCGACGTCCATCGCCGCGGCAATCCCCTTGGCCAGCACGGTCTTTCCCGCACCGAGCGGGCCGGTTAGCACCACGACGTCGCCCGCACGAAGCTGCTCTCCGAGCCGCGACCCCAGGGCGACGGTGTCCTCGACGCGTTCGAGGGTGGCCGTACCCTCCCCTTCGGGCCTACCCACGGCGCCGCAGCCTTTCCCGCATCCACCGGGTCGCCAGGGCGGCCCGGCCCGGGGTGGCCCGCTTGACCAGCCGGATCAGCCCGTCGTTGATCGCCTCGGGCTTGTCCAGCAGCGCGAGATGGCTGGCCCCGCGAACGATGACCAGCTCGGATTGCGGCAGCGAGGCCGCCATTTTCCGCGAGTACTCGTCCGGCGTCAGCAGGTCGTGGTCACCGCAGGCGATCAGCGTGGGGATGCGCAACAGGGTCCACAGGCCGGCGGTCTCGTCGTGGGCTTCGAGGGCGTCCAGGAACTCGACCATGGTCGGGATCGGTGTGCCGTTCATCATTCGCTGCGAGAAGGCGTCCAGGCTGCGGCTGACGTGCAGGTCGCTGTAGGAGGCGGCCCGCAGGACCGGGCCGATCAGCGAGCGCGACACGCTGCGACCGCGGTGCATCAACTTGGGCGCCGATCGCGCGGTGAACCGAAACGCTTCCAGCGCGGGGTTTTTCAGGATCTCCCCCAGCGGGGACCTCGCGACACCTTCGGCCGCTGAGGAAATCAACGCGGCGCCGACGATCCGGCGCCCGTACTGGTCGGGGAATTGGCGGGCGTGCGACAACACCGTCATGCCGCCCATGGAGTGGCCGACCAGCACGATCATCCCGCGCGGGGCCACCACCTTCAGGACGCTTTCCAGGTCCTTGCCGAGTTGGGTCAGCGTGTAGCTCTCGGGCGGGGCTTCGTCGGACTGCCCGTGCCCGCGCTGGTCGTAGAACACCATCCGGACGCCGGGGCCCAGGTGCTCGGGCAGGCGCGTGCGCTGGAAATGAAAGGCGCCCATCCGCAGGCAGAATCCGTGCACGAAGACCATGGTGAGCGGGGCGTCCGCGGGGCCGGCCTCGCGTATCGCCAACGACACCCCGTCCGGGGTGGTGACCACCGAGCGGCGGTCGTCATCGATCCTGCCGAAATCCTCGTCGGCGTAAGGGTCTTCGACGCCACGGGCGCGCTGCACCATCGACCGGCGGGCAGAGGCTCCGACGATCGTGGCGAGGGCCGTCACCCCCGCCCCTCCCGCGAACCAAGCCCTCCCCCGTTGGCGCCTGCGAGTCTTCTCACGGCTCAATGGTTTGCGCCTCGCGGTAGGTCCGGGTGATGCGCCCGCGCGGGCTGGTCACCACTTCGTAGTGGATGGTGCCGAGCAGGTCGGCCCAGTCCTGTGCGGTGGGTTCGCCGCCGGTGCCGGGCCCGAACAGGATCGCCTCGTCACCCTCGGCCACGTCGGTGCGGCCGGGGCCGAGGTCGACGACGAACTGGTCCATGCAGATCCGGCCCACGCCGGGGCGCCGCTTGCCGTTGATCAACACCTCCAATCGTCCGCCCAGCGAACGGAACACGCCGTCCGCGTAGCCGACGGGCAGCAGCGCCAGATTGGTGTCGCGCTCCGCGGTCCAGGTGTGCCCGTACGACACACTCTCACCGGCGCGGATCGACTTGACCAGCGCCACAGGACATTTCACCGTCATCGCCGGGATCAATCCCATGTCGCCGAGCTCGGGCACCGGGCTCAGGCCGTACACCGCGACCCCCGGCCGCACCAGGTCGAAGGCCAGGTCGGGGCGCGACATGGTGGCCGACGAGTTCGCCAGGTGCGCAACCTCGAACCGCACCCCCCGCGCGCCCGCCTGTGCCAGCATCTCGCTGAACCGTTGGGCCTGAAGGTCATTGACGGGGTTGGCCGGTTGATCGGCGAACACCATGTGGGACATCAGCCCGCGCGGCCGGATGGCCTCCTCGGCGACGGCGCGGCCCAGCGCGGCCAGCATCGACGGGTACTGCGACGGGTGCACGCCGTTGCGGTTCAGTCCCGTGTCCACCTTGAGCGTGACCGTCGCGGTCCGGCCGGTGCGTCGCGCGGCGCCCAGCAGCTCGTCGAGCTGGCGCTCCGAGGAGACGGCGATCTCGACGTCGGCCAGCAGCGCGGGCCCGAAGTCGATGCCCGGCGGGTGCAGCCACGCCAGCACCGGCGCGGCGATGCCGTCGGCGCGCAGCGCCAGCGCCTCGGCGACGGTGGCGACACCCAACTCGGCCGCCCCGCCGGCCAGCGCCGCGCGGGCGGCGCGGGTGGCGCCGTGGCCGTAACCGTCGGCCTTGACGACGGCCATCACCTGCGCGCGGCCAGCGTGCTCGCACAGCAACCGCACGTTGTGCTCGATGGCGCCCAGGTCCACCAGGGCCTCGGCCAGGAGGCCCGGCGTCAGGGAAATCGGCGTAACAGGCACGGCCGCCATTGTCCCAGAATCGGCCGCAGCCGCCGCCCGCCCCGGCCCCGGCAACGCCCCAAAAGCCACAACGACCACACCAGTCCCTGGGCGGGAGAACACCCGAAGTGCCCGCCTCCGAGCGACAAGCGACGACGTCAGGTCACTGCCGCGCGGAATCCGCGCCCTGGAAGCCGTTAGGCGTCGTCGGCATGAGCGCGTTTGTCGCTGTGAGGCGGGCAACTGGACATCGCCGCGCGAGCCGGGGCGGAAGTGGCCCATGTGACACAAGGCCCCGGACGGCGGCTGGCTCCCCGAGCGCTCAGTGCGCGAAGTGCTGGGCGTCATAGTGGCCGCCCGGCTTGACCTTGTCCAGCGAGGTGAGGGCCGAGACGGCGTCGTCGTGCAGCGCGCGGGCCAGGTCGGCCGAGAGCCCCTCGCGCACCACGATGCGCAGCACCGAGACGTCGGTGGCGTTGTCCGGCATCGTGTAGGCGGGCACCTGCCAGCCGTAGGTGCGCAGCTCGTGCGAGACGTCGAACTCGGTGTAGCCGCGGTCCCCGGCGAGCCGGAAGGCGACCACCGGGATCGCCGACCCGTCGGAGATCAACTCGCAGTGCTCGCTGACCCGCAGCTGCTCGCCCAGCCACCGCGCCGTCCCGGACAGCGCCTGCATCACCTTGGTGTAGCCGTCGCGGCCGAGCCGCAGGAAGTTGTAGTACTGGCCGACCACCTGGTTGCCGGGCCGGGAGAAGTTCAGCGTGAAGGTGGGCATGTCGCCGCCGAGGTAGTTGACGCGGAACACCAGCTCCTCGGGCAGGTATTCCTTGCTGCGCCACACCACGAATCCCACACCGGGATAGGTCAACCCGTACTTGTGCCCGCTGACGTTGATCGACACCACCCGGGGCAGCCGGAAGTCCCACTTCAGCTCGGGGTGCAGGAAGGGCACCACGAATCCGCCGCTGGCGGCGTCGACGTGCACGGGGACGTCCACCCCGCCGTCGGAGGCCAGCTTGTCCAGCGCGCCGCAGATGTCGGCGACGGGCTCCAGCTCACCGGTGTAGGTGGTCCCCAGGATCGCCACCACGCCGATGGTGTCCTCGTCGACGGCGTCGACGACCTGCTCGGGGGTGATGACGTAGCGGCCCTCCTCCATCGGCAGGTAGCGGGGCTCGACGTCGAAGTAGCGGCAGAACTTCTCCCACACCACCTGCACGTTCGAGCCCATCACCAGGTTGGGGGTGCGGCCCTTCCAGTCCTTGGTCTTGGCGCGCCACCGCCACTTCATCGCCAGCCCGCCGAGCATGACCGCCTCGCTCGAGCCGATCGTGGACACCCCGCACGCGCTATAGGGGTCGGCGTCGTTCAGGCCCTCCGCGTGGAACAGGTCGGCCACCATGCACACACAGCGCTGCTCGATCGCCGCGGTCGCCGGGTATTCGTCCTTGTCGATCATGTTCTTGTCGAAGGTCTCGGCCATCAAGCGACCGGCCTCGGGGTCCATCCAGGTGGTGACGAAGGTCGCCAGGTTCAGCCGGGAACTCCCGTCGAGCATCAGCTCGTCGTGGATGAAGCGGTAGGCGGCCTCGGGATCCATCGATTCGTCGGGCATTCGCAGCGCCGGCACCGGCGCGGTGAACAGGCGGCCGGTGTAGGCCGGGGCGATCGAGTGCGCGGGCAGGGACGGGTGTTGGGGCACGGGAGAATCCTTCCTAAAGAGCGGCCAGCGCCGCCCTGATGTGCGGAACCATGCGGGACGATGACGTCGGCGCGTCACCGGGGCCCGGGTCGGCGGCCGACAACGCCGCCGCCCGCGCGTGGACGAACGCGGCCGCCGCGGCCGCCTCGGCCGCCGGCAGGCCCGCGGCGAGCAGCGCGCCGATCATGCCCGACAGCACGTCCCCGGAACCGGCGGTGGCCGCCCAGGATTGCCCGGCCGGGTTGAGGTACACCGGGCCGCCCGGATCGGCGACGACGGTGACGTTCCCCTTGAGCAGCACCGTGGCGCCGAAGGTGTCGGCCAGCTTCCGGCACGCGCCCACCCGGTCGTCCCCGGGGGGACTACCTGCCAGGCGGGCGAATTCACCGGCGTGCGGGGTCAGCACCGTCGGCGCGGTGCGGTTGGCAACCAACTCGGGGTGCGCGGCCAGGATGGTCAGCCCGTCGGCGTCGACGACCACCGGCAGGTCGGTCTCCAGCGCGAACCACAGCGCGGCGGCCCCGGTGGCTTCAGTCTCCGAGGTGCCTATCCCTGGTCCGACGACCCAGGATTGGACCCGCCCGGCCGACGCGGGCGTGGACGACGCGATCACCTCCGGCCAGCGCGCGAGCACCTCGCGGTGGGCGCTGCCGGCGTAGCGGACCATGCCGGAGGTCGCGGCGACGGCAGCCCCGGTGCACAGCACCGCGGCCCCGGGATACGTCGAGGAACCGGCCATCACACCGGTCACACCTTGGGTGTACTTGTCGTCGTGGGGTCCGGGCACCGGCCAGCGCGCGGCCACGTCGGCCGCCTCGAAGCCCAGCACGTCCGTGTCCGGCAGATCCAGCCCGATGTCGATGAGCTTGACCCGCCCGCAGTCGCCGAGCGCGTGCACGGGCTTGAGGCCGCCGAACGTCACGGTGACCGCGGCGTGCACCGCGGGCCCGGTGATCGCCCCGGTCGCGACGTCGACGCCGCTGGGGATGTCGACCGCGATCACGGGGATCCCGGCATCGTCGACGGCGGCGAACACCTCGGCCGCGGCCGGGCGCAGCGGCCCGGAGCCGGAGATGCCCACCACCCCGTCGATGACGAGATCGGTTGTCGGCGAAACGCTTTCGACGATCCTCCCGCCCGCCTTCTCGAACGCCGCCAATCCCTTGCGGTGGGCGCGTTCCGGGTTGAGCAGCACCGCGTCGGCCGCCGCGCCGCGGCGGCGCACGAAGGTGGCGGCCCACAGCGCGTCACCGCCGTTGTCGCCCGAGCCGACGACCGCGCACACCCGGCGGCCGGCCACCCCGCCGGTGCGACTGCGCAACTCGGCGACGATCTCGGCGGCGAGCCCGAAGGCCGCGCGCCGCATCAGGGCCCCGTCGGGCAGGCTGGCCAGCAGTGGCGCTTCGGCCTGGCGGATCGCGTCTACGGAGTAGTAGTGCCGCACGATAGCCACACTACGGGTCAGCGGTCGCGCCGCTCAGGCCGACGCCTCGGGCGATCGGGACCGTCGCGCCATGGCCCGCAGCCGCGCCGGGCTGAGCTGGCGGGAGTCCTGGTGCCGCGTCATCGGGTAGAAGCAGAGGCCGACGAGGATCGAGGTGAAATGCCCGATTGCGGTGAAATTCAGCTCAATACGGTCCATCGTGATCAACGGGAAACCGAAGATGATGAAGAGCACGCCCAGATAGCCCCAGCGCCACGGTCGCGCGATGTGATAGGCCAGCACGGCCATCACCCCGACCAGAAAGTAGCTCACGCCGATGTCGCGGGCGTGCACCAGCCGTTCCGAGGCATCGTGTTGCTCGATGGCGAAATACAGCAGGCCCTCGCTGAAATAGGTGGACAGGATGTGGGCGCTCAATCCGACTGTGAGCCAGCGCAATTGGCCCAGCCAGTGTTCGGCCGGCGCCAAGAACAACGAGAACAGGATCAGGTACGGGGTCAGGTTGTCGCCGTCGATCCACAGCAGGCTGGAGAACAGCACATCGAGCGGATCGCGCGCCAATCCGTGGATGTTGGTGGAGTGGTGCATCAGCATCGAGTGCAGTTGCCGCTGGGGCAGCCAGTGCTGGATGAGTGTCGTGACGAACAAGACGAGCAACCAGCCGTACGTCAGCGGCGCGCTGCTGACGTAGTGCCAGACCGCCAGTCCCATGCTTCGCAGTCGGGACCGCACCGGTGCTTTCGTCACGTCATTACCTTCGCACGCGCGCGGTTGGGTTGCCGCACCTAAGCGGCGGGCGCGCCGGGCTGCGGGGGGTCGGGGCGCAAATGCCTCCACCAGCAGGCGACGTAGAGCAGCATCGATATCACCAACATGACGAGTACCCACAGCACGATGGTGATGTCGATCCAGCCGCCGAACGGCGGCGAGCCGGGTAGCGCGTTGCGCAACGGGACCACGGCGAAAAGCATTGCCGCGTACCACGTGGTCATCGGCGGCTGAAACCTTCGGCGGTCACGCAACGTCTGGACCGCAACGAACAGGCCGACCGCGGCGATGGCGATGAGCACGCCGCAGATGACGATGCCGAACGCCGCCGCGCTCAGGGCCCGCCGCAGGCTCACCCGGTACGGACCGAGCCCGCCGCCGTTGCTGGCCGTGACCTGCCAGCCCGGAAGGTGGTTGACGAAGGTAACGGGCAAGCGCTCGGGCACGCCGCCCTCGCCGCCATGCAACAGCTCGACCTCGATCGGACCCGACTCGTAGTGATCGAAGGGCCACCGTTCGATCTCCCCGGCGATGGTCACCGGGACGGGAAAGACACCCGGCAGCATGCCCTTGGTCCAGCTCCGCCGGGTCGGCGTCGCGGCGGATCTGACCCACACACTGAGGTCCTCGTTGAGGTGTTGCGTTTGCGGATCCAGCAGGCCCGATCCGGGCGAGATGGCGAGGTTGAGGACGAGGACGCTGTAGTTCGATTGAACGTCTTCAACCGAGAACGTCGCGATGCTGGTGGCGCCCCCGGCCGGGACTTCCGTCCGATGATGCGCCGTGCGGCTGTGGGCGTACAGCGCAACCGACGCGACGTACGCCGCAACGATGGAGACGACGAGACCAACGAGGGCGAACCTCATGCGGGATTCGCCGGCGCCGCAGTCACCTCGGGCCTCAGATGGCGCCACCAGCAGGCGATGTAGAGCAGCATGGACACCACCAAGACGACGAGCACCCACAACACGAGGGTGATGTCGATCCAGCCACCGAACGGCGGCGAGCCGGGCAGCGCGTTGCGCAACGGCACCACCGCGAACAGCATCGCCGCGTACCAAGTCGTCATCGGGGGCTGGAACTTCCGGCGGTTGCGCAACGTCTGAACGGCGACGAAGAGGCCCAGTGCGGCGATGGCGATCAGCACGGCGCAGATGACGATGCCGAACGCCGCGGCGCTGAGCGAGCGGTGCACGCTCACCCGGTAGGGGCCGGACCCGTCGGTGGACACCTGCCAACCCGAAAGGTGGTTGACGAAGGTCACCGGTAGCCGCTCGGCGACGGTTTCGCTGCCGCCGCGCATGAGCTCGATCTCTATCGGCCCCGAACCATAGCGGTCGAAGGGCCAATTCTCGATCTCCCCCGCGATGGTCAGGGGGACGGGGAAGACGCCGGGCAGCATGCCCTTGGTCCAGGTGCGGCGGGTGGGCGTCGCCACGGATCGCACCCGGAGGCCGAGGTCTTGGTTCAGATGCCCGGTTTGCGGGTCGAGCAGGCCCGATCCGGGCGAGATGGACAGGTTGGCCATCAGCACGCTGTAGTTGGACTGGATGTCCTCGACCACCAACGTCGCCGTGCTGCGGTCACCCCCGGCCGCGGTCTGCGGGTGGTGATGGTGCCCCCCACTGTTGGCGTACAGCGCGACCGAGGCGACGTAGGCCCCGACGACGCCCACGATCAACGCTATGACGCCGAACCTCACGCCCGCCCCCCTACTCGATGACGAAATGTGTTGATGCGGCCGGGATATCAGCCCGATGGCGCCGGGACCGGTTCCGGCGGCGGCGCGACAACCGGGGGTTCCGGCCTCAGGTGGCGCCACCAGCAGACGATGTAAAGCAGCATCGCGGTCACCAGCGCGACGATCACCCAGAGCACGATGGTCACGTCGATCCACGCCCCGAAGGGGGGCAGGCCGGGCAGCGCGTTGCGCAAAGGCACCACCGCGAAGAGCATCGCCGCGTACCACGTCGTCATCGGGGGTTGGAACTTGCGCCGGTTGCGCAGCGTCTGGACCGCGACGACGACGGCGAGGCCGGCGATCGCGATGAGCACGCTGCAAATGACGACGCCGAACAACGCGGTGCTCAGCGCGCGCCGCACGTGCATGCGGTATGCCTCTTGGCCGGGGATCTTCGCCATCGTGACCTTGAAGCCCGACAGGTGGTCGATGAGGCGCACCGGGATCAGCAGCGGCGGCTTCGTCGTGTCGCCGCCGGGGAAGAGCTGCACCTCGATCGGCCCCGACGTGTAGCTGTCGAACGGCCAGCGCTCGACGTGACCCGCGATGGTCAGGGGTAGCGGGAAGACGCCGGGCAGCATTCCCGTCGAATAATCGCGCCGACTGGGCTGGGCCGAGGACCGAACGCGCAGCACCAGATCTTCTTTGAGGCGGTGGGTGATCGGGTCGAGCAGTGCCGGCCCCGGCGCGACCGCGACGTTGGCGACGACGGCGCTGTAGTTGGACTGCATCTCCTCCACGGTCAACGTGGCCATGCTCTGAGCGGCCGTCTCCGGATTGTCGTTCAGGGTGCCGGGGGCGGACCCTTCCACGGTGTCCCTGTACAGCCCGACCAACCCGACATACGTCGCGACAACGAGCACGACGAGACCGGCCATGGCGAATCTTCTGACCCCCGAGCGCATGCTGCTCCTACCGTGGAGTGGCTTGTTTCCCAAAGCAATCTAACGGAATCGCCGCGGACTCGCGGTGATACGGGCGAAGCGGCGGAACTGCTCGACCGTGGCGGACGCGACCAGGTTTCGCGGCTGCCGGCCCCGCAGAAATGTTGACGCCGAGCGATTTTCGACCGGGTGGTCGAGCAGCTAGGCCGCGTCGGGCCGCAGATGCCGCCACCAGCAAGAGATATAAAGGCCCATCGATATCCCCAACACGACGATCACCCACACCACGATCGTGATGTCAATCCAGCTTCCGAACGGCGGCGCGTCGGGCAGCGCATTGCGCAGCGGCATCACCGCGAACAGCATCGCCGCATACCAGGTCGTCATCGGCGGCTGGAAGTTACGCCGGTCGCGCGAGGTCTGGACGGCGACGAATGCGCCCAGGCAGGCCAGCCCGATGAGGACACACAGGATCGCGACCCCGAACACCACCGTGCTCGACGTGCGGGACAGGTCCACCCGGAACGGGCCGGTCGGGTCGGCGTCGTTGACGCGGGTGATGTCGACCTTCCAGCCGAGCAGGCGGTCGACCAGGGTCACCGTCGCGGGCACCGGCGTGTTCTCGGGACCGGAGGACAGTTGAGCGATGACGGGCCCCGAATGGTATTCGTCGAACGGCCAATCCGCGACTTCGCCGGTGAGGACCAGCGACACCCGAAACACCGTGGGCAGCGTGCCTTTCGGCCACGTCTGCCTGCTGCTCGTCGCCGTCGACGCGGCGACGATGTGGAGGTCGTCCTTGAGGGTGTGGGTGCGGGGGTCCAGCAGCCCGGGACCGGGCTGCACGGTGATGTTGGCGATCAGGACGCTGTTGTGCGACTGGATCTCTTCGACGTCGTTGGTCAGCTTGGTTCCATCGCCGGCCTGGGTACCTTGCACCACGACATGGGGATGGCCCATGCCGCTGTCGACGTACAGCACGATCGAACCGATGTAGGCGCCGAGCAGGAGCACCGCACCAAAGACGGCCAGCCTCAGGCGGCGGCTATTCCACGGTGACGGACTTGGCGAGGTTGCGGGGTTTGTCAACGTCGTAACCTCGGGCCTGGGCAACCGACGCGGCGAACACCTGAAGCGGGATGGTCGACAGCAGGGGCTGCAAAAGGGTTGATACCGACGGGATTTCGATCAAGTGGTCCGCGTAGGGCCGCACGGTGTCGTCGCCCTCCTCGGCGATCACGATGGTGACCGCGCCGCGGGCCTGGATCTCCCGGATGTTGGACAGCAGCTTGGAGTGCAGCGTGGCCTGTCCTTTGGGCGAGGGCATGACGACGATGACCGGCAGGTCGTCCTCGATCAGCGCGATCGGGCCGTGCTTGAGCTCGCCGGCGGCGAATCCCTCGGCGTGCATGTACGCCAATTCCTTGAGTTTGAGCGCGCCTTCCAGCGCCACCGGGTAGCCGACGTGGCGACCCAAAAACAGCACGGTCGACGACTGGGCGAAGCGATACGCCAGGGCGGCCACCGGTTCGATCATCGCGAGCACCCGCGCGACCAGGTCCGGCATGGCCTCCAGCTCCCGGTACTCCCGCTCGACCTCGTCGGGGTACTTGGTGCCGCGGGCCTGCGCCAGCGCCAGGCCCACCAGGTAGTTGGCGGTGATCTGCGCCAGGAACGTTTTCGTCGAGGCGACGCCGATCTCGGGGCCGGCGCGGGTGTAGAGCACGGCGTCGCATTCGCGGGGGATCTGCGAGCCGTTGGTGTTGCAGATCGCCAGCACCTTGGCCTTCTGCTCCTTGGCGTGCCGGACGGCCTCGAGCGTGTCGGCGGTTTCCCCGGACTGCGAGATGGCGACCACCAGGGTGCTGCGGTCCAGCACCGGGTCCCGGTAGCGGAATTCGCTGGCCAGCTCCACTTCCACGGGCAGCCGGGTCCAGTGCTCGATGGCGTACTTCGCGAGCAGCCCGGAGTGATACGCGGTGCCACACGCCACGACGAAGACCTTGTCGATCTCGCGGAGCTCTTGATCGGAGAGCCGCTGTTCGTCGAGCACGATCCGCCCGTCGATGAAATGCCCGAGCAGGGTGTCGGCGACCGCGCCGGGCTGCTCGGCGATCTCCTTGAGCATGAAGTACTCGTAGCCACCCTTTTCCGCGGCGGCCAGGTCCCAGTCGATGTGGAATTCGCGGTACTCGACGTCGGGGTTCCCGTCGAAGTCGGTGATGCGGTAGCCGTCGGCGGTGATCACCACGGCCTGGTCCTGGCCGAGCTCGATGGCGTTGCGGGTGTGGGGGATGAACGCCGCGACGTCGGAGCCGACGAACATCTCGCCCTCGCCGATCCCGATGACCAGCGGGGTGGAGCGGCGGGCGGCCACGATGGTGCCGGGCTCGTCGGCGTTGGTGAACACGAGGGTGAAGTGGCCCTCCAGCCGGCGCAGGACGGTCAGCACCGAGGCGGCGAAGTCACCGGCGGTCGGCCCGTGCCGGTAGGCCTGCGCCACCAGGTGCACCGCCACCTCGGTGTCGGTGTCGCTGGTGAACTCCACGCCGTAGGCCTCCAGCTCGTGGCGCAGGCTCGGGTAGTTCTCGATGATGCCGTTGTGGACGACGGCGATCTTGCCCGCGGCGTCGCGGTGGGGGTGCGCGTTGCGGTCGGTGGGGCGTCCGTGGGTGGCCCAGCGGGTGTGGCCCAGGCCGGTGGTGCCGCCCAGCGACTCGGGCGGCATCTGCGCGACGGCGTCCTCGAGATTGGCCAGCCGGCCGGCGCGGCGGCACACGGTGAGCGTTCCGGCGCCGTTGACCAGTGCGATGCCCGACGAGTCGTAGCCGCGGTACTCCATCCGGCGCAGCGCATCCATGACGACCTTGCAGGCAGGCTGCCGCCCGACGTAGCCGACGATTCCGCACATTCGAACCAGGGTAGTGCAGGTGGGCCCCCAACCCCGCACTCCGCGGCCGGGGTTAGGCCGCCCACCTGCGCAGAAAGGTCCGTTTTGGCCGACCCCTCGCGGCCCGGGTCACCGGTATTGGGACGGAGCCGGATGGACGTCGTGGGCGAATCCCCCCGGGTTTGCGCCACGGGGCCACTGACCATCGTCTTTACATCGTCTTCATAAACGTTAGAAACGCTTTTCACCTGATGTATTTGTGACGTTTTCGTTTGCGTCATCGCCGTACCAATTTGCCTACTTAGAATTCTGGAATCGGCTACAACCGGCAACCGCCGAAGCCACCAGAAAGGACAGCTCGTTGACGCCCGCCTGATCACCACCGCCTGGGGAACTGTCCGGTTAACCAGTGCATATGCGCAGAGCGCGACCATATATTTGTAGCAATAGTCCCTTTATCCAGACATCAATGACGATAGTGCAGCTACCCAGACTTAGTCGTTTGACAACGTGTCGATAATTTGCCTTCGACATATTATTTTAAACAGCGCGTAAGTCGCCGGATAGCCAACCGTTAGTAACTGTTAATCCGAAATTCCGCACCGCTTCTTTTAGGAGAGAATGATGACCGCTGTTCTGTTCGACGATGTGATGACCGAACTGCCCGCGCCGAGCCTGACCCTCGCGCCCGCACCCGCCCCCAGCCCCGCGCCCCGGCGGCGGCACCGCGAGCCGATCGCCAGCGGCGACCCGATGGTCGACACAGCCGCGAAGTTACTGAGCTTCCCGCTGCGTCACATGTATGCGGCGCTCTGGCGGGTGGGCGTCATCGAGGTCATGGCCTGACCGAGATGCGCTAACGTCGACGCGTGGCCCGCACCCGCAAGCTGTTCGCAGCCCTCAACCGCCGTGGCCCGCATCGGGTTTTGCGTGGTGACCTGGCCTTCGCCGGTTTGCCCGGGGTGGTGTACACCCCTGAGGTGGGGCTGGGACTGCCCGGCGTCGCGTTCGGGCACGACTGGCTGACCAAGGCCGGCCGGTATGCGGGTCTGCTCGAACACCTGGCGTCCTGGGGCATCGTGGCCGGCGCTCCCGACACCGAGCGCGGCCTGGCCCCGTCCGTCCTGAACTTCGCCTTCGACCTCGGCACCGCGCTGGACATCGTGTCGGGTGTGCGGCTCGGGCCGGGCAAGATCAGCGTGAATCCCGCCAAGCTCGGTGTGGTCGGGCACGGTTTCGGTGGCTCGGCGGCGGTGTTCGCCGCGGCCGGCATGCCGAACAAGCTGGCCGCGGCGGCGGCGTTGTTTCCCGCCGTCACCAGTCCCCCGGCCGAGGCGCCGGCGACGTCGCTGAAGCTGCCTGGGTTGATCCTGAGCGCACCGGGCGATCCGACCTCGTTGACCTCGAACGCGCTGTCGCTGTCCCGCGCGTGGGACGGCGCCACGCTGCGCGTGGTCAGCAAGGCGCAGCCCGGCGGGCTGGTAGAGGGCCGGCGGCTGACGAAGGTGTTCGGCCTGGCCAGCCCGCACCGGCGCACGCAGCGGACGGTCCGCGCGCTGCTCACCGGTTACCTGCTCTACACGCTGGGCGGCGACAAAACGTACCGGGACTTCGCCGATGCCGACGTGCAGCTGCCCAAGACGGAGCCGCTGGATCCCGAGGCCGCCGCCGCGCCGCTCGAGGAGAAGATCGTCGCGCTGTTGAAGTGACGCGGTCACGGGGCTAACGTTCCGAGCCGCCGCGGCGCACAGGTGCCGAGCCGCCGCGGCGCATGGGCGCCGTCGTGATATCTGTCGTTGATGCGAATCGGGATCGCTCTGGATTATTCGGGCGGCTTTCATCAGGCCGTCGATCGCGTGGTGGAGCTCGAGAAGGCCGGCATCGACATCGCCGTGGTGGCCGAGGCGTACGCCTTCGACGCGGTGAGCCAGCTCGGGTATCTCGCGGCCAAGACGAGCACCGTCGAGTTGGCCTCGGGCGTGTTTCCCATTTACGTCCGCACCCCCTCGCTGCTGGCGATGACGGCCGCGGGGCTGGACTTCGTGTCCGACGGGCGTTTCCGGCTGGGGATCGGCACGTCCGGACCGCAGGTGATTGAGGGCTTTCACGGCGTCGAGTTTGACGCGCCGCTGGGCCGCACCCGCGAGATCGTGGAGATTTGCCGCAAGGTGTGGCGCCGGGAACGCCTGCAGCACAACGGCAAGCACTACCAGATCCCGCTGCCGCCCGACCGCGGCACAGGGCTGGGCAAGAGCCTGCAGCTCATCAATCACCCTGTGCGCGAACGCATCCCGATCACGATCGCCGCGCTGGGGCCGAAGAACGTCGAGCTGACCGCCGAGATCGCCGAGGGCTGGCAGCCCGTCTTCTACCTGCCGGACAAGGCCGCGTCGGTGTGGGGTGACGCGCTGGCGGCGGGTGCGGCCAAGCGGGATCCCGCGCTGGGCCCGTTGGACGTCATGGTGCACGCGTCGGTGGCCATCGGTGACGACGTCGACGAGCGGCTGGCGTGGGTCAAGCCGCAGCTGGGCCTCTACCTCGGCGGGATGGGTGCCAAGGGCCGCAACTTCTACCACGCCCTGGCGACGCGTTACGGGTTCGGCGAGGTCGCCGACCGCATCCAGGAGCTGTACCTGTCCGGCCGCAAACGCGAGGCCATCGACGCGGTGCCCGACGAGCTGGTGCGAGGGATGTCGCTGGTCGGCCCGCGCGGGTACGTCGCCGAACGCCTGGCCGCGTTCGCCGATGCCGGGGTGACGACCCTGCTGCTCAGCCCCCTGGCCACCGACCGCGCCGAATCCGTGCGCTTCGTCGAGGACGTGCTGTCGCTGCGCCCGGGCTGAGCAATCACTGACCCGCCTGCGGCAGCTGGTCGGCGGCGATCTCGCAGGGCGTCTTGCCGTCGGTGGCCGGCGGCGGCCCACCCGCCGCCGGTGCGCCGATCGGTGGCGGTGCGCCGATCGGCGCGTCGACCGGTGCCGGTGCGTCCGCGGGCACCGGCGTCGAGGCAGGCGCCGGGTCGACGGGTTCAGGCGTGTCGACGGGCTGAGCCGCCGCATCGGGCTTGACCCCTTCGGTGTCCTCGACGTCTTCGGCGTCATGGGGCCCGTCGTCGTCCTTGTCGTCGGGCTTGAACGGCTCCTCGTCGAAGGCGTCGCCCTCGTCGAAGCCGTCTCCGCCGTCGCTCGCCAACCCGTCGCCCGCCGCGCCGATCAGCCCACCGACCGCGTCGACGATCCTGCTGGCCAACCCGAGCAGACCCGCGCCGCCGCCGCTGCCGAGCCCGCCGCCGAGCCCGCCCCCCAGATCGCCCGCCGGCAGGCCGGCCGCGTCACCGGCCGTGGCCCCCCAATCCGGTTGCGGCGCAGCGGGGACCGGAGCCGGCGCGAGCGTGGTCGCCGTCGGCGCCGGATCCGGCACGAGGCTCGGGACGGCGGCCGCGGGCGTCACTGCGACGGGCGGGGCGCTGGGCGGGGCCGCCCGCGGCGGCTGGTAACCGGGGCCTAGATCGCCGGGGGCTTCGAAGCGCACCGTCGGCGCGGCGGCCATCCGATCGGTGACCATGTCGTAGGCGGTGTCGACGCCGTCGCGCGTCGACCGCATCGTCGTCAGCCAGTCGTTGCGAATCTCGTTGTCCACGTACGGCAGGACTTGCTCGCGGACCACCTCCTCGGCGACGGGGTGGTCACCGGGCCCGGTCGTGACCGTGGCGGCCGCGGCCAGCCACGCCGACCGCTGCGCCTGGGTGCCGTCGTCCACGGCGATGGCGGTCGCGACTTTCGAATCGACGAGGTACCACAGGTTGTCGCGCAGTGACTCACACCGTTGGGCGGCCGCGCGCAGCTCGGTGGCGACCTCGCCGGCGGCGTCGCAGTGGCGCTCGACAAACCGCACCGCGGCGTCGCCGGCCGGCCCGGTCCACGCCGCGGCCAGCTCGGCCACCTGGGCGCGCTGCATGCGCAACGCCTCGGCGACCGTCTCGCCCGCCGCCCGCAGCTCCGCGCAGTCGCGGTCGAGGGCGCGCAGGTCGAGTCCGTCTTCGGTGCCGTACCAATCGCGCAGCTGTGCGGGATGCGCCGTCAGGTCGGGATGCTGGTAGCCCAGCGCGTGGCAGGCCCGCACGTAGATCTGTGTGCGCTCGACGGCGGGCAGGCCCTCGGCGAGCCGCCCGGTGACATCCAACCGCTCGGCCACGATCAGGCGATCCGTTGCGCCGCGTACAGCTCCGCGTCGGCGTAGCGGTCGGCGCTGGTGCGCAGGGCCGCGGCGATCTCGGCCGACACCCGCGACCACTGCGCCACTTCGGCGGTCAGCCGCTCCACCTCGACGCGCAGCGCGTCACCGCGCGCGGTGTGTGCCCGCCCGGCGCCGGCGCCGCCGAAAGCCAGCCGGCCCAGCTGATCGCTGAGGGCGCGGTCGAGCAGGTCAGCAGCGGCGCGAAACTGGTCGGCGATGCGGTGCGTCGCCGGCACGTCGATCTCGGTGCGGGCCACGGCGACCGGTCGTGTTCCCCTGTCGTATCTCATGCCTAATCCGACGCCCGGGCGCGCGCCCGGGTTCCGGGGAGATTCAGTGCGCGGAGCTGACCGCCTCGGCGACCCGGTTCGCCACGCGCTGGGCGACGTCCGCCTCGGGCGCTTCCACCATCACCCGGATTACGGGCTCGGTTCCGGAGGGGCGCAACAGGATTCGGCCCGTGTCGCCGAGTTCGGCCTCGGCGTCGCCAACCGCGGTGCGCACGGCTGGCGCGGCGGCGGCGGTGTCCTTGTCGGCCACCCGGACGTTGATCAGCACCTGCGGCAGCGTCTGCATCGGCGCGGCGAGCTCGGTCAGCGACGAGCCGGTCTGCACCATGCGCGTCATCAGCCGCAGCCCGGTGACGATGCCGTCGCCGGTGGAGCCCAGGGCGGGCATCACGATGTGGCCGGACTGCTCGCCGCCCAGGCTGTAGTCGCCGGCCCGCAGCTCCTCGAGGACGTAGCGGTCGCCGACGCCGGTGGTGCGCACGGTGATCCCGGCAGCACGCATGGCCAGGTGCAGCCCGAGGTTGCTCATCACGGTGGCCACCAACGTGTCGGAGGCCAGCTCGCCGGCGTCGCGCATGGCCAGCGCGAGCACGACCATGATCGCGTCGCCGTCGACCAGCTCGCCGTTGGCGTCGATGGCCAGGCAGCGGTCGGCGTCCCCGTCATGGGCCAGGCCCAGGTCGGCGCGGTGGGCGATGACCGCGGCGCGCAGCGAATCCAGATGGGTGGAGCCGCAGTTGTCGTTGATGTTCAGGCCGTTGGGGTCGGCGTTGATCGCGATGACCCGCGCGCCGGCCGCGCGGTAGGCGCGCGGCGCCACCGACGAGGCCGCGCCGTGGGCGCAGTCGACCACCACGGTCAGGCCGTCGAGCCGCAGCGTGCTGGCCTTGCTCAGGTGGCGCAGGTAGCGGTCGTCGGCGTCTTCGGCGTCGATGACGCGGCCGATCCCGGCGCCGATGGGGCGCATCCCGACTTCCGCGGTGACCAGCGCCTCGATCCGGTCCTCGGTGTCGTCGTCGAGCTTGCGGCCACCGGGGCCGAAGATCTTGATGCCGTTGTCGGGCATCGGGTTGTGCGACGCCGAGATCATCACCCCGAAGTCGGCGTCGTACGCGCCGGTCAGGTACGCGACCGCGGGCGTGGGCAGCACCCCGACCCGCAGCGCGTCGACGCCCTGGCTGGTCAGCCCGGCGATCACGGCGGCCTCGAGCATCTCGCCGCTGGCGCGGGGGTCGCGCCCGATCACGGCGACGCGCCGGCCGGGTCCGCCCGCGCTGGCCAGGTGCCGCGCGGCGGCGGCGCCCAGCTCGAGCGCCAGCTCGGCGGTCAACTCCCGGTTGGCGACCCCACGGACACCGTCGGTGCCGAATAGTCGACCCATGCGGACAAACCTCTCACAGTTGACGGTTCAGCACCTAACGTGCCCGTTCTTTTCTGACCGAAACGGGGCTCGTTTGGGCGCAGACACGCCGAAGGAAGCGCGGGACGTCCCAGTTTGAGGCCCCGTTGCGGCCAGAAAGTGATGGTTGATCAGCGCTTGCTGTACTGAGGCGCCTTGCGGGCCTTCTTCAAGCCGTACTTCTTGCGCTCGGTGGCACGCGGGTCGCGGGTGAGGAAGCCGGCCTTCTTCAGCGCCGGCCGGTCCTCGGGCTGCGCCACGATCAGCGCCCGGGCGATGCCCAGCCGCAGCGCACCGGCCTGGCCCGACGGGCCGCCCCCGTGCAGCAGGGCGAAGATGTCGAAGTTCTCCACCCGGTCGACCGTGACCAGCGGAGCCTTGATGAGCTGCTGGTGCACCTTGTTGGGGAAGTAGTCCTCCAGGCTGCGGCCATTGAGGTCGAACTTGCCGGTGCCGGGCACCAGGCGCACCCGCACCACGGCCTCCTTGCGGCGGCCGACGGTCTGGATGGGCCGGTCGAAGACGAAGGACTCGGCGGCCGCGGGGGCGGGCGCCTCGGCCGGGACGTCGGGGGTTTCCGGGGTGGCCGTGGGGTCCAGGGCCTCGGTCGTTTCGGTCACTGGGCCACCTGCTTGATCTCGTACGGAACCGGCTTCTGAGCGGCGTGCGGGTGCTCCGGGCCGGCGTAGACGTGGAGTTTGCGCTGGATCTGACGGCTGAGCTTGTTCTTGGGCAGCATGCCGACGATCGCCTTCTCGACGACGCGGTCGGGGTGCTTCTCCATCAGCTCGCCGGTCGTGCGCGAGTGCAGGCCGCCGGGGTACCCCGAGTGGCGGTAAGCCAGCTTGCTCTGCAGTTTGTCGCCGGACAGGGCGACCTTGTCGGCGTTGATGACGATGACGAAGTCACCGCCATCGACATTGGGGGCGAACGTCGGCTTGTGCTTGCCGCGCAGCAGGGTGGCTGCCGCGACGGCAAGGCGGCCAAGCACCACGTCCGTGGCGTCGATGACGTACCACGACCGCGTGGTGTCACCCGCCTTTGGCGCGTAGGTGGGCACAGCGCTTACCTTTTCTTTCTCGAGGTGGATCCCGGGTCGAGCCGGGTGCCGGTCAGGCGTTAGCGGTTGGGTGGTCTCGGCGACCGACATTGACCCGAGGCCCGGCGTACCGCACGCCAACCGAGCAGCTTACCGACGCGCGTCCCCGCAGGTCAAAATGACTGTGTGGTCCCAGCGGCTCTCCTCCGCCGGGACCACACAGACGACTAGGGCGCGGCTAGCGTCCCCAGGCGCTTGCCGCCCGCCGGTCGGCGTCCGCCACCTCGTCCGCGCCGTCGCGGACCGCGTTGCCCAGATCGACCAGAATCTCGTTGAGAGCGCTAGCGGCCTGGTGCCATTTCTGCTGCTCTAGCTGGTAGGCGGCCGCAGCCTCGCGAGTCCAGAGCTGCTGCAATGGGGCGATCTGGGCCCTCAATTCGTCCAGCGCCGCGTTCAGGCGGGCCGAAGTGGTGTGAATCTCCTGACGCACCGAATACTCGATCTCGCCGAAGTTATATGACAACGCCGATTCCACGGATGATCCCCCGATCACAGGTTTGCGCCGGTGGCGGCGATGTGGGCCGCGTGGCCGTGGCCGGCCTCCTGCAGGGTGGCCGCGTTGCGCCGGATGGTCTCGCCGATCGCGTGCAGGACGTGGTAGAGCCGCAACGACTCGGCATTCCAGCGATCCACCACGTCTCTGAACCGCGCGGCGGCGACCCCTCCCCACACCGACGGGGGCACCGCGCTCATCTGGCCGATGAATGCCTGCAGCATGGCCCGGATCTCCTCATTGCGGGCGTCCGTGGTGCCCGCAACCGACCGCATCAGGTCGAAGTCGGTGCTCAGTGTGTTGGGTGCACTCATACCAAGTTCGACCCGGACAACGCGCATTTGGTTCCACCCAATATTTCCCTGATTCATCCGACCGCGTGGGCCGACCGCACGGCCTGCTCGCAGGGGCCGCGCACGGCCTCTTCCCTGCCGGGCGGGCTCTGGCATCCGAGGCTGATCCGCACCGGGCCGTCCAGCAGCACCGTCCACCGGACGTGATGGGCGGCGCGGACTTCGCGGTAAGTCACCGCCGGCCTGCCTGCGCTGGTGCTGGAGGGATTGAAGTCGACGAACACGCCCGAGGGTTCCACGTCGATTGCGTGCTTCAACCGCTCGGCCGTGCCAGTCAACGTCTCACCGACGACGGGCGACTGCGTGACGTGCAACGCCACCTCGGGATCGGACGGGGAGGTGACCTGCACCCGCGCCGATCCCGGCCCGGCCACCACCCGCTGGGTCGGCCAATCCGCGGGCACCGCCACCGCCACCCGACCTTCCACCAGAAACACGGCGGGCACTGCCCGGACCGTCGGCGCGCTCACCGCGCTGGGCCGATCCGTGTCGATCACGGCCGGGCCAGCCCCGGCCAGCACGATGGCGGCCGCAGCGATGCCAGCGAGTGTCCGCGCGTGGCGTCGGCCACGATCGTCACCCGGCTTGGGTGGTTGGTCGAGATCGGACATCGCCAGCCGGGCCAGCCGACCGAGCCGGGCGTCGTCGATGCGCACCACCTTCCGCTCAGTGCCGCGCGTCGCGTCAACGATCGACGCCGAAAGGGTCGACGCCCCGGTGACGGTGCTCGGCGCGTCGACCAGCAGGACACCCCCGGGGCGGCCTGCGATCGCGGCCATCACCTCGTCGGCTACGGCGCGGGGTTGCGCCCTGCGCGGGACGGCGACGATGTCGGCACCACCCACTACCACCGCCATCCGGTCGACGATCTCCACCACGACCGCCGCTTCCGCGTCGGTGCCGGCGGCCCGCGTCAGCAACCACGACCGGGGCCGGGTCAGCACGTCGTCGGACACCGTGGCGGCCACCTTCTTCACGACCCCGACGCGCGACGATGACCACCAGGACGGATGCACCACGACGATGCCCTTGCACCCCGCACACGCCACGGACCGCAGGGCGTCGGCCCACACCGACGCAACGGCGGTCGGGCGTTCGCCCACCAAGGCAACCCGATCGTCGATCGCACGCAGAGCGGTCCCGATGATGTCGGAGGTCCGCTCGTCGACGACGGTGCTTGTCGGGCAACATAATCGGCGGATCGTGGCGGGACCCGCTTCGATGATGGCGCGGTGTGCGGTCACGGAGCACTCCAGGCCACCTGGACGAGCTGTTCGTCGCTCGCGCGGGTCCGCAGGACTCCGCGCCCGGGTGGCAAACACGCCGGGCGGCGGGAGCCGGAGTCCTCGCCGGGGAATCCGCTCATCATCAGGGTCATGCAGCCGAGGTCACGCAGGCCCGCCAGCAGGGGTTCGAAGAACGCGCGCTCGGCGCCGCCGCTTCGCCGCGCGATGACCAGATGCAAGCCCAATTCCGTTGCATATGGCACGTATTCGGCGATGGGCGCCAGTGGGTTGCCGGAAGGGCCGGAGACCAAGTCGTAATCGTCGACCACGATATAGATGTCGGGCCCAGACCACCATGACCCGGCTCGCAGCTCCGCCTGGCTCGCACCGGGCGGGGGCATTCGCCTGCTCAGCAAGTCAAGCAGATCCGGCAGCATGCCGGCCAGCGCGACCGGCGACATGGCGTACCCACCAAGGTGCTCCGACTCGACAGCGCCGAGCAGGGAGCGCCGAAAGTCGATGATGACGAGATGCGCTTGCCCCGGGGTTTTGGTCCGGACGATCTCGCGGCACAGTGTTCGTAGCGTCGACGTCTTGCCGCACTCCTTGTCGCCGAGCACGAGAAGGTGTGCCACCCGGTCGAACTCGCACGTCACCGGCTGCATTCGCCGCTCGTCAAGCCCGAGGAGGATACGGTCGCCGAGAACGGCACCTGCCGCTTCGACGACGCTGTGACGCTCGATCAGTTCGGGCAGCAACGGTATCGGCGGCGCAACGGATTCAGCCGGGCCGATCTCGGCAATGGGCAGGGCGATCATAGTCTGCGATCCATCGCCGCAAAGGCCCCGACCCGGCCTGCCCTGCGGAACATGTTGCGCCGCTTTACGATCCAGCTCAGAATCGGTCGGGTCACCCAACCTCAGCTCGATGCGCGTGCCGATCTGGTCACGCAGCGCCGGCCTGATCTCTGCCCACCGCGACGCGGACAACACCACGTGCACTCCGAACGAAAGCCCTTGAGAAGCAACGGCCGTGAGCGATGACTCGAGCGCACCGAAGTCCCGGCACAAGCTTGCCCAGCCGTCGACGACGAGGAAGACGTCGCCGAACGGATCGGAGTCCGAAGCCGCGCCCTGCGCCCGCAGCTGACGGTATTCGGCGATCGACCCGACGCCCACATCGCCGAACAGGGTCTCCCGCGCACGGATGATCGACTCGCATTCGGCGACGATCCGCGCGACGAGTCGCGGTTCGGCCCGGCCGGCGACGGCGCCGACGTGCGGGATTGACCGCACCGACGCCAGTGCTCCGCCGCCGAAGTCCAGGCAGTAAACCTGGACCTGCGCCGGCGAGTGCGTGGCCGCAAGCGCGGTGATCAGCGTGCGGATCGCCGTCGACTTGCCGGACTGTGGTGCCCCGACGACCGCCACATTGCCTGCGGCCCCGCGCAAGTCGACGAGCAACGGCGTTCGCCGCTGCTCGAAGGGCCGGTCCACAACACCGACCGGAACCGTCAGGGCACCTCGCGCGTACGCTCCGGCGCGGAGCAGGGTTTGCAGCGCGGGCGCCGGACCCAAGGGTGGGAGCCAGACCTGGTGCGCGGGCGGGCCATGCCCACACAGCCGATCCAAGACCGCTTGCAGGGTCGTCCGCGGGGACGAGTCGCCGGTCTCGGTGGCGCGGGTGATCACGCCGACGCTTCGGCTGCCGAACGTCCGCACGGTCGGATTGGCCACGGACACGGTGGTCGGCGCGCCGGACCGGGCCGGTCCCGAAACGTAAGCGGCGGAGAAGCGAACGAGCTCTCCCGCGCTCGTACGCAGGTAGCCCACTCCCGGGTTGTTGGGCAGCTCGTATGCTTCGGGCGTGCCGAGCGCGGCACGCGATTCCACGGCCGACAGGGTCTTCAAGCAGATCCGATAGGACAGGTGGGCGTCGAGTCCGCGCAGTCGGCCCTCGTCGAGTCGTTGGCTGGCCAGTAGCAGGTGAATGCCCAGCGAGCGGCCGAGCCGCCCGATCGCCACGAACACGTCAGCGAAATCCGGATGCTGGCTGAGTAATTCGGAGAACTCGTCGACGATGATGAACAGGCTCGGCAAGGCGGTCGACGTGGCCCCCGCCCGGCGCGCATGTTCGTACGCCGCGGCGCTGACACAGCCCGACGCCCGCAGCAGCCGTTGCCGGCGATTCATTTCCCCGGCCAGGGCGTCGCGCATCCTGGCGACCAACGGCGCCTCGTCCGCGAGATTCGTGATGACCGCGGCCACGTGCGGGGCGCGGGCGTAATCGAGAAACGTTGCGCCGCCTTTGAAGTCGATGAGCAGCAGATTAAGTACCTCGGGGGAGTTGCGCACAATCAAACCCAGCGCGATCGTACGCAACAACTCCGACTTACCCGATCCGGTGGCCCCGACGCACAGCCCGTGAGGGCCCATGCCGCTTTCCGCGGCCTCTTTGATGTCCAGCTCCACCCGGGCGCCGTCGGCCCGGGTTCCGATCGGAACGCGCAGCCGGTCGCGGTGATCTTGGCCCCGCCACAATACGACCGGGTCGAACCCGTCCACATCACCAATCCCCGCCAGTCCCGGCCAGTCCCATCCGTCGCCGCAACGAGCCGCCGCGCCAATCCGATGCATTGCCAACCGGCGGGCACACACCAGCGCCCCCAGGGCGTCCAGCCGGTCGGGGCGCGCCGGGACCCGGGTTTCACCGGCCACGCTGATCGTCACCGGGGCATCGACGCGACCCCCGCCGATTTCGACGACAGTCGCGGCCGCGAACCCGTCGGTGTCGTGTTCTGAGTCCGCGATCACCACCGCGTGCACCGGCCGCGCGCCGGTGAGCGCGCCTCGCGCCTCGTCCACGCTGTCGTACACCATCCGCACCGGCCCCGCTACATCGGCCGCCGTCGGGTGTTGGTTGTGCGGTAGCCATTTCAGCCACTCCCACTGCCAACGGTTTCGCTCATCGATCACGGCAGCGATCAGCAATTGATCGGGCGGGTGCAGGACGGCGAGCTGGCATATCATCGCGCGCAAGGTTCCGCGGGCGGCGATCTCGTCGCCGCCGATGGTGATGCGGGGGCTTTCGCGCAGCGAGACGGTGATCGGTCCGACGGTCGTGGCATGCGTGCGCAGGAAACGATCCAATGCGGCTGCGGTGACCGGGTCGGCGGCCTCCGGGGGCTGCGGGGCCACCAACCGGGTGGCGAGCGGCTGCGGCCCCGTGCCGACTCGGACGAGGCAGAAGTCCGGGTCAGCGATCCGCCGCTCCCACATCCTGCGACCCCCGATCAATGTCCACAGCGTGTCGGGGTCGGGGTGATCCCACATCAGTGAGTGATGCTGTGTCGCAGCGGTTTCGAGGACAATGCTGCGCAGCCGACTGAGGTACTCGAGGTAGCTGAGACGATCAGCGTCCACCCCGCCACCCCGGCGCCGGCCGCGTCCGGACAGGGCTGTCACCATCGTCGATCCCAGCAGCATGATGGGAAACGTCGCGAACATGGGTGTGCGAGCGCCACCCGGCCCCGACGCCAGTGCCGCCGCCATCACGCCGATTCCGCCGACCGCCAGCACGGCGGACAGCGCCCGGGACAGCAGGCCGCCCGCCGCCGGCGACGGCACGTCAGGCGGTGTGTCGACGACGAGGTCCGCGGTCGGCACCGCCGGCGGCCGCCGCCGCGCCTCGGGTACGAACTCCTGGGCCATCGGGTCCCCTCCCCGATCGACGACCGTAGGCAGCACCGCAGTCGACGACAAGTCGCTTGTGGACAGGCGCGCACCCCGCGACCGTTTGGTGGCTATCTTCTCGGGATTGCTACTGAAGGGGTCACTCTTGCCTGCAACCGATTTGGGTCTGCGCCGGGTGTCAATTCATGCCGGCTCCGCCGTCGCGGACCTGGTTCTTCCGTCCGAAGTTCCCGTCGCGGTCCTGACGCCGACGGTCGTCGACATCCTTCAAGCGCGGCGGGGCGACGATGGTTTGACGGCGAAGCGCTACCACCTATCACTACCCGGATACCCCGCCCTGGACCCGTCGAAGACGTTGGCGCAGAGCGGTATCGACGACGGCGCTGTTCTCTTACTGAGCCAGGGGTCGACGCCCCCGCCGGCTTTTCTTCACTACGACGAGGCGGAGGCCGTCGCTGCGGCGCGGGCGGGTTCCGACACTTCGACGAATCCCGGGTACCGGCGGGCGGCGCGGATCATCGCCGCGGTCGCGGCGAACGCTATGACCGCCATCGGCATGTTGGTGTTGGCCCGAAATGCGCTCAGCGCCACCGCCCGGGATCGCCATGCGACGGTGGCCGTGTTGGTGATCGTGGGCGTGATCGCCCTGCTGGCGGCCGCGTTGACGGACCGACTCCATGGGGATGCGGTCGCCGAACCGGCGCTGAACGCGGTGGGGATCACGTTCGCGGCGATTGCCGGTTTCGTGGCGGTGCCCGGCGGGCCGGGGATTTACAACGTGTTGCTGGCCGCGACAGCGGCGGCGGTCACCTGCGTGTTGGCCATCCGCGCCTCGCGGCGCGCCGCGGTGGCGCTGACCGCCGCGTCATGTGCCGCGACGGTCGGCGCGGTGGCCGCCCTGGTGGGGGCCATCACCGGCGCACCGCCGTACGCGATCGGCGCGGCATCAGCGCTGATATCGCTTGGTCTGCTTGGGGTAGCGGCGCGGGTGTCCATCGTGTTGGCAGGGCTATCTCCCCGCGTACAGCCGATGCCGGGCACGGACGAGCCAGAAGCGAACGGGGCCGGCCTGGCGGCGCGGGCGCTGCGCGCCGACGCCTGGTTGTCCAGCCTGCTGACCGCGTTTGCCTCGTCGGCGGCTGTCGGCGCGGTCGTCACCGTCCTGGCCGGCGCACAGCGCATGTCCTGCATCGCGTTCGGTAGCATCACCGGCGCGTTGCTCCTGCTGCGCGCGCGTTCTACTCACGACGCCAGAGCATTGACGTTCGTGATCGCCGGAATAGCGGTCGTGGGAACGACAGTCGCTGTGGCCGCCTCGAGCACTCCGGGGCGGGGGCCATGGATGGCAGCGGCAACGGCAGCGCTGGCCGCCGGGGTTATGTTTCTGGGCTTCGTCGCGCCCACGTTGTCGACTCCACTCGTGTTGCGCCGAAGCCTCGACGCCCTGGAGTGGCTCGCTCTGGTTGGGACCGTCCCACTGACGTGCTGGCTGTGTGGACTGTATGGCGCCGCCCGCGGATTGCACTTCCGGTGACGGTGCCTCCCATCTCGCGCGTCCTGTTGGTTTGTGCGCTGGTGTCAGCGCTTGGAACACCGACCGCGCAAGCGGTTTCACCGCCGCAGATCGACGACAAGTGGTTACCCAAGCCGGCGCGTCCCGCGCCCGCGTCGCCGACAGTGCAGCGGGAGGTGTGCGCGATCATCGCGACGGGTTCGGCGCCCAGCGGGCCGCCCGACATCCTCGACCTGTCACGAGTCTGGCCGTTGACCCGCGGAGCCGGACAACGGGTGGCGGTCATCGACACGGGCATTTCGCGCCAGCGCCTGCTACCGCATGTGGTGCCGGGCGGCGATTATGTCTCCACCGGCGACGGCACCCAGGATTGTGACGCACATGGCACTCTCGTCGCGGGAATCATTGCGGCGGAGCCGGATTCGGGTGCACCCGGCTTCGGCGGGATGGCACCCGAAGCCACTCTGATCAGCATTCGACAGTCCAGCGCAAAGTTTTCCGCGGCCGGCGATCGGTCCCGTGCCGGTGTCGGCGACGTCGAGACCATGGCGAAAGCCGTCCGCACCGCCGCGGATCTGGGCGCCTCCGTGATCAACATCTCCTCGGTTGCCTGCGTTCCGGCCGCGTCGACGCTCGATGACCGCGCGCTCGGCGCCGCGCTGGCCTACGCCGTGGATGTCAAGAACGTCGTCGTCGTCGCCGCGGCCGGCAATACCGGCGGCGCAGCGCAATGCCCTCCTCAACGCTCGGATGCCACCTGGGAAACCGTCACGGTCGCGGTCAGTCCGGCCTGGTACGACGACTACGTGCTCACCGTCGGTTCGGTGGACAACCACGGGGCACCGTCGGCATTCACCCTTGCCGGGCCCTGGGTCGACGTCGCCGCCCCCGGCGAGGCGGTAACGCCGCTCGGCTCGGAACCGGTGTCCGGCACCAGTTATGCCGCGCCGGTGGTCAGCGGGCTGGCCGCCCTGATCCGCGCCCGGTTCCCCGTGTTGACCGCCCGGCAGGTGATGCAGCGCATCGAGTCGACGGCGCATCACCCACCGGCCGGGTGGGATCCGCTCGTCGGCCACGGCACCATCGACGCCCTGGCGGCGGTCAGCACCGATGCCGCGCCGCCGCAGACCAGTCCTACGCCGGCACCGGCGCCCATCGCCACGCCACCGACGGCCGCGCCACCGAACTCGGCCGCCCGGCGCACCGCCCTGGGCGGGGTCGCGGTCTGCCTCGCCGGCTTGGGGATAGCGCTGGCCATCGGCGTGGCGAGGGGCCGGCTACGGGGCCGGAACGAAGTCGCGGGCGGTTGACGCCTTTTCTCGGCTGAGCTCCGGGCCGGCGGGAAGGGCCTGCAGGATCGGCCACGGCGCCGTGATCGCCGCCGGCAGCCCGAGGGCCCGGGCGGCGTCATCGTCGTGGATCGGAAAGCGCGCTCCGATGTCAGTGACCAGGTATCGCGTCCCGACTTGCACGTAGGCGCTTCGGCCGGGCGGCACGTACACCGCGTCCAGCGCGGGGCCGGGCCCGTCGGCCCGCGACAGGGCCACCGGCGCCTGCCCCGGCGGCATCGGCAACCGGTCGCCGATGAGAAGCGCGACGCCGGCGTGGCCCGATGGGCCCGCCCGCCACGAAACGCACAACGTGCCGTTGTCGCCCGACAGTGCGGGCGCCCGGTCGGGAAATCCGGCCACCGGCAACACGGCGACAATCGGAGCTGCGCGGATCGCGTCGGGCGCCACCGTCACGGCGTTGGCGGTGCCCTGGGAGTTGCTGAACCGCAGCAGATCGGCGGCTACCTGTCCTATCGGCTGTATGCCGGTCGCGAGCACGGCGTAATACTCGTCACCGCCGGCCCTCGTGATGCGCATCACACTGCCCACTGCGAAGCCCGGCAGTCCTGCCGCCTTCTCGCCGGCGCCCGGGATTCGGGGCACGCTGATGGGTGGCGCCTCGGGGATGGCGTTCAGCAACGCCGGCGAAACGGGTCGCGGCGCGTGGCCGTCCAGCCGCAACGCACGTGTCACCGCGGTGTCGGCGAGGTCCACCACCGCCCGCTGCCCGTCATAGAGCAGGTACGCGGGCGAAGCCCGGCCGGCTGCGACCAGGTCAGCCTGGCCGGCACCGAGACGACGGACCGCCGCGTCGTCCGTGCGGCCGACGAGGACCGTCGTCGCGCCGGCGCGGTCCGCATCGCAAATCGTCCAGGCCAACTCGTCCGCCGGCAACGGCTCGCCGATCAGCTGCGGCGCGCCGGGGATGCCCAGCGGCGGCCCGCGTTTGGCGCGTGCCAGGTCCGCCTCGGGCACCGGCTGGGGTTTGGCGGCCGTGCCCGCGATCAACCGCGCCGACGCCAGATTCAGCACCGGGTGCCAGGTGTCGCCCACCCGCACGTACAGCGCGCCGGATTCCCGCCCCATCACCAGCTGGGCGCCATCCAGCGTCACCCGCGGCCGTAGCAAAGCGCCAAGCGCAGCCCCGGCCACGATGACGGCGGCGAGTAGGCACCCTATCGACAGGGCTGCCGTCCGCGCCCGCTGTCGGTCGCTGAGGGTGTGGACGTCACCGCCCAGCAACGCGCACTCGACTCGACGCAGCTGGAATAGGTAGCCGCTGACCCGCAGGCCGGTGGTCGGCGGACGCGGCACTGGCTCCCCTCCCCTGGGCAGTTGATGCGGCCACGGTAAGGCGTCCCGCCGTCGCGCCGCTTAACTCATCCACAGGTCAGCGAACTTTCGAACCGTGCTTAGGGTAGGTAAAGTTACTGCGTGTTTTCCCACCGCTTAGGTCGCTGGGTGGGCCCGGGGGTTTCTGCAGTAGTTACCGCCGCCGGCCTGCTGGTATCCCCCGCTGCGACGCCGACAGCCTCGGCTTTCGACTGCCCGGATGTCGAGGTCATCTTCGCCCGCGGCACCAACGAGCCCCCGGGCTTGGGCCGGGTCGGCGACGCCTTGGTCGACTCGCTGCGCGAGCAGACCCACCTGAACATCCTGCCCTACGGGGTGAACTACGCGGCCAGCAAGCTGCAGCTGCACGGCGGTGACGGCGCGAACGACACTATCGACCGCGTCAAGAAGAGCGTGGAAACCTGCCCCAACACCAAGATCGTGCTGGGCGGCTACTCGCAGGGCGCGTCGGTGATGGACATCGTCGCCGGTGTCCCGATCGGCGGCATCAGCTGGGGCAACAAGCTGCCCGAGCAGTACGCCAACAACATCGCCGCCGTTGTCACCTTCGGTGACGTGGCCGACCGCGCCGGCGGCACGCTGCCCAGCCAGAGCGCGCTGCTCGGCTCCAAGGCGCAGGACTACTGCAACCCCAACGACCCGATCTGCCACGCCGGGCCGGGCAACGAGTGGAGCGGTCACACCGAGGGCTACGTCCCCGTCTACACCACTCAGGCCGCCGCGTTCGTCGCCCAGAAGCTGGCCGGCTTGAGCCCGTCGAGCCCCGCGTTCGGGCCGCCGCTGGGCCCGGTTCCGCCCGGTGCCACGCCCTCACCGGTCTACGGGCAGCAGACCCCGCCCGGATCGCCGCCCTCGATCCACGGCGGCGACGCTCCCGCGCCCGCCGCGCCCACCACGGTGACTCCGCAAGCACCTCTCGTCTGAATCGTTACCGGCGCGAGATCAACGCGCCCCTAACATCGTGGGGTGCGGCTCATTCCATTGACGCTGGGCGCCGGGCTGCTCGCCGGTGCCGCGATAGTGGTTGCTCCCCAACTGCTTCCGCAGGCCTTCGCCTCCTGCCCCGGCGTTGAGGTGGTGTTCGCCCGCGGCACCGACGAGCCGCCCGGCGTCGGCAAGGTCGGCGGCGCCTTCGTCAACGCGCTGCGCCAGCAGACGCCCAAAAGCGTTGGCTCCTACGGGGTGAACTACCCGGCCAACAAGGACTTCCTGGCCGCCGCCGACGGCGCCAACGACGCCAGCAACCACATCCAGCAGATGGCCGGCAACTGTCCCAACACCAAACTGGTGCTCGGCGGGTACTCGCAGGGGGCGGCCGTCATCGACATCGTCACGGCCGCACCGCTACCCGGGCTCGGCTTCCGCCAGCCGCTGCCGGCCGCGGCCGCCGACCACGTGGCCGCGGTCGCGCTGTTCGGCAACCCGTCCGCCCGGGCCGGCCAGCTGATGAGCGCCCTCACGCCGGAATTCGGCGGCAAGACCATCGACCTGTGCAACCCGGGCGACCCGATCTGCTCGAGCGGCACCCGGTGGGCGTCCCACCTGAGCTATGTGCCCGGATTGACCAATCAGGCCGCGACTTTCGTCGCGAAGAAGGTTTAGCGGGTGCGCAGGTCCCGGGTGACCAGGTTGCGCGCCTCGAGCTGATCGTCGGGCGGATAGTCGACGCTCACCAGCGTCAGCCCGTGCGGCGGCGCGGCCGCGAAGTCACTGGATCGGCTTGTGGCGCTGAGCAATTCGCGGCACCACGACACCGGTCGCCGGTGCTCGCCCACGGCCAGCAGCGCCCCGACCAGCGAGCGCACCATCGACCAGCAGAACGCGTCGGCGGTGACGTGCGCGGTGATCAGGTCGCCGTCGCGCAACCAGTCGAGGCGCTGCAGGTCGCGAATGGTGGTGGCATTGGGCCGGTGCCGGCAGAACCCGGCGAAGTCGTGCAGCCCCA
>NZ_LZJW01000150.1 GCF_001667885.1 Mycobacterium scrofulaceum | reverse complement strand
CGGGCAGGCCGGGATCCAGCGCGGGGGCCGACCCGAAGTTGCCGATGCGTTCGCCCAGCGGCGGCACCCCGGCCAGCATCGACACCGCGGCGGCGCCCTGCGAGAAGCCGCCGAGCACCAGCTTCGTTCCCGGGCACTGGTCGACCATCTGCGCGATGTGGTCGCGCGCGTCGTTGGCGCCGTCGGCGGTTTGCAGGAAGTTGTAGCTGGCCGGGGTGCCGCCGCTGGGCGAACGCATCGGCAACTTCGGGTCGGCCCCCGCGCTGGATCCCGGCCTGGCCAGCAAGGTGGCGGCGGTCGCGGTGTTCGGCAATCCCGGCAACCGCTTCAACACGCCCCTGTCGACGACGGGCCTGTTCGCCGGCCGCGCCATCGACATCTGCAGCCCCGGCGACCCGGTGTGCGTGGTCGGCGGCCGCGACCGGGATGCGCACCACGATTACGGGGTGGCGCCCTACCCCGGGCAGGCGGCCGGATTCATCGCCGGGCTGGTGTAGCCCGGCCCCTAAGGTCGCGGTGGGATACTGCGAGGATGCCCACACCCGCATTGGACCATCCCTCAGACAGGGTCGAGGATGTCGTGCGGCGACGTGGCTCGGACCTGGTTGAGCTGTCCCACGCCATCCACGCCGAGCCCGAGCTGGCGTTCGCCGAGCATCGCAGCTGCGCCAAGACCCAGGCGCTGGCCGCCGAGCGCGGCTTCGCGATCACCGCGTCGGCCGGCGGCCTGGACACCGCCTTCCGCGCCGACTTCGGCAGTGGGCCGCTGACCATCGGGGTGTGCGCCGAGTACGACGCGCTGCCCGAGATCGGCCACGCGTGCGGCCACAACATCATCGCGGCGTCGGCGGTGGGCGCCGCGCTGGCGCTGGCCGAGGTGGCCGACGAGCTGGGCCTGCGCGTGGCCCTGATCGGTACCCCCGCCGAGGAGGCGGGCGGCGGCAAGGCGCTGCTGCTGCGGGCCGGGGTGTTCGACGACGTGGCGGCGGCGGTGATGCTGCACCCGGGTCCGGCCGACATCGCCGCGGCCCGCTCGCTGGCGCTGTCGGAGGCGATCGTGCACTACCGCGGCAAGGAATCCCACGCCGCCGTCGCGCCGCACCAGGGCATCAACGCCGCCGACGCCGTGACCGTCGCGCAGGTGGCCATCGGCCTGTTGCGGCAACAACTGGCCCCGGGTCAAATGGTGCACGGGATCGTCACCGACGGCGGGCAGGCGGTCAACGTCATCCCCGGCCACGCGACGCTGCAGTTTGCGATGCGGGCGGTCGAGTCGGATTCCCTGAGACAGCTGGAGGGCAGGATGTACGCGTGCTTCGCCGCGGGCGCGCTGGCCACCGGCTGCGAGTACGAAATCGACAACCCCGCACCGGCGTACGACGAACTCCAACCCGACGAATGGCTGGCCGACGTCTTCCGCGAGGAGATGCGCCGGCTCGGGCGCGACCCGGTGGCCCGGGAGTTCGAGGCGGCGCTGCCCATGGGCAGCACGGACATGGGCAACGTGACCCAGGTGCTGCCCGGGATCCATCCGGTGGTCGGGGTCGACGCGGGCGGCGCGATGGTGCACCAGCGCGCGTTCACCACCGCCGCCGCGAGCCCCAGCGCCGACCGCGCCGTCGTCGAGGGCGCGATCATGTTGGCCCGCACCGTCGTTCAGCTGGCTCAGACCCCCGCCCAGCGCGACCGGGTGCTGGCGGCGCACGATCGGCGGGCGAGCGCATGAGCCTGGCCGACGCCGCCACGTCCTGGCTGGCCGCCCACCACGACGACCTGGTCGAGTGGCGCAGGCACATCCACCGCTACCCCGAGTTGGGCCGCCAGGAGTACGCCACCACGCAATTCGTCGCCGAGCGGCTGGCCGACGCGGGGCTGAACCCCAAGGTGCTGCCGGGCGGCACCGGGCTGGTCTGCGACCTGGGCCCCGAGCACGAGCCGCGGATCGCCCTGCGCGCCGACATGGACGCCCTGCCGATGGCCGAGCGGACCGGCGCGCCCTACACCTCGACGATGCCGAACGTCGCGCACGCCTGCGGGCACGACGCCCACACCGCCATCCTGCTGGGCACCGCGCTCACCCTGGCGTCGGTGCCCGAGCTGCCGGTCGGGGTGCGGCTGATCTTCCAGGCCGCCGAGGAGCTGATGCCCGGCGGCGCGATCGACGCCATCGCCGCCGGCGCGATCAGCGGGGTGTCGCGGATCTTCGCCCTGCACTGCGACCCGCGGCTGGAGGTCGGCAAGATCGCGGTCCGGCACGGCCCGATCACGTCGGCGGCCGACCAGATCGAGATCACCCTGCACTCGCCGGGCGGGCACACGTCGCGCCCGCACCTGACCGCCGACCTGGTCTACGGGCTGGGCACGCTGATCACCGGGGTGCCCGGCGTGCTGTCCCGCCGCATCGACCCGCGCAACGCGACCGTGCTGGTGTGGGGCGCGGTCAACGCCGGGGTGGCCGCCAACGCCATCCCGCAGTCCGGGGTGCTGGGCGGCACCGTGCGCACCGCGAGCCGGCAGACCTGGGTCGGGCTGGAGGACATCATCCGCGAAACGGTGTCGGCGCTGCTGGCGCCGCTGGGCATCGAACACACCCTGCAGTACCGGCGCGGCGTGCCGCCGGTGGTCAACGAGGACGTCTCCACCCGCATCCTCACCCACGCGATCGAGGCGATCGGCCCCGACGCGCTGGCCGACACCCGCCAGTCCGGCGGGGGTGAGGACTTCTCCTGGTACCTCGAGGAGATTCCCGGCGCGATGGCGCGACTGGGCGTCTGGCCGGGCCAGGGGCCGCAGCTGGACCTGCACCAGCCGACGTTCGACCTCGACGAGCGGGCCCTGGCGATCGGGCTGCGCGCGATGGTCAACATCGTCGAGCAGTCGGCCGCGTTCTCGTCGCCCTAGCGCGTGGCGCGCATTACGTGTTCCGTGATGCGGGCGTAGCTGCGGAGCGTGACGTCGGCCGCGTCGCTCATGATGTTGTAGCCGTGATCGACGCCGGCGACCTCGTAGTACTCCGCCAGCGCCCCGGCGGCGTCGAGCTTTTCGGCGTAGCGGCGGGCCTCGTCGCGGAGTCGGTCGTGCTCGGCAGTCACGACCAGTGCGGGCGCGATGCCGGCGATCCCGTCGGCGTTGTCGCCCCAGGCGGGCGAGGCCAGCCGGTCGCGCCGTTGCGCGGCGTCGGGCACGTAGGCGGTGTCGAAGACCTCGCCCATCCACGGCTTCAGGACGGCGCGGCCGCCCAGGCTGGACGCCTTGTCGCGGGCGGGCGTCACCAGGTCCAGCGGCGCGTAATGCAGCACCTGCAGCGCGATGCGGGGGCCGCCGTTCTCCAGCGCCAGCCGCGCCGCCGCGGCGCTGAGGTTGCCGCCCGCGCTCTGGCCCCCGACGCACAGCCGCCCGCCGTCCCAGCCGCGATCGGCGGCCGCCGCCCAGCAGACGACGTCGTAGATCTGGTGCGGCGCCGCGGGGAAGCGGTGCCGCGGCGCCAGCACATAGTCGGGGTTGATCACCACCACGCCGGCGTTGGCGGCCAGGTACCGGCACCAGGGATCGTCCTGTTCGGGGTGCCCGACCACGAACCCCCCGCCGTGCACATTGACGTAGACCGCCGGGTTCGCGGTGCCGGCGGGCGGGTGGTAGACGGTCGCCGGCACGGGACCGTGCCGAGCTCCGATGGTGACCCCGGTGGTCCGGCCCGGCAATTCGGGGAAGCGCACCGCGGCCTTGGGGGCCGGGTTGACGACGGCGGCGAACGTGCGGGCCAGTGCGTCGGCGACGACTGGTTGGGAGAGAATCGACACGGGCCTTAGGAGCCCGTTCCCGGACCGATGTTGCGGGCCGGCCTGGTTCGCAGGTTGTGCACGTAATCGCTTGGGGCTCCGGCGATTTCGGCAGCGTCGGCCATCACGCCCAGGTATCGCGCCGAGGGCAGGCCGCCCTCCCAGGCGTCGAGCACATACAGCCACGCCAGCACGGGATCGGTGCTGGTGTCCGACGAGATGCGCTCTACCCGGCAGCGGATCTTCTTGTGGACGCCGAACTCCGAGCCCTCCCACCGGTCGAGGTTGTTCTCGTCGGCCGGGGTCATGTCGTAGAGGACGACGAACACCTTGGAGTCCGGGTCTTCGACCACGGTGGCCAGCGCGCCTTCCCAGCCGATGTCCTCCCCGCCGAACGTCAGGCGCCAGCCGTGCAGCCAGCCGGTTCCGGCCATCGGGGAATGGGGTGCCCGCTTGAGCATCTGCTCAGGATCCATGTTCGACCCGTAGGCGGCGTAGATCGGCACGGGGAAATCTTAGACGTCACCCGCGCGAGCGGTCTTCTCCGAAGGATTTCGCCGCGCTGCACGGTGCCCGCTTCCCCGGCTAGGTTGGGGGCTGTGGCGACCCGCATCGTGATCCTCGGTGGCGGCCCGGCCGGTTACGAAGCCGCGCTGGTGGCCGCCACCTCACACCCCGACACCACGCACGTCACCGTGATCGACTCCGACGGCATCGGCGGCGCGGCCGTGCTGGACGACTGCGTGCCGTCCAAAACGTTCATCGCCTCGACCTGGCTGCGCACCGAGCTGCGCCGGGCGCCGCGGCTGGGGTTCGACATCGACATCGACGACGCCAAGATCTCGCTGCCGCGGATTCACCACCGCGTCAAGCAACTCGCCACCGAGCAGTCGGCCGACATCACCGAACAGCTGCTCGCGGTGGGCGTGCACGTGGTGGCCGGTCACGGCGAGCTGATCGACCCCACGCCCGGGCTGGCCTGCCACCGGATCAAGGCGACCGCCCCGGACGGCACCACCCGGGAGTTCGAGGCCGACGTCGTGCTGATCGCGACCGGCGCCAGCCCGCGGGTCCTGCCGTCGGCCCAGCCCGACGGCGAGCGCATCCTGACCTGGCGGCAGCTCTACAACCTGGAGGCGCTGCCCGACCACCTGATCGTGGTCGGCTCGGGCGTCACCGGCGCCGAGTTCGTGCACGCCTACACCGAGCTGGGCGTGCCGGTGACGGTGGTCGCCAGCCGGGACCGGGTGCTGCCCTACGAGGACGCCGACGCGGCGGCGGTCCTGGAGGAGGCGTTCTCCGAACGGGGCGTTGAGCTGGTCAAGAACGCCCGCGCCCAGTCGGTCACCCGCACCGAGGACGGCGTGCTGGTCACCCTGGCCGACGGGCGCACCGTCGAGGGCAGCCACGCCCTGATGACCATCGGCTCGGTGCCCAACACCGGCGGCCTGGGGCTGGACCGGGTCGGCATCGAGTTGGGCCGCGGCGGATATCTGACCGTGGACCGGGTGTCGCGGACCTCGGTGGCCGGGATCTACGCCGCGGGCGACTGCACCGGCTTGCTCCCGCTGGCGTCGGTGGCCGCCATGCAGGGCCGGATCGCGATGTACCACGCGCTGGGCGAGGGCGTCAGCCCCATCCGGTTGCGCACGGTGGCGGCGACGGTCTTCACCCGGCCCGAGATCGCGGCCGTCGGCGTGCCGCAGACGATGATCGACGACGGGTCGGTGTCGGCCCGCACGATCATGCTGCCGCTGCGCACCAACGCGCGGGCCAAGATGTCCGGCCTGCAGCAGGGTTTCGTGAAGATGTTCTGCCGCAAATCCACCGGCGTGGTGATCGGCGGCGTGGTGGTGGCCCCGATCGCCTCCGAGCTGATCCTGCCGATCGCGGTGGCCGTCCAAAACCGCATCACGGTCAACGAGCTGGCCCAGACGCTGGCCGTTTACCCGTCGTTGTCCGGATCGATCACCGAGGCCGCTCGTCGCCTGATGGCCCACGACGATCTGGACTAGCCTGGGTTCGACACCGTCCTACTGGCGAGTAACCGACAGGAGTTTCCCGGTGAGGAGTCCTCTGCCGTGACCGATCCGATCCACGCGCCCACCGAGTTGGGCTCGCCGGCGTCCGTGCTGGGACCGCAGCACCGCGAGGTGGCCTGGGAGCGGCTCGGCACCGAGCAGTTCGACGTCGTCGTCATCGGCGGCGGTGTGGTGGGTTCCGGTTGCGCGTTGGACGCCGCCACCCGGGGGCTGAAGGTGGCGCTGGTCGAGGCGCGCGATTTCGCGTCGGGCACCTCGAGCCGCTCGTCGAAGATGTTCCACGGCGGGTTGCGCTATCTCGAGCAGCTGGAGTTCGGGCTGGTGCGCGAGGCGCTCTACGAGCGCGAGCTGTCGCTGACCACCCTGGCGCCGCACCTCGTCAAGCCGATGCCGTTTTTGTTTCCGCTGACCAACCGCGTGTGGGAACGGCCCTACGTCGCCGCGGGCATATTCCTCTACGACCGGATGGGCGGCGCGAAATCCGTTCCCGCGCAAAAGCATTTGACCCGGGCTGGCGCCCTTCGGCTGAGCCCGGGCCTCAAGCGCAGCGCGCTGATCGGCGGGATTCGCTACTACGACACCGTCGTCGACGACGCCCGGCACACGATGACCGTCGCGCGTACCGCCGCGCACTACGGCGCGGTGGTGCGCTCCTCCACCCAGGTGGTCGCGTTGCTGCGCGAGGGCGACCGGGTGACCGGCGTGCGGGTCCGCGACTCCGAGGACGGCGCCATCACCGAAGTCCGCGGCCACGTCGTCGTCAACGCGACGGGGGTGTGGACCGACGAGATCCAGGCGCTGTCCAAGCAGCGCGGCCGGTTTCAGGTGCGCGCGTCCAAGGGTGTGCACGTGGTGGTGCCGCGCGACCGCATCGTCAGCGACGTCGCGATCATCCTGCGCACCGAGAAATCGGTGATGTTCGTCATCCCCTGGGGCAGCCACTGGATCATCGGCACCACCGACACCGACTGGAACCTGGACCTGGCCCACCCCGCGGCCACCAAGGCCGACATCGATTACATCCTGCAGACCGTCAACACCGTGCTGGCCATTCCGTTGAGCCACGCCGACATCGACGGCGTCTACGCCGGGCTGCGGCCGCTGCTCGCGGGCGAGAGCGAGGAGACCTCCAAGCTTTCGCGCGAGCACGCCGTGGCGGTGCCCGCACCCGGCCTGGTGGCCATCGCCGGCGGCAAGTACACCACCTACCGGGTGATGGCCGCCGACGCGATCGACGCCGCGGCCCAATTCGTCCCGGCCCGGGTGGCGCCGTCCATCACCGAGAAGGTCAGCCTGCTGGGCGCCGACGGCTACTTCGCGCTGGTGAATCAGGCGGAACACGTTGCGGCGCTTCAGGGTTTGCATCCCTATCGAGTGCGGCATCTGCTGGACCGCTACGGCTCGCTGATCGGCGACGTGCTGGGTCTGGCGGCCGGCAACGCCGACCTGCTCAGCCCGATCAAGGAGGCGCCGGGCTACCTCAAGGTGGAGGCCCTGTACGCCGTCACCGCCGAGGGCGCGCTGCACCTGGAAGACATCCTGGCGCGCCGGATGCGGATCTCCATCGAGTACTCGCACCGCGGCGTCGACTGCGCCCGCGAGGTCGCCGACGTGGTCGCCCCGGTGCTCGGCTGGACGGCGCAGGACGTCGAGCGCGAGGTGTCGAACTACTGCGCGCGGGTGGAGGCCGAAATCCTGTCGCAGGCCCAGCCCGACGACGTGTCGGCGGACGAGTTGCGGGCCAGCGCGCCCGAGGCGCGCGCCGAGATCCTCGAGCCGGTGCCCTTGAATTGAGCGCGTGGTGAGGCCCGCCCCGCTCCCGGTGCGGGACGGACTGGGGCCCGCGCGGGTCCGGCTGCGCGGCGGGCCGGTCCTGGCCGAGCTGACCGCCCGGTTCGGCGCCTCGGCGCGGTCGAAGGTGCTGGCCGGGGAGGTGGTCGACGCCGACGGCCGCGTGGTCGACGACGCGACGGTGCTGGCCGCCGGTGCCAGCGTCTACCTCTATCGCGAGCTGCCCGACGAGGTCCCGGTGCCCTTCGAGATCCCCGTGCTGCATCGCGACGACGACATCGTCGTCGTCGACAAGCCGCACTTCCTGGCCACCATGCCGCGCGGCCGGCACGTCGCGCAGACCGCGCTGGTGCGGCTGCGCCGGGAGCTGGGGCTGCCCGAGCTGAGCCCCGCGCACCGGCTCGACCGGCTGACCGCGGGGGTGCTGGTGTTCACCGCCCACCGCGAGGTGCGCGGCGCCTACCAGACCCTGTTCTCCCGGGGGTTGGTGCGCAAGACCTACCTGGCGCGCGCCGCCGTCGACCCCGGGCTCGACTTGCCCCGCGTGGTGCGCAGCCGAATCATCAAGCGCCGCGGCGGTTTACAGGCGGGCTGCGAACCCGGGCCGCCCAACGCCGAGACGCTGGTGGAACTCGTTTCCCCGGACGGCCTCTACCGGCTGACTCCACGCACCGGCCGCACCCACCAACTGCGCGTGCACATGGCGTCGCTGGGGGTGCCGATCGACGGAGACCCGTTGTACCCCAACATCATCGACGTGCCGGCCGACGACTTCAGCACGCCGCTGCGGTTGCTGGCGCAGCGCATCGAGTTCGACGATCCGGTGACCGGGGCGCGCCGCGAGTTCGTCACCCGGCGGGCGGGACCGTAGTTTTCGCTCGGCCTGTCGTAAACCGTCCCGGCGGGTTATCCACAGGCTGGAACGTGTGGCTGGGGGTTGTCGGCGCTGGGTGACATAATCGAATGTATGTTCGATTCGAAGGTGCCGTCGGCGGAGGCGATCGCCGCGATGGATGAGCACTTCGAGCGGCGGTATCCGTCGGTGACGCCGGAGTCGGCGGCGCTGCTGGAGCGCGTCGCGGGCTTGGCGCGGGCGGAGAATCGGTCGGCGGCGGGGCAGTTGGCGGTGATCGGGGAGTTGTTCGCCTACCGGCTCTCGCGGTGCGCCGAGTGTGAGGAGTGGGCGGTCGATACCGAGGCTGCGGTCGCCGCCGAGGTGGCCGCGGAGTTGCGGATCAGTCAGGGGTTGGCGGCCAGCCGGGTGCGGTATGCCCGCGCGCTGCGCGAGCGGCTGCCGAAGGTGGGCGAGGTCTTTAAAGCCGGAGATATCGACTACCAGACGTTTCAGACGCTGGTGTATCGCACCGATCTGCTCACCGATCCCGAGGTGGTGGCGGCCGTGGACGCGACGCTGGCGGCGAACGTCGCACGTTGGCCCTCGATGACCCGGGGGCGGCT
>NZ_LZJW01000149.1 GCF_001667885.1 Mycobacterium scrofulaceum | reverse complement strand
ACCCTCGAGGCGGTGCTGGCCAAACTCGCCGCCCCGGGCATGTGCAACCCGGCCGACGACACCCCCTGCGTGGACGGCGCCCCCAGCCAAGACGCGATCGACCGCGACGCCCGCTCGGCGGCCCAACGCAACCACGACGCACTGCTGGCAGCCAACCGGGCGCTACTGGCCTCAGGAAAACTCGGCCGGCACAACGGCTTACCCGCCTCCATCATCATCACCACCACGCTGCAAGATCTCGAGGCCGCCGCCGGCACCGGCCGCACCGGCGGGGGCACCCGCCTGCCGATCAGCGATGTCATCCGCCTGGCCCGCCACGCACACCACTACCTGGCCGTCTTCGACAACGCCAAACCCGTGGCCCTCTACCAGACCAAACGGCTGGCATCCCCCGGCCAACGCATCGTCCTCTACGCCCACGACCGCGGATGTTCAGCGCCGGGCTGCACCGTGCCCGGCTACCTTTCCGAAGTCCACCACGTCACCGACTACGCCAAAACCCGGCGCACCGACATCGACGACCTCACCTTCGCCTGCGGACCCCATCACCGCCTGCTCAAACCCGGCGGCTGGTCCACCCGCAAAAACACCACCGGCCACACCGAATGGATCCCACCCCCACACCACGACCGCGGCCAACCCCGCACCAACACCTTCCACCACCCCGAAAAACTCCTACGCGGCGAACACGAAGACGACGATGACGACGCGGCATAGCCAGGCCGCGCTTCGATAAGGTTTCGTGCGTGTCGTTGTGGCTGTCGTTGAGACCCTGGTGGCTGCAGTGGCCGCTGTACGCCCTGGTGGTGATGCTGGGCCTGACCCCGCTGGTGATGATCGGCGATTACCCCAGCGGGCCGTCCCCGGCGCACTGGACCAGCGCACCGTGGTGGATCACCATTGCGGTCGGCGCACTGGTGATCGGCCTGGCCACGGCGCTCGGCTCGGTGCGCCGCATGGCGGGGCTGCGCGCGTCGCTCGAAACACTGTCATTCGCGGAATGTCGTCAAATGTCCAAGGCGATGCGTTCGGGTCCCCTTCCCGATGATCCGGCAACGCGTCGGGCGGCGAGGCAACTGATCGAGCGGGCGCGCGACTCCATCGCGGGCTCCGCCAAAGTGATGATCGCCGCTTGTTGGATCCTGGTGGCGACGCAATTTATCGGCTTCATCGGCGACGCAAGACATTTCACGTTGCGCAACCTGTTGTTGGCGGTGGCCTTCGCATATCTCGCCGGCTACTACTGGTACTACCCACGTCTGCTCGACGCGCGCCTGGAATTACTCGACCGGCCCGCGGCCCCTTAGCCCCGTCCCGTTCCGGAATCCGCCCTCAGCGCCATCGGCCGGACGTACCCGCCGATCAGCGTCCGATGCCACCAGGCCCGCTCGCGGCGCAGCTCGGCGGGCGTCGTGAAGCGATACTCATACAGCAGCGCGCGTACGTAGCGCGGCGGCGCATCCGGAAACGGGTTGTGCCGCAACAATCGCAGCGTGGGCCGATCGTTACGCAGCAGCCGCTGCAGGAACGGCGTCAGCCACGGCTGCGCGTAGGCGGGTGAGATGGCGGCAAACCACATCAACCAGTCGAGCCGCAGATGATAGGGCGCCCACTGGCGCGGGAGCCGGCGGACGTTGCCGGGCTTGCCCTTGAATTCGTATTCCTTCCAGACCGTCTGGTCGGTGAGGTGGGCTTCGTCGGTGCCTTCGACCACCACCTCGCGGCGCACGCGGCCGATGCTGCCGAACGCGCCGTAGGTGTTGACCAAATGAAAAGAATTGAACGACATATTCATTCGCTGGCGCGAGGACAGCATGTTGCGCACCGGCCAGTAGCTCATGAACAACACCGCCACCGTGAACGCGACCACCACCGCGGCGAACCACATCGGCGTCGCCGAGAACGCCGGACGATCATGCAAACCGATCGAACCGAGCCACGAGTCGTCAATGGCGCTGAACGCCAAGAGTATCGTCACCCAGTTCAGCCAGGCGAAGTTGCCCGACGCCACCAGCCACAACTGGGTGACGACGATGATCGCGGCGGCGATGCCGGCCACGGGTTGCGGGGCGAACAGCCCGAACGGAACGACCAGCTGCGAGAAGTGGTTGCCCGCCACCTCGATTCGATGCAGGGGCTTGGGCAGGTGGTGGAAGAACCAGCTCAACGGCCCGGGCATCGGCTGCGTCTCGTGGTGATAGTACAGACACGTCAGGTCGCGCCAGCACGGGTCGCCGCGCAGCTTGATCAACCCGGCACCGAACTCGACGCGGAACAGCAGCAGTCGCACCATCCACAACGTCAGCACCGGCGGCGCCACTTGGGAATTGCCGAGAAAGATCATCAGGAAGCCGGTTTCCAGCAGCAGCGACTCCCAGCCGAACGCGTACCAGGTCTGCCCGACGTTGACGATCGAGAGGTAGAGCACCCAGAGCGTCAGCCACATCGACATCGCGGCCCACAGCGGCACCGCGTCAGCCGCGCCCGCGACGATCGACGCCGACAGCGCCGCCCCGAACCAGGACACGGCCGTGAACAGGCGATCGGAGTAGCGCAGATGAAAAAGGCTGGGGGTCCGCCAAAACGACTGCCCGGCCAGAAACCGCGGGATGGGCTGCATTCCGTGCTCGCCGATCAGCGCGCGGAATTGTGCCGCGGCCGCTACGAATGCGAGCAGGTAGACCACCGCGACACCCCGCTCGAGCACCTCTCTGCCGAGCCAATATTCGGGTGCGGAAAACCAGCCCATGGCCGTAACTCCTCGGACGGTGGCGGTCACACAGACCCGCATATCCAGTCAATCAGCCGGTAAACGGCTAGCCAATACCCGCGATGGCTATTCGTCGCGCGACCCGCGCGCCCGATCGGGCAGCGCCACGGCGGACGCGGCGAGCGCCGCGAGCGAAATCAGCGCCAGCAGCTGGACATTCGCGGAATGGCCGGCGTAGCCGTCCACCGACCGCCAGGGATGCCGCGAAAGCACCGCACCGGCCAGGATCAGACCGCCCGCGCTCAGCGCCATCGCGGCGCCGTCGAGGCGCCGGCGGCGCAGCGCGTATCGCAGCCCCAAGGCCGCTCCGACCACGACGACGCCGGCCGCCCCGGCGACCAGCGCCGCGGCGGCTGCCGCCGCGACAGCCGCCCACGCTCCCGGGTTCCACGGCTGGGCCGCCGCAGCGTCGGTCCGCCGGTTCCGTGTGCGCCACAGCGCGAGCATCGCCAACAGGGGTAGCAGGGCCAGCCCGAACGCCAGCCCCGCCCGGTACGGGGCGTTGGACGGGAAGGTCAACGTGATGGTGCCCGGGTCGCCGGGGGGCACCAGCCAGCCCTGCTGCCAGCCGTTGACGGCGACCGGGGTCAGCCGGGTCCCGTTGCTGGTGCGCGCGACCCAGCCGGGGTTGATGCTTTCGGGAACGACCAGGACCCGCGAAGCGGGCGACGGCGCAGCCTGCACCTCGCGTCGGTCGGGCCCCCACGCCCGCCATACCGGGACCGCGACGGGGGCGGGCGCGGCCGAGGCGGCGGCCGGGGAGGTCAGCTCGGCGCCGTCGACGACGAACTGAGCGCCCGGGCTGATCAGCACCTCCTGCTCGCCCGCCGGCAGCGCGACCGGATCGGGGTCGCAGGCGCGCGCGGCGATGGGCTCGTCGTCGAGCAGGGCTCCGACGGTGGTGCGGATCGACGTGTGGACGAACCGGCCCGCGACCGCGACGACCGGGCCGTGGTCGCAGTCGACCGTGATCTCGCGCCCGCGGTTGCGGGCCGCGTCGGCGGGCGCGATCGGGTTGCCGTCGGCGCCCAGCACCGACAGCTCGGCCAGCCCCGGCGGTTTGAGTTGGTCGAAGCCCAGCGCATTGCGATCGATGACGTCGTCCCAATTCAGCAGGCTCACGGTGACGCTGTCGGTCACCCGCGGATTCAGCGAAAGTGTCTGCGGTTCACCGGCTTTCAACGAGCGCACCTGCGGGCCGTCGCCCAGGTTGACCGCCACCATCGTCGGGTGGGCGGGCAGCGCCGACCGACTGGGCACCAGCCGCAGCCCGGTGACCTCGGTGGGTCGCGGCAGGGTGAGCGTCAGCGTGGGCGGGGCCTTGTGCTGCACCACCCGCTGCGGCGCCGTCCACGCGGTGGACGGGTCGCCGTCTGTCGCCGCGTACGTCGAGCCGAGGACGTCGACCATGTCGGAGTCCCCGCGCGCCCGCGTGGTGCCCGGCTCGGCGATCAGGTCGGCCAGCTTGGGTCCCTGACGTGGACGCACCCACACCAGCGGCGTCACCGACATCGGCGCCGGAACGGTCAGCGTCCGGCTCAGATTGACCGGCTCCTCCGGCGCCAGGGCCATCGACGGCGCGCAGCGCACGCCATCGGGGGCCGTCGCGCACCCCGGCCTGCCGAGCAGCTCCGAACCCAGGTCCCAGCCGGTGATCGCCGAACCTGGCGGCGGCCCGGGGACCCGCGCGGTGTGGCGCAGCTCGACCGGATGGGCGAATCCGGACGCGTCGTATTGGGTGATCGAGAGGTCGGTGATGCCGAATTGCACGCCCGGTGACCCGTCGTCGGTGCCCGCGGCGGTGATCCGCACCCAGGGCGTCTCGCCGTAGGGCAAGGCGGCGGCGAGCGGCTTGCCCGGCTCGTCGAACCGCAGGGTGGTGCTCCCGGTCGCGGTCTCGATCAGGACGCGGCGCACCTGGGCGCCGACGGCGGTGGCGCTGGGCGTCAGCGTGAGCGCCGCGTTGTTCACCGGATGGTCGAAATCAACCTGCAGCCACTGGCCGACGGCGGACTGCAGCGAGTTGGACACCCACGCGGTCGCCGGGTCTCCGTCGACGGCCGCGACGGGCGCGGTCGCCGGCGCGACGTCGGGCATCGCGGTGGAGTCCGACGACGAGCTCGACACGGTGATCCGGCCGCCGGCCCAGGCGCCCACGACCGGGTCGGCGCCGGGGACGGGATAGTCGGGCACCCGGTTGTAGGTGTGCCGGGCGTCGCCCGCGGCCCGCACGGCCGACGAATGCTGGTCCACCCGGCCGTAGTCCGTCTCGCGGGCGACCGGGGTATCGGTGACGGTCACGGTCGGCGCCGGGATGTTGGCGGCGCGCGCGTCGGCGGCCATCAGCACCGGACCCAACGGCGGCTGGCCCTGTAACCGGCGCCGCTCGTCGAGGCGCAGCAGCACCTCCGGCCCGCCGTCGACCCGGGGCAGCCGGTCCACGTCGGCGAAGTACGGCACTCCCGAACCGCCGGTGACCCGATACACCTCGACGGCCGGATAGCGCGGGCGCAGGCCGCTGTCGGCGACGAAGCCCGCGAGGGTGCCGGGGCCCACCGGCTCGCCGAACTGGGCCACCTTCTGCAGCCTGGGGGACCCGTCGACGGCCCGGTGCACCAGGATCGGCCGCGCCGAGCGCGACGTGTCCGGGTCCAGGTCGTTACGCACCACCAAGTACGAAATGCCTTGGCGGGCAAGCGTATCCGCGAGCCCCGCCGACGGGCGCCCGGCGGCGAAGAGGCGCTGCACCGAATCCAGCGCCCGGATGGTCTGCGGTGGCGTCAGCGGGATGGAATCGCGCACGCCCCAGGGGCTGCCGCCGAGCACCTGCAGCGGCTCGTCATGGCTGGTGCCCCAAACCTGCGTGGCGAACGGCGCGCCCGGGACCACCAGCACCCGACCGGGCGTCTGGGCGCCCGAGTTGTGCCGGTCGAGCCAGTCGGCGGTTTCCTGCCAGTACCGGGGTATCGCGTTGAAGGTGCCGGGCGGGGTCAGCCGGCCGGTCCACGCCAGGGAGGTGCTGACCAGCAGTGCCGTCAGCACGACGATCGCGACGGCCACCCGCCTGTCGCGCTCCGGGTGGGCGAACGCGCGCAACCACCCCGAGGCGGGGCCCCGGCCGGGGAGCGGGACCCGCCCCAACACCTGCGCGACACCCAGCACGATCGGGATCCGGACCACCGACCCCAGCTTGTGCACGTTGCGCAGGGGCGCGCCGCCGGCATCCAGGAACGCCTGCACCGCGTGCGCCACCGGCGAGCCGAGCCCGCCGCTGTAACCGACGGCCATCAGCGCCACACCGACGAACAGCATCGTCACCAACCGCCCGCGGGCCGGCATCGCCGGACTCGCCAGCCCCGCGAGCCCCGCCGCCGCCAGCAGGCAGGTGGCCAAAACGGCCGCCGAGCCCGTCACCAGCGGCGCGCCGGCGGTCGCGGTCGGCGCCACGTACGGGGTCCAGCTGTCGGTTCCGCGCAGGATCTCGGTGAGCGACGACCATTGCGTCGTCACCCCCGAGGATTCGATGAAGTCCAGGAAGGGCGGGCTGATTGCCCGCAGCATCACCAACGCCACCACCCACCACGCCATCGCCAGGAACAGCGCCAGCAGCCACCACCCGGTGTAGCGCCACCACAACCGGTTGGGCCGGTGGCACGCCCACCAGATCACCGCGGGCAGGCAGCCGGCCAGCGTGGCGATGGCGTTGACCGCGCCCATCAACGCGACGGCCAGACCGGCCTGCGCGGCGAGCGCCCGCACCGACCGGTTGCCCGACGCGCGCAGCGCCAGGATCGTCGGTAGCAATACCCACGGCGCCAGCATCATCGGCAGGGTCTCCGACGAGATGGACCCCAGGGTGGTCAGCACCCGCGGCGACAGCGCGAACGCCGCGGCGCCGATGACCCGCGACGCCGGGCTGCCGATGCCGAGCGCCTCGGCCACCCGCAACAGCCCCCAGAAGCCGACGGTGAGCAGCAGCGCCCACCACAGCCGCTGGGTGACCCATCCGGGCACCGCAAGCAGGTGGGCGACCGCGAAGAATGTGCCGTGCGGAAACAGGTACCCGTAGGCCTGATTCTGCGCCTGCCCGAACGGCAGGTCGCTGTTCCAGAGGTTGGTGGCCCGGGCCAGGAAGCGCAGGGGGTTGGCGGTGAGATCGAGTTTGGTATCGGGGGAGACCCGCCCCGGCGATTGGGCGAAGGTCAACAGCAGGGCGATCGCCCCGACCAACCACAGCCACCGGCGCGAGACGCGAGCGGCCGGCGAGCCCAAGGCCGGCGCGGCGGCCCTCGCGGTGGCCGGGCTGGCTAACGGCGGCGACCCGTCCCCAGCTCCGCGGGGACCCCAGCGCCCGGCTTCGCCGCGCTTGCGATCGCCGCTAGCTACGGTTGCCGTACTCGACCCGGTTGAGCACTGACGACTGCGGATCGCCCCCGGGGAGTGGCGGTTTCGTGTCCTGCTGCACCATCAACGTGATCCCGAAGATCGCTGCCGCGCCGAGCAACAGACCAACCACCACGCTCGCGGCGGCGGGCGCAATGATTCGGTTCATCGACGGCTCCTTACAGCATCTTCGAAACGTAGCGGCGGCCTAGCGCCAACCTAGCAGAAGCCCGGCCGGCGCCCCTGAGCGCTCTTCAGGGCAGGCAGTGCCCGTGAAAGCACCGGTCGCCGTATTGCACCTGATGGGGTTCGAGCGGGGTGATCGCGGCTGGACGGACTCGCACGGCCGCCGCGCCGTGGTCGGCGACGGCCAGTGTGACGCCGAGGGTGGTCGCGACACCGACCGTCAGGCCCACCGCGACGCTGGCCGCGGCCGCCAGGGTGAAACCGGTCATCGCTGGCTCCTTGATCTCGCCCCCCGCTAGCCCAGCTAGCACCTGCCCACGAATGCCCACGCGGCCGAACTGGAAAACCCCGCCGCTCCCCGGGCCCGCAGGCCGGGGCCCCGCCGTGCAAACATGGCCCGATGTCATTCTCGCGCACCATGACCGTCGCGGGGGCCGTGCTCGCGTCCGTGTCGGCTTTGGTGGCGGGCTGCGCCCACCACGCCGCCCGGCCGCCCGGCCCGTCGACCTCGGCCAGCAAGCCGGCGGCCGCACCCGCGCCGCCGGCCTGCGGTGACGTCACCACGCTGCCGGTCCGAGACAAGCTGGCGCAGTTGCTGATGGTGGGCGTGAAGAACGCCGACGACGCCCGCTCGGTGGTCAACGGCTATCACGTCGGCGGCATCTTCATCGGCAGCTGGACGGACCTGTCGATCTTCAAGGGCCCCCTCGCCGACATCGCGGCGAAGGCCGGGCCGCTCCCGTTGGCCGTCAGCGTCGACGAGGAGGGCGGCCGCGTCTCCCGGTTGCGGTCGCTGATCGGCTCGGCGCCGTCGCCCCGGGAACTGGCACAGACCCAAACCACCGCCCAGGTCCACGACCTGGCGGCCGAACGCGGCAAGAAGATGCACGACCTGGGCATCACCATCGACTTCGCCCCCGTCGTCGACGTCACCGACGCGACCGACGGCGTCATCGGGGACCGCTCGTTCGGCGGCGACCCCAACACGGTCACCGCCTACGCCGGGGCGTACGCCCAAGGCCTGCGCGACGCGGGGCTGCTGCCGGTGCTCAAGCACTTTCCCGGGCACGGCCACGGCTCGGGGGACTCGCACACCGGCGGCGTGGTCACCCCGCCGCTGAGCGACCTGCAGGGCGTCGACCTGGTGCCCTACCGGACGCTGGTGACCGCCGCCCCGGTCGGGGTGATGCTGGGCCACTTGCAGGTGCCCGGGCTCACCGGTGACGACCCGGCGAGCCTGAGCCCCGCGGCGGTGCGGCTGCTGCGCGACGGCGTCGGTTACGGCGCGCCGCCGTTCAACGGCCCGGTGTTCACCGACGACCTGTCCAGCATGGGCGCCATCTCCGACCGGTACGGCGTCGCCGAGGCGGTGCTGCGCACCCTGCAGGCCGGCACCGACGTCGCGCTGTGGGTCACCACCGACGAGGTGCCCGCGGTTCTGGACCGGCTGCAGAAGGCGGTGGCCGCCGGCGAACTGCCCGCGCAGCGGGTCGACGACGCGCTGGGCCGGGTGGCGACGATGAAGGGCCGGAGCCCAGCCTGCGGCCACTAACGCATGTGCGGCCACCGCGCGTTGCTTACTCTGGAGTCAGATAGACCGGCTAGGAAGGCAAGCGATGGCGGGTGGCACCAAGCGGTTACCGCGCGCTGTCCGCGAACAACAAATGCTCGACGCCGCGGTGCAGATGTTTTCGGTCAACGGCTACCACGAGACGTCGATGGACGCGATCGCGGCCGCGGCGCAGATCTCCAAGCCGATGCTGTACCTGTACTACGGCTCCAAGGAGGATTTGTTCGGCGCGTGCCTGAACCGGGAGATGGGTCGGTTCATCGATGCGGTGCGCGCCGACATCGACTTCACGCAAAGCCCGAAAGACTTGCTGCGCAACACAATTGTGGCGTTCATGCGCTACATCGATGCCAACCGGGCGTCGTGGATCGTGATGTACACCCAGGCCACCAGCTCGCAGGCGTTCGCGCACATGGTGCGCGAGGGGCGTGAACAGATCATCGAGCTGGTCGCCGGGCTGGTGCGGGCCGGTAGCCGCACCCCGCGAACCGAGCGCGAACACGAGATGATGGCCGTCGCGCTGGTGGGGGCGGGCGAGGCGACGGCCAACCAGCTCAGCACCGGCGACATCGACGCCGACGAGGCGGCCGAACTGATGATCAACCTGTTCTGGCATGGCCTGCGGGGCGCGCCGGAGGAGCGGGAGGCCGCCTGGGCGCTGCCCAAGAAGGGCGGAACCGGCGCGGCCAAGCGCTAAGCCCTAGATTCGTGATGTGGCTCGACCGCCCGCCCGCCGCAACGTCGACTTCTTCTGCGCCGTAGTCATCGTCGGGCTGCTGGCCGGGGTGGCCGGACTGGCGACGACGTTCGTGCTGCGCTTCGTCCAGCACGTCACGTATCACTACGCCTTCGGCGCGCTGCTGGCCGGGGTCGCGGCCAGCAGCCCGGTGCGCCGCGCGGTGGGGCCGATGATCGGCGGCGCGTTGGCGGGGATCGGGTGGTGGCTGTTGCGGAGCCGCACGGACGTGCCGCCCCTGGCCGAAACCATCTCAAGCCGCAAGCGGATACCGCGGCTGGCTTGGAGCCTGGACGCCATGCTGCAGGTGCTGCTCGTCGGGTCCGGGGCATCGCTGGGCCGGGAGGGGGCCCCGCGCCAATTCGCCGCGGCCCTCGGTGATTTCGGGACCGGCTGGCTCAGGCGGCTGTCGCCGCGCGACCGCGAGGTGCTGCTGGCCTGCGCGGCGGGCGCCGGGCTGGGTGCGGTGTATGCCGTTCCGCTGGCCGGGGCCCTGTTCTCGGTGCGGATCCTGCTCAACACCTGGCAGCCGCGCGCGGTGGGTGCGGCGTTCATCACCTCGAGCCTGGCGGTCGCCGTCGGGTCGGCCATCACCCGCGACGAACCCAACCTGCACTGGCCGATCGGGGAGTCCACCTACCTGCTGACCGCGCACGGGCTGCTGCTGGCCCCGGTCGCTCTCGTGGTGGGACTGGCGTTCAACCGACTGATGGCGGCGGCCCGGCCGGCCAGGCCGATGCGGACCGCGGTGCTGGTTCCCGCGCTCGCCGGCGCCGGACTGGTGATGGGCATCTGTTCGCACTGGTGGCCCGAATTGCCCGGCAACGGCCGCAGCATCCTGACGGTCAGCCTGGCCAGCGGCATGACGCTGTTGTCGGCGCTCGCGATCCTGGCGCTGAAGCCCTTGCTGACCGCGCTGTTCCTGCGCGCCGGCGGGGCAGGCGGCATGCTGACACCGTCACTGGCGACCGGCGCGGCCGCGGGGGCGGCGCTGGTGCTCACGATCAACTGGGCGGTCGGGACTCACCTGCACGTGCCGGCGGTGTCGCTGGCCGGCGCCGCAGGCGTCCTCGCGGTGACGCAGGGCTCACCGATCTGGGCGGCGATCTTCGTCTGGGAACTCGCCCGGCCGCCGCTGTGGTTGTTCCTGCTCTTCCTGCTGACCGCGACAGCGGCCCACGGGCTGAAAGTCCTTGCCAAGGGCCGCGGCCCGACCCATTCGGGCTAAAGCGCCGCTAGAGCGCCCGGACCGTGCCGGTCAGGTGCGGGTAGCCCTTGGCGATGTTGCGCAGCGAGATGTCCCATCCGTCATGGGTTTCGTCGACATAGAGTCCCGCGGTGGCGGGCAGCACCAGCGGCTTGCCGAACCGCACCGAATACTTCACCGCGTCCGGCAGTCGCGCTTCGATGTTCGCCAATACCGCTGCGGCGCTGAACATTCCGTGCGCGATGACGGTGGGGAAGCCGAACAGCTTGGCCGCGATCGGGTTGGTGTGGATCGGGTTGTGGTCGCCGCTGACCACGGCGTAGCGCCGGATCAGGCCGGGGCTGACGCGCATGACGGTGCTGGGCGGGGGCAGCTTGGGTTGCTTCTGCGGCGGCGGCTTGGGCTCGTCGGACAGGCTGGTGCGTTGCTGGTGAAGGAAGGTCGTCACCTGATGCCACGCGGTGTCGTTGCCGACGTTCACGTCGGTCACCAGGTCGACCAGCAGGCCTTTGCGGTGCTCACGCAGGTTCTCCGCGTGCACCCGCACACCGACGGTGTCGGTGACCGCGATGGGCCGGTACTGGGTGATGTGGTTTTCCATGTGCACCGAACCCATTGCGGCGAAAGGAAAGTCGAACCCGGTCACCAGCGACATCATCGTGGGAAACGTCATCGCGAACGGATAGGTCAGCGGCAGGTTGTTGCCAAAGCGCAGGCCGGTGACCGCCGCGTACTCGGCCACGTTCGTTTGGTCGATGGGTAATTCCTCGATGGTCACCGTGCGCGTGGGCAGCTGGTTTCCGCGGGACACCAGCGGCAGTGCCCCGGCCGCCGCGCGCAGCATGTTCTTCAGACCGCTTGGCTGATTCATCGCGTTCTCCTCGTCGCAGCTATGCGCCCAGCATCGCCTGGCCGCAGACGCGGATGACGTTGCCCGTCACCGCGTTAGAGGCCGGGCTGGCGAAGTAGGCGATGGTCTCCGCGACGTCGACGGGCTGCCCGCCCTGCAGCAGCGAATTCATCCGGCGGCCCACCTCGCGGGTGGCCAGCGGGATCGCGGCGGTCATCTGGGTCTCGATGAAACCCGGCGCGACGGCGTTGATCGTGATGCCCTTGGCGTAGAGCTCCGGCGCCAGCGCCTGGGTCAGGCCGATCATCCCGGCCTTGGTGGTGGCGTAGTTGGTCTGCCCGCGGTTGCCCGCGATGCCGGCCATCGAGGACAGCCCGACGATCCGGCCCCCTTCGCCGATGGTGCCGTTGCCCACCAGCCCTTCGGTAAGCCGAAGCGGGGCAAGGAGATTGACCGCCAACACCGCGTCCCAGCGGGCGTCGTCCATGTTGGCCAGCAACTTGTCGCGGGTGATGCCGGCGTTGTTGACCAGCACGTCGGCGTGGCCGCCGTGGTGTTCTTGCAGGTGCTCGGTGATCTTGTCCACGGCGTCGTCGGCGGTGACGTCGAGCCACAACGCGGTGCCGCCGACCCGGCTGGCCGTCTCGGCCAGCGTCTCGGCGGCCGACTCGACGTCGATCGCGACGACGCGGGCGCCGTCGCGGGCGAACACCTCCGCGATCGTCGCCCCGATGCCGCGGGCCGCGCCGGTCACGATGGCGACCTTGCCGTCCAGCGGCCGCTCCCAGTCGGCCGGCGGCGTGGAGTCCGCCTCGCCGACGTAGAACACCTGGCCGTCGACGTAGGCCGACTTGGCCGACAGGATGAACCGCATGGTCGATTCCAGGCCTGTCGCGGCGGGTTTGGCGTCGGGCGACACGTACACCAGCGCCACCGTGGTGCCGTTGCGCAGCTCCTTGCCCAGCGAGCGGGTGAATCCCTCCAAGGCGCGCTGCGCGATCCGCTCGTGCGGGCTGGCGGCGGCGTCGGGCGTGGTGCCGACCACCGCGACGCGCGCGGAGTGGCCCAGGTTGCGCAGCAGCGGCGTGAAGAACTCGTACAGCCCCCGAAGGCCCTCCGGCGTGGTGATGCCGGTGGCGTCGAACACCAGACCGCCGAACTGGTCGGCCCAGCGTCCGCCGAGGTTGTTGCCGACCAGGTCGTAGTCCTTGTCCAGCGCGGCGCGTAGCGGCTCGACGATGCGCCCCTCACCGCCGATCAGCAGCGGGCCGGCCAGCGGCGGATCGCCGGGCCGGTAGCGGCGCAGCGTCTCGGGCTGCGGGACGCCGAGCTGCTTGGCGAGAAACGATCCAGGACCGGAATTGACAACCTGAGAAAACAGATCGGACGAGACCTTGGGAGCCACCGGAGCTACCTTCCATGTGCTTGCGAAGTCGGGGTGTGCCTACAGCACAACCGTATCGGGGACGAACTTACTTCAGAGTAAGAACAGTGGGTAGTATGGCCCCAGACGGGCATACCAAAACCGACTAGACGGCAGATACACGGAGAAGAACAGTGGCCCCTGCAAGTTCCGAGGCAAGCAACCAGCGCAGTTCGCAGCGGCGACCCGTCGCCGTGCTTGGCGGCAACCGCATCCCGTTCGCCCGGTCCGACGGCGCCTACGCCGATGCTTCCAACCAGGACATGTTCACCGCCGCGTTGGGTGGGCTCGTGGACCGGTTCGGGCTGGCCGGCGAGCGGCTCGGCGTGGTGGTCGGCGGCGCCGTGCTCAAGCACAGCCGTGACTTCAACCTCACCCGCGAATGCGTGCTGGGCTCCGAGCTGTCGTCCTACACGCCGGCGTTCGACCTGCAGCAGGCCTGCGGCACCGGGCTGCAGGCGGCCATCGCCGCGGCCGACGGCATCGCGTCCGGGCGGTACGACGTCGCCGCCGCCGGCGGGGTTGACACCACCTCCGACCCGCCGATCGCCCTGGGTGACAACCTGCGCCGCACGCTGCTCAAGTTGCGCCGGTCCAAGTCCAACGTCCAGCGGTTGCGGCTGGTCGGCACGCTGCCCGCCAACCTGGGCATCCAGATCCCGGTCAACAGCGAGCCCCGCACCGGGCTGTCCATGGGCGAGCACCAGGCGATCACGGCCAAGCAGATGGGCATCAAACGCGTCGACCAGGACGAGCTGGCCGCGGCCAGCCACCGCAACATGGCCGCCGCCTACGATCGCGGCTTCTTCGACGACCTCGTCACCCCGTTCCTCGGGCTGTACCGCGACGACAACCTCCGGCCGGACTCGTCGGCGGAGAAGCTGGCGAAGCTCAAGCCGGTGTTCGGCGTGAAGTCCGGAGACGCGACGATGACGGCCGGCAACTCGACGCCGCTGACCGACGGGGCCTCGGTGGCGCTGCTGGCCAGCGAGGAGTGGGCGGCCGCCCACTCGCTCACGCCGCTGGCCTTCCTGGTGGACGCGGAAACCGCGGCCGTCGACTACGTCAACGGCCGCGACGGCCTGCTGATGGCACCCACCTACGCGGTGCCGCGGCTGCTGGCCCGTAATGGCCTGAGCCTGCAGGACTTCGACTTCTACGAGATCCACGAGGCCTTCGCCTCGGTGGTGCTGGCGCACCTGCAGGCGTGGGAGTCGGAGGACTACTGCAAGGAGCGGCTGGGCCTCGACGCGGCGCTCGGCTCGATCGACCGGTCCAAGCTCAACGTCAACGGGTCGTCCTTGGCGGCCGGGCACCCGTTCGCCGCCACCGGCGGGCGGATCCTGGCCCAGGCGGCCAAGCAACTCGCCGAGAAGAAGGCGGAGCAAAAGGGTGGGGGCAAGCCGCTGCGTGCGCTGGTCTCCATTTGCGCCGCCGGTGGCCAGGGCGTGGCGGCGATCCTCGAGGCCTGAGCCCCTCGGCGGGGCCGGGTGACATGAAATCGGTCACACCGGATTAGTAATCGTCGGTGGCGGGTATTCGTGTGCGCGGATGACCCCGTGTTGTGGTCTGACCCCCCGACCCCGACGGCAATACGGGGCATCCCTGGAACGGCCGCCGGTCGGCGTGGACGGGCGTACGAGAAGGGCCGCCGCTGGAGTGAGGGGATCCAGCGGCGGCCTTTTTGTCTGCCGACCTGCGCCGAAATCAAAAGCCCCGCTCCCGGATGGGAGCGGGGCTTCTGACTTGCCTTATCTGCCTGTCAGAAGGCGGCTTCGTCGAGCTCCATGATGTCGTTGTCCAGCGTCTCGATGACCTCGCGGGTGCTGGCCAGCAACGGCAGGAAGTTCTTCGCGAAGAACGAAGCCACCGCGACCTTGCCCTCGTAGAAGGCCCGCTCGTCGCCGCTGGCGCCGGCGTCCAGCGCCTGCACGGCCACCGCGGCCTGGCGCTGCAGCAACCAGCCGATGACCAGGTCACCGACGCTCATCAGGAACCGCACGGAACCCAGACCCACCTTGTAGAGGCTGGTCACGTCTTCCTGCGCCGCCATCAGGTAACCGGTCAGCGTCGCCGCCATCGCCTGGACGTCGGCCAGGGCCTTCGCCAGCAGCTCGCGCTCGGACTTCAGCCGACCGTTGCCGGACTCGCTGTCCACGAACTTCTGGATCTCGCCCGACACGTGGGCCAGCGCCACACCCTTGTCGCGGACGATCTTGCGGAAGAAGAAGTCCTGCGCCTGGATGGCCGTGGTGCCCTCGTAGAGGGAGTCGATCTTGGCGTCGCGGATGTACTGCTCGATCGGGTAGTCCTGCAGGAAGCCGGACCCACCGAAGGTCTGCAGGCTCTCGGTCAGCTTGGCGTAAGCCTGCTCGGAACCGACACCCTTGACCACCGGCAGCATCAGGTCGTTGACCTTCACCGCCAGGTCGGCGTCCACGCCGTGCACCGCCTCGGCGACCGCCGCGTCCTGGTAGGTCGCGGTGTAGAGGTACAGCGCGCGCAGACCCTCGGCGTACGCCTTCTGGGTCATCAGCGACCGGCGCACGTCGGGGTGGTGCGTGATGGTCACCCGCGGGGCGGTCTTGTCGGTCATCTGCGTCATGTCGGCGCCCTGCACGCGGGACTTGGCGTACTCCAGCGCGTTCAGGTAACCGGTCGACAGGGTCGCGATGGCCTTGGTGCCGACCATCATGCGGGCCTGCTCGATGACCTCGAACATCTGCGCGATGCCGTTGTGCACCTCGCCGACCAGCCAGCCCTTGGCGGGCACGTCGTGCTGACCGAAGGACAGCTCACACGTGGCCGAAACCTTCAGGCCCATCTTGTGCTCGACGTTGGTCACGAAGACGCCGTTGCGCTCGCCCAGTTCGCCGGTCTCGAAGTCGAACAGGAACTTGGGCACGAAGAACAGCGACAGGCCCTTGGTGCCCGGACCCGCGCCCTCGGGGCGGGCCAGCACCAGGTGGAAGATGTTCTCGAACAGGTCGCCCGAGTCGGCCGAGGTGATGAACCGCTTCACGCCCTCGATGTGCCACGAGCCGTCGTCCTGCTTGATCGCCTTGGTCCGGCCCGCGCCGACGTCGGAACCGGCGTCCGGCTCGGTCAGCACCATGGTGGAGCCCCATCCGCGCTCGGCGCAGATCACGGCCCACTTCTTCTGCTCCTCGGTGCCGAGGTGGTAGAGGATGTTGGCGAACCCGGCGCCACCGCCGTACATCCACACGGCGGGGTTGGCGCCGAGCAGGTGCTCGTGCAGGGCCCACACCAGGGCCCGGGGCATCGGCATGCCGCCCAGCACCTCGTCGATGCCGACCTTGTCCCAGCCGGCCTCGGTGACGGCGCGCACCGACTTCTTGAAGGACTCCGGCAGCGTCACCGAGTGGGTCTTCGGGTCGAAGACCGGCGGGTTGCGGTCACCCTCGACGAACGACTCGGCGATGGGCCCCTCGGCCAGCCGGCTGATCTCTGACAACATTTCGCGCGCGGTGTCGACGTCCAGATCGCTGTAGTCGCCGGCGCCCAAAGCCTTCTCAACGCCCAGGACCTCGAACAGGTTGAATACCTGGTCACGGACGTTGCTCTTGTAGTGGCTCACTACGGTTTCCTCCTCGTTGAGAATGCCACTTGTGGTTGGGTACTACTTCTAAGTTACCCACCAGTAACACCGCTAAAATATCGCTCTCGGACAGTTCAACGCAAGTCAATGTGAGCTAAATTTCATCGTCTAATTAACCAACCGGTTGGGAAGCCCTTGCAGGGCCTCTGAGCTGCGACGATAGCGAAACGGATCTCAAACTATGGGATGCATCACCACCCTGCCCGTAGTGGATCTGCGCTCGTCGGCGGCCGAACTGCGGCCGGCGTTGCGCGAGGCCGCGCACCAGGTCGGCTTCTTCTACCTGGCCGGCCACGGCGTGCCCCAGGAGCTCTCCCGCAGGGTGCTGCAGGCGGCGCGCAGGCTGTTCGAGCTGCCCGAAGCCGAGAAGGATGCCGTCGCCATGGTGCGCAGCCCGCACTTCCGCGGCTACACCCGGCTGGGCGGTGAGCTGACCCGCGGCCAGGTGGACTGGCGGGAGCAGATCGACATCGGGCCGGAACGCGCCCCGGTCGGGGGCCCCGGCAAGCCCGACTACCTGTGGTTGCAGGGACCCAACCAGTGGCCGGCCTCGATGCCCGAGCTGCCGGGGATCATCGCCGACTGGGACGCCGCGCTGTCCGGGGTGGCCCGCGCCCTGCTCCGGCACTGGGCGGCCTCCCTCGGCAGCCCGCCCGACGTGTTCGACCCCGCCTTCGCCGAGACGCCCGCCACCCTGATCAAGATCGTGCGCTACCCGCGCAGCGCGGCCTCACCACAGGGCGTGGGTCCGCACAAGGACTCCGGGGTACTGACGCTGCTGCTGGCCGAACCGGGCAGCCGCGGGCTGCAGGTAAGCCGGCCGGGCTCCCAGGCCTGGATCGACGTGCCGCCAGTTGACGGCGCCTTCGTCGTCAACATCGGTGAGCTGCTGGAGGTGGCGACGGGTGGCTACCTGCGTGCCACCGAGCACCGGGTGACCCTGGACGGGCAGCCGGCGGACCGCATCTCGGTCCCGTACTTCTTCAACCCGCGCCTGGACGCGCAGATCCCCGTGCTGACGCTGCCCCCCGAACTGCGGGCGCGCGCCGGCCGCGTGGTCGACCCGGCCGATCCGATCTTCGCCGTCTACGGTCGCAACGCTTGGAAGAGCAGGTTGCGCGCGCACCCCGATGTGGCTTCAGCGCACGGGTATTCGGCAGGTAGGGTCGGGAACGAGAATCCCGTTCTCGGCTCAAGGGGCGAATGAATTCCGGTGAACTCGAACAAGCATCTGACACCGTCCACACTCCGCGAGGCCTTCGGCCACTTCCCCTCGGGAGTGGTGGCCATCGCCGCCGAAGTCCAGGGCACCCGGGAGGGCCTGGCGGCCAGCACCTTTGTCCCCGTGTCCCTGGATCCGCCGCTCGTGTCGTTCTGCGTGCAGAACACGTCGACGACGTGGCCCAAGCTCAAGGACCTGCCCATGCTGGGCATCAGCGTGCTCGGCGAGGCCCACGACGAGGCCGCGCGCGCGCTGGCCGCCAAGACCGGGGACCGGTTCGCCGGCCTGGAGACGGAGTCCCGGGAGAGCGGCGCGGTGTTCATCAAAGGGACCGGCCTGTGGCTGGAGAGCGCGATCGAGCAGCTGATTCCCGCCGGGGATCACACGATCGTGGTGCTTCGGGTGAACGAAGTCACCATCGACGCCGACGTCGCGCCTATCGTGTTCCACCGCAGCGTGTTTCGGCGCCTCGGCGCCTGACGCTACGGGCGGCGGCTGAGTTCGGCCCGAAAGCCCGCGATCCGCTGCTCGATCTCGGCGGCGTCGTCGGGACGGCCCTCCTTGCGCGCAAGGTCGGCGCGGACCGACAACTCCCGGATCGCGGTTCGAATTTCGTTGACGCTGGTGGTTTCTCGCATATCTCCCACGCTGCCTTTTCGGTTGGGGGCAGACCGTCGGGCTTCGGCCCAACAGGGCTGATATGCGGGTACCCGGCGCACCGGGCGGGCTAACGCCTGCTCAGCGCCGGAACAGCTTGTTGCCCAGCCACACCACGGGGTCGTACTTGCGGTCGGCGACCCGCTCTTTCATCGGGATCAGCGCGTTGTCGGTGATCTTGATGTTCTCCGGGCAGACCTCGGTGCAGCACTTGGTGATGTTGCAGTAGCCCAGGCCGTGTTGTTCCTGGGCCTGGTCGCGCCGGTCCATCGTGTCCAGCGGGTGCATCTCGAGCTCGGCGATCCGCATCAGGAAGCGCGGCCCGGCGAACGCCTTCTTGTTCTCCTCGTGGTCGCGGATCACGTGGCACACGTTCTGACACAGGAAGCACTCGATGCACTTACGGAACTCCTGCGAGCGCTGCACGTCCTCCTGCGCCATCCGGTACTCGCCCGGCTGCAGATCCTTCGGCGGGGCGAAGGCCGGGATCTCGCGGGCCTTCTCGTAGTTGAAGGAGACGTCGGTGACCAGGTCGCGGATCACCGGGAACGTCCGCAGCGGCGTCACGGTCACCACCTCGTCCTCGGCGAACGTGGACATCCGGGTCATGCACAGCAGCCGCGGCACGCCGTTGATCTCCGCCGAGCAGGATCCGCACTTGCCCGCCTTGCAGTTCCACCGCACCGCGAGGTCGGGCGTCTGGGTCTGTTGCAGGCGATGGATGATGTCGAGCACCACCTCGCCCTCGTTGACCTCCACCGTGAAGTCCTGCAGCGCGCCGTCGGCATCGTCACCGCGCCACACACGCATGGTCGCGTTGTAGGTCATTAGCCTCTCCGTCCTGGATGCTCGGCCAGCTCATCGTCGGTGTAGTACTTCTCCAGCTCGGAGATCTCGAAGAGCTCCAGCAGATCGGGTCGCATCGGCACCTGGTTTTTGCGGGTGATCCTGATGTCCGGGATCACCTCGTCGCCACCGGCGGCCTCGCAGACGAGCAGGACCTTGCGCCAGCCCGAGTCCATCGCCGGATGGTCGTCGCGGGTGTGGCCGCCGCGGCTCTCCGTGCGCTCCAGGGCCGCCTTGGCGACGCACTCGCTGACCAGCAGCATGTTGCGCAGGTCGATGGCCAGGTTCCAGCCCGGGTTGTACCGGCGTCCGCCGTCCACGTGCAGGTGCTTGAAGCGCTCGCGCAGCTTGTCCAGCCGGGCCAGCGCCTCGGAGATCTCGTCCGCCTTGCGGATGATGCCCACCAGGTCGTTCATCGACTGTTGCAGCTCCAGCTGCAGCGTGTAAGGGTTCTCCGCCGGGGCGCCGTCGGCCGGCGTCTCGAACGGGGACAGCGCCCGCTTGGCCGCCGTCTCGATGGCCTCTGCCGAGATGGTCGGACGGCTGCTCAGCGCCCGCACGTAGTCGGCCGCGCCCAGGCCGGCGCGCCGGCCGAAGACCAGCAGGTCGCTCAGCGAGTTGCCGCCCAGCCGGTTGGAGCCGTGCATGCCGCCGGAGCACTCGCCCGCCGCGAACAAGCCCGGGACGGTGGCCGCGCCCGTGTCGGCGTCCACCTCGACACCGCCCATCACGTAGTGGCAGGTCGGCCCGACTTCCATCGGCTCCTTGGTGATGTCGACGCCGGCCAGCTCCTTGAACTGGTGGTACATCGAGGGCAGGCGCCGCTTGATCTCCTCGGGCGTCAACCGGGAGGCGATGTCGAGGAACACGCCGCCGTGCGGGCTGCCGCGGCCGGCCTTGACCTCCGAGTTGATCGCGCGCGCGACCTCATCGCGGGGGAGCAGGTCGGGGGTGCGGCGGGCCGAGTCGTTGTCCTTGAGCCACTGGTCGGCCTCTTGTTCGGTCTCGGCGTACTGACCCTTGAACACCGGCGGGATGTAGTCGAACATGAACCGCTTGCCCTCGGAGTTCTTCAGCACCCCACCGTCGCCGCGGACACCCTCGGTGACGAGGATCCCCTTCACGCTGGGCGGCCAGACCATGCCCGTCGGGTGGAACTGGACGAACTCCATGTTGATCAGCGACGCACCCGCCCGCAGCGCCAGCGCGTGCCCGTCGCCGGTGTACTCCCAGGAGTTCGACGTGACCTTGAACGACTTGCCGATGCCGCCGGTGGCGAGCACCACCGCGGGCGCCTCGAACAGCACGAACTGGCCCGTCTCGCGCCAGTAGCCGAACGCGCCGGCGATCGCGTCACCGTCCTTGACCAGTTCGGTGATGGTGCACTCGGCGAACACCCTGATGCGCGCCTCGTAGTCGCCGAGCTCGGCGAAGTCCTCCTGCTGCAGCGAGACGATCTTCTGCTGCATGGTGCGGATCAGCTCCAGGCCGGTGCGGTCACCGACGTGCGCCAGGCGCGGGTAGGTGTGCCCGCCGAAGTTGCGCTGGCTGATCTTGCCGTCCTTGAGGCGATCGAACAGCGCCCCATAGGTTTCCAGCTCCCAGACGCGGTCCGGGGCCTCCTTGGCGTGCAGTTCGGCCATCCGCCAGTTGTTGAGGAACTTCCCCCCGCGCATCGTGTCGCCGAAGTGGGTCTTCCAGTTGTCTTTGGGGTTGGTGTTTCCCATCGCCGCCGCGCAACCACCCTCGGCCATCACCGTGTGGGCCTTGCCGAACAGCGACTTGCACACGACCGCGACCTTGAGGCCGCGTTCCCGCGCCTCGATGACCGCACGCAGTCCCGCGCCGCCGGCGCCGATGACGACTACGTCGTAGGCATGCCGCTCGACCTCAACCATGAAACCCTCGCTAGCTAAGTTCGGAATTGTTGTTCAAATGGCTTCTCAGCCAATAAATCTCAGGTCAGGGATGGTGTTGCTGGCCACCAGGGCGATGTAGAAGTCGGTGAGCATCAGGGTGCCCAGCGTGACCCAGGCGTACAGCTTGTGCCGGGTGTTGATCTTGCTGACCTGGGTCCAGATCCAATACCGCACAGGGTGCTTGGAAAAGTGCTTGAGCCGGCCGCCGGTGATGTGCCGGCAGGAATGGCAGGACAGCGTGTAGACCCACAGCATGATCACGTTGCCGACCATGATCACGTTGCCCACCCCGAAGCCGAAGCCGTGCGGCCCGGAGTCGGAGTGGAAACCGATGATCGCGTCGTAGGTGTTGATCACCGAGATGATGCCGGCGATGTAGAAGAAATACCGGTGGGTGTTCTGGACGATCAGCGGGAACCTGGTCTCGCCGGTGTAGTGGACGCGCGGCTCGGCGACGGCGCAGGCGCTGGGCGACTGCCACACCGTGCGGTAGTAGGCGCCGCGGTAGTAGTAGCAGGTGAGCCGGAACAGCAGCAGGAAGGGCAGTGTCAGCGCCGCGTACGGCAACCACCACACGTCGGGCAGGATCTGCGGCCAGAAGTCGCCGGCCTCGCCGCAGGCCTTGCTGACGCAGGGTGAGTAGAACGGCGTCAGGTAGTGGTACTTCGGGACGAAGAAGTAATCCTGCTGGAACGCGCGCACGGTCGCGTAGATCAGGAACGCGGCGAAGCCCAGGTCGATCCGCAGCGGCGACATCCACCACCGGTCGGTGCGTAGGGTGCGTTGTGGGATGCGGGCGCGCGCGGGTGAAAAGACACCTGACGCAGGACGGTTCGCCGTGGGTGCGCTCATCTAGTGTTCCTCTTCGAACGGGCTGTTGGTCGAAGGGTACACAGAGAGCACCCCCTGGATTCCGGGGGGCTTGGGTTGTTCGCGGTTGTCAGGACCTGTTGTGACCCCCGACACCCTCGTCGTCGACATCGCGCCAGAAGTCGCTGTCGTACTGGGTGTCGGGAATGACGATCTTGTCGCCGGACTGCTGCACGGTGGCGCGCGCCAGATCCAACTCGGACACGTCGGTGTCGAGCAGTTCGACGTCGGAGAGGATTCGGTCGGCGTCGATCACGATCCGCCGCATCGCCGGGCTGTCACCGTAGCGACTCTTCAACGAGCCCACGCACCTCCGCAGGCCGCCGATGAGGTCGTGAAGTTCGGCGAGTTCAGTCGTGGTGCTCAACGGATCTCCTCGGCAGACGGTGTTACGGATCACAGTACGCTTCCGCATACTATCCACCGCACAGCGCGGATGTCAGACGGAACACGTCGGGCGGTCGAGGAGCAAACACCTGGTGAGCGGTCAGCCCTCGTTGGGCGCGCGACGGGTTGCTTGCCCTCAGCGCCCCGGCGAACCGCTGATCCTGCCAAGGGATGCGTGGTCGGCAGCGGCGGGCCGTGTTAACAGAGATGAGCGGGCTTCACCGCCCTGACGATGGGCAAGCCAGCCGCTGGCGGATTCGATCGGCAAACCCGACGGCGAGGGCATGTCGTTCGACGACGTGCTGGCGCGCCCGGAAAAAGAAGGCCCAGATCACCGCCACGGTCGACGCCCCGCTGTCGGGAACATCGAGTCGGGTTACGGTTACGCCGCCGTCGGCGCCAACATCGAAGGCGCGGCATCGAAGGCATCGTGCACTCCGCGGGGAAGCGGTCAGGATCTGCCCGCGAGGACGCCGAACGATCCAGGCGGAAACCGCTGCGGCGCAACCGAATCCGGCGGAGCGAATGCCCCGCCGGATCGGTGTCTAGTTGTTACTTGGTGATCTCGATGCGCTGCGCCTGGTTTCCGGCGTACGCGCCGGCCACCCGCACGGTCAGCACGCCGGCGTCGTAGGAGGCCGTGATGGCGTCCCCGGTGACGTGGGCCGGCAGCTGGAACGAGCGACGGAAGGAGCCGTACCGGACCTCCCGCAGGGTGCGCCCGTCTTTCTCCTCGGCGTGCTCGTCACGGCGTTCGCCGTGGATCACGAGCCGGCCGCGGTCGACCTCGACGTTGACGTCCTTCTCGACGTCGACACCGGGCAGTTCGACCCGTACGACCGCGTCGTCACCGTCCTTGACGATCTCGGCGGCGGGATTGAAACCGCTGGTGGCGGGCTTGTACCAGTCCGCCGCGGCGGCGGGACCGAAGAAGTCGCGCAACCACCGGTCGGTGTTCCAGGCCGGTCGCGACCACAATGCGACGTTACTCATGGGGTCTCCTCGTGCTTCCTTGAGCTTTGTTGTGGATTTGCTGTGTCCGGCGCCCTTCCGGCCGGCTACAAGAGGAAACCTGAGTCGACCACGCTAAAGTTCCACCTAGGCGTTCGCCGTGGGCGAACGAATATTCACAAGGCTCCCTGTGAGTTGTGAGATCCTCGTCATAGGACCGTCACATTGGGCGAAATCGCGGTAATTTCCGGCCGCTAACCTCAAAGCCATGGCTGCAGACGGGATTTCGCGCGCGCACTGTGCGGGCCGTCACATCGTCGTAGTCGGGCACGGCATGGTGGGGCACCGGCTGGTCGAGGCGCTCCGCGCCCGCGACGCCGAAGGATTGTGGCGCATCACGGTTTTCGCCGAGGAGGCGGACGCGGCCTACGACCGCGTCGGGCTGACCTCGTACACCGAGAGCTGGGACCGCAAGCTGCTGGCACTGCCGGGCAACGACTACGCGGGTGACGAACAGGTTCGATTGGTACTGAACGCGCGCGTTACCGAAATCGACCGGCAAGCGAAGGCGGTGGTGACGGCCGACGGACAGCGGCACGGCTACGACACGCTGGTGCTGGCCACCGGGTCCTACGCGTTCGTTCCGCCGGTGCCCGGCCACGACCTGCCGGCGTGCCACGTGTACCGCACCCTGGACGATCTCGACGCCATCCGGGCCGACGCCCAGCGCACGGTCCAAGCCGGTCGCGCCCCCGCGGGCGTGGTCATCGGCGGCGGCCTGCTTGGTCTGGAAGCCGCTAATGCGCTGCGCCAGTTCGGGTTGCAGACACACGTCGTCGAGATGATGCCGCGCTTGATGGCTCAGCAGATCGACGAGGGCGGCGGCGCGTTGCTGGCCAAGATGATCGGTGAGCTGGGCATCGCGGTCCATGTGGGCACCGGCACGGAGTCGATCGAAGCGATCGATCACACCGACGGCGTCTCGTCGGTGCGGGTACGCCTGACCGACGGCGAGGTCATCGACGCGGGTCTGGTCATCTTCGCGGCCGGCATCCGGCCGCGCGACGAGCTGGCCAGGGCTGCGGGGCTGGCGCTCGCCGAACGCGGCGGTGTGCTCACCGACTTGGCATGCCGCACAAGCGATCCGGACATTTACGCCATCGGTGAGGTCGCCGCGATCGAGGGCCGGTGCTACGGGTTGGTCGGCCCCGGCTACACCTCCGCCGAGGTGGTGGCCGACCGCCTGCTGGACGGCGCGGCGGAGTTCGGCGAGGCCGACCTGTCGACCAAGCTCAAGCTGCTCGGCGTCGACGTCGCCAGCTTCGGCGACGCGATGGGGGTTACCGAGAATTGCCTCGAGGTCACCATCAACGACGCGGTCAAGCGGACCTACGCCAAGCTGGTGTTGTCCGACGACGCGAAGACCCTGCTCGGCGGCGTCCTGGTCGGCGACGCCTCGTCGTACGGGGTGCTGCGGCCGATGGTCGGCAGCGAGCTGCCGGGGGATCCGCTCGCCCTGATCGCGCCGGTTTCCGGCGAGGCGCCGGCGCTGGGCGTCGGCGCGCTGCCCGATTCCGCGCAGATCTGCTCGTGCAACAACGTCACCAAGGGCGACCTGAAGTGCGCGATCGCCGACGGCTGCGCCGACGTGCCGTCGCTCAAGTCGTGCACCGCTGCCGGCACGTCGTGTGGCTCGTGCGTGCCGCTGCTCAAGCAGCTGCTGGAAGCCGAGGGCGTGGAACAGTCCAAGGCGCTGTGCGAGCACTTCAGCCAGTCGCGGGCGGAACTCTTCGAGATCATCTCGGCCACCGAGATCCGCACCTTCTCCGGCCTGCTGCAGCGCTTCGGCCGCGGAAAGGGTTGCGACATCTGCAAACCCGTGGTCGCGTCCATCCTGGCGTCCACCGGTTCGGAGCACATCCTCGAGGGCGAGCAGGCCTCGCTGCAGGACTCCAACGACCACTTCCTGGCCAACATCCAGAAGAACGGCAGCTATTCGGTGGTCCCGCGGGTTCCCGGCGGTGACATCAAGCCCGAGCACCTGATCCTGATCGGCCAGATCGCCCAGGACTTCGGGCTCTACACCAAGATCACCGGCGGTCAGCGGATCGACATGTTCGGCGCCCGGGTGGACCAGCTGCCGGAGATCTGGCGCCGGCTGGTCGACGGTGGCATGGAGTCCGGCCACGCCTACGGTAAGGCGCTGCGCACGGTGAAGAGCTGCGTCGGCACCGACTGGTGCCGCTACGGCCAGCAGGATTCGGTGCAGCTCGCGATCGACCTCGAGCTGCGCTACCGGGGCCTGCGGGCGCCGCACAAGATCAAGATGGGCGTCTCGGGTTGCGCGCGGGAGTGCGCCGAAGCCCGTTCGAAGGACGTCGGCGTGATCGCCACCGAAAAGGGCTGGAACCTCTACGTCGGCGGCAACGGCGGCATGACACCCAAGCACGCCCAGCTGCTGGCCAGCGACCTGGACACCGAGACGCTGGTTCGCTACGTCGACCGGTTCGTGATGTATTACATCCGCACGGCCGACCGGCTGCAGCGCACGGCGCCCTGGGTCGATTCGCTCGAGGGTGGACTCGACCACGTGCGCGAGGTCGTGTGCGAGGACTCGCTGGGGCTGGCGCAGGAGTTCGAGGCCGCGATGGAGCGGCACGTCCAGAACTACAAGTGTGAATGGAAGGGCGTGCTCGACGACCCGGACAAGCTGTCCCGGTTCGTCTCGTTCGTCAACGCCCCGGACGCTGTCGACTCGACGGTGGAATTCACCGAGCACGCCGGACGCAAAATCCCTGTGTCCATTGGGATGCCGAAGATCCGTACGGGAGCTGGAGGGCAATCATGACACTTCTCAACGACATTCAGGTCTGGACCACGGCTTGCGAGTACGACCGCCTGATCCCGGGTCGCGGGGTCGGGGTGCTGCTCGACGACGGCTCTCAGGCGGCGTTGTTCCGGCTGGACGACGGCTCGGTGTACGCGGTGGGCAACGTCGATCCGTTCTCCGGGGCGGCGGTGCTTTCGCGCGGAATCGTCGGAGACCGCGGGGGACGCGTGGCGGTCCAATCGCCGATCCTCAAGCAGGCCTTCTCGCTGGAAGACGGTTCCTGCCTGGATGATCCGAACTTCTCGGTGCCGGTTTACCCGGCCCGCGTCACCGCCGACGGCTTCGTCCAGGTCGGCCGGATCGCCTAGCGCGTGATGTCGCCGACCAGGTAGCGCTGCATCGTCGGGCCGATGGCGTCGACGATCGCGTCGACCGACATCGAATGCAGCGGCTCGGAGCGGATGCCGTAACGCATGATGCCAAGGCCAACCAGCTGCGAGGCGCACAACGAAGCTCGCGTGGCGGCCTTGTCGGCCCCGAGCAGTTTCAGCAGGGGCCCGAAGACGGGGCCGACGAACATGCTTTGCACCGTTTCGGCGGTTTTCGCCATCCCGGTGGACGCTATCGCGCTGGCGGCGAACGGGCCGCCGCCGGCGGCGTCCCACGTGGTGATCAGCATCCGCAACGTTTGGCGGCCCACCTGATTGACCCCGCCGGTGACGATCCGGTCGATGAATTCCGGTGTGCCGAACGGCAACCGCAGCATCTTGGCGACCGGGTCAAGGAGCCCACGCGACGGCTCTTCGCGACGGGGCATGGTGCCAGGATCGCCGGTATGTGACCAAAGATCAAGCGTGGCCGGTCGTCGGCGCGCCCTGCGGCCTGCGCCGACACGCCTTTCTCAGGCCACCGAACTCGGCCGGGTGAACCGGTCGTGAACCAGGCGCTGCGCGCCGGATCGGCGCGACGCGTGCCGGGCCGTGCGGGCGAGGACGGGTGGCATCGCCCGGCGGAATCGATGCGCGATCAGGCGTGCGAGCCCGGGATGGGTACCCAGCGGCTGACTGACCAGGTCGGCGCCGCAGGCGTGCAGCCGTTCCTGGAAGAGGCCATCGGCCAGCAGGTAGGAGGCGACCACGACGCGCGCCCCGGTGCGCGCGCGTCGCCGCGCCTCGTCCACCGCCTCGGGCAGCTGCGGATCTCCCGTCGCCGCGAACGCGAGGCTCACGCGAGAGCCGGTCAGCGCGGAAACCAGCGTCGCGGTGGTGTGCAGGTCGGCGTGCGCCCGGACGTCCGATGTGCCCGCCGCCGCAAGGATCACCGAATCCCCGGGCCGCCAACCACATTTGACCAATTGGTCACCCACGATGCGGGCGACCTGACCGCTGGGGCCCAGGGCCGGCGTGACGACCGCGTTCGGATGCCCGCTGAGCTCAACGTGGGCCGGCAGGTCGGCGCGCACGTGATAGCCGCGCGACAAGAACGCGGGCAGCACGATGGCGGGCCGGCCCGTGGCCCGCACCCGCGAGAGCACCTCGCTGGGGGTGGGCCCCAGCACGTCGACGAACGCGACCTCCACCGGGCGCCCGATCAGCGAACTCGATTGCGCGGCAAGGTCTTCGATCATCGCCACGCCCTCGGGCCTGCGAGTGCCGTGAGCGACCAGGATCAGTGCCATGCGGAGTTCGTCCGTTGTTCGGTCGCGAGCCGGTAGCCCCGTTTGACCACCGTCGCGATGATGTTCTTGTCGCCCAGGGCGGTCCGCAGGCGCAGCACCGCCGTGTCGACGGCGTGCGGGTCGTTGCTGTTGCCCGGCAGCGCGCGTAACAGGTCGGCCCGCGGGACGACGTCGCCGGGGCGTTTCGCCAGTGCACGCAATATCCCCATGCCGGAGGGCGAGAGCACCTTGATCGACCCGTCGACCAGCACGCAGGTGCCGCGGATGTCGACCGTGTGGCCGGCCGCTTGCACGGTGCACGATCCCAGCAGCGGGAGTTCCTCGGCGACGTGACGGGCCAAGGCGCCCAATCGCATTCGCTCCGGAGATGACGTGGGGACGCCTTTTCGGATCAACGGTTTGGAAGTCACCGGGCCGACGCACATCGCGTGCACGTCGCTGCGCAGCGCCCCGAGCAGTTGGTTTTCGACGTCGAGCTCGCGGCTGCGTTCCAGCACCGCCGCGGCCGCGGGTGCCGACGTGAAGGTGACCGCGTCGAACTGCCGGCCCGCGATCCCCATCACGAGCTGATCGAACGTGCCGCCCAACGGCGTTGGCTTCCAGCGGTACACCCGGACGGGCACCACGTCGGCCCCCGCCAGCCGCAGGCCGCCCAGAAACTCCGGGAAGGGATCCCAGGCGTCGGCGGCGCCGTGCAGTTGGACCGCGACCCGCGCCCCGGCCACCCCGGACTTTTGCAGGTATTCCAGTACCTCCTGCGAGGATTCGGAATCCGGTGACCATTCCTCGTGCAGGCCCGCGGCGCGCAGCGCGCCGGTCGCCTTCGGGCCGCGCGACACGATCCGCGCTGACGACAGGGCGTTCAGCAGGGGGCCGACGAGCCCCCACCCCTCGGCCGCGGCCAGCCAGCCGCGGAACCCGATGCCGGTGTGGGCGACCAAGATGTCGGGCGGCTCGGCGATCAACGCCTCGGTGTTGCGGTGCAATTCGTCGTCGTCGGGCAGCGCGATCATGTTGATCGCCGGCGCGCTGCACACCTCCGCCCCCTGGCGGCTGAGCAGCGCGCAAAGCTCCTCGGAACGCCGACTGGAGGTCACCGCGATGCGGTAACCCGTCAGCGGTGGGGAGTCGGGCTGGCCCATATTTCCTGTGTATGCCTGTCAGATTTCCGTTGCGTTACCCGGCAATTGCTTGCGCATTGCCCACAATGAGGCTGCGCTCACACGCGGGCCAGCGCGTCTGCCGTCTCGCTGTCCGCGTCGGCGGGCAGCGCCGGTCGGCGCGCGTACACCAGCCAGGTGATCAGCGCGGCGACCACGTAGGAGGCGAGAAACGCCCAATACGCCGACGTCTCCGTCCCGGTCGCCAGATAGGACTGGCGCAGCGCGAGGTTGATGCCCACGCCACCGAGCGCGCCGACCGCCGAGCAGATGCCGATCAACGATCCCGCCTTGGCGCGCGCCCAATGCCGGCGCTCGGCCTCACTCATCGCCAGCGCGCGGCTGCGCGCCTCGTACACCGACGGGATCAGCTTGAACACCGAACCGTTGCCCATCCCGGACAGGACGAACAGCACCATGAAGCCGACGACGTAGCCGACCATGCTCGTCGAGCGAGCCCCGGCGTCGTGGTCGTCGAACGTGCTGATGACGACGAGCAAGCCGGCCGCGAGCGTCATGCCGGCGAGCACGCCGAGCGTGACCCGGCCGCCCCCCTTGCGGTCGGCCAGCCGGCCGCCGTAGATGCGGGCCAGCGACCCCAGCAGTGGCCCGATGAAGGCCACCTGCGCGGCGTGCAGCGCCGCATGTTTGGCGCCCTCCCCGTTGGCCAGGAAGTTGACCTGCATCACCTGACCGAAGGCGAACGCGAACCCGATCCAGGAGCCGAACGTGCAGATGTAGAGCAGGGAGATCACATAGGTGTCGCGCTCGAAGAGGATGGAGCGCATCGTGTTGAGCTCGGTGCCGTGGCCGACGTTGTCCATCAGCAGCGCGGCGGCGACGCCGACCACGGCCAGCATCACCAGGTACACCGCGCACACCCAGTACGGCGCCTCGTGTCCCGCCGTGGCGAGCACCAACAGCCCGACGAGCTGAATGACGGCCACCCCGAGGTTGCCGACGCCGGCGTTGACCGCCAGCGCCGACCCCTTGAGCCGCTCGGGGTAGAACGCGTTGACGTTGGCCAGCGAGGCCGCGTAGTTGCCACCACCCAGCCCGGTCAGCGCGGCACACGCCAGAAACGGCCACAGCGGCAGGCCGGGATTGGCCAGCAACACGATCGTGCCGGCCGTCGGGACCAGCAGCACGAACGCCGAGAAGGCGGTCCAGTTGCGGCCGCCGAAGGCGGCGATGCCCAGCGTGTAAGGAATCCGGGCCAGGCCGCCGACCAGCGTGGCGACGGCGCCCAGCAGCAGCTTGTCACCCGCGGAGAAGCCGTAGACGTGCTCGGGCATGAACAGCGCCATGACGGGCCACAGCGTCCAGACCGAGAAGGCGACGTGGTCGCCGGCGACGGTGCACAACAGGTTGCGGCGGGCGATCTTGGAGTTGCCGGCGTCCCAGGCGGCCGTGTCTTCCGGATTCCAGTCCGCGATGCGGTGATTGCGGGCCATCCGAACCTCACCTTTCGTCGACGATGAATCCGACTGTGCGCGTTGGGTTGACGGGGAAAGGCCCGGGCTCGTGGTGGCGCGCAACCTGGCGTGCATAACACTCCCTCTCGTCGGACCCACTCACCGGCGCATCCGGCTTCACCCGCGCCAGGTGTCGCGTGGCTCACCCGCGCAGCGGGGGGAAATGTGGGCGACCGAATGAAGAGGCATGCCCCGCCGTGCATTTCGATGCTCACATTCGGGGCGGGAATGGGTCAACTCAAACGACCCGGAATCGCCTGTTAGTTGTTTACCAGTTATCTGGTAACTACCTGTAGGCGCCGAGCGGCGAAATCACCGCCGGTTAACCGTGATTCGATTCTGGTGAGCGGCTTGGTGTGAGCTGGAATACATTTCGGTCAGGAAAACGGCCAGCCCGCGGCGGCGGACCGCGGTTGGGCGCCCACCAGAACCCTTGGACGCGACCAGTGCAGGCGAACCGACTGCCCGGGCCGCACCTGGGCGATCTTGTCGATGTCCTCGTCGATCACCACGCCGACCACCGGATAACCGCCGGTCACCGGGTGGTCGGGTCCGAGGATCACCGGTAAACCGTTGGGCGGCACCTGGATTGCGCCGCGTGTGGTGCCCTCGCTGGGCAGCTGCCGGTCCGGGTAGCAATACTGCAGGGGGCGGCCGACCAGGCGCATGCCCACCCGATCGCTGCGGTCGGATGCCACCCAATCGTTGTGCACCAGGACATCGGGGTCGACGAACCAATCGTCGCGCGGCCCGGGCACCACGCTCAGCTCGACCACGTCTCGGGGGATCGCGGCCACCGGGGCCTGGTCGAGTTCGGGGTAGTCGGGGGTGTGCTCGCCGACGGGAAGCCGATCTCCCGCCCGCAGGGGCGCCGGGCCGATGGCCGACATCACGTCGTAGCTGCGCGATCCCAGCACCGGCTCCACGGCGATGCCGCCCCGCACGGCGAGGTAGGTCCGCAGCCCCGCGCGCGGAGTGCCGAGCGTGATCAACTGGCCGTCGCGAACGTGCTGAATGCTGTTGGTGCCGAACATGATTCCATCGACGGTCGGGTCGGTGTCGGCACCCGTTACCGCGACGTCGATGTCACCGCCGCGCACCCGGGCGGCGAAACCGCCGAACGTCACCTCGACGGTGGCGCGATCACCGGGGTTGGCCACCAGGCGGTTGGCCAGCTGATGCGCACGCCGGTCGGCGGCCCCCGACCGGCTCACCCCCAGGTGGGCCAGTCCGGGCCGGCCCAGATCCTGGACGACGGCGAGCGGTCCGGTGCGAAGGATCTCCAGGGTCGGCACGGCGATCTCCTTGTCTCAGACGGCCCGGAACTGAACCCACATGCCCTGCGTCAGCAGCGCCGGATCGGGCCGTTCGAGGTCCCACAGGACCGCGTCGGCGCGGCCGATGAGTTGCCAGCCACCCGGCGACCGGCGCGGGTAGACCGCGCTGAACTCCCCGGCCAGGCCGACCGAGCCGGCGGGCACCGACGTGCGGGGCTCCGGGCGGCGCGGCACCCGCAGGCGCGCGTCACCGTCGACCAGGTAGGCGAAACCCGGTGCGAATCCACTGAATCCGACGCGCCACAGGCCACCCGTGTGGGCCTCGATCACCTGCTCGACGGTCAGCCCGGTGTGGCCGGCGACCTCGGTGAGGTCGGGGCCGTCGTAGACGACGTCGATGACCACGTCGGCACGCCGATCCGGCGCGGCGGCCTCTTCGGCGCTGACCCGCATCTTGCGCAATCGCTGACGGATCACGCCCTGGAACCTCGGGCCGTCGAGCCTGACCAGAACCGTCCGGGCGGCCGGGACGATGTCGACCACACCCGGCAACGCCGCGGCGCGCAGCTGCGCCGCCCACGCCAACACCTCGGCGGTGCTGCCGCATTGCAGCATCAGCGCACTGTCGCCGAAGTCCAGCACCGTGTTGCCGACGAGTTCAGTCGGCAGGTCCTTGGACACGTTGTCCGTCAGGTCCGTCACGCTCATTACTCGACGGTAACCCCCGAAACTCGGGCCGGGCGAGGGGCGAGCGAGGGATTTTCGAACACTGCCAGAGCTGCCTTAGCAAACGCTCAAACCCCGCGGGCGGGGGCGGCGCCTAACCGAGGATCTTGCCGAGCAGCGGCGGCAGTTGATCGGCGACCAGCGGGTAGCTCAGCGGCGAGGAGAAGGCGATCGCGCCGGCCTGATCCTTGGTGGTGAAGATGTGCCGGCTCTGCGCCGTGGCCTGTGACGCCGCCACGTCCGGGTCGGCGAGCAACGCCTTCTGGTCGTCGGGGCTCTCGGTGGTCCAGATGATCACGTCGGCGGAGTCGAGCACCGCCTTGACGTGATCGCGCGGGATGACGGCGCGGTGGTCCGTGCCGAAAGGCCTGATGCTGTCGGCGATCACCAGCCCCATCTGGTTCAGGAAGTCCGTTCGCCAGCCGGCCATGGTTGCCACGACGGTGCCCTGAAACAGCGTGCCCTGCATCAGCAGCGCCTTCTTGCCCGTCCAGGCGGGGTGTTCCTTGCCGACGGCGGTGAACCTTTGGTCGACGGCGTCGATCAGCGATTTCATCTGGTCGGCCTGGAACACGGCCTGGCCGATCGCGGTGGCCTGCTCCTTCCACGGCTCGAAGAAGGCGTCGCCGTCGGACTGCGGCACGGTCGGGGCGATCGCGGACAGCTTCTGATAGGTGTCGGCGTCCACCCCGGCGTTGGTCGCCACGATCAGGTCCGGTTTCAGGCCGGCGATCTGGTCGACCGGAATACCGTTGTCGAGGTTCAGCACCACCGGCTGCGCCCCACCGAGCTTGGGCTGCGCCCACGGCCACACCGCGAACGGCTGATCACCGAACCAGTTGGTGACGGCGATGGGCACCACGCCGACCGCGAGCAGGTCGTCCTGTTCGGTGTAGCCGGCGCTGACCACCCGCTTGGGCGGTTCCTTGATGACGGTCTGGCCGAAGAGGTGGTTGATGGTCACCGATTTGCCGCCGGAGGTATCCGATGACGGCTTGCGTGACGAGCACGCGGCGGGAGCCCCGGCGACCGCGGCGACCGTCGCAGCCCCTGCGAACTGCAAGAATCCCCGTCGATTCCAACCCTGTCGCATCGCGTGAGATTAGCGCGTCCGGTGGCCGCAACGCCCGTCGCCGCGCGGTTGCCCGCTCAGTCCAGCGGCATGCCGGCGTCCAGGAAGTCCAGCGCCCGATAGATGGTGTCGTCCGTTTTCGGTGCGCTGTCGTAGGCCGCCATCATGGCGCCGACCATCGCGCCGACGAACACTCGCACCTCGAAATCGGTTGCGGGGCGGCCGATCCGGCGCCCGATCGCCTCCGACATGACGTTGAGGGTGCGGTGGTATTCGTCGTAGAGGGCGGCTTTGAGCTCGGGTATCGAGAAGATCAGCCGCTGCCGGGTGTTCTCGAACTCCTGCTGCTCGGCTGACAGGCCGGCCATCGTGGTCGCGTAGGCCCGCCGGATGGCCTGGCTCGGCGACAGTTCGGGCGGCTGGGCGTCGAACGCGGCCAGGATCAGCGGATCGAGGTCGTCGGCCAGCAGCAGCGACTCCTTGGACCCGAAGTACCGGAAGAACGTGCTGGGCGACACCTCGGCGGCCTCGGCGATCTGCTCGACCGTGGTGGCGGCGTAGCCGTTGGTTTCGAACAGGCGGAACGCCTCGCGCCGCAGGGCATGGCGGGTCTTGATCTTCTTGCGTTCCCGCAGCCCCAGGGGCTGCTCACTCGCCGGCATGCGGCAATTGTTCCGCATTTGGCCGGCAAAAAGATCTGACAAGCGGCGAACCGCCGTTGCGAGATCCACGTATCTCCGCCGTAACTGCGGCCAAGCAGACCGGTAACAGAGCTTCCATAGCGTCGGGGCGTGACTACGACTTCTGCCGAACCGACGGCTCCGGTCCTTGCGCCCGCGCCCACGCGACCGCCGCACCGGGGCGGGCACTGGATCGACGACTGGCGGCCCGAGGACCCCGCGTTCTGGGAGACGACGGGCAAGCCGATCGCCCGCCGCAACCTGATCTTCTCGATCTTCGCCGAGCACGTCGGCTTCAGCGTGTGGATGCTGTGGAGCATCGTGGTGGTCCAAATGACCGCGGGGCCGCACGGGCACCCCTCCGCGTCCGGCTGGGCGCTGACCGCCAGCCAGGCGCTGTGCCTGGTCGCCGTGCCCAGCGGGGTCGGCGCGTTTCTGCGCCTGCCCTACACCTTCGCGGTCCCCATCTTCGGCGGCCGCAACTGGACCACCATCTCGGCGGCCCTGTTGCTGATCCCGTGTGCGCTGCTGACCTGGGCCGTCGGCCATCCCGGGCTCTCGTTCGGCGTCCTGGTCGCGATCGCCGCGACCGCCGGCTTCGGCGGCGGCAACTTCGCCTCGTCGATGGCCAACATCTCCTTCTTCTATCCGGAGAAGGACAAGGGCTGGGCGCTGGGCCTGAACGCGGCCGGCGGCAACATCGGTGTCGCGGTGGTGCAGAAGATCATTCCGCCGATCGTCGTCGCCGGCGGTGGGGTGGCGCTGTCGCGCGCCGGCCTGTTCTACATCCCGCTGGCGGTGGTGGCCGCCGTGTGCGCGTTCTTGTTCATGAACAACCTCTCCGAGGCGAAGGCGGACGTGAAGCCGGTGTGGCAGTCGCTGCGGCACCCCGACACCTGGGTCATGTCGCTGCTCTACATCGGCACGTTCGGATCGTTCATCGGCTACTCCGCGGCCTTCCCGACCCTGCTCAAGACGGTCTTCGGTCGGGGTGATATCGCCTTGACCTGGGCGTTCGTCGGTGCCGGCATCGGCTCGGTGATCCGGCCCCTGGGCGGCAAGCTGGCCGACCGGGTGGGCGGGGCGCGCATCACCGCCGCCAGCTTCGTCATGCTGGCGGCGGGCGCCACGGCGGCGCTGTGGTCGGTGAACGCCAAGAACCTGCCGCTGTTCTTCGCCAGCTTCATGTTCTTGTTCGTCGCGACCGGCATCGGCAACGGCTCGACGTACCGGATGATCTCGCGGATCTTCGTGATCAAGGGCCAGCTCGCCGGTGGTGACCCCGACACCATGGTGCATATGCGCCGCCAGGCCGCGGGCGCGCTGGGCGTCATCTCGGCGGTCGGCGCGTTCGGCGGATTCGTCGTGCCACTGGCCTACGCCTGGTCGAGGTCGCAGTTCGGCAGCATCGAGCCGGCGCTGCGGTTCTACGTGGCGTTCTTCCTGGCCCTGCTGGTGGTCACCTGGTACTGCTACCTGCGCAAGGGCAACGCCGTGGCGCGGGTGGGGGTGTAGCGGTTCAGCTCGACGGCTTCTGCCTGCCGCCGTACCCCTGCCCCTCCTTTTTCCAAGGGCTGTAGTCGGCGATCAGTTCCTCCTGCGGGGGCCGCTGGTCGGCGGGCACGTGCTGCAGGTTGATCCGGATGCGGTACCAGATCGAACTCGGCCCGCGCATGCCGTCGACGAGGACGTCGGCGGGCTCTAGCAGGCGCGACGCGGCGGGGTGGCGACCGCGCCAGGTGTCCAGCGCGGCGAGCGCCTCGTCTTTGGTCTTGGTGCGGGCGATCTCGATGAGGGGCTTGGAGGAGACCCGCCCGCCTTCGGTGCGAGTGCCCGAGCCCTTGGGCGCGCGCTCGGGCGGCCCCAGCTCCTCGGCCAGCATCAGCAGCCGATCCAGGTCGCCGGCCGCGTCGTCCATCCCCTCCCACGGATCGCCCATCTCGGCGAACCGGCGGGGCACGGTCTCGATGGTGAACGCCTCGGGCTTGCAGCCGGCGACTTCCTCCCACAGCAGCGGCGTCGACACCCGGGCATCCGGCGTCGCGCGAACCGAGTATGCCGATGCGACCGTGCGGTCCTTGGCGTTCTGATTGAAGTCGACGAACACCCCCTCGCGCTCCTCCTTCCACCACCGGCTGGTCGCGGCGTCGGGCACCCGTCGCTCGACCTCGCGGGCGACGGTCTGCGCGGCCAGCCGCACCTGCCGGAACTCCCAGCGCGGCGCGATCCGGGCGTAGATGTGAAACCCGCGCGACCCCGACGTCTTGGGCCACGCGGTCAGGCCGTAATCCTCCAGCACCTCGCGGGCCACCAGCGCCACCTCGACGATCCGCTCCCAGGTCACCCCGGGCATCGGATCCAGATCGACCCGCAACTCGTCGGGGTGGTCGAGGTCGCCGGCCCGCACCGGGTGCGGGTTGAGGTCGACGCAGCCCAGGTTGACCGCCCACACCAGGCCCGCGGCGTCGTGGATGACGGCCTCCGCGGCCGACGTGCCGCGCGCGTAGTGCAGCTCGGCGACGTCGACGTAGTCGGGCCGGTTCTTCGGGGCCCGCTTCTGGAACACCGCCTCTTCCGCGATGCCCTTGACGAAACGCTTGAGGATCATCGGCCGGCCGGCCACCCCGCGTAGTGCGCCGTCGGCCACCGCCAGGTAGTAGCGGACCAGGTCTGACTTGGTGAACGGCCCCCGGCCGGCGTAGGCGTCGAAAACGACCTTGTCGGGATGGGTGATCGTGACCCGGCGGCCGGCCGCTTCCAGTGACGCCGGACCGGTCATGTTCATCATCGTAAGTCGATGGGTACATACCCCTCGGAATGCGACGGACGTCACATAGGGTGGATCCATGCCTAATCTGATCGGCCTGCCCGGGCAGGCGGTTGCCAAGGTCCAGCAATACCTGGAACGCGGCTCAGCCGAATTGCACTACGTGCGCAAGATCTTCGAAGCGGGTGCCTTCCGGCTGGAGCCGCCGCAGAACTACGCCGCGATGGCCAACGACATCTACAAGTGGGGCGAGTTCGGGATGCTCCCGTCGCTGAATGCCCGGCGCCATCCCGACCGGGCCGCGTGCATCGACGAGGACGGGGAGTTCTCGTTCAAACAGCTCGACGAGGCGTCGCACGCGGTGGCCAACGGCCTGATCGAGATAGGCGTCAAGGGCGGTGACGGCGTCGCGATCCTCGCCCGCAACACCCGCTGGTTCCTGATCGCTTACTTCGGCGCCGCGCGGGTCGGCGCCCGCATCATCCTGCTCAACAGCGAATTCTCCGGCCCGCAGATCAAGGAGGTGTCGGAGCGCGAGGGCGCCAAGCTCATCATCTACGACGACGAATACACCAAGGCCGTCAGCAAGGCCGAGCCGGAACTCGGCTTCCTGCGCGCGCTGGGCACCAACCCCGACGCGGACGAGCCGTCGGGCAGCAAGGACGAAACGCTGGCCGACCTGATCGAGCGCAGCAGCTCCGACCCCGCCCCCAAGGCGAGCAAGCACTCGTCAATCATCATCCTGACCAGCGGCACGACCGGCACCCCCAAGGGGGCGAACCGCAGCACCCCGCCGACGCTGGCGCCCATCGGGGGCATCCTGTCGCACGTGCCGTTCAAGGCCAACGAGGTGACGTCGCTGCCCGCCCCGATGTTCCACGCGCTGGGTTTCCTGCACGGCACCATCGCCATGTTCCTGGGATCGACGCTGGTGCTGCGGCGCAAGTTCAAGCCGCCGCTCGTGCTCGAGGACATCGAAAAGTACAAGGTGACGGCGATGGTCGTCGTGCCGGTGATGCTGTCGCGCATCCTCGACGCGGTCGAGAAGATGGACAAGAAGCCGGACCTGTCCACCCTGAAGATCGTGTTCATCTCCGGGTCGCAGCTGGGCGCCGAGCTGGCCAGCCGCGCGCTGAAGGACCTCGGTCCGGTGATCTACAACATGTACGGCTCGACGGAGATCGCGTTCGCCACCATCGCCGGGCCGCAGGACCTGGAGCGCAACGCGGCCACGGTCGGACCGGTGGTCAAAGGCGTCAAGGTCAAGATCCTGGACGACAACGGCAAGGAGAAGCCGCAGGGTGAGGTGGGCCGGATCTTCGTCGGCAACGCGTTCCCGTTCGAGGGCTACACCGGCGGCGGCCACAAGCAGATCATCGACGGCCTGATGTCGTCCGGCGACGTCGGATACTTCGACGAGCACGGCCTGCTTTACGTCAGTGGCCGCGACGACGAGATGATCGTCTCCGGCGGCGAGAACGTGTTCCCCGCCGAGGTCGAGGACCTGATCAGCGGTCACCCGGAGGTGGTCGAGGCGACCGCGATCGGCGTCGAGGACAAGGAATGGGGCCACCGGCTGCGCGCCTTCGTCGTCAAGAAGGACGGCTCCGACGTCGACGAGGACACCATCAAGCACTACGTGCGCGATCACCTGGCCCGGTACAAGGTGCCCCGCGAGGTGGTCTTCCTTGAGGAGCTGCCGCGCAACCCGACGGGCAAGATCCTCAAGCGCGAGCTGCGTGAGATGGAAGTCGACTAGCCGGGTTCAGCGCCGGTCTTTGATGGCCCGGGTGATCTGAGCCGCGAGCTTGGGGTCGACCAGCAGCTGGTCGATGAGCGCGGTGAGAACCTCCTGCCCGGTCACCCGGGCGACGCCCAGGCGGTCGGCCGCCTCCCGCTGCCAGATGTCGAGCGCGCGGTGGGTGGCCGCGGGGAGGTCGACGGTACGGCGCGTCCGCTGAACCCGTCCCGCCTGGTTCGCCGCCGGCTGGCCGACCATCCGCTGGGGGCTCTGCCCCCCGAGCCCGGTGAGGCGCTCGGTCGGCGCGGCGTCTCCCGCCGGGCTGGCCGACGGACCGGGGCGGAACGTTCCGGCGCCGGGTCCGATGTGGCTGGGGTTGAAGTTCACTGTGGCGGTCGTCCTCCGATGAGTGGCCAATCAGTAAATCAGCGCTCGAGTGTGTCAATACTGATTCTTCCACCGACGACGGCGGAAGTCGCGCCGCCGGGCCGTGGCCGGTGCGGGATGCCGCCGGCCGGGGTGCCACAGCAAATTGACGAAAATAGCTGATTCCTCGCTGTCCGAATGACCGCGCCACGTCATATTGCGCATTGTCGCGGCGCTCGAAACATGTGGAACTCATGCAATCCGCCAATACGCGACCACAGAACGCAGTATGTCAGTAAATCCCTCTGAACAGTATGTATGACGCCTCAGTGGATCAGTGTGGGCAGAAATGCTGAGGTTAGCAGATCATGAAATACGTTCGATTACCGTGGGCCTAAAACGCTTGAAAGCTGTTTGTTACATAATTCACAGGACATATTCGGTGTGCGGATGTTGTTTGCCGGGAAACATCTAGCTAACGTTTTGTTTGTCGGCACCAGGTCCTGGAAGGAGCCCTTGCGATGACGCTCTCCACCCGATCGCTGCGCGGCTCGGCCGTGGGCGCAGTCGGTGCCGCTGCGGTGGCCGGAGCGCTGCTGGTTGGCGCCAGCCCCGCGGCCCAGGCTGCCCCGGCACCAAGTTTCGACACCAGCTTCACCACCGCCGGCCCCCACGGTGCGCCCGGCGGGCCCGGCATCATCCCTGACCGACCAGGCGGGGGTCATGGCGGCCATGGATGGGGTGGCCACGGATGGGGCGGGGGAGGCCACCCCGGATGGGGTTCGGGCAACCGCGGATTCTGGGCCCCCGGTCACTGGTGGAACTGGTGGTGGTGAACCACCTCCCCGCGGCAACCGGTCAACCTCGACGTGCCGATCCATTTCTAGGTTGACCGGCCCACGGGATGGGGGGGAAACCATGCCGGCCTGACCACCCCTCAGGTCGGCATGGCCCCTCTCCAGCGCCGGATCGCGATCGACGGTTAGGGATCGCGAGGAAGACCGAGCAGCCGCTCGGCGATGATGTTCAGCTGCACCTCGGAGGTGCCCCCGTAGATCGTGGTGGCGCGGCTGGCCAGCAGGTACTCGCCCCATTTGCCGGGCAGTTCGCCCGGGTCCCCGATGGCGGCGTCCGTGCCGAACGAGGACACCGCGAACTCCGCGTACCCCTGGCCGGTCCGCATCGACAGCAGCTTGGAGATGGCAGCCGACGGCATGGCATCCCCGCCGGCCAGCGTCAACAGCGTCGAGCGCAGGTTCAGCACCTTGGCGGCGTGGCCCTCGGCGATCAACTGACCGGCACGGTGTTGGGCGACCGGGTCGAACTGTCCGTCGCGAACGAACTCGACGAACTGGCCCAGCGTGGCCAGAAAGTTCGCCTCGCTGCTACCGATCGAAACCCGTTCCGCGGTAAGGGTATTGCGGCTGACCTCCCAGCCGCGGTTCACCTCGCCGAGCACGCACTCGTCGGGCACGAACACGTCGTCGATGTAGACGGTATTGAACATCGCGTTCCCGGTGAGCTCGCGCAGCGGCTTGACCTCGACACCCTCGCTGCGCATGTCCAGCAGGAAGTACGTGATGCCGTTGTGCTTCGGGGCGCTGGGGTCGGTTCTCGCCAGCAGCGCTCCCCAGTGCGAGAGTTGCGCCGCCGTGGTCCAGATCTTCTGGCCGGTGATCCGCCAGCCGCCGTCCGTCCGGGTCGCCTTGGTGCTCAGCCCCGCCAGGTCCGAGCCGGCGCCCGGCTCGGAGAACAGCTGGCACCAGATCGTCTCGCCGCGGAACGTCGGCGGCAGGAACCGCTGCTTTTGCTCCTCGGTCCCGAAGGCGACGATCGACGGGATGATCCAGGTTGCGATGCCCATCTGCGGGCGCTTGACCCGGCCGGCGGTGAACTCCTGGGCGATGATGATCTGCTCGACCGGACCCGCGGCGCGGCCCCAAGGTTTCGGCAGATATGGCAGCGTCCAGCCGCCCTCGGCGATGGCGACCTTGCGTTCGTCGCGCTCCATCGCCTTCAGCGCGCCGACTTCGGCCCGGATCTCCTCGCGCAATTTCTGGGTGTCGGGGTCGAGGTCGATGTCGACCGCGCGCAGGCCAGTGCTGGTGGCGGTGTGCACCACCTTCTGCGGGTACTCCGAACCGCGGCCGAAGGACGCCGCCAGGATCAGTGCCCGGCGGTAATACACGTTCGTGTCGTGCTCCCAGGTGAAGCCGATCCCACCGTGGACTTGGATGCAGTCCTGCGCGCACCGCTGCGCGGCGGCCGGCGCCAGCGTCGCCGCGACGGCGGCCGCGAATTCGACGTGCGAATCCGTGAGGTCCCAACCGTTTTCGTACGCTTCGTCGATGGCGCGGGCGGCATCCCATACCGCCGCGGTGGCCCGCTCGGTGTCCGCGATCATCTCCGCGCACTTGTGCTTGATGGCCTGGAACTGACCGATCGGCCTGCCGAACTGCTCGCGGATCTTGGCGTACTGCGACGCCGTGTCGGTGGCCCAGCGCGCCACCCCGATCGCCTCGGCGGAAAGCAGCGTCGTCATCAGCGCGTGCGCCGTGGCCATGCTCAGGTTGCACAATGCGGCGTCGGCGCCGACCTCGACGGCGTTGGCCCGCACGTGGGCGACGGGGCGCAGCGGGTCAATGCTTTTCACGGGCTCGATCTCGAGCTCCTCGGCGCGCACCACCACCCATTCCTCGCCGCTGTCGATCGCGACCGGCAGCACGAGCACCGACGCTTGCGCCGCCGCGGGGACCGCGCGGACCTCGCCGCGCAGCACCAGTGTGTCGCCCTGCCGCGTCGCGGTCAGCCCGCAGCAGTCCATCGCGTAGGCGGCGATCGCGGCGCCGGAGGCCAGTTCGGAGAGCACCTTCGCGTTCGGGTCGTCGGCGGAGATCAGGGCGCTGGCGATCGCGGACGGCACAAAGGGTCCGGGCACCGCGCCGTAGCCGAACTCGGCCAGCACGACGGCCAATTCGAGGATGCCGAAACCCTGCCCGCCCACGGACTCGGCGAGGTGCAGACCCTGCAGGCCCTGTTCGGCCGCCGCCCGCCAGTACGGCGGCGGGTTGTCGATCGGCGATTCCATGGCCGCGTGCAACGCCTCGGATGGCGCTATGCGCGTCACCAGCGACCGCACCGAATCGGCCAGGTCTTGATGCTCAGGAGTGATAGCGATCGGCATTGGTCGCCTTCCCATGCTTTCGAGTCGTGTCTCGGCCAAGCACCTTCCAAACTAACAACCGGTCGGTTGGTTGACCACAGGGGTTACCGGCGGGCGGCTCTCATCGAAACCGCTTGGCGATCCACTTGCTGATCAGGTCGGCCTGCTCGCCGCGGGCGCCCGGCGTAGTGAAGTAATGGTCGGTGTCAATCGATGTCATTGTCTTGTCGGGGCTGGCGAGCGCGGTGAAAATCCGTTGGGCATCGGACGGGAAGACACCGGTGTCGGCCTCGGCGTTGATCACCAGCGCCGGGCAGGTGATCCGCGCCAGGTGCGGTTCGGCGCGGGTCTGTGCCACCCGCAGGCTCCACATGCCCAGCCAACTGCGCAGGGTGCACGCCGCGGCGATGCCATGCGCGGACCGGTTCGCCTTAGCCGGCATACCCGCATAGCACATGTTCGGTTGACGCCGCGTCGGCTCGATGCCGGGGTCGACCATGCGGGGATCGGCCCACGTGCGCATGACGCTGAACGGGCGGTCGGAAAACCCCGCCGCGCGAACGCGTTTGAGTTCCTTCTCCGCCCAGTCGGTGATGGCGTGGTTGCGCGCGGTCTGCGCGCGCCGGTAGCGGTCGAGGAACTCCGGCGAATACGGCGGGCCGTTGCGGGCATTGAACAGGTCCAGGTCGGCGTCGGTGGCGACGGGATCGCTCTCGTCGACGACGGCGGCGTCCATCCAGGCGGTCAACACGTCGGGTCGCCCGGGATGGGCGGCGGCGGCCACGTAGCCGTCCGCGGGGGGCAACTCGGTCAGGCCCGCCGCGGGCCGCATCCCGTCCAACGGGGTCACGTTCGGCTCCACCGCCTGCGACTGATATGCGGCCATCAAGGAGCCACCGCCTGAATTGCCAAGTAGCACAACTGTTTCCACACCCTGAACCTCGCGCAACCAGCGCACGCCGACGCCGATGTCGACCAGCGCGTGGTCGAGCAGGAAACTGCTTTCGAAGCCGCGAAACCGGGTGTTCCAGCCGAGGAAGCCGACACCGCGGGTGGCCAGGTAGTCGGCGAGGTAGTGCTCGGAGAAGTCGATCTGATAATGCGTGGCGATCACCGCCACCTTGGGCTTGCGGCCCACTCCGCGGTGGTACAGCCCCTGGCAGGGATGTCCGCCCGCACCGGCGCGCCCGGCGGTGGGCGACGGCAGGCCGACGAACTCGCGGACAACTCCTGCGGCGGCGGTGTGAAGAGTCATTTCAGCGGGCCCTAATGGCTTCGGACATCTCGAAAGAAAACTCAAGCCGATGTTAGATTCAGAATTACAACTTGGCCAGGATGTCAAGCCGGGGACCGAGGGGAGCCGCGCGATGATCAAGCCACAGAACACCAACACGGAATTCGAACTCGGCGGAATCAACCACGTCGCGCTGGTCTGCTCGGACATGGCCCGCACCGTGGACTTCTACACCAACATCCTCGGCATGCCGTTGATCAAGTCGCTCGACCTGCCGGGCGGCGCCGGCCAACACTTCTTCTTCGATGCCGGCAACGGTGACTGCGTGGCCTTCTTCTGGTTCGCCGACGCACCCGACCGGGTGCCGGGCATCTCGTCGCCGGGCGCCATCCCCGGCATCGGCGACATCACCAGCGCGGTGAGCACCATGAACCACCTGGCATTCCACGTGCCGGCCGAGAAGTTCGACGCCTACCGCCAGCGGCTCAAGGAGAAGGGGGTGCGGGTCGGGCCGGTGCTCAATCACGACGAGAGCCCCATGCAGGTGTCCGCAACCGTGCATCCCGGGGTGTACGTGCGGTCGTTCTACTTCCAGGATCCCGACGGCATCACCCTCGAATTCGCCTGCTGGGTCAAGGAATTCGATTCCAGCGATGCGCAGGCCGTGCCCAGGACTGCGGCGGACCGCCGGCCCCCGGTGGCCGCCGGTCGCTGATGACCATCCTGACCGACGCGCAGATCGCGGCCCTGACGCCCGAACAGCGTCGGCAGCTCATCGCCCGACTGGAGAAACCGGTGGGTGACCTGATCGACCCGGCACTGCTGGCCCGGGTGCGGCGGATCCGGTTGAGCTTGATGGTCGGCGGCTCGATGGCGATGGTGCCCTGGCTGGGGTATCTGTCGGTGACGCTGCCGGAGAACTACGTCGCCCACAACTGGCCCCTGACATGGGTCGGTTTCGACATCCTGCTGGTCGGCTTCATGGTGGCGACGGCCGTACTGGGATACCTGCGCCGGCAGCTGCTGGTTCCCGCGGCGTTCACCACCGGGGTTTTGCTGATCTGCGACGCCTGGTTCGATCTGATGACGGCGGGGCCGAGGGACGTCTGGCTCTCGGTGGCCACCGCGCTGCTGATCGAGGTGCCGCTGGCGGCGTTCATGATCTTCAGCGCGCAGCGGCTGATGCGCCTCACGATGATGCGGCTGTGGTTGCTGGACCCCGGCATGCGGCTGTGGCAGCTGCCGCTCTTCCCCTGAGGCGGTAGGGGTTTGGCCCGCCGACTCCAACGGAAATGAAAAAGAGTACTGGCAAGGCGGGGCCGACACACTCCAATTGCGAATCTTCTCAAAACCCGGTGAATCACCGCATTCCTGGACTAACGTCCAATAGCAGCGACACAGGGGGGTGCAAGCGACGCCGTAAGTTCAGCCCGACCTACGGACTCACGTCGAAGAATCCCAACACGAAGGTTTATTCGTGCTGCGCGGAAAGTACATCGCCGCACGGCTTCTCGGCTCCTCCCCGTGCCGCACACAACATCGGCGCCGCAGAACGGGGACTGGGGGAGATGGTCGCACTCGGAAACATCTACGAATGGCAACCGGCCGAGGGGCCGCTCACCATGTGGACGGCTTCGCCCTCGGCGTGTGACGCGGCTCGCGCCGCGCGCCGAAGCGATCTGGCTCCGAGTTACCAACAGGCTCAACACCTCTGGGCCGCCTACCATGGCATTGCGATGAACCGGGCACTGCCTCGCCTGATGATCGTGTCCTGGGACATCCCCGGTACGTGTGACATCCCGGCGATGACGGCCGCGGTGAACGCGCACGTCCGCCGGCACGACACCTACCACAGCTGGTATGAATTCAATGACGGTGTCATCGTGCGCCGCGCGATCGAGGAGCCCGGCGTCATCGACTTCGTGCCGATGTCGTTCGGGCACAGGACGGTCGACCAAGTGCGCACCCACGTGCTGACCACGACCCCCGGAACGCTCGAATGGGGTTGCTTCACCTACGGCGTCGTCCAGCACGACGACTACTTCACCTTCTACGCGAGCGTGGACCATCTGCACATCGACGGCCTGTCCGCGGGCGTGATCTTCGTCGACATCCACCTGGCCTACCAAGAACTCGCGCAGGGACAGCGGTCGGCCGCGCTTCCGGAGGTCAGAAGCTATCAGGACTACACCGCGCGGCAGCGCGAGAAAGTCGCCGCGCTGACCCTGTCGTCTTCGCAGATCAAGGACTGGATCGCGTTCGCGCGCGACACCGACGGCGAATGGCCCAGCTTCCCGCTGCCGCTGGGCGACACGTGGACCAACAGCAAGGGCGACCTGGTGACCGTCGACCTGCTGGATGCGGCCGGCACGGAGGCCTTCGACGCCGTGTGCTGCGCGGCCGGTGCCCGATTCATCGGCGGGGTTCTCGCGTGCACGGCGTTGGCCGAGCGGGAATTGACCGGCGGCGCCGTCTATCACGGGTTCACGGCCAGGGACACCCGGACGCCGGGCATCGACACCATGACGGTGGGTTGGTTCGCCAGCCTGGTCCCGGTGACGGTGCCGACCGCGGGGACGACCTTTCCCGAGGCGGCCCGGGCCGCCCAGAAGTCTTTCGATGCGGCCAAGGATCTTGCCGGCGTCCCGGTCGAGCGACTGCTGGAGTTGGCGGCACCCGACGAACTCGGCATCAAGCTGCCCACCCGCCTGCCGATGATGCTGTCCTTCCTCGACTTTCGGAAGATCCCGCTGGCCGGGTTGTGGGCGGAGACGAATTTCGGCACCTACGGCGACAGCCTCTCCCATGGCGGTATCAACATGTGGATCAACCGCCACGCCGAGAAGACCACGGTGACGATGTCCTTCCCCGACAACCCGACGGCGCGCGAGTCCGTGGACCGCTACATCGCGACGCTGGGCGAGACGTTCGCACGCGTCGTCGATGCCACCGGGGGCCAGCCGGGCATCATCGCGCCGACCAAGAACGACGACGAGGCGGCCTAGCGATGAGCAATCTGCTGGACCTGGCCGATCAGACCCTTTTTCTCGGCGAGCGGGCGACCGCCACCACCAGTGTGGTGCAGGCGATCTGGGTATACGACCGCCCGATCGACATCGACGGTCTGCGCTCCTTCCACCGCCATCTCGGCCGGGGCCGCCTGCGCCGCCGCATCGAACGGTCCCCCTTGCCGTTCGGCCGGCATCGCTGGGTGGCACCCACCAACCAGTCGGACCTCGAGATCGTCGCGACGCCCCGGCCGCGCGATGACATCGATGCCTGGCTCGACGAGCAGGCGGGAAAGCGGCCGGACGCCGAGCACGGCCCAGGCTGGCACCTGGGGGTGCTGCCACTGACCGACGGTGGCGCGGCGGTGAGCCTGGTGGTGACCCATTGCCTCACCGACGGAGTCGGGCTGTGCGAGGCGCTGGCGGACGCGGCGTGCGGCCGCGACGACGCGATCGACTGGCCCGCAGCGGCTTCGCGGGGGCGGTGGCGGGCGCTGCGGGAGGACGCGCGCCAAACCGCGCGCGACACAGCCGATGTGGGCCGCGCCGTCGTTGCGGCGGCACGCATGGCCCGGGCCGGGCGCGACGCCACGGTGGCCGCCCCGGCCAACAAACGACCCGCGCCGCCCGCCGGGCCCGACCAGCCCCTCAGGCTGCCCATGGCGACCATCTTCATCGACGCCGACGAATGGGACGCCCGCGCAACCGCGTTGGGGGGAACCAGCAACGCGCTGCTCGCCGGGCTCGCGGCCCACCTCGCCCAGCGCGTGGGCCGGGTCGCCGTGGACGGCACGGTCAACGTGGGGATGCCCGTCAACGAGCGCACCCCGGGCGACACCCGGGCCAACGCGGTCGTCAACGTCGACGTCACCGTCGATCCCACGACCGCAACGACCGACCTCCGCGAGATCCGCGCCAGGATCAAGGAGGTGCTGTCCCGCCACGAGGATGAGCCCGACGAACGCTGGGCGTTGCTGCCGCTCGTCCCGCTGATCCCGCAACGTGTCATGCGGCGGCTGATCGGCGTGGTCACCGGCAGTGCCGTCACCGTCGTGTCGTCCAATCTCGGGTCGATGGACCCGGCGGTCAACCGGCCGGACGGCACCGAGGCCGACCACTTCGCGATGAAGACCGTGTATCCGGGCGTGACCACCGCCACCATGTGCCGCACCAACGGAGCGCTGGCGCTGCTGTCGGGACGGGTGCACGGCCGGGTCTTCGTCTCGTTCCTGGCCTACGAGCTGGGCCAGCACAATTCGGAAGCCCAGCTGCGGCGCCATATTTCGAGCGCCCTGAGCGACTTCTCGCTCACCGCGACCACGGGGTGGCGCACCGCCAGCCGCGTCTGAGACGGCGCGTCAGGAGTCCGCGCGCGGCTCCGCGGCCGACTCCAGCCGGTACAGGTCGGGCTCGGCGAGCTCGTCGAGCAGTGCGGCCAGGTGATCGACGAGCTGCTCGGGTTCGAGCCGGACGTCGCCGGCGAGCCAGGCGCTGATCGTCTGCCCGACGCCGCCGACCACGAAGTGCGCCGCGGCCTTGATCCGATCATTCGCCGGCACGCGAAGCGCGTCTCCGACGTGCTGGCCCGAGAGCATGGCGAACATGGCGTTGGATTCGGCGCGTTTGCGCGAGATCACCGGGTTGGCGAGTTGCGTGCTGAACAGCAGGCGCCCCAGCCGGGCGTTGCCGCTGATGGTGCGCACGATGTTGGCTATTCCCGCGCGCGTCTGCTCGTGCGCGGGAACGGCCGCGACGGCAGCCTGCGTGGTGGCGGCCAGATCGGCGACCGCCCAGTCATAAACCGCGCCGACGAATTCGTCCTTGTCGGCGAAGCTTTCGTAGAAGTACCGGGCGGCCAGGCCGGATTGGCGGCAGACTGCGCGCACGGTGACACCGGAGATGTCCCGCTGCTCGGCGCCGAGCAGCTCCAAGCCCGCGGCGAGTAGCCGGTTGCGGCGGGTCGCCAGGCGCTGCGCGGCCTCGACACCGCCGTACGGCCGCGCGCGCGAGGGCTCGTGCATGGAACCATCTTGACACCAACGCGCCGCCCGGACAGTATCAGGAAACAAGCGTTCGCAGATTAGAGGCACGGGGGCCTGACCATGGCAGTTCCTGTTCACCAAGCGGCCCGACACGTCGAGCGTGCGATCACCGATCCGCCCCGGCCCTCACCCGGCCGCCGGCGGCGGCGGGCGCTCGGTATCGACGAGGGGTTGATGGGCGTCGCGCTGTTGGCCGGCCCGGCGAACGTGATCATGCAGTTGGCGCGGCCCGGTGTCGGCTACGGCGTCATGGAGAGCCGCGTCGAAAGCGGCCGGGTGGACCTGCATCCGATCAAGCGGGCGCGGACCACGTTCACCTATCTGGCCGTGGCGACCAACGGCACCGACGCCCAGAAGAACGCCTTCCGCCGCGCGGTGAACCGGGCCCACGCGCAGGTTTACTCCACTCCCGAAAGTCCGGTGCAGTACAACGCTTTCGATCCCGACCTGCAGCTGTGGGTGGGGGCCTGCCTGTATAAGGGCGGGGTAGACATCTACCGGATGTTCATCGGCGAGCTGGAGGGCGAGGACGCCGACCGCCACTACCGCGAAGGCATGGCGCTGGCCACCACGTTGCAGGTGCCTCCGGAGATGTGGCCGCCGGACCGCGCCGCGTTCGACCGGTATTGGCAGGAGTCACTGGCCAAGGTGCACATCGATGACGCCGTGCGTGAGTACCTCTACCCGATCGCCGCCAGCCGGATGCCGGGGCTGACGCTCCCGCGCCGCCTGCAGCGCGCCTCCGACAGCCTGGCGCTCCTGATCACCACGGGTTTCTTGCCGCAGCGGTTCCGAGACGAGATGCGGCTGCCCTGGGACGCCGCCAGGCAACGGCGCTTCGACCGACTGATCGGCGCCCTCGCGCTGGCGAACCGCTGCTTGCCGCGGTTCATTCGGCGGTTTCCGTTCAACGTGTTGCTGGCCGACGTCGACCGCCGGATCAGGACGGGGCGCCCGTTGGTCTAGCGCGCGGCCCGGCGCCCACCGATCTGCCGAGTTGATAACGGAAATCATTTTCATTAAGCTCTCCTCTGCCTGGTAAGCCTTCCAGCTCGAGGAGTACCTATGACGGCGCCCATCTGGATGGCCTCGCCACCGGAAGTGCACTCCGCCTTGCTCAGCAGCGGTCCCGGCCCGGCCTCGCTCCTGGCGGCGGCGGGGGCGTGGTCGGAACTCAGCACCGAATATGTCTCGGCCGCAGCGCAACTCGACAGCGTTCTGGCCGCGACGCAGGGCGGCTCGTGGGAGGGGCCAAGCGCGGCTTCGTATGTCGCCGCGCACGCGCCGTATCTTGCCTGGCTGACGCAGGCCGGCGCGCACAGTGCGGCGGCGGCCGCCCAGCATGAGACGGCGGCGGTCGCCTACACCGCGGCGCTGGCGGCCATGCCGACGCTGCCGGAACTCGCCACCAACCACGTCGTCCACGGAGCCCTGGTAGCGACGAATTTCTTTGGCATCAACACTATTCCGATCGCGGTCAACGAGGCCGACTACGCGCGGATGTGGGTGCAGGCGGCCACCACGATGACCACCTACCAAGCGGTCTCCACAGCGGCGGTGGCGTCCACGCCGCAGACCGACCCCGCGCCGGCGATAGTGAAAGCCGACGCCAGCAGCCAAGATTCGGGCGGCGACATACACGACCCGACGATCGACAATCCGCTCGACGACTTCATCGCGAACATCCTCAGGAACCTCGGCATCAACTGGGACCCCGCGCAAGGCACCGTCAACGGCCTGCCCTACGACGCCTATACCAATGCTGGGGACCCGCTGTTCTGGGTGGTTCGTGCCTTGGAATTGCTGGAGGATTTCCAGCAATTCGGCTATTACCTGGTGCACAATCCGGCGCTGGCCTTCCAGTACATCGTTCAACTGATGCTGTTCGACTGGCCCACGCACATCCTCGAGATCTTCACCAGCCAGCCGGAATTGCTGGCCCCTGCGCTCCTCCTCGCGGCCGCCCCGTTCGGCGCCGTCGCCGGCTTCGCCGGGTTGGCGGGCCTGGCGGGCATGACCCCGCCCGCGGTCGCACCGGCGCAGTTGCCGGCGGCCGCCCCACCGGCAGGCCCCCCGCCGGTCGTCGCGATCGCACCGACCACCGTCGCGCCCGCCCCGGCCCCCGCTCCGGCCACGGCGTCGGCACCCGCTCCGACCGCGAGCACCGTCGCCGGCTCTGCTCCACCCGCTCCTCCGCCGCCGCACGCCGCGGGTTTCGCACCGCCCTACGTCATCGCCCCGCCCGGCATCGGGTTCGGGTCGGGAATGGGCGCCGCGGCCAGCTCCAGCGCCAAAAGGAAGGCGCCGGAACCGGATAGCGCGGCGGCCGCGGCGGCCGCGGCGGCACGCGGACAGGCCAGGGCGCGACGGCGCAGGCGCGCGACGCGGCGCGACTACGGCGACGAGTTCGCGGACATGAACGTCGACGTCGATCCGGATTGGGGTGCCCCGGGCGGCGAGGCTTCGGCGATCGCGTCGGACAACGGCGCCGGAAAGCTGGGGTTCGCGGGCACCGAACGTCGGGAGGCGGCCGGTGCGGCAACGGGATTGGCCACTCTGGACGACGACGAGTTCGGCAGCGGCCCAAGGATTCCCATGGTCCCAGGCACCTGGGACGCCGACGGCGGCGAGGCGGGTTAGCGCACGCGGCGCTTTTAGACCTTGGTGCCCTTCGGGGCGCTGACTTCATAGCTGCCCGCGTCGTCGGTGAAGGTGACCACGAACTGGTGTTTGAGGTGATCGATGGTCACCTGGCAGGTGAAGGTGCCCCCCTTGGTGACGGTCGGGTTCTGCCCGTCGTTGCAGGTGACGTCGCTGACGTCCCGGGCGCCGTAACCCGCCGGGTCGGACAAGACGTGCGCGACGCCGGCCTGGACGGCGGCGACATCGAGCTGCCTGGTGACGAATAATCCGGGGACCCAGAAACCCGCGATGGCCGCGATCGCGGCGGCCACGGCGGCCGCCGCGCCCAGATAAAGCGGCAGGTGCCCGCGGCGGGGTGTGCCGCCGGCCGCACGGAAGGTGGGCGGCGGTGCCCAGGCGTTCGCACCGATGGGTGGCTGCGGATAGGGCACGGGGTGGGGTCTCCAGGCGAGGGGGCGGGGCAGCGGCTCGGTGGGCGGCTCGTAGCAGCGTCCCGGTGCAACCGGTTGGGGGTTTTGCCGTGGCGCCATGGGCGAGTGTGGCTGCATCGAGGGGCCCTCTCTTCCGTTCGTCGCGGCGGATCAGCGCGCCGCTGCTTGAACTGTAACCGAAGCACCGGCCAGGCGCAACGTTTTTAAACGGTGCGGGATGTCGGAGCCGAGCGCGGCGGTAGTGTCCAGCGCGGCGCCGCTTTGAACTGCTCAGACGTGCCTAGTTGCGGCGCGGCGCGGCGTTCGGGCCGGGCCAGGGGACGACGACACCGCCGCCACGCGAGGGGTTTCCCGGGACCGGTGCACGCGCATCGGATGTAGCATGCAGCAGTGGTGCACCGAGTCCTACCGCAGCAGCATCGACCCGCCCACTCGACTGAGGAGCGATCAGTGACATTCGACCAACCGACGACCGCGCTCACGGTGCGGATCGGCCAGGCGACGCGCACCCTGGCGCCCGCGGCCGGCGTCGCCATCATCGGGCGAGACGCCGGGGCCACGGTAGCGGTGGACGACGAGCGGATCTCGCGGTCACACGTTCGGCTCGAGCCGCACCGCGATGGCTGGCAGGCCTTCGACACCAGCACCAACGGAATGTTCGTCGACGGAATACGCCGCAGTTCGGTGCAGATCACCGGAGCCACGACGATCTGTCTCGGCGCGCCCGACGGGGTGACGGTGACCCTGACCCCGCAGCACCGATCGAACGTGCCACCCGAGGAGTCGACCCAGGTCATGCGCCCGTTCGAAGCCGAGGACGAGCAGTGGTGGGACGACGAAAGCGACCCCGGCGTCGTGCGCGCGGGCAACGCGGTCGCCGAGCGGCGTCAGCAGCTGGGGATCTCCCAACGCAGCTTGGACCGCGACGGAATCATCAACGCGGGCGCCCTGATCAATTTCGAGAAGGGTCGCAGTTGGCCGCGCCGCGCCACGCTGGAGAAGCTCGAGCGAGTGCTGGACTGGCCCACCGGCCACATCACCCGAATCCGTCGCGGCGCGACTCCGCCGCCCACCGGAGGTCCCATCAGGACCGGCGGGCCGGTCGCGGGCGCCGGCGAGGAGGCCACCGAGTCGTTCACCGACTCCGTTCAGGCGCCGCTGATGGCCGAGACGGTGGAACTGGCCATGCACACCCTGCTCACCGCCATCTCCGAGTTGCCCGAGCCCACCCATCCCGACTTCAGCCCCAAGGCCACGAAGACCCTGGCCGACCTGCGCAGGCTGGAGCGGCTGGCATCGAGCGCCGCGCGCAATGCCAAGGGCAGCCCCTCGGTCATTTTGGCGTTGAGCGGCGTGCGCCGCAGTTACAACGACTTGATGATGCGCGCGGCGCGCTCACCGGGGGCCACCCTGGGCCAGCGGCTCTACGGCGCGCGCCACCGGGCGGAGTTGAGTCTCGAGGAGGCGGCCAACGGCGCCGGGCTGCCGGTGTCCGTCCTCGAAGACGCCGAGGCCGAGCGCCCCATCGCGCCGGAGGCCGCACGCGCCATCGAGAACCTCATCGCCCAGCTGACGATCAGTTAGCGCGGCGGGCGCGCTGTGCGCCCACGCGGCCTGGCGCCGCAAATGCTTTCGGGCATTGTGGTTTTCGAACAGGGCAACCCAATTCCAAACCAGCACGGACGCCAGGCTCCACCACCCGGCCAGCAGGTTGTGGAGCAGGGCGTTGTCCAGTGCGGCCTCGCACTGCGCGAGCGTCCCGGTGACCGTGTAGGCCTGGTTGAACATCAGAACGACCGCGCCGGTGTGTTTCCTGATCCGAACCGCGAAGAGCGGTTCCGCGCCCCTTGGCGGCGGCGGATAGCCGGCCGGCGGGGCGTGATGCGCCGGCGGGTAGGGATGTGCCGGCGGGTAGGGATGCGGCTGGGGGTAGCCGTAAGCGTGCGGGTGGCCTGGGTGCGGTGCGGACATGATTCCTCCGTACTGGGTAGGGATGGGGGGCGACGGGCGAGTCACGCTTGCGAGATCACGGCCGTCGTTTTCGAGACGATGTCGGTCGCTTGGGTGGTGGTGTCGAATCCGCACCACAGGGTGTCGACGGTGACGTTGTTGACCAGCCCGAGGGCCCGCTGGCAGGTGGGTCCGCGGCCGCTGGGTTGGCTCTGCAGGATGGCCAACGTGGAGTCGGTGGCCTGCAGCTCGCCGAGATCCCAAACGGTGGGGGCGTGGCCGGGGGCCGTGACGATCATGGAGCGGCCGGCGCAGCCGGACCAGCGCGCCTTGGATTGGCCGAAGAATTGCCGGGCCGAATCGGCGTCACGGAAACCGATCAGGACTTGCATGAGCGCGTGCTGGCGCACGGCGGGTGTGGCGTCGTCGAGTATCTGCCCCTGCACCGCCGTCCAGTTGCTGCCTTTGTACGCGGCGGCTTCCGCGGGTGAATAGGTATCCACGCAGGCGGGGTTGGACAGCATCTCCTCGTCGTGCCACATCCGCGAGACCGGCTTACGCACCGTCATGCCGGTGGTGTGCGCGATCGTGTTGACGTCGTCCTCCTTGAGCAGCAGGTCGGCAAGGTGCTGGGGCAGGATCGCCGGCGGTTGCCAGCGGCCCAGGTCCGCGGCGGCCGCCGGGCGCCCATTCGTGGTCGCGGTGCACCCCGTCAGCAGCAGGGCCAGGCCGATGGTGGCAACCAGCGCCCAGCGCACGGCGGGTGCCAGGTGCGGTCCGCGCCTCGCGGTGCCTGGCCCGGGTGCGCCGCTCGACGGTTCGGCGTGGTGTTGCAGAGATGCAGCGCTCATGGGGTCCTCCTGCCAGGTCGTCCGGTCATGGCGGAACGCTAGCAATAAAAACGGAGCAGTGCAACGTTTCAAAACATTGCGCACCGCAGACCGCTGTGTTTCAATTCGGAGCAAGGCGGCGGAGGCGCCGCACACGACACCCCGTTCCGAAGGACCACACATGCCCAACCACCCGCACCCGCCGATGACCCACCCGACACCGCCGAACCCGGAGCAGGTCACCGCCGTCCTGCCCCGCCGGCCGTTCGTGATCGCGGGCCCACCGAGACCGCCCCTGCCGCCGGGGGCGCCCGTCTGGGGACCCCCGCCCGGGTACCCGCCGGCGCTCGGCCCCGTGCCATCGCGGCGCTGGCCCACCTGGGCGCAAATCACGGTGGGGGCCGCGGTCGTGGTCACTCTGGCGGCCGCGGGCCTGGCGATCAACGTCGCGGCCAGCCCCGACGACACGGCGAGCTCGACGGTGCTGTCGGCGCCGTCGACTTCCGCGGCACCGGTCAACCCGGGCCCGGCCCCGGAGGCGCCCACGGTGCCGTTGTCGGCGCTGCCCGGCCTGTTGCTGGACGTCGCGACGATCAACAGCATCGAGGGCGCCACCGACATCGCACCGGCACCCGACTCGGGCAACGACCACACCGCCTACAGCGGCCTGACGACCGACCGGCCCGAATGCGGTGAAATCCAGGCGCCCGCACTCGAGTCGGAACTCGACGGCAGCGGCTGGATCGGTGTTCGAACCCAGTCGCTGCAGGACCGCGACGGCGCCCGGCACCTCAACCACAGCGCCGCGATCTACTTCGGCACCGCGAAGGCGGCCAACGACTTTGCGGCCAAGCAGGCGCAGGCGTGGCCGAAATGCAACGGCGCCAGCCTGCGCCTGACCACCCGCCGAGAGCCGACCAGCGTCTGGACAGCGGGGACCGCCACCAACCGTGACGGAATGCTGAGCATCACCAACACCCAGGAGGGCGCAGGAGGCTGGCAGTGCCAGCGAGCCCTGGCGGCGCGCAACAACATCGTCATCGACGTGCGCAGCTGCGGCGAGAACCGCACCGATCAAGCGATCACGATCGCCACGCGGATGGCCGAGCGCGTCACCGCCGGCTGACCGCGAATTCACCGCGCAGGAGGGATGATGATCAGCCCTGGCAAAATCGGCGAACGAATCTGACGCGCCGGTGGTAGCGACTACCATTCTGCTGGTCTGGTCGGGATCGCCGCGGGCGGCCCGCAGTGGGCGCCGAAACGAGGGGACAGGGATGGGGGATCGGCACGCGCCGGGTAACCGCTCCCCGCGGATCGGCCGGCTGCACCGCACTGCCGCCCGGGCCGAATGGCGCCGAATCCGCGAGGACGAGAAACGGATTCGCGCCGGGCTGCGATCGCCGGCGTTGCTGATCGCCACGCTCGCCGCGGTGAGCGTACTGGGCGTCGGCTGCTCGACCGTGGTCACCGGCAGCGCCGTCAAGTCGGGCGGCCCGGCGCCACCGGCGGCCAACGTGGCGCTGCTCGATCCCGGCAACTATCCGCGCCGGCCGCGCCCGCCGCTGGGCACCGTCGCCGACGACGCGGCCGGGCGCCGGGCCGAAGCCCAGCGGATGGCGGACATGGTGGCAGGCCCGTGGCAGGTCGACGGGACATTGATCAGCCCGCTGAGCGCCGAAATCGCACCCACCACAGCGCTTCCCGAGGCGGGCCGGCTCTCGGCGCTGGTGCGCGGTGACTCGATCGCCGCGATCGCCGCGGCCCATCACTTCGTGGCCGGCTTCGTCAGTGGGCGCGTCACGCCACCACTTCCGGCCGGCCAGCCCCCGACCGGCAAACCCAAGATCCTCGACAACGGTGTCTTCCGGTTTCCGGGCCCCCAGGACGCCACCGACGCGGCCGCGGCCATGGCCGCCGCCGACCTGGCCACCGTACGCCCGGGCAACATCCCCGCCACCCGGCTGCCAATCCCGCACCACCCCGACACGGTGGCGAACGTGGCGCCGTTGTCGGGCGGCTTCGAGGCAGAAGCGTTCACCGCTCACGGTCCCTATGTGCTCTTCCAGTTCGCCGGCTCCAAGGAGAGCGCCGCCGCGGTCGCCGATTTGATCGCCAAAACCCTTGACCTGCAAGGCCCGATGGCCGACCACTTCCAGGCGACCCCGGTGGACCAGCTGGCCGCCCTGCCCGCCGACCCGACCGGACTGCTGGCCCGCACCGTGCCCGCCACCGACCCCGGCGTCAACCAGACCACGGTCTATCCACCGCACGGCGCGCTGCAATTCCGGCCCGACCCCGTGGCCACCGAGGCGATGTTCGCCGACGCCGGCATCGGTCACGTCGCGGCCGACCGCACCACCGTCTACGAGGCCGTCGACACCACCGGCGCCCAGCGGGCCGCCGACGGGCTCGCCCGCATCGACGTTCCCTTCCTGGGCTACCGCTCCGCCCCCGGCGTCAACGGCCTGCCCTCGGCGCGCTGCTTCGACCGCGGGCCCGATACTTCCGAGTTGGGCTCGGTGCGCTTCCTGTGCCTCGGCACCGCCGACCGCTACGCGTTCAAAGTCACTGCCGCCCAAGAGGTCGAGGCGCACCAGATCGTCGCGGCCCAATACCTGATGTTGACGGCGCCATGACGCGCCGCGCCCGCTCGTGGGCCCTCGCCGTCGCGGTCGCGGCGCTGACGGTCGCGTGTAGTTCGACCGTCGCGGGAACCGCCGTCAAGGCCCCGGGGACGGACGGCTCCGACGGCGTCGACCTCGCCCTGCTCGACGCCGGGAACTTCCCCACCACCCCGCGCGACCCGCTGGGCACCGCAGGCGACGTGCTGCGCGGCGGCTGGGCCGAAGGACGCCGCCTGGCCAGCGCCGTCGTCGGCCCATGGGAAGTCGACCGCGACCTGACCGACTACGCCCAAATCGATACCGGCGTGGTCAAAGACACCGACGCCGTCAACGCGCTGCTGGGCATCCCAATGGGCGATGCGCTGCGCGGCCATAACGTACTGGCCGGGTTCTCCAGCTCGCGTCACACCGGAAAAGGTCCATACAAGGGCCTGCTGAACATCGTGCTGGAGCTGACCAGCCCGGCAGACGCGACCGCCGCGGTCGCCGACATGGTCGCCAAAGGCACCACGTTGACGATGCCGTTCGACAGCAAACCGCTTCCCACCCAGCCCGTTTCGATTCCGCGTTACCCCGGGACGGCCGCGCTGGCCTTCCAATGGACCGAACAGTATCCGGCCCCGGGGGGCCCACGCTTTTCGGTGACCGCGCTGAGCGCCCACGGCCAATACCTGCTCGCCCAAACGGCGACGTCGGCCGACACCGCCGATCTCGCAGCGCAAATGGTGGCCACCACACTGGATCTGCAGCAGCCCATGGTCGATGCCTTCAAGCCGACGCCGCCGGATCGGATGGCCGCGCTGCCGCTGGATCCCGACGGACTGATGGCGCACACCGTGGCGCCCCGACGGGAAAACGAGTCGATCAACGACGGCGTCTATGACGCCCACGGAGCGCTGCACCTGGAGTCCGACGACCCGGTGCACCTCCAGGCATTGTTCAAGTCCGCCAACGTGCAGCAGGTTGCCTACGTCCTGGAAACCCGGGTCTATCAAACCCCCGACGCCGGCGCGGCGGCGCGCATCGTCAACGATATGACCGGGCCGCACCAAGTCGGCGGAATCACCGGCATGCCCAAGGCGAAATGCTTCAACGAGGCGCTGGGCTACTGGTGTGTGGCGCGCGCGGACCGCTACGCCTACGAAATGCAAAACGAACAAGAGAATGCCCTGCACCAGATGATGGCCGCCCAATATCGCATGCTCACCGGGAAATGAGAGCCTGATGCCTCTCGCCGTCGGAACGGTCATCGCCGGCTACCGCATCGAAGGTGTGCTCGGCTCCGGTGGGATGGGCACGGTGTACCTGGCCCGCCACCCGACGCTGCCCCGCAGCGATGCGTTGAAGATCCTGTCGGCCGAGCTGTCGGTGGACCACCAATTCAGGGTCCGCTTCACCCGCGAGGCCGACCTGGCCGCCACTTTGAACCACCCGAACATCGTGCGCGTCTACAACCGCGGCGAGACCGACGACGGACACCTGTGGATCGCCATGGAGTACGTCGAGGGAACCGCCGCCAACGACCTGGACCGCGCCAATCTCACCCCGGCCCGCATCGTGCGCATCGTCACCGACGTCGCCGCCGCGCTCGACTACGCGCATTCGCGGCGGGTGCTGCACCGCGACATCAAACCCGGGAACTTCCTGGTTTCGGCACCGGGCAGCGGCCATGAACGAGTCTTGTTGGCCGACTTCGGCATTGCGCGCGCCCTGGACGACGCCACCACGCTGACCGCGACAGGCTCCATGGTCGGCACCGCCGCCTACGCCGCACCGGAAACCATCGAGGGCCGGGCGGCCGATCCGCGCAGCGACATCTATTCGCTGGGCTGCGCCTTGTTCCGGTTGCTGACCAGCCGCACCCCCTACGAGGACAACTCGTTGTCGGCCATGCTGGCCGGACACCTGATGCGGCCCGTCCCGCGCCCCACCGACATCAACCCGGCGCTGCCCCGCGAGATCGACGAGGTGATCGCCCGCGCGCTGGCCAAAGACCCCGCCGAGCGTTTCCAAACCGCCGGCGCGCTGGCGGCCGCCACCGCCGCCGCGTTGACGGATAACCCGGCGCCAGCGACGTTCCCCGGGCCCGGCGGCCCACCGGCAAGCAACCTCACCAATCCAACGGTGACCTATCCACCGACCGTGCCCCCCGGCGCGCCGCCCGTGCCCGGCTGGCCCGCGTATGACTCCCGCGGGGCGGCCGGCGCCCCGCACCACGGCGCGCCCCCACAGTTCACCGGCGTGCCCCCCGCGTTCGGCACGCCCGACTTGTCACCGAAGGCCAAGCGGCGCAAGCGAGCTCGGCTGGCCCTAGCGGCGACCGTAGTTGTTGCGGTGGTGGCCATTGCCACCGTCGTGGGGATCCATCTGTTCGGCCGCAGCGGCGGCGGCCTGGGCCCCTACGAACCACAAACCCTCGCAACGAAATTCGGCACCATCAAGCTTCAGCAGCGCCCGATGGCCATCGCTGCGCTCGGACCCGGCGATCCCGATGCCGTCCTGTCGTTGGGTGCCCAGCCCGTCCTGATGAACGCGGCCAACGCGACCGTGCCCAATTGGCTGCAACCCCTGATGCATTCGTCCCCGCCGGTGTTCGCCGCCGCCGACACCGCGGCGATCGCCGCGGCCAAGCCCGACCTCATCATCGACACCGGCGACCTCGACAAGCCCACCTATAACGCCCTGGCGGCGATCGCGCCGACGCTCGCCCAGCCCGCCGACAACACCCAGGACTGGACCTGGCAGGCGCAGCTGAATTGGATTGCCACCGCCCTCGGCCGCACCGACTCGGCGAAAACCCTGATCGACAAGGCGCAATCCGAGCAGAACACCGTTCGCTCCGAGCACGGCGCCTTTTCCGGCAAGTCCGTCCTCGTGGTCAACTACACCGGCACCGCCACGACCGCCGCCGCGGCCCCGTCACCGCCGAGCGGCTACCTGGAGAGCATCGGCTTCACCTACAACTCCTACTTCAAGCGCAGTCCCGGCGGTCCGGCGCAAGTCCCGTTCGACATCAACGACACCGATTACCTCTCCCAGCGCAGCGACGTCATGTTGCTGCTGCGCACCGACCCGGCTGCCGGCGGCGGCGGATACGCCGGCCTGCCCGCCAGATACAGCAGTTTCGGCGGCACCCTGGTCATCATCGACGACCCCGCCACCATCGTCGCCCTCAACTCCGGCGGCCCGGCCGCCACCAGCTACCTCAACACCGCGTTGGTCGCCAAGCTTGGCAACCAGATCCACTGATTCGCAACGATTTTGCGAGATCGTGGCCGCCACGGAAATCGGGCGTGGGATCCGCTCGGTGTATGCCCCGTGCCCACCCTCGTCGTCACGGATCCGCACGCGGTGATGTGCTGTGCGCTGTGAGCCGTCACCTGTGCGCGATGCGGGGCTGCGGTGTGAGTTGGGGAGTCGAACCCCCTGCACTGCCCTTCGTGCGCCAGGAGTGACCGGACTTGGCCCGCCGGCCTGGGCTCGTGCGCGCCTCCGCGACGACTACCTGCTACACCCGGATCCCTTACTCCAACAGGTCTACCTCCCAGTTCGAGCGCTGGATCCGCACGTCGAGCTCGCGAAGTTCGCGAGCCACCTCGTCAGCCTGAGCGCGCACATCCGCAACAGTCAAGGCGGACAACATCTTCAGCTCAGAACGTAGTTGCCGAGAATAGCCCTGCTGATTGCTCCCGGCGGCCGCGTCCGCTGCGCTCTTGAGAACATGGTGACGCCAGCGCAGCGCATCCCGGCGGGCCAGCGCGTCGGTCAGCGTCCCGTCCGTGCCGATCGTCGTCGCGGCGTTCGTGCGATTGATCCGCCTGATCAACACTTCGTATTCGCCCAGCACGCCATCGACTTCGGCGAGCAGCGCCGCCGCGTCTTCGGCGGGTTCTTCGCCCTCCTGGTAGCGGGCATTGCTGACGATGCGCGTGCGCAATTGTTCGATGCGGCGCAGCGCTTCGGCCCGCAGTGACAATGCCTCGGCCAACTTCACGATGTTCCCTCCCCTGGGTGGCGCAACTGCCTGGAACAGGATAGGTCCGGGCGGCGGCGTGCTGAGCGGCTTCCGCCCTTCCGCGGCCACCAACCAGCCGGCCGCCCGTCACCGAGCGCCGGTACTGTCGATTCCGTGCGTAGCGAAGGCGATACCTGGGACATCACGACAAGCGTCGGTTCGACCGCCCTATTCGTGGCGACCGCGCGAGCGCTCGAGGCGCAAAAGCCCGACCCGCTGGCCGTCGACCCCTATGCGGAGGTGTTCTGCCGCGCCGTGGGCGGGTGGGCGGCCGACGTGCTCGACGGCAAGCTCCCCGACCACCAGCTCAAGACGCCGGATTGGGGCGTGCATTTCGTCGACTTCCAGGGCGCCCGCACCAAATACTTCGACGAGTACTTCCGCCGCGCCGCCGGCGCGGGCGTGCGCCAGGTGGCCATCCTGGCGGCCGGACTGGACTCGCGGGCCTACCGGCTGGACTGGCCGGCCGGCACGACGATCTTCGAGCTGGACCAACCGCAGGTCCTCGACTTCAAGCGCGAGGTGCTCTCCAGCCACGGCGCCCAACCCAAAGCCGAGCGCCGCGAGATCGCGGTGGACCTGCGCGACGACTGGCCGCAGGCGCTGCGCGACAGCGGCTTTGATCCCGCCAAGCCGTCGGCGTGGATAGCCGAGGGCCTGCTCATCTACCTCCCGGCCGCCGCGGAGGAGCAGCTGTTCACCGGCATCAACAACCTGGCCGCCCCCGGCAGCCACGTCGCCGTCGAGGACGGCGCCCCCCTCGATCAGGACGACTTCGAGACGAAACGCGAGGCGGAACGGGCCGACGGTGCGGAGCGCCCGTTCTATCAGCTGGTCTACAACGAGCGGATCGCGCCGGCCACCGAATGGTTCGGTGACCGCGGCTGGACGGCCGTCGGCACCCCGCTGGCCGACTTCCTGCGCCAAAACGGCAGACCGGTGCCCGGACCCGACACGGATGCCGGGTCGATGGTCTCGCGAAACACCCTGATGAGCGCCGTCAAAGACTGACTCGTCGCGGCCGCGCTTTTCATGGGTTTTCAATGAGTTGATCCCGCGCGGGAACTTTCGCGCGTCCGCCCCCGACTAATACCGGGCTGATCGGTGTGCCGTCCAACAGCCCGGGCGGCACGGTCTCAGCCCGGCGAGGAGTCGCGGGATGACCGCACCGGTGTGGATGGCGCTGCCCCCGGAGGTTCACTCGGCCCAGCTGAGCAGCGGTCCGGGCCCGGCCGGATTGCTGGCCGCCGCGGCCGCCTGGAGTTCCCTGAGCACCACGTACGCGTCGACGGCGGACGAGCTGTCGGCGACGCTGGCCGCCGCGCAGGCCGGCGTCTGGGAGGGGCCCACCGCCGAGCAGTACGCGGCCGCCCACGCGCCCTACCTCGCCTGGCTGATGCAGGCCAGCGCCAACAGCGCGGCGACCGCCGCCCGCCACGAGACCGCGGCCACGGCCTACACCGCGGCGCTGGCCGCCATGCCCACGCTGCCCGAACTGGCCGCCAACCACACGATTCACGGCGTGTTGGTGGCGACCAACTTCTTCGGCATCAACACCATCCCGATCGCGGTCAACGAGGCCGATTACGCGCGGATGTGGGTCCAGGCCGCCACCACGATGTCCACCTACCAGACGGTCTCCACCATGGCGGTGGCCACGGCCCCCCAGACCGGCCCCGCGCCACAAATCGTGCAGGCCACGGACAGTGGCGGCGACAGTGACGACGACGGAATCGTCGACAACGACGGCGGCAACCCGTACCAGCTGAGCTGGTGGATCAACCGATTCACCGAGGTGTTCCAGACGATAGAACGGGATTTGGCCGAGTTTCCCACCGACCCCGTCGACGCAATCGAGGATTTGATTCAAGACATCTTCGGGCCCGCCGGACTCATCGCCGACGAGTTCACCCACCTGGGGGAGGCCCTTCAGGCGTTCCCGCAGCTTGCTGCCATTCCGCTCATCGTGCCGGGTGGAATTGCCGGGGGCATCGCAGGTTTGAGTCTGATGGCCGGAATCCAGCCGGCCCCTGCTCCCGTCGCCGTGCCGGCGCCGGTGGCCCCGGCGCCCAATGCGCCTGTCGCCGGCGGTGCTCCAGTCGTCGCCAGCGCCGCCCCGGCCACCGCGCCGGCGCCGTCCTCCACCCCGACGTCGGCGCCGTCACCCGCGCCAGCCTCGGCGCCGGCAACCGCAAGCCCACCGCCCCCGCCGTCCACCGGCGCCGAGGGAGCCGCCTTCCCATACCTGGTCGGCGGCCCCACGATCGGGACGAACACCGGCATGGGCAGCGGCGCACAACGGAAGGCGCCGGAGCCCGATTCCGCCGCGGCCGCGGCGGCGGCCGCGGCATCGTCGCGTGAGCAGCGGCGGGCGCGGCGCCGCCGGCGAGCGGGGCTGCAAGACCACTACCGCGGCTACGAGTTCATGGATCTGGACCCCGACGCCGGGCCGGCCGAGGATCCGGGGGTACCGGCCGACTCCTCGGTGGCATCGGATCGGGGCGCGGGCGCCCTGGGGTTCGCCGGAACGGCGCGCAAGGGGTCCGCCCAGGCGACCGGGCTGACGACGCTGGCCGGCGACGATTTCGGTGGCGGGCCCTCGCTGCCCCTGCTGCCGGGCTCGTGGGAGGGGGACTAGCCGCGGGCCGGAACTTTTCGGGTGCGGCGGACGACTATTGGCTGCGTTCTCGGATTGCTAATGAAAATGGTTTTCGATAAGCTCGGCCGCTTAGAGGGGACCGGCAGCGGCCTGCCGACCCCATGGCGCCGGGTAGCGGACCGAAAATGCGGACGATAACGCGTCTGAGCACCCGCAATAGCGGTGATGGAGTGGGAGTGGAGTGGTGAGTCGGACGGGCCCTCGCGCCTCGACACTTAGCTTATGCAATGCTAACTTCAGGCGGGTCAGGTTAGGGGAGGCTACACAAATGGAGAGACGTGGCCGTGGAACTCGGTGACGCCGGCGTGCTCGCAACTCAGCCCGTCAATTCGCGCGCGGATGCCAGGGTTGACGGCGACGTCGTCAGCCGCTTCGCCACGTGTTGCCGCGCGCTCGGCATCTCGGTCTACCAGCGTCAGCGCCCGGCCGACCTGGTCGCCGCCCGGTCCGGATTCACCGCGCTGACCCGGGTCGCCCACGACCAGTGCGACGCCTGGACGGGCCTCGCGGCCGCCGGCGATGTGTCCCTGCGGGTGCTGCAGGAAGTGTCGCGCACCGCCGGCACGGCCGGGGTGTTGCAGCGCAAGGTGGATCTGGCGCCGGGGGAACTGGGCTTCCGCTACGACACCGGGCTGTACCTGCAGTTCCGCGCCACCACCCCCGACGATTTCCACCTCGCCTATGCGGCGGGGCTGGCCTCGACCGAAGACGCCGGGCGGCTCGCGGAAGCCGACCAGATCGTCACCGGCCTGACCGCGCGCCGCCCGAACTGGCGCGAGGCCCGCTGGGTCGCCGTCGTCCTCAACTACCGCGCCGAGCGCTGGTCCGACGTCGTCAAATTGCTGACCCCGGTCGTGAACGACGCCGGGCTCGACGAGGCTTTCGCGCACGCGGCCAGGATCGCCCTGGGGACCGCGCTGGCACGACTGGGCATGTTTGCCCCGGCGCTGTCGTACCTGGAGGAGCCCGACGGTCCCGTGCCGGTCGCGGCGGTCGACGGGGCGCTGGCCAAGGCGCTGGTGCTGCGGGCGCACGTCGACGAGGAGTCCGCGAGCGAAGTGCTCCAGGATCTGTACGCGGCCCACCCGGAAAACGAACAGGTCGAACAGGCCCTGTCCGACACCAGCTTTGGGATCGTGACCACCACCGCGGCGCGGATCGAAGCGCGCACCGACCCGTGGGACCCGGACACCGAGCCCAGCGCGGAGGACTTCGTCGATCCCGCCGCCCATGAGCGCAAGGCCGTGTTGCTGCACGAGGCCGAGGTCCAGCTGGCCGAATTCATCGGCCTCGACGAGGTCAAGAACCAGGTGTCGCGGCTGAAGAGCTCGGTCGCCATGGAGCTCGTGCGCAAACAGCGCGGCCTCGCCGTCGCGCAGCGCGCTCACCACCTCGTGTTCGCCGGGCCGCCCGGCACCGGTAAGACCACCATCGCCCGGGTGGTCGCCAAGATCTATTGCGGCCTTGGGCTTTTGAAGCGGGAGAACATCCGCGAGGTGCATCGCGCCGACCTGATCGGCCAGCACATCGGCGAGACCGAGGCCAAGACCAACGCGATCATCGACAGCGCGCTCGACGGCGTGTTGTTCCTCGACGAGGCCTACGCCCTGGTGGCCACCGGCGCCAAGAACGACTTCGGCCTGGTCGCCATCGACACCCTGCTGGCGCGAATGGAGAACGACCGCGACCGGCTGGTGGTGATCATCGCCGGATACCGCGCCGATCTCGACAAGTTCCTGGACACCAACGAGGGCCTGCGTTCCCGATTCACCCGCAGCATCGACTTTCCTTCCTACGCACCGTCGGAACTCGTCGAGATCGCGAACAAGATGGCCCAGCAGCGCGACAGCGTCTTCGAAAAGGCCGCGCTCGACCACATGGAGGCGTTGTTCACCAAGCTGGCCACCGAGTCGACGCCCGACGCCAACGGAATCTCGCGGCGCAACCTGGACATCGCCGGTAACGGTCGATTCGTCCGCAACATCGTCGAACGCTCCGAGGAAGAGCGCGAATTCCGGCTCGACCATTCGGAACACGCCGGCACCGGGGAATTCAGTGACGAGGAGCTGATGACGATCACCGACCAAGACGTCGAGAACTCGGTGGAGCCGTTGTTGCGCGGACTCGGGCTGTCGGTGCCCGCATGACCGAACCCGACGATCGGCGTTCGTTCGCGTCACGCACCCCGGTCAACGAGAATCCCGACAAGGTGGAGTACCGCCGCGGATTCGTCACCCGCCACCAGGTCAGCGGCTGGCGATTCGTGATGCGGCGCATCGCTTCCGGCATCGCCCTGCACGACACCAGGATGCTCGTCGACCCGTTGCGCACCCAGTCGCGCGCGGTGCTGATGGGCGTGGTCCTGCTCGTCACCGGCCTGGCGGGCTGCTTCGTGTTCTCGCTGATCCGGCCCAACGGGACGGTGGGCACCAACGCGGTGCTCGCCGACCGGTCGACGGCCGCCCTGTACGTGCGGGTGGGTGATCAGCTGCACCCGGTGCTCAACCTGACGTCGGCCCGGCTGATCGTCGGCAAGCCCGTCAACCCGACCACGGTGAAAAGCTCTGAGCTGGACCGGTTTCCGCGCGGCAACCTGGTCGGCATCCCCGGCGCGCCGGAACGCATGGTGCAAAGCACCGCGCGCGACGCCGACTGGACCGTGTGCGACGGCATCGGTGGGACGGCCCACGCCATCCACAGCACCGGTGTCACGGTGATCGCCGGCCGCCCCGACAGCGGCGGCGCCCGCGCGGCCAAACTCGACGTCAAACAGGCCGTCCTGGTCGATAGCGGCAACAGCACCTGGCTCCTGTGGGACGGCAGGCGCAGCCAGATCAACCTGGCCGACCACGCGGTCACCAACGCGCTTGGCCTGGGACTGAACAACATTGAGATCCCCGCGCCGCGGCCCATCGCGCTGGGACTGTTCAACGCCATCCCGGAGGCCCCGCCGCTGACGGCGCCCGCCATCCCGAACGCCGGCGCCCCGGCCGGCTACAGCGTGCCTGCGCCCATCGGGGCGGTGGTGGTTTCCTACGTGCTGGACCAGAACTCGTCGGGCGCCGCGCACTACTACGCGGTGCTGCCGGACGGTCTGCAACCCATCTCGCCGGTGCTCGCGGCGATCCTGCGCAACACAAATTCCTACGGCCTGGACCAGCCGCCGCGGCTGGGTGCGGACGCGGTGGCCAAGCTGCCGGTGTCCCGGATGCTCGACACCGCGCGCTACCCCGACCAGCAGCTCACCCTCGTCGACGCGGCCAAAGACCCTGTCACGTGCGCCTATTGGAGCAAGCCCGCAGGCGCCGCCACCAGCTCACTGAGCCTGCTGTCCGGCTCGGCCCTGCCGGTACCCGAATCCATCCGCACCGTCGACCTGGTCGGCGGCGCATCCCCGGCCACCGCGACGCGCGTCGCGCTGGCGCCGGGCACCGGCTACTTCGCCCAGACCGTCACCGGCGGCGCCGGCGCCCCCGGCACCGGCTCGCTGTTCTGGGTGTCCGACACCGGGGTCCGGTACGGCATCGACAACGAGGCGGAGAACTCAGCCGCCGGCCGCGGCAAAACCGTTGAGGCCCTGGGCCTGAGCGAGCCCGCGATGCCCGTCCCGTGGTCGGTGCTCTCGCTGTTCGCCAGCGGCCCCACGCTGTCGCGCGCGGACGCGCTGCTGGCACACGACGGACTGGCACCCGACTCCAAGCCCGGCCGCGTGGCATCAGCAGAGGGAGCGCCCCGATGAGCCGACTCATCTTCGAAGCCCGCCGCCGGCTGGCGCCGCCGGTCACCCGCAAGGGCACCATCAACATCGAGGCGCCGCCCGAGCTGCCGCGGGTGATCCCGCCGTCGTTCCTGCGCCGGGCGATGCCGTACGTGCTGGTGATCCTGATCGTCGGCATGGTCGTCGCCCTGTTCGCCACCGGGATGCGGCTGATCTCACCGCAGACGCTGTTCTTCCCGTTCGTGCTGCTGCTGGCGGCCACCGCGATGTACCGCGGCAGCGACAACAAGACGCGCACCGAAGAGGTCGACGCCGAACGCGCCGACTACCTGCGCTACCTGTCGGTGGTCCGCGACAACATCCGCACCCAGGCCGCCCAGCAGCGGGCGGCAGCCGAGTGGTCGCACCCCGAGCCGACGGCCCTGGCCGGCGTGCCGGGGTCGCGCCGGCAATGGGAGCGCGACCCGCACGATCCGGACTTCCTGGTGCTGCGCGCGGGCCGCCACCAGGTGCCCCTGAGCACCGCGCTGCGGGTGAACGACACCGCGGACGAGGTCGACCTGGAGCCGGTGTCGCACAGCGCATTACGCAGCCTGCTCGACACCCACCGCATCGTGCGCGACGTGCCGACCGGGATCGACCTGACCAAGGTCTCGCGGATCACCGTGCTCGGTGAGCCCGACGATGCGCGCGCCGCCATGCGTGCCTGGATCGCCCAGGCCGTGACGTGGCACGACCCAACCGTGCTGGGGGTGGCGCTGGTCACCCGCGACCTGGAGAGCCCCGACTGGTCCTGGCTCAAATGGCTTGCCCACGTGGATGTTCCGGGCGAATTCGACGGTGTGGGCCCGGCTCGCCTGCTGTCGACCAACCCCGACGAGCTGGTTCTGCTGCTGGGCCCCGCGTTCGTCGACCGGCCGGCGTTCACCGGCGAGCCCGCCGACGCGCTGCGGCACCTGCTGATCGTGGTCGACGACCCCGACTTCGACCTGAGCACCTCGACGTTGGCGCTGGGCCGGGCGGGCGTCACCGTCGTGCACCGCTCCGCCACACCGCCGCACCGCGAGCAGTATTCGGACCCGGAGAAGCCGATCCTGCGCGTCAGCGGGCGGGACGGCGGGGGACGCCGAGTCGGCGCGATCGAGCGCTGGCAAACCGGCGGCTGGCAGCCCTACATCGACCACGCCGACCTGCTCGGGACCGACGAGGCCGCCCACCTGGCGCGCCAGCTGTCGCGCTGGGACTCCAACCCGACCCACACCGGGCTGCGCTCGGCGGCCACGCGCGGCGCCACCTTCACCACGCTGCTGGGCATCCCGGACGCCTCGCGGCTGGACGTGCCGACGCTGTGGGCGCCGCGCCGCCGCGAGGACGAGCTGCGCGTGCCCATCGGCGTGACCGCGACCGGCGAGCCGCTGTTCTTCGACCTGAAGGACGAGGCCGAGGGCGGCATGGGACCGCACGGCCTGATGATCGGTATGACGGGATCCGGCAAGTCGCAGACGCTGATGTCGATCCTGTTGTCGCTGTTGACGACCCATTCGGCCGACCGGCTGATCGTGATCTACGCCGACTTCAAGGGTGAGGCCGGCGCGGACAGCTTCCGCCATTTCCCGCAGGTGGTGGCGGTGATCTCCAACATGGCCGAGAAGAAGTCGCTGGCCGACCGGTTCGCCGACACGCTGCGCGGCGAGGTGGCCCGCCGCGAAACGCTGCTGCGCGAGGCCGGCCGCCGTGTGCAGGGCAGCGCGTTCAACTCGGTGGTGGAGTACGAGGGCGCGATCGCGGCGGGCCACGACCTGCCGCCGATCCCGACGCTGTTCGTGGTCGCCGACGAGTTCACCCTGATGCTGGCCGATCACCCGGAATACGCGGAGCTGTTCGACTACGTTGCCCGCAAGGGCCGCTCGTTCCGCATCCACATCCTGTTCGCATCGCAGACGCTGGACGTGGGCAAGATCAAGGACATCGACAAGAACACCTCGTACCGGATCGGGTTGAAGGTGGCCAGCCCCAGCGTTTCGCGCCAGATCATCGGCGTGGAGGACGCGTACCACATCGAATCGGGCAAGGAGCACAAGGGCGTGGGCTTCTTGGTGCCCGCCCCCGGCGCGACCCCGATCAAGTTCCGCAGCACCTATGTCGACGGCATCTACGAGCCGCCACAGAAGGCGAAGGCCCTTGTGGTGCAGGCGGTTCCGGAGCCCAAGCTGTTCACGGCCGGGCGGGTGGAACCGGAGCAGGACCTGGTGATCCCGTCCGCCGAGGACGACGAATTCACCGGGCCGCCGCGCAAGCTGATCGCCACGATCGGCGACCAGCTGGCGAAGTACGGGCCGCGGGCGCCGCAGCTGTGGCTGCCGCCGCTGGACGAGCCGATCCCGCTGACCGCGGTGCTGGCCCGCGCCGGCGTGCCGCAACGCCAGTGGCAGTGGCCGCTCGGCGAGATCGACAAACCCTTCGAGATGCGCCGGGACCCGCTGGTGTTCGACGCGACGTCGTCCGCCGGGAACATGGTGATCCAAGGCGGTCCCAAATCCGGGAAATCGACCGCGCTGCAGACGTTCATCCTCTCGGCGGCCAGCCTGCACTCCCCGCGCGACGTCACGTTCTACTGCCTGGACTATGGCGGCGGGAAGCTAAGGGCGCTCGAAGACCTGGCGCACGTCGGCAGCGTCGCCTCGGCGCTGGAACCCGAACGCATCCGGCGCACCTTCGGCGAGCTGGAGCAGCTGCTGCTGTCCCGCCAGCGGCGCGAGATGTTCCGGGAGAGCCACGGCGCCGCACCCGACGACGGGTACGGCGAGGTCTTCCTGGTCATCGACAACCTATACGCCTTCGGCCGGGACAACACGGACCAGTTCAACACCCGTAACCCGTTGCTGGCCAAGGTGAGTGAGTTGGTCAACGTCGGGCTCGCCTACGGCATCCACGTCGTCATCACCACCCCGAGCTGGCTCGAGGTGCCCCTGGCGATGCGCGATGGCCTGGGCCTGCGGCTCGAGCTCAAGCTGCACGACCCCCGCGACAGCAACGTGCGGCTCGTCGGCGCGCTTCGCCGCCCCGCGGAGTCCGTGCCGCACGACCAGCCGGGCCGCGGGCTGACGATGGCCGCCGAGCACTTCCTGTTCGCCAACCCCGAGCTGGACCAGGTGGCCGCGATCAACGCCCGCTACCCGGGCATGGCCGCGCCGCCGGTGCGGCTGCTGCCGAGCAACCTCGCGCCCGAGGCGCTCGGCGCGCTCTACCGCGGCCCGGAGCAGGTGGTCATCGGGCAGCGCGAGGAGGACCTCGCGCCCGTCGTGGTCAACTTCGCCGACGAGCCGCTGCTGATGGTGTTCGGCGACAGCAAGTCAGGCAAGACCACGTTGCTGCGCCACATCATTCGCACCATCCGCGAGCACTCCACGCCCGACCAGGTGGCCTTCACGGTGCTGGATCGGCGGCTGCACCTGGTCGACGAGCCGTTGTTCCCCGACAACGAATACACCGCCAACGTCGACCGCATCACCCCAGCGATGCTGGGCCTGGCCAACATCATCGAGTCGCGGCGTCCCCCGGCTGGATTGTCCCCCGGGGAGCTGGCCCGGTGGACGTACACGGGCCACACCCACTACCTGATCATCGACGACGTCGACCAGGTACCGGACACGCCGGCGATGAGCGGCCCGTACGTCGGGCAGCGGCCATGGACGCCGCTGATCGGAATCCTCTCGCAGGCGGCCGATTTGGGGCTGCGGGTGATCGTCACGGCGCGCGCGACCGGATCCGGGCATGCCCTGATGACCAACTCGCTGCTGCGCCGCTTCAACGACCTGCAGGCCACCACGCTGATGCTGGCGGGCAACCCGCAGGACAGCGGCAAGATCCGGGGCCAGCGCTTCGGCCGGCTGCCCGCCGGGCGGGCGATTCTGTTGGGTGACAGCGACAGTCCGACGTACGTGCAGTTGGTCAACCCGCTGGTGGGTGAGGCCGCGATGTTTGGTGAAAGGGGAGAGTCATGACGTTGCGAGTGGTTCCCGAGGGCCTGGCCGCGACCAGCGCCGCGGTGGAGGCGCTGACGGCGCGGCTGGCGGCCGCGCACGCGGCGGCCGCGCCGGCCATCACCGCGGTGGTGCCGCCCGCGGTGGATCCGGTGTCGCTGCAGACCGCCCTCGGTTTCAGCGCACAGGGTCAGGAGCACGCCGCCGTCGCCGCCCAGGGCGTGGAAGAGCTCGGCCGCGCCGGCGTGGGCGTCGGTGAAGCCGGCGCCAGCTATCTCGCCGGGGACGCCTCGGCCGCGGCGACGTACGGGATTGCGGGCGCCTGACAATGACGTCCCCCGTTGCGCCCCTCTGGATGGCTTCGCCACCCGAGGTGCATTCGGCGCTGCTCAGCGCCGGTCCCGGACCGGGGCCGCTGTTGGCGGCCGCCGGCGCGTGGACCGCGCTGAGCACCGAATACGCAACGGCGGCAGCCGAACTCACGGGCGTGGTCGGCCAGACCCAGGCGGGCTCCTGGGAGGGCCCGACGGCCGAGCAGTACGCCGCCGCGCACGCCCCGTACCTGGCGTGGCTGCAGCAGGCCAGTGCCGACAGCGCGGGCGTGGCCGCGCAGCACGAGATCGCGGCCGCGGCCTACACCGCTGCCCTGACCGCCATGCCGACGCTGGGCGAGCTGGCCGCCAATCACACCGTCCACGGGGTGTTGGTGGCGACGAACTTCTTTGGCATCAACACGATTCCGATCGCGCTCAACGAGGCCGACTACGCGCGGATGTGGGTCCAGGCCGCGACCGTGATGGGCGCCTATCAGGCCACCTCGGGTGCGGCGCTCGCCTCCGCGCCGCGCAGCACCCCGGCGCCGGCCATCGTGCGGCCGGGCGGTGAGGCGAACGATGCCGCGGTCAACGCCGCGCAGAGCTCCTCCAACCCGGGCAACGCGATCTCCGACTTCTTCCAGCAGCTGTCCAAGTTCCTGCAGGACTTCTTCCAGAACATTCAGCAGATGCTGCAGAACTTCTTCTCGAACCTGCCGGCGTTGCTGGCCGCCAACGGCCCACTGCTGTTCTTCGTCGCCTACCAGGTGTTCTTCAACGCCGTCGGCTGGCCGACCTGGGGCGCGATCCTGACCGCGCCCTTCCTCATCCCCCTGCTGCTCGGCATCGGCCTGAGCTCACTGCTCACCGCGCCCGCCGAGATCGCCCCGGTGGCGGCGGGGGCCGCCGCCACACCGCTGGTCGCCGC
>NZ_LZJW01000148.1 GCF_001667885.1 Mycobacterium scrofulaceum | reverse complement strand
GCAGGGTCGTGGATGCCGGTGTGGAAGGCCGCCGGGGCGTCGGTGAGCAACACCTGGGTGGTCTCGGCGTCCAGGGTGGCCGTCAGGTGTCCGGCGCTGGTAAAGGTGTCGCTGGGCCGCGGTGGGGGCAGCGCGGCCGGGATGCCGCTGATGTGTCGCCAGGTGTCGGCCTGTGCGGTGACGGCCGGGGTGTGGGCGTGCTCGTCGAGCAGCGCGGCCCACCGCTGGAATGAGGTGCCGGTTTGGGGCAGGGTGATCGGCTGTCCGTGGTGGTACTGGGCCCACGCGATGTTGAAGTCCTCCAACAGGATCCGCCACGACACCGCATCCACGGCCAGATGATGAACGATCACCACCAGCTGGCCGGTAGTGGAAACCCACAGCGCGCTGAGCATCACGCCACCGCCGGGGTCGAGCCGGGACCTGGCCTGGCCGAGGACATCATCGGTCAGCGCGTCGACGGTGTGCAGGCACTGAGCGCCGTCGACCGCCCCGGGCCCGGGAACGGCCAGGGACCGCGCGCTCGTATCGGCCCGTGCCCGCAGCATCGGGTGGCGGTCGAGCAGCGCTTGCAGCACGGCGAGCACCTCGGCGTGCGTTGCGCTCGGCGGTGCGTGCAGGACCATGGTTTGGTTGAACTGGTCGATCGGGCCGTCAATGTCGAACAGCCAGTGCATGATTGGCACGGGCTTGACGGGCCCGATCCCTTCGTCGGTGATCCGTTCATGACCGTCGGTGATGCCAGGGATGCGGGCCAGCCGGGC
>NZ_LZJW01000147.1 GCF_001667885.1 Mycobacterium scrofulaceum | reverse complement strand
TGATGCGCGAGCAACCGCATCTGGCCGCATTCGATCGCGCGGTGCGTGCGGAGAGTACCCAACATCCCGTTCGCGGCCGGCCGGAGTATTCGGGGCCAAAGGCGTTGCGCCGCATCATCGTCGTGATCCTGCGCGACGCCCGAACGACCGGCGCGCTGCCGCCGGGCACCGACCCCGACGCCGCCGCCGATGCGATCCATGCGCTGGCGCGCGGTCTCACCGAGCGCGCGGCCACCCTCGACGCCGACGCCTACGCGGCCACGCTGGCTTCGGCGAAGGAGTTGATCAGCGGGACGCTGTTCGCGCGCCCAGCGACTCACCCCAGGTCCACAGCGCGACGCCGATCAACACCAGGTCCTTGAGCAGAAACTGGCCCGGTAGCGCCGAGAGCACCGGAATGCCATCCGCATGGGTCGCGACCACGCCGGGAGTGGTGAAAAGGAAGCTCAGCGTGCCCAGGAACAGCACCACCGCGAGCGCACTGCCGACGGCCGATGCGCGCGGCCACACCGGCCTCAGGGCGATCAGCACCGCGGCGAGGATTTCCATGGTGCCCAGCAGGCGTGCGACCGTGGTGACGTTCAGCAGGTCGTAGATCCAGCTCATCAGCGGGCTGTGCTCGATCAGCACGCGGGATTCCATCTTTATGTACTTCCCGAACCCGATCCAGGCCAGAACGATGACCAACCCGTACCGGCTGATCAGTTGCCCCGATTGCATCAGGCGCGAACCGGCGGCGGCGGGAGTGAGGCTGGGCCTGGTCGGTGATTCGATTTTGTCCACAGATCAGCCACGAGCGGGCTCCCGATCTTGTTCACCCCCGCGCAGAATCGTTATCGGGCGTAGCGATCCCGCAACTTGGCCAGGGTCGCCTCGATGCCTGCGGTATTCCCCTTCACCGCACCGATCAGGCCGTAGTAGTTCACCGCGTTCTTGACCGCACCGGCCTGGCTGTAGTCGAACGTCTCCGTGACCCGCGTGCGGGTCGGCGAGAGCGCCTCGAACTCCCACCGCCAGCGGTGCCCCAGCGGATGACGCCATTCGATCAGTTCGTTGGGTTTGAACGCGGTCACCGTGCTGGTGATCCGATACGGCAGGCCGTACATCTTCATGCTGGTCGAAAACTTCGACCCCACAGCCATTTCGGCCGGGACCTTGATGTTGTCACGCACAGTTCCCGACCCGTCCAATTCGCTGTGTCGTCGCGGATCGGCGGCCATCGCGTACAGCTCGGCGGCAGGCGCCGCCACTTCGACCGACCGGCTTACCTGCCGCGGGCCTGCGTCGACAACGTTGACGGTCATGATCTTTCCTTTCGGCTGTCCGGCAGCGTCAGCTCGACGCTACGCTCGCCGAGTCGAATTCAGAACAGGAAGTGTCCCGCCTTGGCAGGGGTCCGCGACGGAAGCGGCCGGCCGGTGACACCGAGAGGAGCCGAAACAACCTATGAGTCAATCGATTTCGGGAAAGGTCGCGCTGATCACCGGCGCCGCGCGCGGGCAGGGCCGGGCGCATGCGGTACGCCTGGCCGCCGAAGGTGCCGACATCATCGCGGTCGATATCGCCGGGCCATTGCCGCCGAGCGTTCCCTACGATTCGCCCACACCCGAAGACCTGGCGGAGACGGCAAGGCTGGTGAGCGCCAACGGCAAACGGGCCGTTACCGAGACCGTTGACATCCGCGACCTCGACGCGCTCAAGGCGGCAGTCGATCGGGCGGTGGGCGAACTGGGCCGCCTCGACATCATCGTCGCCAATGCGGGGATCTGCAGTCCCGCGCCGTGGGACCAGATCACCGCGGAAGCGTTCCGCGACACCATCGACACCAACGTCACCGGCACCTGGAACACGGTGATGGCCGGCGCCCACCACATCATCGACGGCGGCCGCGGCGGCTCCATCATCCTCATCGGCTCCGCCGCCGGCATCAACATGCAGTCGTTCATGATCCACTACACGGCAAGCAAACACGCCGTGGTCGGGATGGCCCGCGCCTTCGCCGCCGAACTCGGCCGGCACAACATCCGCGTCAACAGCCTCAACCCCGGAGCGGTGGCGACACCGATGGGCACCGGCCGCATGCGCGAAGCGCTGCACGCGGCCGCCGAGACTTACCCGCACCTGCGGGGCCTGCACAAGCCGCTGTTGCCGGAGGGAATCGCCCAGCCGGAGGACATCGCCGACGCGGTCGCCTGGCTCGCCTCCGACCAGTCGCGACTGGTCACGGCAACCCAGGTTTCGGTCGACATCGGCGTCGGCTACGTCTGAACCCATCGGCAAACCGCTTCATCCCTTCTCAGAGCTATTGCCGCTACCGCAGTCGATCGCTATGGTCGCCGCTCATGGGCGTGCTGCGCTTTGTCTGGCAACGGGTGCTGGCCTTCGATCGGCTGGGTTCGCGCATACCTCAGCTAATCCAAACCTGGCTGGCCGAGTTCTTCTTCGTGATGCCGTTGACGTTCTTCGTCGGCAAGGTGATCGACATTCACGGCGCGCTGGGCGTGCCCGGCACCGGCGAGCGGCTCGACGGAACATTCTGGGGAGCGCTCGTGGTGTCGCTCGTCTTCGGGGCCTTCTTCGTCCGCTCCCTGGTGCGGCCACGGATGGTGCGGGGGTCGTGGACGCCCACGGTGCACGCCGACGTCGGACCGGTGACCGTCTACGGCGGGAATGCCGCCTGTCGCGTGACGTATCCGTACCTGACCAGTCATCCGTCCTACGCGTTGCTTCTGCTGATCACCGCCCCGATCCCCGCGGTCATGTGGGCGGCCACCGTCAACCAGGGCGACAGCACGTTCTATTGGCGGGTGTGCGGCATGGTCGGCTTGACGATCCTTGCGCTCATGGCGTTGGCGCGCGTATTCGCTTGGTACGTCTTTCGATTCGGCCGCCGTCAGCTCGACACCCAAGTACGCGGACTGGCGATCTCGCCGCGCCGACTCGGCTGGGAAATCGCCTGGAAGCCCGTGCTGGTCTTGGTGCTGTTGATGTACGCCATCGTCTGCGTTCCGTTGGGTGGGCTCTGGCTCAAGGAGCAACGCACGATTGCGGCCCTGCCGGTCGTCACCATCGCCGACGCTCAACACCCGGGCGAATATCGCCGGGTGAAGGGCGCGGTGGCCTCGGCGCCCGTCTTCTGGGCGCCGCAGGGCCGGGGCCGCGGCGGCAACAACTACGCGGGGGCCGGTGTGCTGGTGGCGCTCACCACCGGAGGCCAGGCGCTGATGCTTGCCGATTCGATGGCGGTCGCGGACTTCAAAGGAATGATGTCGCGCGTTCACAACGGTGAGCTGACGGCCACCGGCAAGGTGATCGACGGCGTTACGGCCGACCAGCGCAAGTACTACGGCTTCGATGAGGACGCGTTTCCCCCGCCGGCTTCCGCGGGCCGGGTGTTGCTGTTGTTGTCCCAGCCCTGATGGCCCCCCGCGCGATCCGGCAGAATCGTGCTGTCAGCAGCGGATGAACCCACTCATGATGGAGGTAACGCCCGAAGGTGTATGGCCATCGGGTATTCACCCGGGGCATATATCGGAAGGGGTGCCATGGTCACCAGCGAATACCGGGTCGACGGGATGAGTTGCGGCCACTGCGAATCGGCCGTGAGGGAGGAGGTCAGCCGCCTCCCCGGTGTGGAGCGCGTTGACGTCAGCGCCGACACCGGCAGGCTGGTCATCACGAGTTCTTCCCCCCTCGACGCGGACGCCGTCCTCGGCGCGGTCGACGAGGCCGGCTACGAGGCCGTCTTGGTCGCATGAGCGCAGTGCCGGTGAGCCGTATCGAGCTCGAGATCGCGGGGATGACGTGCGCGTCGTGCGCCGCGCGGATCGAGAAGAAACTGAACAGGCTCGACGGCGTCGCCGCCACCGTCAACTACGCCACCGAAAAGGCCGCCCTGACCGTTCCCTCGGGGTATGACCCGCAGCGGCTGATCGCCGCCGTCGAACAGGCCGGCTACACGGCCGCCTTGCCGCAACGTCGGGAGGAGCCCGCCCCGGAGCGGGCCGCCGACCCCGAACTGGCCGCCCTTCGCACCCGCGTCGTCACTGCGCTCGTGCTGGCCACCCCGGTGATTGCCATGGCGATGATCCCCGCTCTGCAATTCCGCTATTGGCAGTGGGCGTCGCTGGTCCTCGCCGCGCCGGTCGTCGTGTGGGCCGGCCGTCCCTTTCACACCGCCGCCTGGGCGAACCTCAGACACGGCACCGCCACGATGGACACCCTCGTCTCGGTCGGCACGCTGTCGGCATTCCTGTGGTCGCTGTACGCGCTGTTCCTGGGGACGGCCGGAGTGCCGGGGATGCACGACCGCTTCGAACTGTCCGTCCGGCCGTCCGACGGTGCGGGCAACATCTACCTCGAAGTCGCCGCGGGCGTGACCCTGTTCGTGCTGGCCGGACGGTACTTCGAGAAGCGGTCCAAGCGGACGGCGGGCGCCGCGCTGCGCGCCTTGCTGGAGCTCGGGGCCAAGGACGTCGCCGTGCTGCGCGACGGCGCCGAGACGCGCATCCCGGTGGACCGCCTGACGGTCGGGGACCAGTTCGTGGTGCGGCCCGGGGAGAAGGTGGCCACCGACGGCGTCGTGATCTCGGGTTCTTCGGCCGTGGACGTCTCGATGCTCACCGGGGAGTCCGTCCCCGTGGAGGTCGGCGCGGGCGACGGCGTCACGGGCGGCACCGTCAACGTCGGCGGACGTCTCGTCCTGCGCGCCACCCGGGTCGGCGACGACACGCAACTGGCGCACATGGCCAAGTCGGTCGAGGAGGCGCAGTCGGGCAAGGCCGGGGTGCAACGACTCGCCGACCGCATCTCCGGCGTGTTCGTCCCGGTGGTCATCGGCATCGCCGTGGCGACGCTCGGCGCGTGGCTCGCGTTCGGGTTCCCCGCCACCGCGGCGCTGACCGCGGCCGTCGCGGTGCTCATCATCGCCTGCCCATGCGCGCTCGGGCTGGCCACCCCGACCGCCCTGCTGGTCGGAACCGGCCGCGCGGCCCAGCTCGGCGTGCTGATCAACGGGCCCGAAGTCCTGGAATCCACCCGCCGCGTCGACACGGTCGTCCTCGACAAGACCGGCACCGTCACGACCGGGAAGATGACGCTCGTCGACGTGATCGGCGGCGCAGGAACCGACCGCGCGACGTTGCTGCGCTACGCCGGGGCGCTCGAGGACGCCTCCGAGCACCCCATTGCCCAGGCCATCGCAAAGGCCGCCGCGGCCGAACTCGGCCACCTGCCCGCGGCCGAGGGCTTCACCAACTCCGAGGGCAGCGGGGTGCGCGGCACGGTCGACGGCCACGCGGTGGTCGTGGGCCGCGCGAGCCTGCTGGCCGATTGCGGGCAGCCGCTGGACCCCGAGTTGTCGGTGGGCAAGGAGCGCGCCGAGGCCGAGGGTAAGACCGCGGTCGCCGTCGGCTGGGACGGCCGGGCCCGCGGGGTCCTCGTGGTCGCCGACACCGTCAAGCCGACGAGCGCGGAAGCCGTCCGGCAGTTCCGCGCGCTGGGCCTGACGCCCATTCTGCTGACCGGTGACAACCGTGGCGTGGCGAAACGCATCGCCGACGAGGTGGGCATCGCGCAGGTCATCGCGGAATCCATGCCCGCCGACAAGGTCGCCGCCATCAAGCGGTTGCAGGCGGAAGGCAAGGTCGTCGCGATGGTCGGCGACGGCGTCAACGACGCCGCGGCCCTGGCGACCGCCGACCTCGGGGTCGCCATGGGCACCGGCACCGACGTCGCCATCCAAGCCGCCGACCTCACCGTCACCCGCGGTGACCTCCGCGCCGCGGTCGACGCGATCCGGCTCTCCCGTCGGACGCTGACCACCATCAAGGCCAATCTGTTCTGGGCGTTCGGCTACAACATCGCCGCGATCCCACTTGCCGCGCTCGGCATGCTCAATCCGATGCTCGCGGGCGCCGCGATGGCGTTTTCCAGCGTTTTCGTCGTCGCGAACAGCCTGCGGCTGCGGTCGTTCACCAGCGTCACAGCCTCCTAACGGCCACGCCCACACGCCGCGATGGCAGGCGGGCCGGTGGGGCCGGTGTGGGATAGTTGTTTCCGACCCACCGCGTTCGAAAAGACCACGGGTCCGCCCCCGCGCAGCGATCGACTCAGCAAAGGCAACGACCGTTGGACCAATTCTTCGGACGACTGTCCTTGCTGCATGGCTGGTTTCCGCCGACCGTGCAGGCGCTGACGCTGCTGGTGCTGATCATCGCGGTCCAGTGGCGTGCCCGGCGGTGGCTCAAGCGGGTGCTGCCCGCGGCCCTGATCGCGGCCGCCGCGACGACCGCGCTCGCGTATTGGTACATCACGTCGCTCGGCGTGGCAGGTGACCCCGCGCCGACGACGCTGTGGCTGTGGATCGCGGCGACCGGCCTGGCCGCCGCGATTTTCCTGGTGGGCTGGCCGGGCGCGCGCTGGTGGCGTCGCGGCGTGGCGGTGCTGTCCATCCCCCTGTGCGTGTTGTGCGCGAGTTTGGCACTGAACAGCTGGGTGGGGTACTTCCCGACGGCGCTCGCCGCGTGGAACCAGCTGACCTCGGTGCCGTTGCCCGACCAGATCGACCGCCTGCGCGTGACCGAAATGCAGGTCGCCGGTACCAGGCCGAGCAAGGGCGTGGTGGTGCCGGTGGACATCGACGACAACGCCTCCCACTTCCGTCACCGCCGGGAATTGGTGTACCTGCCACCCGCGTGGTTCAACAGCAATCCGCCGCCTCGCCTGCCGGCGGTCATGATGATCAGTTCGGCCTTCAACACCCCGGCCGACTGGCTGGGTCCCGGTGGCGCCTTCACCGCCATCGACAACTTCGCCGCCGCCCATCGCGGCTTCTCCCCGGTGTTGGTGTTCGTCGATCCCACCGGCTCGTTCGACAACGACACCGAGTGCGTCAATGGCAGCCGGGGCAACGCGGCCGACCACCTGACCAAGGATGTCGTGCCGTTCATGGTGTCGAACTTCGCCGTGAGCGCCGATCGGGCGAACTGGGGCGTCGCCGGATGGTCGATGGGCGGAACCTGCGCGGTTGACCTGGCCGTGATGCATCCCGAACTGTTCAGCGCGTTCGTCGACATCGCCGGTGACCGCAGCCCCAACGTCGGCCCCAAGGATCAAACGATCGCCAAGCTGTTCGACGGCAATCGCACCGCCTGGGCCGGGTTCGACCCGCTCACCGTGATCGCGCGGCACGGCCGATACACCGGCTTGTCGGGGTGGTTCGACGTCCCGGGGTCGTCCGAACCGCGCAACGTCGCCGAGGAAGCCAATCCCACGTCCGGCGCCGTCGCAACCGATCCTGCCGCCAATCCGGAGGGCCAGGACGCCGCCGCCAACGCGCTCTGCTCGGCCGCCTCGGCCAACGGCATCAACTGCGCCGTGGTCAGTCAGCCGGGCAAGCATGACTGGCCGTTTGCGGCGCAGGCGTTCACCGCGGCGCTGCCCTGGCTGGCCTCGACGCTGGGGACGCCGGCAGCCGAGCCGGTGCAGCTGCCCCAGCGCGGGGGCGGTGAATCACATTGATCACGAAATTCACAGCTGACCCTCCCGTAACGCAGCCGCAATGTTCGCCCTGGTAGTGGTACGGTTCGCTGCTGATGGCTGACGAGTTTCTGCGCGATGGACGGCCCCTGCGCGGGTCGGCCCGGCGCGCGCCCCGGCGAAGCGAGCGACGGGTCCAGCCCGGCGCGTTTGCTCCGGGCTTTCGTCTGCCCGCGATGAATCGCCGTCAGTTCCTGGGTTCACTCGCCGCGTCGGTCGTCGCCGGCGTGGGCGCCGCGCGCCTCGTGGTCGACCCGCAGCCGCGAACCTTCGCGGACGTACCCGCGGATTCCGTGGCGACGTCGGGGCCGGCCGCCCCGGCGGCGCTGTTGCCACCACCGCCGCCCGGCGCACGCATCCCGCTGCCCGGCGGGGGCGCTTTGATGAAGATCCCCGGCGACGGCGACCTGCTCGCGCTGACCGTCGACGACGGCGTCAGCAGCGAGGTGGTGCGCGCCTACACGCAGTTCGCCAAGGACACCGGTGTGCGACTGACGTACTTCGTCAACGGCACCTATGACTCGTGGACCGAGAACGCGGACATGCTGCGGCCGTTGGTCGACAGCGGACAGATTCAACTCGGCAACCACACGTGGTCCCACCCGGATTTGACGACGCTGCCGAAGGACCAGATCGCCCAGCAGCTCACCCGCAACGACGAGTTCCTCAAGAAAACGTACGGGATCGGCGCGAAGCCGTACTGGCGCCCGCCCTACGCGAAGCGCAACGCCGTCGTCGACGCCATCGCCGCCGACATGGGCTATACGGTGCCCACGTTGTGGTCGGGGTCGCTGTCGGATTCGACGTTGATCACCGAGGAATACATCGTCCAGATGGCGGATCAGTACTTCACCCCGCAGGCCATCGTCATCGGGCACCTCAACCACCTGCCGGTGACGCACGTCTACCCGCAGCTGGTCGATGTCATCCGCTCACGCAACCTGCGCACCGTCACGCTCAACGACGTGTTCCTCAAGACGCCCTAGCGCCCGGAGATCGCGGCCACGCCGGTCAAGCGTGGCGGGAAAGCGCCCGATCGCGCTCTCATGCCTGCCGAATGCCACGAATTCGTTTGCACCCGAGCGCAATCCACGTTGCGGTCGCGGCCACCGGCGTTTCGACGCCTAAAGGGGGTCGACGACTTCCTTTGCCTCGCGCAAGCCCGCGCCGGTCAGCTCGCGGTACAGCTTGATCGCGGCGATCTTGTTGCCCGACCGGGCCAGCCCGACGACCTCCGCGGGCACACCGTTCTCGAATGCGCCCGGTGCGGTAACGCCCACGTCGCTGCCGAACGTCGGGCACGGGACCTCGAGCCTTTCGGACAGCAGACGCACCTGCTGCTCCAGCAGCGCGAGACGGCGGTAGACCTGCGGATCATCCATGGCATGACGATAATCCGACCCGCCGCGCCGCGCCGCGCCCGGCGGCTGCTTTCTCCCGCGCCTACGGCGCCCGGCATTTGATCGCCGCTTCGGGCGCGATCCCGATATACGCGGCCCGCGACTGCAGGTAGTACCGGAGTCGCAACCCCCACAGCCGTGCGTGCCTCAGCTCGACAGCCGCGAACTCCGGTTGGAGGTAATAGCGCCACGCTATCCGGGCGGCCACCGCGTACGGGGGCGCGCCGCGACCGGCACAGGCATGGCCGTTGACGAGGAGCCGGCTGGCGTCGGCCCCACCCTCACCGCCGAACAGTAAGGCCACCTCCGACGTGGCCACCACATTGCGTACCGTCCACGACGACGCCGACGTCGTCGTATAGATCCGCTCACCGTGCGCAACGAACCACAGCGGCACCGCGAACGGCGTGCCTTTCCGCGAGCGGCTCGCGACAATCACCACCCGCGAACCTTTCAGCGCCGCAGTGAGTTCCGGAGAATCGAGGGGCCGGACGTCGTTCATCTCGTCAAGAACCGGAATCGGATTCCGCCGTCTCGACGGCGCCGGCGGCGCCGGTACATTACGAAGCGAGCCGTAGTCCCAGGCCACGATCCGCTCGGGCGCGATCCGATAGGCGCGGTCGCCCATGTCCTTGGCTGTTCCTCTGACCGTCAACGAACGCAACCGGAACCACTGAGGACCGTCGTCGGCGACCACGACGACATTGCGGTCCGCGAGATTTGGGCTGCCATCCGGGACCCGGACGATGCGCGGCGATCCCGCGGGGTCGGCGCGGTTCTCCAGGCTGACATTCACGGGCAGAACACGGATTTCGTCGTCGACGGTGGCGGCCAACGCGGCTCGAGGTGGAGAGACCGCCAAGTCGGCTACCGCGTCAGGCTCGACGTCCCGACTGATCAAGAGGTGCCCTTCCGGTAGAACTGCCGCGCTACCTTGCCGGCAGGATGTTCTGGTTGATGTGGAAGACGTTGCCCGGATCGTATTCCGCCTTCACCTCGGTGAGCCGCTGGTAATTCGGGCCGTACGTTGCCCGGACCCGCTCCTGGCCCTCGTCCATCATGAAGTTCACGTAGGCACCGCCGGCCGAGTACGGATGGGTGGCGTCCCAGTAGTCGACGGTCCAGCGTTTCAACAGCTCCGCGTTGGCAGGGTCGGGGTCGACCCCCGCGATCACTTGCGAGAAGTTCACGTCCCGGTACGCCCACGCCGTATCCGTTTGGCCGACCCGGTGCACCGCACCGTCGATCGGATACAGATGCATCGTGGAGTGCATGGTCGGCAGTTCCTCGGCGAAGCGGGCATGGGCCTGGACCGCGGCGTCGGGGAGGGTGCGGACGAAGTCGCCGCGCCAATACCATTGCAGCCCTTTGGGATACAGGCCATCGAAGGTCGACTGCAGCGCGGGATAGGGCGCGGGGCCCAGGCCGTCGAAGGCGGGCTCCATCTGGCGGATCGGCGCGAACGCCTCTTCGGCGCCCGCAGGACCACCCGTGTAGCACCAGACCACGGCGCAGGCCTTGTGCAGGTGGAACGCCTCGGGGAACGGCGCCACCGGCGGGACCGTCATGGCCGCGAAAAATCCGTACAGGTCCTCGTCCTGCGCCGGCATGAAGTCCCGGTACCACGACAGAATGTCGGCGGTGTGCGACGACGGCCACGCCGTCGGACCGCAGATCACCGTGTGCACCGGGTGCAGGCGGAACGTGAACGCGGTCACCACGCCGAAGTTTCCGCCGCCGCCGCGCAGCGCCCAGAACAGATCCGCATGCTCGGATTCCGACGCCGTCACCACCTTGCCGTCGGCGAGCACGACTTCGGCCTCCACCAGGTTGTCGATGGTGAGGCCGTGCTTGCGGGTCAGGTACCCGTGGCCGCCGCCGAGGGTCAGACCGCCGACACCGGTCGTGGAGATGATGCCGGTCGGCGTCGCCAGCCCGTACGCGTGTGTCGCGCCGTCGACCTGTGCCCACGTTGCCCCGCCCTGCACCCGCGCGATGCGCCGTTCGGGGTCGACGTCGACGCGGTCCATCGGCGACAGATCGATGACGAGACCGCCGTCGACCGACCCGAAGCCGGGGCCGTTGTGGCCGCCGCCGCGGACGGCGACCACCAGGTTCGAGCGGCGGGCGAATTCGAGCGCGCCCGCGACATCGGCGGCCGATCGGCAGCGGGCGATCACCGCCGGCCGCTTGTCGATCATGGCGTTGTGCAGAGCGCGCGCGTCGTCGTACCCGGGATCGTCCGGCAGGATCACCTGCGAGCCGAACCTGGCCCGTAGTTCATCGGTTGCGGTTGTGAGGCTCATCGCCCACACCTCCCTTGTTTGCTCGCGGGTGTTGATGCTGCGACGCTACGAGGCCCGTGAGCCGCGCGTCATGACCACAACCGAGCATTTCCGAGGCACTCCACGATAGTCACATCTGACTATCGACCCACCCACTCCGCCGCGGTTACCGTGTTTGCATGGCGCAGTGGGTGCCGCCCCCGCTCCCGGCCGAACTCATCGCTCGTCGCCGCGGGCCGCTCGTGGGCCGCGACGCGGAACTCGCGGTGTTCGAGCAGGCCTGGGAGCGGGTCGAGGCGGGCAACCGCCAGGCGGTCTTCATCGGCGGCGAGCCCGGTGCCGGTAAGACGCGCCTCGCCGCGGAGGTGGCCGGGACGCTGTTCGACCACGGGGTCGCGGTGCTGGTGGGCAGTTCGACCGCCGACGAGGACCTGCCCTACTCGCCCTTCGCCGAAGCGCTCGACCGGCTGCTCATCGCCGGTCCCCCCGGTTCGATGGCAGCACCATTGGGCGAGGTCGGCGCGCAGCTGCGGCGGCTGTCGCCGCACGTGGGCCGGCACTTGTCCGACGACGTCCCGGCGCCGGACGTCGGGTCGGCGCGCCAGGCTCTCTTCGACGCGTTGACCAAATTCCTGCGCCGTTTGGCGGCGGACCGGCCGGTGGCGTTGATCCTCGACGACCTGCACTGGGCACAGCTCCCCACCCTCGCGCTGCTCGAGCACGTGCTGATCGGCTGCGCCGATGCCCGGGTCCTGGTGGTGGTCACGTTCCGCACGACGGAGCCCGACCGATCCGACGACCTGGCCACCCGGCTGGCCGAGCTGCACCGGTTCGACGGGGTGCGGCGCCTGGACCTGGCAGGCCTGGACACCGAGGCGATCGCCGAGTTCGTGGCCCGAACCCAGCAGCTGGCGCCGGCGTCGGCGCGCACGGCCGCCGCCCTGCTGCGGGAGCGGACCGGTGGCAACCCGTTCTTCCTCACGGAACTGGTCAACGACCTCGAAATCCGAGGCGGCCTGGCCACTTTGAGCACGCAGCAGACCGTGCCCGCGTCGATCGGGGACGCCATCGCCCGCCGCCTCGCCGGGCTGGGCACCGCAGTGCGGGCGGTCATCGAGCAGGCCGCGGTTCTAGGCCAGACGTTCGATCTGCCGGCGCTCATCGCGACGCGCGAGACGGAGGTCGGCGCGACCCTGGCGGCGATCGATTCCGCCGAGGCCGTCGGCCTGGTCCGCGCGGTCCACGACTCCGACGGTGAATTCGCGTTCGTGCACGCCCTGACCCGTGAATCGGTGCTCGGCGGGATGGCCGCCTCGCGGCTGCGAATCATGCACGCGCGCGCCGCCGAAGCGCTCGAGGGACGTGCCGACCCGTCGCTCGTGCCGCGCCTGGCCAACCACTTTCTGGTCGCGCACGTGCTCGGCTACCACGAGCAGGCGTTGCGGTACGCGCGGCAGGCCGCCCGGATGGCCGAACAGAGCCTGGCCTACGAGGACGCGGCGAAGTGGTTCGAGCGGGCGGCGTCGCTTCCCGAGCTGAACCTCGCCGACCGGGCCGGGCTGCACCTCGACGCGGCCGCCAACCACGTGCGCGGGGGCTCGTTCGCGCGGGCGCGGACCATCTACGAACGCATCGGCGCGATGGACGACCCCCTGATGCGGCTGGAGGCGGCCGTCGGCTACGAGGAGGCCAATTGGCGCCCCGGCCAATCGAATTCGAAGGCCGCCGACTTGCTGGCGTCCGCCCTGGAATCCTGCGGATTGCAGGCCGAGGACCCCCGCTACGTCCAAGCGCTCGGCAGCTTCGGCCGGGCACTGGCCTTCGCCGGCGAGGCGGCGCGCGCCCGCGAGGTCGGCGCCGACGCGATCGAGCGCGCGCGGGCCATCGACGACGCCGCGGTGCTCCTGCACACGTTGAAAACCAGCCTGTGGCAGGGCCTTACCCCGGAGATGAGCGAAATCCAAGCGCAGCGTGCGGCCGAGGTTTCGCGGATGTCGATGTCGCGTCGCGACTACGAATCACTGGGCGCGGCGTCGCACTTCCACGCCATGGTCAGCTACCTGGCCGGCCGCCCCGACGGCCTGGCCGCCGCGACCGCAGACATGCGGCGAGCGGCCCAAACCTGCGGCCAACCCGCCTTCGGCTTCGTCGGCGCGTGCATCGAGGAGGCACTGGCCTACCTGCGCGGTGACTTCGCCGGCGCCGAACGCTGGGCCGACATCGCCTTGCGCACAGGGGATTTGTTCGGCGCCGACGACACCGAGGGATCCAACGGGGTCCAGATGTTCATGATCCGCCGCGAGACCGGCGACTTGAAGAGGTTCGGCGAATTCATCGACGGCAGTGAGACGTTCACGGGCCGCTGGGTGCCCGGGCTGCTCGCCCTCTACACCGAGCTCAAATGCGAACGCGGGATGACCCGTGCTCTCCACCAGCTGCTCAACCGCAACCTGAGCGACCGCCTCGAGGATGCGCAGTGGCCGATGGAGCTGGTGTTCATGGTCGAGGCGGCGTTGGAGCTTTCCCACCGCGAAGCGGTCCACGCGTTGCGCCCCTTCGTCTCGCGTTATGCCGGAAAGAATTTGGTGGCGGGGCAATTCGTCGCGCTGTTCGGCAGTGCGGACCGATACCTGGCCCGCATCGCGGCGCTCTGCGGGGACAGCGCCGCGGCCGAGCGGCACTTCGCCGCGGCCATCGAGATGGACCGCCGGATGGGCTCGGTGGTCCATATCAGCGAGACGCTGGCCCGGCACGCGTTGTTCGCCGCATCGTGCGGTCGCGCCGAGGACGCCCGGTCCCTGGCGGAGGAGGCGCGCCTAATCGCCGATGCGATCGGCCAGACCAGGGTCGTCGACTTGGCCGATAAGGTGCTGACCACCGGTTCCCTGGGCCCCGATGGGCTGACCGAACGGGAGGTGGAGGTACTTCGGCTGCTCGCCGAGGGGCTGAGCAATCGCGCGATCGGCGAACGCCTTTTCATCAGCACCAACACCGCGGCCAACCATGTGCGCAACATCCTGATCAAAACGGGCGCCGCGAACCGTACGCAGGCAGCGATGTATGCCGCCGATCACGAACTCCTCGGTTAGCGCGCTCAGATGTCGGACAGGGCCCCGTCCGGCATCAGACGGTCCTTCACTTCGACGACGGCGTCGGCGGGCAGTCCGGCACGCGCGGCCGCGGACCTGATGGCCTCCGGCGATGGCGCCTCATACAGGCAGTAGGTCTTTCGTTTGTCCGCCGACAGGAACGAGTACATCCAGCGAACACCTTCCTGGTCGTTGATCCGGTTGATGCCGTCGATGGCCTCGAGGCCGGGTTCCAGTTCCTCGGCAAAGTTGCGCTCGACCATGAAGATGGGCACGGTGACTCCTGTTCACTGTCTCGGATCGAGCCTAGGCCGTCAGCGGCGGTCACGACATGGCAACTTCCGGCGGGTGTCAATCCCCGTCGGCCCCGCCCCCGTCGGCGAGCAGCATCTGCAGCGTCGCGCGCAGCTCGGCCAGACGCTCCCGGCCCAGCACGCGTTCCCACCGCGCCTCCAAATCGACCGCGTTGGAACGCATTACGCGTAGCGCGTGACGGCCGCAGGTGGTCAGTTCGATGATCCGCGCCCGCGCGTCGGCGGGGTGGGGGGCACGGGTGACGTAGCCATGGCGCTCCAGCGCGGCGACCGCCTGGGCCACCGCCTGCCGGCTTACCTGGAGTCGATCGGCCAGATCCGATGCGTGCAGCCCGCCGGCCGCCAGTGGGACGAGCGCCACCGCTTGCGCGGGCCGGATGCCGTCGAGGCCCGCGGCGGCGAACGCCGCCCGCAGTCGCGGCGCCCCGGATGCGGCCACCAGGTTGACCAGCGCGGGCACGGTGGGCTGCCAGTCGGGGACGGGAGGGCGGCGCATGGGGACAGTGTGCCAGCCGGCGGAAGAATGACAAGTTACTTGTCAAAATCCGTATCGGCTGCCACGATGGCGGCATGCGATCGCGCCGCTTACGGGCCGCCGGCTTGTGCCTGCTCGCCCTCCTGGTCATCGTGCTCGGCGGGTGCCTGGGCGGTGGCGGGCATGCGTTGGGAACGCCCGGCTCGCAGTCGATCCCGGTCGGGCAGTCCACTCAGAGCATCGAATCGGGCGGCGTCAGCCGAACGTTTCACCTCTACCGCCCGCAAGGCTTGACCGACGCTGCCCCGCTGGTGGTGATGCTGCACGGGGGTTTCGGCAACGGAGAGCAGGCCGAGCGCGCCTACCATTGGGACGCCGAGGCGGAAAGTGGACGGTTTCTGGTCGTCTACCCCGACGGCCTCAACCGCGCCTGGAACGCCGGCACCTGCTGCGGTGAACCGCAGCGCGTCGGCGCCGACGACGTCGGGTTCATCACGGCCATGGTCGGTGCCATCGAGCAACAGATGCCGATCGATCGCGCGCGCGTCTATGTCACCGGCATGTCGAACGGGGCCATGATGGCGCTCCGGCTTGGCTGCCAGTCCGATGTCTTCGCCGCGATCGCTCCAGTGGCGGGCACGCTGCTCACCGACTGCTCTCAGGCCCACCGGGCGTCGGTGCTGCAAATCCACGGCACGGCCGACGACCGCGTGCCTTACAACGGCGGGCCCGGAAAGGCGTTCTCGTTCAACGGGACTGCCCGCGTGGACGGACCGTCGGCGGAGTCCGTCAACGCCACGTGGCGCGCCATCGACGCGTGCGGACCACCGAACTCGAGCACCGCGGGGGATGTGACCACCCAGGTCGCCGGCTGCCCCGACGGGCGGACCGTCGAGTTGATCTCGGTGGCGGGCGCCGGCCATCAATGGCCGGGCGGCGAGCCGAGCCCCCTCGCCGAGAAGCTGGCGGGCATCCCCGCGCCATCGGCGGCCCTGGACGCCACCGACACCATCTGGCAGTTCTTCACCCGAAACCATCGCTGAGACCGGCAATCTCCAGGCCGGCCGTCGGCAGCGCCGAGCACCTCGACCGGGCTCATCCAGGGCGTCATCGCGGGCGTCGCCTAGGTTTGGAACGACTGACGACCCTTCGTGCGCGCTTCGCCACTACGGGTGTGATTTGACGATCGAGCGCGCCCGCGATGTCGGTCGTGGTCACGACGAGGGCCGTCATGAACTCGATGAGCTGCGGTTGACTCACATCGATCTGCTGCCGATACCACTGGGTGGTCAACTCGAGGAGCCCGCCCACCACCGTCAACGCCGTCAGCCTCACGTTGTCTTCGCTCCCGGCCGCCTCACCGAGCAGTGCCCTTACCTGCCCGACCATGACACCCGTCAGGACGTCGATCACCTCGAGCCGTCGGCCCGCGAGCGCTTCGGCCGTTTGCAGCTCGATCAGGAGCCTCGGCCGCCGCGGATCCTCGTCGATGAAGGCGAACGCGAACTCGATGACGGCCCGCACGCGCGGTCTGACTTCGGGTGGCGACTCCGCGACCGTAGCCATGATCCCGGTCAATGCGCGGTTGAACTGGGCTTCGAACGTCGCGATCAGCAGCTCGTGACAGTCCTTGAAGCTTTCGTAGAAGTAGCGATCGTTGAGTCGTGCTCGCGCGCTGATGGCTCGAACGCGCAGGTTGGTCACCCCGTGCTCGGCGATGGTGTCGAAGGCGGCCTCGATGAGTTGTCCGCGGCGCTGCTCGCGACGTTGCTCGGCGGTGAGGCCGCGGTGCACTGCCATTTAGCCGACTCCTCTCACTTGACGCCGCGGGGTTGCGCTTGCGAGACCTTTGGTGAAGCATCTCACCAAGGTAGCTTTGGTGAATGTCTTCACCAAACGCTCGTAAGGGGGGCTCGTGGTACGGGGGGACTTTTCGGCGATCGGTGTGCACTGCCGCGGGCAGGACGACGTCGTTCGCCCCCGCGGGAGATCGTCGTCGCTGGGGGTGCTCCGGTGACCGCGTCCGTCGCAAGCAGGCGTCGTGGCCGCACGGCGTGCGATCGCACCGGCGAGTACAGCGCGCGCCTCGCCGCTCTGGGTGAATTCGCCGCGCGGCGCCCGACTTTGGCGATCGGCGCGTGGATTGGCGTGGCGGCGATCCTTGCGATGGTCTTCCCCCAGCTGGAGACGGTCGTGCGTCAGCAATCGGTGCAGATCCTGCCCCCCGACGTGGCGTCGTTTCAAGCGCTTGACCACATGGCGGCGGCGTTCGACGAGCGAGGCGCAAAGACCTCGATCGTCGTCGCGATGGAAGACCCTGCGGGACTTGCCCCTTCCGCCCGGCAACACTACGACCGGCTTGTGGCAGCCTTGCGCGCCGACAAATCGCATGTCCTGCTGGTGCAGGACATGCTGGCCGACCCGAGTGCCCGGGCGCAGGCGGTGAGCGCGGACGGCAAGGCATGGTTCTTGCCGGTCGGCATCGCGGGCACGCTCGGTGATCCGGCGTCCGCCGAATCGGTTGATGCCGTGCGCGCACACGTGTCGTCCGCGTTCGCGGGGTCCTCGACCGTCGCCAACGTCACCGGCCCGGCGGCGACCTTCCGTGATCAGGTCGGCTCCGGCGAGCACGAGTTGCTCATCATCTCGATCGCGACCGCCGCACTCATCGCGCTCATTCTGCTGCTGGTCTATCGGTCTGTGGGCACGGCCCTATTGCCCCTACTGGTGATCGGCGCGAGCGTGGCCGTCGGCCGTGGCGTCTTGTCGGCGCTCGGCGAATTTGGCTTTCCCGTCTCGCAATTCAGCATCGCTTTCATGACCGCGGTTCTCCTTGGCGCCGGCACCGACTACAGCGTGTTCCTGATCAGCCGCTATCACGAGCAACGGCGGTCCGGCAGTGCACCGGAGGAGGCGATCGTCCACGCCTGCGGCAGCATTGGGCGCGTCATTTTCGCCTCAGCGGCCACGGTCGCTTTGGCGTTGGCGTCCATGGTGTTCGCTCGGCTGAGTGCCTTCCAGGGCGTCGGCCCGGCCTGTGGCATCGCCGTGCTGATCGGGTTCCTGGCCACCGTGACGCTGCTGCCCCCGCTGTTGGCACTCGCGGCCAAACGCGGCATCGCCGAGCCCCGCGCCGACCTATCGCGTCGTTACTGGAATCGGGTCGCCGTCTTGGTGGTGCGACGGCCGGTGTCGCTACTGGCCGCCAGCCTGGCGGCGCTGCTTGCCCTCGGACTCATCGCCGTCACCATGTCGATCAGCTACGACGACCGCAAAGGGCAACCCGCCAGTACCGCCAGCAATGAGGGCTATGCACTGTTGGACCGGCACTTTCCCAAAGACACCGTCATCAAAGAGTTCCTGCTCGTGCAATCAAGCACCGACATGCGCACCGCGAGAACGCTGGCCGATCTCGACGCATTGGCTTCGCGCGTCGCCCAACTCCCCGGGGTCACTCGGGTCGCCGGTGTCACCCGCCCGACTGGAAATCGACTTGACCAAGCGCAATTATCTTGGCAGAACGGACAAGTCGGCGACAAGATGGCGAGGGCCGTCGCCGACGGCGAAGCACACAAAGACGACCTGGCCAGACTCACCGACGGTGCCGACCAGCTCGCGGCCGGCCTGGGGAAACTCGACACCACCGTACGTCGTGCACTTACGCCGCTGACGGATCTGTTGAGCCAGAACGGAGGGCGACAGCTGCAGAACGCCCGACCGCTGTTGGAGCAGCTCAACGCAACCGGGCCCGTACTGGATCAGGCCGTCCACACCGGCCCGGAACTGCGTCCCCTCGCCCAGCAAGCCGCGACCGCCATCGCCGCGATCGGACCCCTGGTCGACAACCTGAACACATCCGCCTGGTGCGCCACCACGCCGCAATGCGCGCAACTGCGCGATGAGACTCAGGTACTCGTCACGCTGCGCGACGGCGGATTCTTCGACCAGGTCGGCGATCTCGGTGACCACTACAGTCAGACCGGCACCCTCACCGGCGCACTCACCGGCATCCAGCGCGCCGTGACCACCCTGCAGCAGGCACTCGGCGCGACCGGCGATCCCGCGGACCTCGTCGGAAACGTCCGCCGACTGCAAGACGGCATCACCCGACTCGCATCGGGCGCCCAGGCGTTGGCCACCGGAGTACACACTCTGGCCGACAACAACATTCGACTTCTCGGCGGCATGAGCCAAATCGCGACTCAGCTGCAGAACTCCGCGCGCGCCGCGTCGGGATCGGACTCCGCGTCTGGCTTCTACCTGCCCCAATCCGCGTTTGAGGACCGCCAATTCGGCGACCTGGCACGGCATTTCATTTCCGCGGACGGGCGCACCGCCCGCCTCGCGATCACATCGTCCTTCGATCCGTACTCCGCCGATGCGGTGGCCCTCAACCACCGCATCATCGATACGGCCAACGCCGCCCGGCCCAACACCTCGCTGGACCACGCAGACGTTTCCATGGCCGGCTTTACCGCGGTCAATTCCGACCTGCAGCACCTGCTGTCCGCGGACTTCATTCGCCTGGCCACCGCTACCCTGATGATCGTCGGCGTGGTCTTGATGCTGCTGCTGCGTGCCGTGGTCGCCCCCCTCTACCTACTGGGCACCGTGGTGCTGAACTACTTCGGCGCACTAGGCCTGGGAGTGTTGGTATTCCAATACGGATTCGGCCACCCCATCGCCTGGCCCGTACCGCTGCTGGCCTTAATCCTGTTGATCGCGGTCGGCGCCGATTACAACATGCTGGTGATCTCCCGCTTACGCGAGGAATCCACCAAGAACATGCGTCTAGGCGTCCTGCGCACCGTGACCAGTACCGGCTCCGTGATCACCTCGGCGGGCCTGATCTTCGCCACCAGCATGTTCGGACTCATGCTCGGATCGCTCGACATGATGATCCAGGCCGGGTTCATCATCGGCTGCGGGCTCCTGCTGGACACTTTCGTCGTGCGAACTCTCACCGTCCCCGCCATCGCAATCCTGCTGCGGGAACGGAGCTGGTGGCCGCATCGGCGAACCGCGTGACTAGCTGTTCAGCATCCCGTCGATGAGCATGTGTAACACCTGCCGGGTCTCCCTACGCATGCGTTTCGGATCCTCCGCCGTGGCGATCAGCATGGCCGCCTCGTCGAGCGCGCCGATCAGCACGTGCGCCAACGGACGCACCGGCTGCTTGGGAAACTGCCCGGCCCGAATGGCCTCGGTGAGCAACTGTTCGGTCATGCCCAGGCTGTACCGCTGGGCGACGTCGCGAAAACCCGCCCAGCCCAGCACACTCGGGGCGTCCAGCAGCATCAGCTGCCGCACTTCCGGATCACCGGAAACCTCGAGCCAGGCGTCGACCGCGGCGCGGATCGCGTCCGCCGGCGTCGTCGCGCCCGACTCGGCCACCAAGGTGCCCATTCGGGCCATCACGTCCTGCTCCACGGCCTCGACGACCTCGCGAAACAAGGCCGCCTTGTCGGCGAATTGGTGGTACATCGCGCCGCGCGTCACCCCCGCGGTGGCCGCGATCTCCGGCGTACCCACCTCCGCGTAGCCGCGCGAACCCCAGAGCTTGCGGGCAGCCGCGATCAGCGCGTCGCGGGTCGCCGCGGAGCGCTCTTCCTGGGTCCGTCTCTTGCTTTCCATACAGCCTGTTGGTAACTTACGAACAGACAGCCTGTTTGTAAGTGTATCCCGAGGTAGGAGTTCTCTTATGTCGACGATCGACATTAGTGCCGGAACCATCCATTACGAAGCAACTGGACCCGAAAACGGCAGGCCGGTGGTCTTCGTGCACGGGTACATGATGGGCCGCGAGCTGTGGCGCCGGGTCAGCGAGCAACTGGCCGGGCGGGGCCTGCGCTGCATCGCTCCGACGTGGCCGCTGGGCGCGCATCCAGAACCATTGCGCCGCGGCGCCGATCGAACCATCACCGGCGTCGCCGGCATGGTCGCCGAGGTGCTGACCGCGCTCGACCTCGAGGACGTGGTGCTGGTCGGCAACGACACCGGCGGGGTCATCACCCAGCTCGTGGCCGTGCACCACCCGGATCGGCTCGGCGCGCTGGTGCTCACGAGTTGCGATGCGTTCGAACACTTTCCGCCGCCCATTCTCAAGCCGGTGATCCTGGCGGCCAAGTCGAAGACGACCTTCCGCGCAGTGTCCCAGGCGATGCGGGTGCCGGCTGCCCGCAAGCGCGCGTTCGACGGATTGGCGCATCGCAACATCGACGACCTCACCGAGGCATGGGTACGCCCGGGCCTATCCGATCCGCGCATCGCCGAAGACCTGCGGCAGTTCACGTTGTCGATGCGCACCGAGGTGACGACGGGCGTGGCGGCCCGGTTGCCCGAGTTCGAGAAGCCCACCCTGGTCGCGTGGTCGGCCGACGACGTGTTCTTCGAGCAGGAGGATGGCGCCCGGCTGGCCGCCACCCTGCCCAACGCCCGCCTCGAGATCATCGAGGGCGCACGAACGTTCTCGATGATCGACCAACCGGACCGGCTTGCCGACCTGTTGTCGACGATCGCGGTGCGCGCCTAGCGCCTTCTCCCTTTGCGCCGTAACGCCGCGGCGAAAATTCGAGGTGTATTTCGCCGTGGCGTTAGGCTCGCGGGCATGGAAAACGCGCTGCAAGGCCGGCGGATCTTGGTCACCGGCGGAGCGACCGGGATCGGAGCGGCCGCCGTAGGAGCCCTCGGTGACGCGGGGGCCGAGGTTGTTGCCACCTACCACCAGACACCGCCGCCGGACGGTCTTGCGGCCACCTGGCTGCAGTGCGACGTGCGCGACGCCGACGCCGTGTCGGCAATGGTGCGACAAGCCGCCGACCGCTTGGGCGGACTCGACGTGTTGGTGAACGCCGCGGGCCTGTGGCAGGCCGGCATCCCCGGTTACATCGGCGTCGACGACATCGCGTTCCTGTTGGACACCAACGTCAAGGCCACGATCTTGACCAATCAGGCCGCGTACGCCGTGATGAAGGACCAAGACCCCAAGGGCGGCAGAATCATCAACTTCGGGTCGTCGGAAGCCGTTATGGGCAGCCCGATTTCGGCGGTCTACGCCGCGACCAAGGGCGCGGTTCAGGCGTGGACGCGGTCGGCGGCCAAAGCCTGGGCGGCGGACAAGATCACCGTCAACGCTCTGGCCCCGGCGGTGCAGACCGCCGGCGCGGACCGGCTGCGCGAATTCCTCGGCCCCGACGCGAGCGCGCTGATCGATCAGCAGATGCAAATGCTGATCCCGCTGGGTGGGGCGCTGGGTGATCCCGCCCGCGACCTCAGCCCGATGCTGGTCTTTTTGGCCGGCACCGGTTCCGGGTTCATCACCGGGCAGCTGCTGGCCGTCGATGGCGGCCTGATGATGGTCGGCGGATGACGGCTGGGCGACGTCATTCTCAAGCAGGTTAGGCACGGACGGACGCTCTACCGGCAGCTTGGCGCCGGCTGCGTGACCGGTAAAGAGCCCTCAGCAAACGGAGCCCGGCCGCTTCGCGATCGATCGTCTTCCAAGTCGGCCCGTGGAAATGCCCCGCACGGGTGTTAGGCCCCGCCCAGTGAGACCCGCATCGGTGCCATTCCAAATGCCTGGTCCCGCTTGCCGGTCTAGCATCGTCGCTATGGGCGCCGAGGAGCAGATAGCAAACGCCCCGGGCCACGAACCGGCAAATTCCGCGGACTTGGTCCATACCCTCTTGGGCTTGTTGCGGCGTCGCCTCGGCCTTGACACGGCGTGGGTCGCGTCGTTTTCCAGCGGCATGCAAGTCTTCGAGGTGGTCGACGGCGACGCCCGCGCCCTCGGGCTCTCGCCCGGCGACCGATCTTCGCTGTCCGGGTCGTACAGCGTCCGAGTGATCGATGGGCGACTGCCGGCCGTCATCCCGGACACGTCGGCCGATAGGACTGCCTCCGTCCTGCAGAAAACCCGCGAATGGGGTGTCGGCGCCTTTGTCGGTGTTCCGTTGCTAGGCCCGGATGGCTCCGCGGTCGGGATGGTGTGCGCGGTCAGTCAGCAGCCGCGGCCGCATCTGGCCGACGTGGATTTACGAGTCGCCAAAAAGATGGCCGAACTCATCGGCAGTTTGATGGAACTGCCGGCGGACCCGACGAAGATCGCCACCGACCAGCACGACGGCATTCGCCGGATGGTGGCCGAGCGGGACTTCGAGATCGTTTTTCAAGCGGTGCACGATGTTTCGACCGGCGCGGTGCTCGGTGTCGAAGCGCTCGCGCGCTTCCCGTGCGAACCGTTTCGACCCGATCTTGTCTTCGGCGAAGCGGCCGTGTTGGGCATGGACATCGAATTGGAGACCGCGGTCATAGCGCGCGCCCTGTCGCTGGTGCCGCAGCTGCCCGAAGATGCGTTCGTCGCAGTCAACATCTCTCCGTCGGCGGTGCTGCGTACTCCGTGGCCCGACCTACTGGCCGAGGTCGACCCGTCGCGGCTCGTGCTGGAAATCACCGAGCACGATGCCGTCGAAAACTACGACGCTCTCGACGATGTCCTGGAAGCATGCCGAGCGCGCGGCATGCGGGTGGCGGTCGACGACGTGGGCGCCGGTTTCTCCTCGTTCTCCCATGTCCTGGAGATAGCACCGGAATTCATCAAGATCGATCACTCCATCACACGCAACATCGACGCCGACGCCGCGCGGCGGCGACTGGCCCAGTCCATCGCGGAACTGGCCGCGCAGATCGGCGCGACCGTCATCGCCGAAGGGGTGGAGACTCAGGGCGAACTCGACGCCGTGGGTGCGGCCGGCATCCCCTGGGCGCAGGGTTTCTATCTCAGCCGGCCCAAGTCCCACACCCACGGGTTCGCGGCCGGCGCCGTCGTCGCCGAACCGGTCGATCAGTCTTCGGCCGTTTTCGACCTTTTGGGAGAGCGACGTTTCGAGCTGGCGCTGACACATTCGCCCATCGGCATGGCCGTCGTCGGTCTAGACGGCACGTTCCAGCGCACCAATCGAGCGTTGCGGGCCATGCTCGGTTACGGCCGAAAGGATTTGGCCGGTCTGACCTTTCAGGAGATCACCCACCCCGACGACCTGGACGCCGACCTGGCTCTGCTGGCCGAATGCCTTGCGGGGCGCCGCCGCGCTTACCGCATGGACAAGCGTTTCATCGCCGCGGACGGGCGCATCGTATGGTGCAACCTCACCGCCGTGTTGGTCCAAGGGCCGGGTAACCAGCCGCGTTGCTTCGTATCCCAGATCCTCGACGTCACCGCCGAGCGCATGCGAGAGGCCGAGCTGGCCCGCCGAGCCACCACCGACACACTCACGGCGATCGCCAACCGCTCCGCGGCCTGGAGCCGGCTAGAGGAACTCGACGCCGCCGACGAGGGCTACGGAATTCTGTTTTGCGACATCGAGCAATTCAAGTCGATCAATGATCGGCATGGCCACCAAGCCGGCGACGAACTGCTGGTCGAGATCGCCGGTCGGTTACTGGCGGCGGTCGGGGAAGATGGCCTCGTCGCCCGATGGGGCGGCGATGAATTCCTGATCATCACCGACACCGTCGACGATCGCGGACTCGCCCTGCTCACCGACCGAATCACCGCCCAGCTACAACGGACACCGATCACCCTCGGCGGCGGGACGGAGATCTCCATCGTTCTCACGGTCGGCTGCGCGGCACACCGCCCGGGAGACGGCAGATCCATCGACGCCGTCCTCGAGCGCGCCGATCAAGCCATGTATGAGCAGCGGCGCCGCCAAGCCGCCCGCGCCCTCACGGCCGGACGGCCCGGCGGCTAGCTCCGTGTCTGCGGCGAAGGCGCCGCGCCCCGGGGCGTGGCGGGGCTCCGGGCGATGGGGCGACGAGATGTCGCGCTCGGTTTCTGAGCAGAATCAACGATCTGTGCAACTCGAACAGCATGAGGCAATGGTGGCCGTTGGATCCGGAGTCCGCAGCGCTACACGCGGTCACCGCCGAAGAATCCTCGAAGAAAAGCGATGAAAAGTTTTGCGAACACCAGATGGCGGACGGCCCGCGGTCCTCCGATGCGTAGGGTGCCCCATGGACCGTGGCGGTGTTGTGGCGGACGGCGGGCCGCTACGATAAGACGGACCGTCTCGTCTCGTAGGGCTAGGCATAGTGAGGGTGAATCCGACCGATGACTGACGACACCATTCAAGCGCTGCTCAACAAGCGCTTGTCCGACCCGGGGACCGCGGTGAAACACCGCGGCCTGCAGTGGAGTTGGAGTCAGTACCTGGCCGGTGCGGCCACGCGGGCGGCGGCCCTGATATCCGCAGCGGACCCCGGCCGCCCGATGCACGTGGGCGCTCTGCTGGGAAACAATCCCGAAATGCTGAGCCAGATGGCGGCGGCCGGGCTTGGCGGTTACGTCCTGTGTGGCCTGAACACCACCCGGCGCGGCGAGGCGCTAGCCGCCGACGTCCGGCGCGCCCATTGCCAGTTCCTCATCACCGACGCCGAACACCGGCCACTGCTCGACGGCCTGGACCTAGAGGGAACGCACGTTCTGGACACGTCGACACCGCAGTGGGCCGAATTCATCGACGGCACCGGCGAACTGGTGCCGCACCGGCAGGTCACGGCGATGGATCCGTTCATGATGATCTTCACGTCGGGGACGAGCGGCAATCCCAAGGCGGTGCAGGTGTCACACCTGATGGCGACGTTCGCCGGCATCAATCTGGTCCAGCGCTTCGCGCTGTCCGAGAAGGACACCTGTTATGTGTCGATGCCGCTGTTCCACTCCAACGCCGTCGTCGCGGGATGGGCGCCCGCCGTGGTTTCCGGCGCCGCGATCGTGCCGGCGAAGTTCTCGGCAAGCAGCTTCCTCGACGACATCCGCCACTACGGCGCGACCTACATGAACTACGTCGGCAAGCCGCTCGCTTACATCCTGGCCACACCGGAACGCGACGACGACGCCGACAACCCCCTGCGGGTGGCGTTCGGCAACGAGGCCAACGACAAGGACATCGAGGAATTCGCGCGGCGCTTCGGCGTGCAGGTCGAGGACGGGTTCGGCTCAACCGAGAACGCGGTCATCGTGATCCGCGAACCCGGCACGCCGAAGGGCTCGATCGGCAAAGGGATCGACGGGGTGGCGATCTATAACAGCGATACCGTCACCGAGTGCGCGGTCGCCCGCTTCGACGCCGACGGCGCCCTGCTCAACGCCGACGAGGCGGTCGGTGAGTTGGTCAACACGGCCGGATCGGGATTCTTCACCGGCTACTACAACGACCCCGACGCCAACGCCGAGCGCATGCGCCACGGGATGTACTGGTCCGGCGACCTCGCCTACCGCGACTCCGAGGGCTGGATCTACCTGGCCGGCCGCACCGCCGACTGGATGCGCGTGGACGGGGAGAACCTGGCCGCGGCACCCATCGAGCGAATCCTGCTGCGCCACCAGGCAATCAACCGCGTGGCGGTGTACGCGGTCCCGGACGAGCGGGTCGGCGATCAGGTGATGGCCGCGATCGTCCTCAACGAGGGCCACACCCTCGACCCCGACGCGTTCGAGGCGTTCCTCGACGCGCAGCCGGACCTGTCCCCTAAGGCCCGCCCACGTTACGTCCGCCTGGCCGCCGATCTGCCCAGCACCGCCACCCACAAGGTGCTCAAGCGCCAGTTGATCGCTGAAGGCACCGGAATAGGCGACGGCGAGGTGCTGTGGGAGCGCGAAACCCGGGGCACCGCCTACGCGGTCGCGACGCCTAGCCCGGGCTCCCGGGTACCCGGCGGCGGATCTGACCCTTCGGCCGTCGCACCCGTTTGACCGGGTCTTGCGTTGTGCCGGAAGCGATCTCGTCGCGCAACTGCGCGATGTTGGAGAGCTCCGCGTACAACCCGCGGATCGCATAGTCCAGGACGGCGAACGAGAAGCGCTGGCTCGGGTCGTCGGTGATGCCGAGCTCCCGTGACCGCTGGCGCGACCACAGCGCCTCGTCCAGCCGCGCCCGGGTCGCCTCCAGGTGCCGGTCCAACGTATCGACGATGCGCTCGGGGTCCTCGCCGCGCGAGAGCCAGGTCTTGAGGATGACGGGGTGCTTGATGACCACCCGGTCCTCGCCCGGGAAGTGCTGGACCCAACGACGCAGGGCGTCGAGTCCGGCGTCGGTGGCCTCGTAAAGCGTGATCGCCCGCTTGCCCGATTGAGCGCCGATCTCCCCGACCATGCCGCGGGCCAACAACCTATTGAGTTCGCGCCGAACGTGACTGACCGATGGCGACCAGTAAAAGTGGCCGACCGACAGCTCGGCGCGCATCTTGATCTCCCCCGCGGTCAGCTGCTCGTCGTTGGCGGCGAGCACGCCCAGCACCAGGTAAGCGGTTATTGGCAGGCCGTTGCTGATGCGGCGGGGGCTCATGGCTGTCCTACTCCTGGCCGGTGAAGTAGGGCAGCGTCACGTCGGGGCCGACCGAGTGGAATTGCACCCGCACGCGCATGCCGATCCGCAAATCCTCCGGAGACACCCCGACGACGTTGGTCAGCATCTGGTAGCCCTCGTCGAGGGTGACGATGGCGGGCGCGTAGGGCGGCTCGAATTCCGCCGTCACCGGCCGGTGCACCACCGTCCAGCTGTAGATCTCGCCGAGGCCGCCGCTGCGCTCCCAATGGACCTGCGCCGAAAGGCATTCGCGGCAATGCTCGGTCGGCGGGAAATTCGCCAGCCCGCAGGCTTCGCAGCGCTGATACCGCAATTCGCCGGACTGACAACCCTGCCAGAAGGGCACGCTGAGGTGGCTGGTGGCGTGGGGCACCGGGCCGGTTTGGGGCCGCAACGGATCGGAGGTCACCGCGGTTCATCCCCCAGGATCAGCAGGGTGGTGAACAAGGCGCCCGCTCCCCCGTTGCTGCACAACGCGATATGCGCGTCGGCGACCTGGAGCTCGCCCGCCTGCCCGCGCAGCTGCTGGACGGCGCGGATGGCCCGCTGCATCATCTGCGGATTGGACCCCGCGTGGCTGAACGACATGGTTCCTCCGTCGGTGGTGATGGGATGGCTGCCGTCGATGGCGATGTGGCCGTCGGCGACGAATGGTCCCCCCTCGCCTTCGCCGCAGAACCCGAACGCCTCGAGCTGGCGGATGATTTCGAATGAGAACGGGTCGTAGAGTTCGAGCACGTCGACGTCGCCCGGCCGCAGTCCCGCGTGGGCGAACGCACGCTCGGCCGCGCGCCTGCCGACCACCCCGTTGACATATCCGTCGTGCCCGTCCCGCCGCCCGGCGAGGTCCCACACCGGCGGGTGCTGGTAGGAGGGGCCGTGGAAGTCGGCCCCACTGCCGAGCACATAGATCGGTTGGCTTGCGCCGTCGGTCTTTTCGATGTTGGCCACGACCAATGCGCACCCGCCTTCGGACGTGGTGGCGCAATCGAGCAGATGAAACGGGTCGGCGATTGGCCTCGACGCGGTGATGTCGTCGGGGGTGAAGGGTCCGCGCTGGTAATACACGGCTTCGGGGTTCCGCGACCCGTTGTTGCGGATGGTGGCCGCGACGATCGACAGCTGTTCGCGCGTGGTGCCGTAGAGGTGCATGTGGCGGCGCGCGATCAGCGCGAATTCGGCGGTGGTGAACATGCCCCACGGCGCGACGAATTCGTTTTCGGGCCGGGTCCACGGCGCGGTGGCCTCGTGGTCGCGGTATTCGCCGGCCTGGGCGGCGACGAGCACCACCACGTCGGCCATGCCGTGCTCGATGGCGTTGACCGCCTCGGTGATCATGCCGACGCCGAAGGCGAGCCCCTGCCAGGCCGGACCGAGCCGCAGGTCGTAGATCAACGCGGTGGACAGCGGGCCCGCACTGACCCCGTCGACGTCGTCGAGGCGCAAGCCCGCGTCGTCGAGGGCGCCGCGAATGGCCGTCAGCGCCAGGCTACGCGACGTCTCGCCGTCCAGGCGGCGGCCCTGCGGGGTGTTGTGCACACCGACGATCGCCGCGGTGCGTCTCTTGGCTGCCACTTCGTGATCCTCTGTTCTGCTTCAGTTTTCGTCCGCAACGACACCGAGATAGGTGCCGACGACGTCGCATTGGCGGCCGTCACGGGTGACGGTGCCGATCTTCGTGGTCCGGGCATCGGCGAACGCCGCGCCGGTATCGACCACATCGATCCGCACGTCCACCGGCCGCGCCGTCTGCGGATCGGTGATCTCGACGACCATCACCACGGCATGCTCGCTCTCATCCCACTCGACGCTGGTGATCCGGTGCCGGGCGGTCAATTCCATCACCACGGAGTCCTGGCGCAGCAGGAAGCGGACGGGTGCGCACAATTCACCGGCGCGGGGCGGCACGCACAGGGTGACCGCCATGTCATAGTCCCGCCGGCCGCGCGGCGATGGTTCCCGACTGCCGCAGTTCTGACAGGTCTTTCGGGCTGCGCCCCAACAGACCCGTCAGCACCTCGCTGGTGTGTTGGCCGTACAGCGGCGGAACCCGGCGAATCCAGCGCCGCGGTTTGCCGAGGAACACGAACGGCATCCCGGTGCACAGGAAGGAACCGGCCACCGGATGGTCGACCGACTCCCAGAAGCCGCGGGCGTGCAAATGCCGGTCACGCAGCAATTCTGGGGCCGGCGTGACGCGCGCCGCGGCCACCCCCGCCGCGCGCAGCGTGTCGACCGCCTCTGCCGGCGGTCGCCGCACGGTCCAGTCGGAGATCAGTTTGTCGATCGCGTCCGGTTGCTCCCGCCAGTCGTTCGCGGCGAGGTCCGGCCGGCCGAGGAGCCCGGCCAAGCCCGCCCGTGCGGCGTCATCCATCGCGGCCAGCGCGACCCAGTCGTCGTCTCCGCGGCAGCGGTACACCCCTTGAGGGTTGGCTTCGGGGCCGCGATTCCCGTTGCGGCGCATCGCGATCCCGTTGTGTGAGTATTCCACCAGCATCTCGGCGGCCACGTTCAGCGCCGCCTCCACCATGGTTGATTCGACGTGCATCCCGGTCCCGTCGCGGTCGCGGACCACCAGCGCGGCGACCGCGGCGAAGGCCGCGTGCAAGCCGGCGATCGGGTCGCAGACGCCGCGCGGAATCACCGGGGGGCCGTCGGCGTGTCCGGTCATCCACGCCATGCCGGTCGCCTGCTCCATGGTCTGGGCGAAGCCAACGCGGTCGCGCCAAGGGCCGTCGAGGCCGAAGGCCGGCATCCGCACCATGATGGCGCGCGGATTGGCCGCGCGCACGGCATCCCAGGTCAGGCCGAAGTTCGTCATCACCCGGGGTGAGAAGTTTTCGATCACCAGATCGCTTGCGGCGACCAGCTCCAACGCGATGCCCCGCCCCGCCTCGGTGCTCAATTCGACGCTGACGCCGCGCTTGTTGTTGTTGCTGCACAGGAACACCGGGCCCCATTCCCACCACTGCTCCCAGCTCGGTGGCCGGCCGGCGGAGAACCTCATGCCGTCGGGCCGGCGAACGCCCTCGACTTTGATCACGTCGGCGCCCAGGGCGCCCAGCAGTTGCGTCGCGACCGGCCCCGCCCAGAACGCGGTGAAGTCGGTGACCCGGGTGTCGGCCAAGGGCAGTGCATCGTTGCCGCTGCCGCCGACCGGATGGGATCGCGGCGGCCAGTGCACCTTTCCATCGTCAGCGCCCAGCCGGGGGGCCCGCCCGGGCGGCTTGGTTGCGATCGCCTCACTGCGATACGGGACCCTCGGCTGCAACACCCCGGCCCCTGATCGAACGAACACACCCCGCTCCACGAAATGGTCGATCTCGGGCAGCATTTCCGGCGTCGCGATCGGGGCCACCGGGATGCGGAAGGCGACGGCGAGGTCGACGATCTCCTGCGTGGTGCGTGACTGGGTCCACTGCGTGACCATGTCGAGGAATTCGTCGCGGCGGGCGACGCGCCCGTCGAAAGAGGCGAGATCGGCGTCATCGAGCAGATCGGCACGATCGATCAGCACCAGGAAATCCTGGAACTGCTGCGCCGTGATGGTGCAGAAGCCGACCAGCCCGTCGGCGGTGGGCACGATCGACGGCAGCTCCAGACTGCGTTGCCCCAGAAGCGAATCCGCCCCCAGCACGCTGGCCGACATGGCGGACAGGCCACCCATCGCGATCACCATCGCTTCGTACGTCGAGACGTCGATGATCTCCCCGCGGCCGCTTCGCGCGGCATGCCGCGCGGTCGCCGCCGCCACCGCCGCGGCGAACGTGCCCGCCAACCACTCACCGAGCTGGCCACCGGCCTGCACCGGTTCGTCCTCTTGCCAGCCCCGGCCGGCGGTCGAGCCGCACAGCGCCTGCAGGATGAACTCGTTGGCCGCCACGCGGTCGTCCACATAGGGTCCCGTCGTGCCGAACGGCGTCACGGCCGCCACCACCGCCGCCGGGCCGGTGTGGGCCGTGATCCGATCGAGCGTCCATCCGTCGGTCAGGTCGGTGAGCACGATGTCGGCGCCGGCCAGCAGGGCGGCGGCTTCCGAACGGCCGTCATCGGCCACCGACCTCTTGCCCGCGGCCAGATAGTCGAACAGCGCTCCCGGCGGTCCGCCGGCCGACCGGGCGCGCACCGAATCACCCTGCCCAGACTCGACTTTCACGACGTCGGCGCCGGCGTCGGCGAACATCTTGCCGCAGTAGGACACCGCGATTCCGTTGGACAACTCCAGCACGCGCCAGGCCGCGAACGGCGCTCGGGCTGCCACGTTCAATTGCCCAGGGTGGTGGCGCGCCCGGCGATTCCGGAAGCCTCGGCCGTCACCTGCGACTGCAGGGCGAACTGGGTCATCCGGGTCCAGGCGTCGCGGTCACGCTGGCTGGCCCGCCGGCCGACGTGGGTCACCACGTCGACATCGGTAGCCTGGGCGCGCAGGTTGCCGGCCCGGGCGCGTTCCTTCGGGATGTGCCGGAACGGATCGAAAGAGTAGGCGGCCATGGCGTTTTCGTGGGTGATCTTGTCGATGACGGAGTCGTCGAGGTGCCCCATGGTCTCGATCACGTCCTCCGGCGCGAACGGCCAGTTGCTGTCCGAATGGGGGAAGTCGGACTCCCAGCACAGCATGTCCTCGTTGAACCAGTCCATGTTGCGCACGCCGACCTTGTCGCTGATGAAGCAGGTGTAGAAGTGCCGCCGGAACACGTCGGCCGGACCGCTGTAACCGGGCGGGAACTTGGCCAGCGTCCACCCCGAATGACGGTTGTAGACGTGCTCGGCCCGCCACAGGAAGTACGGTATCCAGCCGACGTCGCCCTCGGTGAGCGAGAACTTCAGTTGCGGGAAGTCCGCCCAGAACTCCGCCCAGATCAGCTCGGTGAAGGTGAACATGCTCATCATCGATGACGCCGTCATCTGCACGCTTGGCGGGGCGTCGGTCGACACCTGCGGGGACCGCGACGCGGAGCCGACGTGCGTGCACAGCACCGTCTTGTTCTCGCAGACGGCCTCGAACAGCGGGTACCAGTACTTCGTGTGAATGCTGGGCATCTGCAGCGCTTCCGGATTCTCCGAGAACGTCACCGCGTGGCATCCCTTGTCGGCGAGGCGTTTGACTTCCTTGGCCGCCTCGGCCACGTCGAACAGCGGCAGGATGCCGCAGGGGATGAACCGGCCGGGGTAGGCGGCGCACCACTCGTCGATGTGCCAGTCGTTGTAGGCCTTGATCATCACCAGGTTGACCTCACGGTCGGGGCCCTGGTTGAGCACCTGTCCCGAGAAGCCGGTGAAGTTCGGGAAGTTGAGGCCCGCCAGCTGCCCGCCGGCATTCATGTCGCGGACCCGCTCGTCGACGTTGAAGCATCCGGGGCGCATCTCGTCGTAGCGGGAGGCGTCGATGTTGTACATCTCGCGGGGCTTGCCGGCGACGGCGTTCAGGCCCATGTTCCGGCCGCGGACCTCACCGTAGTACCACTGTTGGACGCCGTCGGGTTCCGTGACCACCCGGGGGGCTCGGTCTTTGTATTTCGCGGGGACGTGTGCGTCGAACATGTCGGCGGGTTCGGCGATGTGGTCATCCACGCTGATCAGGATCAGGTCGTCCTTGTTCATGCCGCGCTCCTCACCGGGATAGTGACTAGTAGATAATGTCGGCGGTCGCAGTGTCAACGCCGGATGCCGATACCACTGAGGCGTCGCGGAGATCCGAACACTCTGGCTGGCAAACGCTCTGCTGCGCTTTCGAGGGCCGGTCCAGAGGACGCTGAATTTACCTCGCTGGCCTGACAGTAGGGACTAATAGTCCCTCGGGCTCGCCGTGACCAGTCGGGGCGTCCGCGCCCGATGCCGGCCGCAGATGCCGCCACCAGGACGCGATGTACAGCAGCATCGAGACCACCAAGGCGACGAGCACCCACAGAACGATCGTCATGTCGATCCAGCTGCCGAACGCCGGTGATCCCGGAAGCGCGTTCCGCAGTGGAACGACAGCGAACAACATCGCCGCGTACCAGGCCATCATGGGCGACTGAAACCTACGTCGGTCCCGCAGCGTCTGCACGGCGACGAACACCGCCGCCCCCGCGATCGCGACGAGAATGCACAGGATGACGATCGCGAACACCATGGTGCTCGCCGATCGCCGCATCTCTACCTTGTAGGCGGGAAAGGGTTTGGATTTGCTCGGTCCTGACGCGCGGAATCTCCAACCGGGTAGCCGGTCGACGATCGACACCGCGGCGCGCTCGGGTGTCTTCGCGGCGCCGACAAACAATTCCACCCTGATCGGGCCCATGTAATACCGGTCGAACGGCCAGCGTTCCACGTCACGGGCCAGGGTCAGCGGGACTGGGATAACCCCCGGCAGCGTGCCCTTGGGCCAGGTCCGCGTGACCGGAGTGGTGACGGAGGTGACATCGACGGTGAGATCTTGCTTGAGGCTGTCGGTGGCCGGATCGAGCAGCGCAGACCCGGGGGAAATCGACAGGTTGCCCTGCAGCACCGTGTAATTGGACTGGATGCTCTCGACGTCCAGCGTAACGGCGCTTCCATCGCCGGTCGGCGGTGCGTCACTCGAAACCCGCTGGACGGCAGCACCATCGATGTAGAGCAGGATCGACGTGATCATCGCGCTGGCAACGATGGCCAACAACACGACGCTGCCGGCTCGCACATGCGACCTGACGCCGGTGTCCGCGATTTCGGGCACGGACGGCCCGGTGGATCGCGCACGCACCGTTTGCCTCCCAAACGAGATTGTTCAGTCCAGGATAATCGGGCGATAGCGCAACACACCGTTCTGCCAACACTTTCCAAGCAGTCCGCCAGGTTCGCGGGTGACACCGGACGTCGGGCCCACCGAGGACGGGAATGGCCCGCGCACTCGGTCAGTCGGCCGGCGCGTAGCGCAGCATCGTGACGTCGTGCTCCGGGTAGTCGAAGAACACCGGCTGCACCCGCATTCCGACCCTGAGGTCGGCGGGGTCGACGTTGACCATCTCAGTGGAAAACCTTGGCCCCTCGTCCCATTCGACGATAGCCAGCAGCTGCGGGACGGCGTCGGCGAAGTGCGGGCTGACCGGCCGGCGCGCCACGGTGAACGAGTACAACGTTCCCATTCCGGAGATCTCTCGCCATTCCAGGTCGTCGGCGAGCGTGCGCGGCGCGCGCACCCGCGGGTAGAACACGTAGCTCTGCAGCGACGGCGAATACTGGATGACGATGCGATGCTGCGCCAGTGCGTCCCAAAACGGCGCGCTGGTCGGCGTTTTGACGGGCATCGGGCGCTCGAAGGTGACCATGGTTGAATCAGTCCCCCTCGAGGATCAGCGTGGTTTGTTCCGACAGAATCCCGCCGTTGCCGGACACGAAGGCGCGGTGACAGTCATTGATCTGTGCCGCGCCGGCCCGGCCCATGATCTGCCGGGTGGCGTCGCAGACGTGGTGCATGCCGCCGGCCAGGCCCGCCTGGCCGAAGCCGAGTTGCCCGCCCGCGGTGTTGAGCGGAAAGTCGCCGCGGAAGGTGAGGTCGTGGTTCGCGACGAACTCCATGCCCTTGCCCTTCTCGCAGAACCCCGCGTCCTCCAGCGACAGCAGCACGGTGATCGTGTAGCAGTCGTAGATCGACACCATGTCCATCTGCTGGCGGCTCAGCTCCGTCATCGCGAACGCCGTGTCGGCCGCCTCGGCGATCGGGGTGTGCAGCAGGTCCTTCGCGTACGTCGGCGTCTTGAACGGCACGTGCTCACCGAATCCCTTGATCCACACCGGGCGGTGACGGGCGTGCCTGGCGAGATCGGCGTTGGCGACGACGACCGCGGCGCCCCCGACGCAGGGCATGACGATTTCCAGCATGTGCAGGGGGTCGGCGATCACCGGGCTGGCCAGCACGTCGTCGACCGTGATCGGCTTGTCCTTCCAGATCGCGCCCTCGGTGTGGTTGGCATTGAACCGCTGGTCGACGACGATCTTGGCCATCGCCCGCTCGTCGTAGCCGTAGACGGCCGCGTAGCGCTGGGCGACCTGCCCGTAGGGCCCGTTCTGGCCGAGGTTGCCGTAGGGGATCTCGAATTCGGCTTGGGGAGAACCGTATTGGTTGCTCGACGAACCGAAGAACATCGCGTCGACCATAGGTCTGGGCTTCTTCTTCGATGACGGGGTGATGTACCGGGCCGGTAGCGCACATAAGACCGCGTCGCAGATGCCCAATTCGATCGCCGCCGCCGCCCGCCAGACCATGGCCGCCGCGCTGGCGCCGCCGAGGTCGACATGCTCGGCGAATCGCGCCCCGATGCCCAGGTACTCGGCGATCGTCGACGGCACGAAGATCTCCGACTCCGCCAGGTGCGACGCCACGATTCCGTCGACGACATCGCCCGGGAGGCCGGCATCCTCGAGTGCGGCCGCGGACAGCTCCGCCCATTGTTCGATCGCGAACGGCGCGAGCGAGGCCTTGTTGAGCCGTTCGGGCGGGAGTTCGACGTAGCCGACGATCGCGGCTTCTCCGCGTAATCCCATGGGCGGTACCTACTTTCGAGGTAGTCCGAGGATCATCTGCGCGATGATGTTCAGCTGGATCTCCCGGGTTCCTCCGCCGATCAGCTCGGCGGGCAGGTGCAGGTAGCGCTCCACGATGTCGGGGTCGGCGTCGGCCACCATGGCCGCGCGCCCGGTCAACCGCAAGGTGGCCTCGAATGTTCTGCGCAGCAGCTCGTTCATCGCCACCTTGGCGATGGAGGACGCCGGGCCCGATGCCTGGCCGTCGAGCAAGCGGATGGTTTCCCGCACCCCCAGCGCCTTGATGGCGTTGGTGTACGCGTCGAGTTCACCGAGCGCGCGCAGCGCGTCGTCGCGGTCCGGTCCCGGTTCGGCCGCAAGCCGGCGCAGTGCGGCGGCCCGGTCGAACTTTACGTAACCGCTGATGGCCGTGCGCTCTTCGGCCATGGTGGCGATCGCCAGGTTCCAGCCGTCGGTGGGGGCACCCAGCAACATCTCGTCGGGGACGAACACGTCGTTGAGGAACACCTCGTTGAAGTGCGCCAGCCCGGTGGCGGTTTTGATCGGCTGGATTTCGATGCCGGGCGACCGCATATCGAGGATGAAGTAACCGATGCCGCGGTGCTTGCTGGCTTCGGGGTCGGTGCGCGCCAGCAGGGCGCCGAGGTCGGCGTACTGCGCCAATGACGTCCAGATCTTGTGGCCGTTGATTCGCCAACCGCCGTCGACCTTGGTTGCCCGGGTGGTCAGCGACGCGAGGTCGGAGCCGGCGCCCGGCTCACTGAACAGCTGGCACCAATGGATCTCGCCGCGTTGGGTCGGCGGAATGAGCTTTTCTTGCAGGTCTTTTGATGCGGCGGCCAGCACCGAGGGCAGGATCCACTCGGCGATGTTCAGCGAGGGTCGGACCAGCCCGGGTCGCTTGGCGAACTCCTCGTCGATGATGAGCTGCTTCAGGGGACCCGCATCTACGCCCCACGGCGCCGGCCAGTGGGGCGCGATCAGGCCAGCATCGGCGAGCACTGTGCGCTGGGGCCCCGAGGCCTGGTCCGGGTAGTCGCCGTGCGGTGCCGGTGTGTCGTTGCGCAACTGCATTGCGGCGTCAAGGGTCTCGGCCACCCAGCAACGGAACTGCGATTCCGCGTCGCCGAGGTCGACCGACATGTCGCGTTGCTGGTTGCAGGTCAGCGACCCCAGGCTCCGGGCCCAGCGATTCACCGGGCCGATCGAGGCCGCGAGACTGATCGCCCGCCGCCAGTACAGGTGCAGGTCATGCTCCCAGGTGAAGCCGATGGCGCCGAACATGGTCAACGCGTCGAGGACGAGGTCGGGCACCGGGGCGATCGCGATCACGGCCGCGGCGGCGGCGGCCATGCGGTGCTGGTCGATCGGCTCGTCGGCAGCGCGTACGGCGTCCCAGGCCGCGGCGGTGGCCAGCTCGCTGCTGACCAGCAACATCGCGGCGTTGTGCTGCAACGCCTGGAAGGTGCCGATCACCTTGCCGAACTGTTCGCGGATGCGCAGGTGCGCCGTGACTGCCGCGACGCACCACTGCACGATGCCGGCCGTCGCGCTGGCGAGCAGGCCCAGCGTGACGCACCGCGCGCGGTCGGGATCGATCCCGGTGAGCACCTCCGGGCCGGCCGCTGGATAGGCGTCGAGCCGCAAGATGCCCACATCGGAGACCAGGTCGGTGCCGTTTATGGGTTCGGTTGTCGCCGTGGGGTTCTCGGCATCGACGACCACCCAGATCACGGCGTCGTCCTCCGTGCGCGCGGCGACGAGGATCGTGCGCGCCGCACACACGCCCGCGGTGACCTCCGATGCGCCGGTCACCGACCATCCGCCATCCGCGGCGCGCGCGGTGAAATCACCGTCGTCGGGGAGCACCACCGCCGCGATGCGGCCGGCGGCCAGCTCGCGTAGCAGCGCCTCGGCGGCCGGTGAGGGCTCGGCCTGCAGGGCGACGGCCCCCGCGGCGACCGTCGGCAGCAGCGGCCCGGGCAACAGCGCCTTGCCCGCCGCCTCTAGGACGCACGCGGCGTCGATCAGGCGGCCGCCCTGCCCGCCGAGGCTTTCGGGCAAGTGCACGGCGTGAAATCCGTTGCCGACAAGGGCGTCCCACCATTCGGGCCGGCGCCCCGCGGCGAGGTCGTCGAAGCTGTCGCGGGTGGCCGAGATGGGCGCGTGCCGGCCGGCGAACTGCCCGACGGCGTCGCTGAGTTCCTGTTGCTCCGGGCTCAGTCCCAGGGTCACGAGGGCGGCCGAGGGATGGCTGACGTTGGCCGCACGGACTGTTACCCTTCCGAGCCTGATGGCGCCGACCCGCTGCGCCCGGCTTCGCCGCGCTTGCGATCGCCGCTACTTCGATGGCAGCAACAAGACGAACCGTCTCGTCTTGTGGCAGACTACCGGGGTTAGTCAGGCGATGTAAAGCGGGCGGCGGCGGCAGTGAGGATCACCATATGCCAAGCGATCTCACCCAGGTGAGCGCGCCGAGGCGCCGCAGCGAGAAGGCGCGCACGGCGATCGTCACCGCCACCCGCGAATTGCTCCTGGAGCGCGGCTTCGACGGGCTGACCATCGAGGCGGTCGCCGCCCGGGCGGGGGTGGGCAAGCAGACGATCTACCGGTGGTGGCCCAGCCGCCCGGCGCTGGTCGCCGACGTCATGCTCGAGGACGCCGACAAACTGCTGGCCTCGGTAGCCCACACCGGCGACCTGGCCGCCGACCTGGTGGGCTGGGTCGGCAAGCTGGTCGCCAGTCTGACGACCGACCGCGGCTCGGCCATGCTGCGGACCCTGACCGTCGCGTGCATGGAACACGAGGAGACGGCCGTGCGGCTGCGGGCGGGCTTCAGCGCGCCGCTGCACGACAGCGTGCGGGACCGATTACTCGCCGACGGTATCGCCGCCGCCACCGCCGAGTCGGCCGCCGACGCGATCGTCGGCGGCGTGGTTTATCCGATCCTGTCCGGCGCCCAGTCCTATTCGCGGCGGCGAGCCGAACGCACGACGCGGCTCATCGTCGAGGCGCTCCTCGGCTGACGCCGGCCGATCAACCGACGGTGATCGCCGCCAGACCCTGACCCACCCGGTCGGGCAGGGATCCCCCGTGGCTGAGCCAGTCGTCCAGGGCGATGCGCACGGTCGCCATCGCCAGGGCGCCGATCAAGCGGGGCCGGGGATCCTGCGGTGCCAGTCGCGGCAGGCGCGGTGCGATCAGGTCGGCGATCGCCAGCTCATACCGCACGTAGATGTGCAGTGTCCAGGCGTCCAGTGTGTCGGATGACCTTGTCAAAACCGCCAATTCGCGAATCTGGTCCTCGATGTCGGCGAACCCGCCGGCGAGCTCCGTGAAGGCGCCGATGACCGCATCGGTCGCGCTCAAGCGCTCGGGCTGGGCCGCCAGGGCGGCGGTGATCCGGTTGAGCCAGTGGACGGTCATGCCCTCGGCGACCGCGTCTTCCTTGGAGTTGAAGTAGCGGAAGAAGGTCGCCCGCCCGATGTCGGCCTCGTCGGCGATGCGGTCCACCGTCGTGCCCGCCAACCCGCGATCGGCGACCAGCGAAGCGGCGGCGGCGGCGATGCGCTGACGCATGGCCGTCCGCTTGCGTTCGGCCAACGATGTCGTGGCAGCCATTCCCCCGACCTTTTCCCGCGAATCCACTCCCGATCGTAAGACATAGTCTTAGCATGAGACGATGTCTCAAGGCCTCGATTTGTCCGAGCCGGCCGCGCCGAAGGCGCGCGCCGCGTGGCAGTTCTTCCAGCAGATGGTCACCGACGTCAGCAAGATCGTGACCGAGGACGCCGAGTCCGAGCGGGAGCTGCTGGAAGGGATGCGGATGATCGCCCGCGTCTCGTCGCTGTGCGCGCAGATGTCGGTGGAGGCCGATGCCGAGCGGCCCACCTTTTTCGATATGTGTTCGGAGAACCGCATGGTCGGCGGTCCCAATCCGGACGGCAATTATTACCTGGCGATGATCCGTGGTGACCGGAGCTACCGGATCACCGGCTCCCGCGGTACCAGCGCCTACCTCGGGCTGCAGATCCTGGCCGGGACCGGGCTCACGCCGCGGCGCATGGCGGGATATGTCAGCGATGTCGACCTGGCCTTGGCCGCAGGCGAATTCACGCTCGTGCTGTCGGCCGACCAACCCGCCGACCTCGCGAATGCGCAGTGGGTGCAGATCCCCGACGACGCCTCGTCGGTGGTGGTCCGCGAGTACATCGGCGACCGCGCGCACGAACAACTCGCCACGTTACGCATCGAGGCGCTGGACCCCGCGCCGCTGAGCCCGCTGACCGACGGCGAGGTCGCCGACCAGCTCACCGCGATGGCCTGGTCACTGATGAAGCTGACGACGCTGCACCGCACCATCAAGCCGGAACTGCTCGATGCGCCCAACACGTTGCTGACCGCGGAGGCCGCCAACCTGGGCGCCGCCGACACCACCCCGGACAACCTGTACATGATCGGGACCTACCGGCTGCAACCGGACGAAGCGCTGGTGCTCGACATCGCCCCGCCCCAGACCCGGTACTGGAACGTCACTCTGGAAAGCATCTGGCACGAGTGCCTGGAGCCGCGCGCCCGGCACAGCTCCGTGACCAACCGCGGCGTGGCACCCGATCCCGATGGCCGGGTGCGGATCGCCATCTCCGCGAACGACTTCGGGTTGGGCCACTGGCTCGACACCGGTGGCAGGCACCGGGGTTTCGTCGTGCTGCGCTGGCTGGACAACCCCAGCCCGCCCGACGTGAAGGTGTCGGTGCGCCGATGCGAGGAGGCGGGATGACGCTGGAAGATCGATTCGCCCCCGAGCGGCTGATAGCAACCGCCTGCGAGGAGGCCGGCAGCGACGACTTCGGCGCCGAGGGCTGGCGGCCCGGCTTGCACCGCCTGACCGACGGGCTGATCCACGACGCGCGGCTCTCGGACATCGGGGTGGAGATCGCGCACCTCGACATCATGCGGGCCCTTAAGAATCGCCTCGGTGTGATCGCTTGGCGCAAAGCACATCCCGACGTCGCCGCCAAACCGATCACCGCGCCGATTTTCATCGTCGGACAGCCCCGCACCGGAACCACGATCCTCTACGACCTGCTGGCCCAGGACCCCGAGCTGCGCGCCCCGTTGACGTGGGAGGTCGATGAGCCCTGCCCGGTTCCGCAGCCGGAGTCTTATCACGACGATCCGCGGATCGCGCAGGCGCAGGCCAGCATCGACATGTCCGAGCAGATCATGCCGGGATTTCTCGCTTTCCATCCGATGGGCGCCCTCGTCGGGCAGGAATGCGTGCGCATCACGGCCGGGGAATTCGTCAGCATGATTTTCTCCGTGCAGTACCGCCTGCCCAGTTACTACCGCTGGCTGCTCTACGAGGCGGACCACGCGGGCGCGTACCGCTATCACCGAATCTTCCTGCAGCACTTGCAATCCGGGGTCCCGGGCCAGTGGTTGCTGAAGTCGCCCGCGCATCTCTGGCAGCTGGACACGCTGCTGGCCGAATACCCCGACGCATTGATCGTCCAGACGCACCGCGACCCGCTCAACGTCATCTCGTCGATCGCTGCCCTGACGCACCACCTGCGCCGGATGTGCAGCGACGAATCCACCATCGCCGAGTGTGCGGCTCAGTCCTACGAGGAGATCGTCGTCGGCCTGGAGCGCGAGATGGCCCTGCGGGACAGCGGCGCGGTGCCGGCCGACCGCGTGATCGACGTGCAATACAGCGACTTCATCAACGACCCGTGGACCACGATCAAGGACATCTACCAACGGCTCGACCGCGAGCTGCGCCCCGACGCCGAGCAGAAGATGCGCGACTTCCTCGCCGCCCATCCCGGCGACGGGGGCCGCGGCCGCTACACCTGGTCGGACACCGGCTTGCCGGCCGGCGAGGTGCGGGAGCGGGTGCGTGCCTACCAGGACCGGTACGCGGTGCCGACCGAAAAGCTGCGGTGAGTGGGTCTTATCGAACACCGTTGCGGCGCTTGACGTCTGAAACCGAGTAGGATCGCCGCAAAGCGACGGGAGCGGCCATGGACGAGGACTGCCTCAAGCTCACCACTTATCTGGCCGAGCGTCGGCGGACCGACGCGGGGTTCGTGTCCGATGTGCTGCTCGACCTCTACGCCCGGCACCGCATCGCCTGCGGTGTGGTGCTGCGGGGTGCCGCCGGGTTCGGCACCGGTCGGTACCTGAGAACGGACGAGTCGCTGACGTTGTCCGAGGATCCGCCCGTCGCGATCGTGGCGGTCGACACCAGGGCGAAGATCGACGCTCTGCTCGACCCGGTGCTCGCGGTCAAACAGCGGGGCCTGGTCACCCTTGAGCGGGCCAGGCTGTTGCGCGGCGACGGGGCCTTCCCGGGCCCACCGGAGCTTCCCGAGGAGTTGCGCGAAGCCGTCAAGCTGACCGTTTACGTCGGCCGCAAGGAACGCGTCAACGGCGCCCCGGCGTACGTCGCCGTCTGCGATCTCCTGCATCGGCGGAGGATCGCAGGGGCCTCGGTGCTGCTGGGGGTGGACGGAGTCACCCACGGGCAGCGGCATCGTGCGCGCTTCTTCGGTCGCAACGCCAACGTGCCGATGATGATCGTGGCCGTCGGATCCGGTGAGCGCATCGCGGGGGTGCTGCCGGAGCTCGCCGAGTTGCTTGGGGAACCGATGTTCACGCTGGAGCGGGTCCGGGTGTGCAAGCGCGACGGCGAACTGCTGGAACGGCCGCACGCCCTGCCGGGTGTCGACGAACGCGGTCTGTCGCTGTTCCAGAAGCTGACCGTTTACACGTCCGAGTCGGCCTTGATCGACGGGGTGCCGATTCACCGCGCGATCGTGCAGCAGCTGTGTCAGCGCGACGCACCCGACGGGGCGACGGTATTGCGTGGCATCTGGGGATATCACGGCGACCACCGGCCGCACGGCGACAAGCTGCTCTCGCTGCGCCGGCGCGTTCCCGTGGTGACCATTCTCGTGGACACCCCGCCCCACATCGCCGAATCCTTCGGCGTGATCGACGAATTGACCCGAGACGACGGGCTGGTGACGAGCGAGATGGTGCCCGCCGCGGTGTCAGACGAACACGACGCCGGTGACGGCCCGCCGCGCTTGGCCCGCCACCGCTACTAGCTGTGATGTCCAGGGAGGTAGGTCAGCCGGCGACCGAGGCGTCGTAGATGGATTGGATCGCCTTGTCCAGCGTGGCGTTGAACTGCTCGTCGGACTGGTCGACGCTCAGGCCCTCGGTGAGCGCGCGGCTGAAGCTGGCGATCAGCCCGGTGTTCTTGGCCAGCAGCTCGTTGGCTTCCTCGCGGGAGTAGCCGCCGGAGAGGGCGACGACCCGCATCACCTTCGGGTGCTCGATCAGGGGGCGGTAGAAGTTGACCTCCGTGGGCAGGCTCAGCTTGAGCATCACGCGCTGACCCTCGGGCACGTTCTCGAGTTGCTTGGTGATCTCGTCGCGCAGGATGCGCTCGGCCTCGGCCTTGTCCGAGATCGAGATGGTGACCTCGGGTTCGATGATGGGCACCAGACCGTGCGAGAGCACCTGATGCGCCAGCTCGAATTGTTGGGCGACCACGGCGGCGATGCCCTTGGCGTTGGCGCCGCCGATCACCGACCGCTCCTTGGTGCCGAAGACGCCCTTGCTCACGGCGCGCTCCAGCAGCTCGTCCAATCCCGGGATCGGCTTCATCAGCTGCACGTCATCGGACGCGTCGGCCAGACCCTTGTCGATCTTCAGAAAGGGCACCACGCCCTTGGTCTCCCACAGGTAGGTGGTCGACGGCTTGCCCTCGATGTCGCGGTCCATGGTCTGCTCGAACAGAATCGCGGCCAGCACCCGGTCACCGTTGAATGCGGGCGACGTGATGATCCGCGAACGCATCTGGTGGATGAGGTCGAACATCTCCTCCTCGGAGGAGTACGCGTTGTCCTCGATGCCGTAGAGGCGCAGCGCCTTGGGCGTCGAGCCGCCGCTCTGGTCGAGCGCCGCGATGAAGCCCTTCCCCGACGCCATCCGGTCCGCTTGCTTCTCGTTTGGCATGGAAGTTCTCCACTCCTTCGTGGTCCCGTACGGTCACGGCGCCTGCAGTCCGCACCCTTGAAATAATCGTGCCGATCATATTCGGACGGTCAAAGGCCCAGAAGGCAGGCCGTCACCGCTCGGCTTGGCCTGGTTGCGGGGCGGCTGGTCTGACGCGCCACAGCGCCATGCGATCAAGGAGCCGGTCGCGCAGAACGAGCGTGTGGAAGAGTACCGCGCACATGTGGGCGGTAAACGTCGCGAACAGCAGGAACGCGAACGCGCCATGGCACTCGCGGAGCACCGCGAAGACGTCGATGCTGTGCGGTGCGATCCCGGGCAGACGCAGCGGACCCACCAGGGTGACGGGAAACCGGGCCGCCGAGAGCATCGCCCACCCGGTCAGTGGCTGTACCAGCAGCAGCGCGTAGAGCAGGTATTCCGACCACGTCGCGATCCGACGCTCCGCGCCGCTCATCGTGGACAGGAACGGTGGGGGCCGGTGCCTGAGCCGATTCGCCAGCCGCACCACGGCGAAGATCAGGATCAGCACTCCCAGGGGCCGATGGATGGCCAGCAGCAGCGGGTAGTAGCTCAGGGCCGCGACCATCGTGACGCCGATCAGCAGTTGCGCGATGACCATCGGCGCCATCAGCCAGTGCAACAGGCGGGACGGCAGCGCGAACCGGGGCGCGGCGGCGCCGGCAGTCACCGCAGCACCCGGGACACGTCGACTTCGCTGGGTCGCTTGGGTTCCTCGGCGCGACGGGTGAACGAGCGGGCGTAGACGGCGGACCTTGCGGCGAGCAGCGGGTCGTCGGAGGCGGTGATGCCGTCGGGCAGGACCAGTGGGTCGAAGTTGATGTCGCGGGCGTTGCCCGGCGCCTCGGTCTGCACGCCCGTGACGGTGATCGTCCCGGCCTCGACGGTGCGGCGCGGTGACGGCCACGGCTTCGTGGCGTCGTGCGTCGGATCGCCCGGCTCGCCGATCGTGAGCACGAGCCGCCAACTCAGCGGTCGCTGGGCGAGCACGTGAATGAGGTCGTCGAACAGATAGTCCTTGGCGGCCTGTGCCGCCGGCACGGGCGCCGCCTCCTGGGGAACGGCGGCCCAGCGCACCGGGACGGTCGCTCCGGCGCCGTTGGTGAATCGAAACGCGTTCAGGCCGTAAAACGTGCTGTCGGCGAACCCCGCACTCGGTGGCGCAGCCTTGATGACCTTCATGGCCGCGACGGTCTCCGGATGGCGGTCGAGGAAGGCGGCCATCTTCGCGGGGTCCGGCTTACCCGTCTCCGGCACAGGCTTGGACGCGAGCAGCCGGTCGTAGAACCCCTGCGGAGTGCTGTCCGGGAAGACGGGGATGTTGATCATCGCGGTGCGCCATTGCTCACCGCCAGGCCCCTGGAAGAGCAGGCCGAACCCCCGGACCGTGGTCGGCATGTCCGGCTGATCCGGCAAACCGCCCGACAGGGAGAACCGGCCGATCACCGGCACGCTCCCGGGTCGGAAGACCCCGGCCCGGCAGACCGCCGCCCCCGCCCCGGTGCTGGTGAACGTTCCGGAGGCGCTGAGCCCCTTCGCGTGGTTCCGCCGGAAACCCTCGTGCAGTCCGTAGACGTGCTCGAAGCGGTCGGCGAACCGGGGCGGCGTCAGAGCGCCGGGGCGCAACCAGCCGCCGGCGTAGGCGAACCCACCGACGTCGACCGCGGCGATGCCGGCCACCGCTCCCATACCCAGCAATGCGCTCCGCCGGGTCAGGGCTTCGGCAAGGGACCGGGCGGGCTTGCCGTCGTCGGGCGGGTCGTCCTGCGGGCCTTCGTGATCACCGGACTCCACGGCCACCGCCCTTCTGCGTTTGTGCAGGCCACACGGCCATGCCATTCACGCACGCGCCGATCCGCTGCGCAACTTCTCCCGCGGCCGCCGCACACACTCACAGGACGGCGCGGGGGCGTTATTCGTTCACTCGTTTTGGGCGTGGTTCGCCAAGTGGCATACCATCTACTGAGAACTTGCGGCTGCATCTGTGGCTAGCAGCGCAGGTCGATGGAGTGTGTCTCCTCCGACGGGCAAGCGCTTTCCGTGGGGTTGAACAAGCAGCCCCCGGGCTTGGCAGTGGCTGTTATGAGAGCTAACGGGTCCCTCACGGGACCGAATGTGAGTGATAGACCATGGGCGAACTAACCGGTGATCCGATTGATCCGACCGCTTTCTCAGTGGGGAAACAGCAGGTAGAACAGGCGGTCGTGCTTACCGTCTCCGGCGAGGTGGACATGCTCAGCTCGCCGCATCTGGCCGAGGCGATCCAGACCGCGCTGGCGACGAAACCAGCCGCGCTGATCGTCGACCTGTCGAAGGTGGACTTCTTGGCGTCCGCCGGAATGACGGTCCTGGTGACGGCGCAGGCAGAGACCGAGCCGCCCACCCAATTCGCGGTCGTCGCCAACGGGTCGGCGACCAGCAGGCCGATCAAGTTGATGGGGATCGACAGCGTGCTCTCGCTCTACAGCTCGCTCGACGACGCGCTGAGCGGCATCGCTGGTGGGTGAACCTCGAGATGGGGGCACAACTGGAAACGATGGGGCGCTCTGATCAGTCGCATAACGTGTCACGCACCGACGACCGGTTCCGCTTCGTGCGGAATCGCCTCGCGGCCGACCCGCGCAGCGCGGCTCGGGCCCGAGCCGAGTTCGGTGCCTGGCTCGAGACGCATTTCACCCTGAGTTCCGACCGGTTCAGCGACGTTCTGCTGGCGGTGAACGAAGCCATCGCCAACGCCGCGGAATTCGCCTATTGCGAGGCCTCGCGCCGCGGAACGCTCGACGTGACCGCGGCCTATGACCGCCGGGCCGACACGCTGGCAGTGACCGTCGACGATCGCGGTCGATGGCGCCAGAAGGTCCCGGCTCCACACCAGCAACAGCTCCGGGGACGCGGCATCCCGCTGATGGAGGTCCTCGCGGACCAAGTGACCATCGACCGCACGCCCCGCGGAACGCGCGTCACGATGACGTGGACCGCCCTGACGGGACGACCCGACCCGCAATAACTACGGGGCGTGCGACAGCACCTCCTGAATGCGGTCCTCGCGCGGCAAGACCGGACCCTCGTCGAGGGGTTCGTCGATACCGAGCTCGGCGAGACCGGCTCTGGTCAGCAGCGAGGTGCCGTACGCGGCCAGGACTAACTTCTGATCGTCGCTGTGCCCATCCTCGACGAGCATCGCCCCGATGAGGCAGATGACGGCCATCTTGTATGCGTTGAAGGCGCGGTACCACCCGCGGTGCTGCAGGTTGATGCCGCTGGTCCGCTCGTAGTGGGCGAGCAGGGCGTCGATCGGGAGCGCGGCGGGATGGCTGGTGATTCCGACGGGTTGCGCCCACAGCATCTCGAGCCAGCCGATGTCGGTCAGGGGATCGCCGACCGTGGTCATCTCCCAGTCGAACACCGCGCTCACCTCCCCGTCGGTGAAGGCGAAGTTGCCCGGTTTGGCGTCGCCGTGCACCAGGGTGACCGTCGGGCATGGCGCCGGCTTTCTCTCCCGCAGCCCCCGATAGAGCCGTTCGAGGGCGGGCAGCGAACCGCGTTTGACGCGGTCCATCTCCGCGGCCCAGTGGTCGAGTTCGCGGTCGAGGTGGCCGGCGCCGTCATCGAGCTCATCAAGGCCGGTCGCGGCGAGGTCGACGGAATGGATCGCCGCGAGTTGCTCGACCAGGCTTTGACACATCCGCACCACCGTCGCGTCCGCGACCTCGGGCGCCTGCATCTCGTAGACGTCACCAGCGACCCGTTCCATCACCAGAAACGGCCGGCCCAACACCTCGCCGGTCTCTTCCAGCCACAGCGCCGGTGGCACCCGGACCGCGGTGTCCTGCAGGGCCCGCAGGATGCGGAATTGGCGCGGGAGGTCGTAGGGCTCCAGCAGCGCGGGCGGCCTGGGCCGCAGCCGCAGCACCACGTCTCGGTGCGCCTGCCGACCATCGCGCTCGGTGACCACGGTCAGCATCAGCATTTCCGCCGAATGCCCGAAACTCACCCGGTCGAGGCCCTCGACGCGGACGTCGTCGCAGTCGGGCAGTTGGGTGCGGAGCCACGCCGTTAGGCGGTCCTCGAAGGCGGCGCCCGCGGTCACTGCCGAGCCCCTTCGGCCGGCAGTCGCTCGACCGGGGTTTTGTCCTGGGTGAATGCCGACATGTCCATCGCCGTCCAGTTCGGGTAGCGGCGATAGCCTGCCCCGCCGAGCAGCAATTCGAAGATGCCCCAACCGGTGTGGCCGTCCCGTTCGAATCGCATCAGCTGGTCGAGCGCCATCGACTTGCCCTCCGTCTCCGTGAGCTGGTCGGGATTGCCGCTGTCCCAACGGAAATGGATGAAGTACGCGCCGTCGCCCAGATCCTCGTACTGGCAGTGCGCCATCGGCAGCCCGTAATAGGCGTTGACGTGTTGGTGCGGCGAGTCGGCGGTGACCCGATGGGCCGTGCCGTCCTCGTCGGTGAAGACCAGCACCGCGCGGGCGGGCCGCTTGCGCTCGCCGTCGAACTCGACGTCGTGTTCGATCTTGACGAACCGCTTGGAAAGTGTTCCGTCCGCATACGTGATGCCGCCGTCGACGTATTGCACTGCGCCATCCGCTGTTTCGATGACCCAGGCCTCGATCGCATGGTCGTCGAAGCCCGCGTCGAGCCAGAGCCAGAAGTCGATCTTGTCGGACACGCGCACGCCGAAGGTGCGATCGCGACCGCCGTGAAACCCGTCGACACTGATCCGCTCGCCGTCGATCGACACCCAACCGCTCCACCGGCCCGGTTCCTTCATGTGATACATGTCGGCGAGCACCCGGCCGTCGTCGCCGGTCACCTTCATGGGCAGCAACTCCCACATCGGCGCGCTGGGTTCGTAATAAAGCTCCCACTCGATTCCCGAGCCATTGGGTTCGACGTCTAGTCGCCACTTCTTCAGTGGCTCAACGCAAGTCCAGCGCATCGGCCCCGCACTCAGGTCGGCCCGGTCGCCGCCGGCGACCGGTCGCCCCGATAACAGATCCCAGTGCCGGCCGTCGGCAAGGCTCACCTTGACATAGCCCAATCCGCTGGCGGTGTTCGGATTGTTGCCGTAACCACTTGCCAACAACATGGCGCCGTCGGGCGACGCCGCGAAGAAATAGCAACGATCAGACCAGGTCGGGTCGTTGTCGTGCACAGCGTCGAACGTGGTCGGAAGCTGGTGCGTGAACGACTCGTCGGCGGCGGAGTACGCCATGGTTATCCTCTCGGGCGATCTGCTTGATTCGCAACGCAATTCGTAGTTCTGCGCGACGGATCCCGTAACATCTGCGCCATGGAACCCAGCCGCCGGTGGGGCGACGATCGCGCGATCCTCGATGACGAGGAGGCCCGCAGGCGCATTCTGGACGCCGCCGGCCGCTGCATCGTGCACCGCGGCAACACGCAGTTCCGGATGGGCGAGGTCGCCGACGAGGCGGGGGTGTCGCGGTCCACGGTGTACCGGTACTTCCCCGGACGCGACGACGTCCTACTGGGCCTGATCCTGAAGCGGGTCGACCACGCGCTCGGCGAGTTGGTGCGCTCGCTGGCCGCTCCGGACGACCCGGTGCGATCGGTGCCCGAGATGGTGTTGGCCCGCGTCGAATCGGTCGAAGGCGACCCGCTGAACGAGGCGCTGTTCGCCGCCGAGAGCACCGCCGTGGCGACGGCCCTCGAGAAGGGGTCGGAGCCCATCGTGGAGACGCTGTTGCGGCATTACCAACCGCTGCTGGATGCGTGGAAGGCCGCGGGCCGGCTGCACGCCGACCTCGATCCGCGGTCGGTGGTGCAGTGGCTGCACGCCACGACGCTGTTTCTGCTGGCGCCCTCGTGGCGGTACCGCACGGCGGCCGACAAACGCCAGTTCGTCGAGCAGTTCGTGGTGCGAGCCCTGGTACCACAGATCAGACAATAACTAACTATTGTCTGATGTCGGGACGTTCGAGTATTTTTGTCTGACCCCGTGCCGCGACGTCCCCACGGCTCGCGGCGCGGGTGACACGTCCGCACCGAGAAACGAAGTCGATGAACAACCCCCTGACGCAGGCGCTTTCGGTTGCCGGCCTGACCGCCCACCTCGGTCGCGGCATGGGCCGCGTGGCCGCCGACTCGGTGGTGGGTAGCCGCTTCGGGCTGCCCCGCCGGGTGCAGGACATCGACGCGGCGGTGCTGTCCAGGGTGATGGGGACCACCGTGCGATCGGTCCGTGTCCTGGGCAGCGACGCGGGGACGTCCGCGCGGGCACGGCTGGTGCTGACCGGGAAGGACGTGCCCGACTCGGTGTTCGTCAAACTCGCGGCGCAGACCGCGGCGACCCGGTTGATGGGTGAGCTGGGCCGACTCGGCCACACCGAGGTGCGTTTCTACCGTCAACTCGCCCCGCAGATCGTCGGCGCCCCGTACTCCTACGGGGCGGCGTTCGATTCCTGGACCGGGCGCTACCTCGTGGTGCTGGAAGACCTCCCCATCGAGTCGTGCGAGTTTCCCGACACCTTGCACCCCCTGTCGCCCGACCAGGCCAGCCTGATCGTCGAGCTGCTCGCGGACCTGCACGCCACCTTCTGGGACCGACTCCCCCGCGACGGACGCGGACCGCTGGGCTGGCTCTACACGCCGTCCGGCGACGTCACCTCCCTGCTGACCGGCTCACTGATGCACGCCTCGATCAAGCGTCTGGTCGAACGCACCGACATCCCCGTCGAAACCGGCGGATTCATCGCCGACAACTACCGTGCCGTCGCCGCGCTCATCGACACTCCCCCGCACACCGTCATGCACGGTGACGCCCACCCCGGGAACATGTACTTCCACGGCGGCAAGGCCGGACTGCTGGACTGGCAGGCGGTGCGACGGGGGCACCCCTCGCGGGAACTGGCCTACACGCTGGTCACCAGCCTCACCCCCGAGGATCGCCGGGCTACCCAGCGCGAGCTGCTCGACGACTACCGCCGTGCCCTCGCGGCCGCTGGCGGCCCCCAACTGGACCGCGACGACCTGTGGCGGCGGTTCCGCCAGGCGGCGCTGTACGCCTACGTGGCCCCCCTGATCACGGCCGGAATGGGCGGCATGCAAGTCGAAGACATCGCCATGGAAGGGCTGCGGCGGGGTGTCGCCGCTCTCGACGATCTGGAGACCGTCGCGGCGCTGCGGATGTCTCTGTAGCCATCTTCCTTGATTGCCTAATCGCCGAAACCAGCTGCGAGACAATACATTAGAGAATGCGTAGTGATTTGCCGGTAACCGGCATATTCGATTCCGCCGCTTTCCCCAGGGACATCACATTTCGCGGAAATTGGGTCAGAGCGCGCCAGCCTCCGCGGCGCTGGTAACTGTCGGATACAGGGGGCGGAAGCCAAGCTCACGGCGGATCCGGGCCGTGCTCACAGCGTGCTGCCATGGCGATGGGTCTGCGAAGGGTGAAGCCGTTTGGTCCGTGCTTTCCGCCTGCTCGGGTAGCCGAAGGCTGTGCAGTTCGTAGATCTCGTAGAGGGTCATGGGAGCGTCATCGGACAGGTTGTAGGTCCTACCGCCGACGCCTTCCGCGCGGAGGGCTCGCAGCAGAGCCTGGCCCACGTCGGCGTGGTGAGCGGTAGGCAGCCGTTGGTGCAACGGCCGGTCCGCGAGCATCGCGGCGGCGTCGGCGACGTGCGGGTCGCCGTCACCGTAGACGAACGGCAGCCGAACGATCCGCAGGTCCAAGCCGCGCTGACGGTGGAGCACACGAAGCCGATTCTCGACCTCGACCTTGGCGGCAGGATAGAGGTGCAGGTCGGTGCCCACCGGGTCATCCTCGGTCGCCGGCCGGCCATAGTCGCAGCCGTCATACACCTGATTGGTGCTGGTATAGACGAATCTAGCGATGCCCGCATCGAGCGCTGCTTTGGCCAGTCCGTCGGAGCCCGCGACGTCCGTCTCCGCCAGTTCCTCGGACGAGAACGTCCGAAAGGAGCTGGCGATGTGGACGATTGCGGTGACTCGATGAAGCGAGTCGCGGACGGATGCCTCGTCGCGCAGATCGGCGACGGCGATGTCGGCGCCCCGTGGGACCGCGCTGTCTTCACTGCGTACGAGCAGCCGGACGGGCTCGCCGGCAGCGAGCATCCGCCGGGCGAATCGACTACCTACTTTGCCGGTTGCGCCGGTGATCAACGTCGTCATGGCTACGACTTTGCGATCGATTGATCACCGGTGGCAGAGACCTGCTGAGCCTGGGATCGCCGATCCCTCGCTGAGCCGCAGGATCGAGGCCAGGATGGAGCGATGGACGCTGCGAACCTGGCCGACTTCCTGCGGCGCCGGCGGTCCGCACTGCAGCCCGAGGCGGTCGGCCTGCCGGCCGGTCGGCGTCGTCGTACCCCGGGCCTGCGACGTGAGGAGGTCGCCGCTCTCGCCGGCATGTCGTGCGACTACTACACGCGGTTGGAGCAGGCCCGCGGGCCGCGCCCGTCCCGCCAATTGCTCGCTGCACTGGCCCGCGCGCTGCGGTTGTCCGACGACGAGCGGGACCACCTGTTCCATCTGGTCGGGGAGGAGGCGCCGCGACTGGGCCGTAGCTCCGACCATGTACGACCCGGTGTGCTGCGGTTGCTGGACCGTCTCAGCGACCTGCCTGCGACCGTCGTCGACGACCTCGGGTTCATACTGGCGTGGACCCCCACCGCCGTCGCGTTGGTGGGCACTGACTTCAGCGCGTTGACCGACGCCGATCGCAACGTGAATTTGCTTTTCTTCTGCGGGGAGCCGTTCGGCCACAAACCATTTCGGGAAGCCGATCACGCGGCGACGGCCCGCGGCCACGTCGCCAACTTGCGGGCAGCCGTAGCAACCCATCCCGCCGACCCGCGCGGCGCGGAGCTGGTCCGCCGGCTGCAAGCTGGCAGCGCTGAATTCGCCCGACTGTGGGACGAGCACGAGGTGTCCGTACGCCGCTCACTGACCAAAGTGTTCGTCCACCAAGAAGTCGGCGAGATCGAGTTGGACTGCGAGATGTTCCATCTGCCCGAAGTCGGTCAGAAACTCATCGTCCACTCGGCTGAGCCGGGCAGCAGCGCCGCGCAGGCCCTCGAACTGCTTCGGGTACTCGGCACCCAACGCACTGCGGTATGACGCCTGTCTTTCCTGCGGTCGCCGATCGTCCCGGCGGCCGGGTGATCTTCGAGCAACTCGTCGCGGCTCGCACAGCTCGACGGCCGCTAGGCGACGAGCGGCCGTGTCCGACGGCGACGACGACTCACCGGGTGCGGCGCTCTCTGACGTGCATGACAACACCATCGCAAAGATGGAGCAGCCGCGACGCACCCCGATGGCCAGCATCTGGCCCTAAGGCTGACGACCATCGTCGAACATTCTCGCAAGACCCTGTTGCTATACCGACACACGAGTTACGCTACTTGCCGTAGCGTAATGCTGCGGGTCTGGTCGCGCCTTCGGCCCATGGCGGCAAGGAGAGTCTCATGTTCGACCTCAAGATTGTTGGTGGCACCGTCGTCGACGGCACCGGCGCGGAGCGCTATCGAGCCGACATCGGCATCAAGGACGGCAAGATCGTCGACGTCGTCCGACGTGGCGACGGAGACCCCGCGCTGGGCGGCGAGGCCGCCGAGACCATCGACGCGACAGGGCATGTGGTGGCGCCCGGCTTCGTCGACATCCACACCCACTACGACGGCCAGGTGAGCTGGGACGGCCTGCTCGAGCCGTCCAGCGGTCACGGCGTCACCACGATCGTGACCGGCAACTGCGGTGTGGGCTTCGCCCCGGTGCGTCCCGGCACCGAGCAGTGGTTGATCGAGCTGATGGAGGGCGTCGAGGACATTCCCGGCACCGCGCTCACCGAGGGCATCACCTGGGGCTGGGAAACCTATCCCGAATACCTCGACGCGATCGGCAAGCAGAAATTCTCCGTCGATGTGGGCAGCCAGGTCGCCCACGGTGCCATCCGCGCGTACGCGATGGGTGAGCGCGGGGCGCGCAACGAACCGGCGACACCCGAGGACATCGAGGCGATGGGCCGGCTGGTGCGGGAGGCGATCGAGGCGGGCGCGCTGGGATTCTCCACGTCGCGGACGATGGGGCACCGCGCCATGGACGGCGAACCCGTGCCCGGCACCTTCGCGGCCGAGGACGAGCTGTTCGGGCTCGGCCGGGCCATGGCCGCCGGCGGTCAGGCCGTTTTCGAGCTGGCGCCGCAAGGATCCGCCGGTGAGGACATCGTCGCGCCCAAGAAGGAACTGGACTGGATGCGCCGGCTGAGCGGTGAGATCGACCGGCCGGTGTCCTTCGCGCTGATTCAGGTGGACGCGGACCCCAACCTGTGGCGCGAGATGCTCGACCTCTCCGCGGACGCGCACGCCGAGGGTGCCCGCCTCTACCCACAGGTCGCGGCGCGCCCGTTCGGCATGATGATCGGGTTCCAGGGTCATCACGGCTTCAGCCACCGGCCGACCTACCGCCGGCTCGCGGCCGAGTGCAGCCGCGAGGAGCTCGCGCAGCGCCTGGCCGACCCGGCGGTGAAGGCGGCCATCCTGGCCGACGAGGACCTGCCCGCCGACCCCACGCTGTTGTTCGACGGGATGTTCGCCCTGGTGCAACATTCGCTCAAGCGGCTGTACGCGCTGGGCGATCCGCCCGATTACGAGCCGACCCCGGACCGCACGGTCGCCGCCATCGCCGAAGCCCGCGGCGAGGACCCGCTGTCCACGCTCTACGACCTCATGCTCGAGCGGGACGCGACCGCCATGCTGATGCTGCCGCTGTTCAACTACGCCGACGGCAACTGCGACGCGATCCGGGAGATGCTGCTGCACCCGGCCGGCGTACTCGGGCTTTCCGACGGTGGAGCCCATTGCGGAATGATCTGTGACGCTTCGTATCCCACGTTCCTGCTGACGCATTGGGCGCGGGACCGGCGCCGGGGTGAAAAGCTGTCGCTGGAGTACGTCATCCGCAAGCAGGCGCGCGACACCGCCCACCTGTTCGGCCTCACCGACCGGGGCACCATCGAGAAGGGCAAGAAGGCCGACATCAACGTCATCGACCTCGACGCCCTGACACTGCACCCGGCGGCCATGGCCTTCGACCTGCCCGCCGGCGGCAACCGGATCCTGCAGGGGGCCAGCGGTTACGCCGCCACGATCGTCAGCGGGACCGTAACCCGGCGCAACGATGTCGACACCGGGGCGCGACCCGGCCGCTTGGTGCGGGGAGCGCGTTAGGCGGCGCCCATGAACGCCCCCGCCCGCAACCCGACCCGCACCCGCTCGCATGTCCAAGAGGACGCGATCGGCACTCCCCCGGACAGCCCCACCCTGGTGCCCGCCCAGCGGTATTACTCGCCGGAGTTCGCCGCCCTCGAAGTCGAACGAATGTGGCCGAAGGTCTGGCAGCTCGCGTGCATGGTGGACCACGTCGCCGAGCCCGGCGACTACTTCGAGTATCGGTGCGGGCCCTACGGGGTGTTGATCGTTCGCGACGGCGACGGCGTGCTCCGGGCCTTCCAAAACGCGTGCCGCCACCGCGGCAATTCGGTGTGTGTGGGCTCCGGCTCCGGGCTGCGCGAGCTCAAGTGCGGCTATCACGGGTGGACCTGGGACCTGGCCGGCACGCTCAAGCGCGTGCCCAACCGCAAGGGCTTCGGGTCGCTGAAAATGTCCGACTTCCCGTTGGTGCCGGTCTCGGTGGACACCTGGGAGGGACTGGTCTTCGTCAATCTCGACCTCGATGCGGTGCCGCTGTCCGAGTATCTGGAGGCGGTACCGGGCGACATCGCGTGGTGCCGGCTGAGCGACTTTCGTTGCTACGCCACGCTGACCATCGAGGTCGAGGCCAACTGGAAGACGATCGCCGACGGGTACAGCGAGACCTACCACATTCAGACGCTGCACCCCGAGTTGCTGCGTTGCGTCGACGACATTCATGCACCCCAACGGATTTGGGGCCACACCGGCAAATCCGACCAACCCTACGGCGTGCCAAGCCCCCGTTTCGGGGGAGCGTTGAGCGACGAAGAAGTCTGGGACGCTTACGTTTTCACCCAAGGCGCGCTGATGGGCGCCGCCGAGGGCACGCCCTTTCCCGCCGAGGAACGCCGGCCCGGGCAAACGGTCCAGGACCTCATCGCCGAGCACACCAGGGCGTTTGCCGCCGGTCGTGGGGTGAACCTGGATTGGGCGGACACGGACCGGATCACCCGGCTGCACCAGTACAACGTCTTCCCGAACCTGACGCTGCTGGCCAACGCCGACCACCTCACCGTCATGTGCTCGAGGCCCGGTCCCGACCCCGATCATGGCGAGCTGGTCATGTTCCTGATGACCCGAATGCCGCCCGGCTCTCCCCGCGCCAAGCCGACCGACGTTCGCATGGCCGCCGGCGAGGCTGAGCCCGGCGTGGTGCTCACCCAGGACATCCAGGTGCTCGCGGGCCTGCAGCGCGGCCTGCACCAACCCGGCTTCACCCACCTGGTGCTGTCCGGCGAGGAGCGGCGCGTGATCAACATGCACCGCAACTTGGAACGCTATCTGGACTTATCCCAATCCGAGCGAATGAGCGGCGGCCTCGCGGACCAACCGAGCTCAACATAGTTCGTGTAGACACGCCGTAATCGGTCCGATGCGATTTAGAATCCCTTTCGTGATGACCCGGTCAAACCCGTGGGGGGACGACAGAGGGCAACTCGCGCATCAGCTGCAGATGCGATATGAACCACTCGCGCGAAGACGCGCGCGGCGAATGTGCCAGAACTTCGAACGCGTCGGTGTCCGAACGGCGCCCGACCGTGTCCGGCAGATGCTCGCGGGCGCGCCCCTGGCGGCTCACGAGGTGATGGACGTCAATTTCGCGCTCATCGCTCTGCAGTTCGACCGTGAAACCCGAGCCGCGCGGTACAAGCGGCTGAAGCGACAAGGCACCCGCTCGCTGATCTTCGCCGGGCTGGTCCTGGTGGTGTTGAACTTCCTCGTGTGCATGGCCTACGTCATGCTGAACCTGGCGGAGCAGGGCGCGCCGTTGTAGCGCTCAGCGTGGAACGACGATGCCATTGTCATAGGCGAATACGATCGCCGCCGCACGATCCCGCAGATCGAGTTTTCCGAAGATCCGGCCGATATGGCTCTTGACCGTGACGCCGGAGATACAGAGCTCGTCGGCGATCTCGGCGTTGGAAAGGCCCTTGCCGATCAGTGTCAGCACGTCGAGCTCGCGAGTCGTCAACTCGGCGATCGTGGTGCCCCGCGGGCCGGGTGCGGCTTTGCGGTAGGTGGTGAGCACGCGCGCGGTGACCGCGGGATCCAGGTAGCTGTCGCCCCTGGCGACCGCGCGCACGGCGCGGATCAGTTCCTCGGCGGACGAGTCCTTGAGCACGAACCCGGCCGCGCCGGCGCGCAACGCCTCGGACAGCAACTCGTCCTCGTTGAACGTGGTCAGCGCCAGGACCGGCGGTGTGCCCCCGAGCCGGCGGGTCGCCTCGATGCCGTCGACTCGGCGCATGCGCAGATCCATCACGATCACGTCGGGTCGGTGTGCGGCAACCGCCGCCGGCACCTCGTCACCGTCGGCGCATTCCGCGGCGACGAGGAACCCGTCCTTGCGGCGCAAGATCCGGCGCAGCCCCGAGCGCACCAGGTCCTGGTCGTCGACCAGCAGGACGGTGATCTCAGGAACCTCGTTGACGTTCGGGATCACGCCTTGCACCACCACGGGCGCCAGCCGGCGTCCCCCTCGTGCAGTGGTATGTCGGCCCGCACCGACCATCCATCCTGGGTCGGTCCGGCGTCGATGGCCCCGCCCAGTAGCTCGACGCGCTGACGCATGCCGCGCAAGCCGCGACCCTCGGCGGACTGCGGGGCCGCGATCGCCACCGGTAACCGGTTGTCGATCGTGATCCTCGCCGATGCCGACGAGACCGCAAGCGTCAGAGTCGATTTCGAGTCGGGCGCGTGTTTGGCGATGTTCGCCAGCGATTCTTGCGCGATGCGGTACAGCGCCAGACCGACCGCCGCCGAGACCCGTTCGGTGGCTCCGTCGATGCTCAGCGTCACGTCCAGGCCGGCCCGCTGGAAGTCCGCGACCAGAACGCCCACGTCGTCCATCCCGGGTTCGGGCGTCGTTAGGGCCGCCTTGGTCGGCGAGTTGTCCAGCAGTCCGACCGTGCGGCGGATGTCGGCCATCGCCTGCCGGCCCAAACGCTCGGCCTGTTCGAGCGCCTCGACCGCGTCGTCGACGTCGCGATCTTGCTGCAGTCCCCGGCGCGCACCGGTCACATGCAGCAGGGTGATGCTCAGCGAGTGGGCGATCACGTCGTGCACCTCGCGGGCGATGCGACGCCGCTCATCGGCGGCGGCGTGCTCGGCCAACAGCTTCTGCGCTTCAATCTGTTCGGCCAGCAGCAGCCGTTGAGTCCGCATGATGTAGCCCAGCAGCCAGCCCGCGCCGACGAAACCCAGGTACAGCACCACCGCGTCCAGGCGGTGCAGCACGGACGCGGCGAGCAGCATGGCCGCCGCCGAGGCGGCGGCCAACAGGCCACCCGTGACGGAGCTCAGCGTCGTGACCGACAGCACCATCATCACCAGCAGCGCCGGAGCGAAATCGGCGTGGATGGGCGTCGCGGTTCCGAACAGAAGCATGGCCGTGGCCGTCGACCAGGTCGCCCACATCAGCAGCGGACTCAGCTTCATGTTGCGGAAGAAGAACAACAACGTGGGTGAGATCGACAACGCGAACGCGGCCACCGCGACGGGCAGGTCTGCGGTGGGCCGCTGCAGAATTGCGATGACCCCGCCTGCCACCTCGGTGGCGTCGACGGCTACGAACGACGCCCAGGTGATGCCGACGGGGATCAGCTCACTTCGTCGGCGAAACTGTTCGCGCAGGTATCCCGTTGCGGCACGCAACATCGTCCAATCGTAGAAGGGCGCGCCACCTGCGCACATCATGCCGTGGACGGCAATCGCCTCCGCCCGTGGTAGGAGGCGAAGACTGCACTTCGGCACGACGCGCAACGCCGGGCCGTTTCCTAGCGTTTCAGTCATGACATGGACAGAGCTGCACGACCGGATGGCCTTCATGGCCGAAGTGATCAAAGCCGCCGAGATCGACCCCGAGGCGGCGCTCGCGTTGGTCACCGACTCACCCGAGGTACCCCGGCTGTTCGGTGACGAGGAGGGCCTGCTGCTTTCGCTGGGGCAGCGCTGGATCACCATGCTGGTGGCCAAGCTGGACCAGGCCGCACACGAGGGCGTGGCGGCCGAACAGGTGCGGGCCGACCTCGAAGCCGCCGAACCGGGCCTGCACGCACTGGTGCGGATCGGCTCCCGGAGGTCGCTGCGGGTACGGTCGCTCACGCGTGGCGAGCACGTGGCGGTAGGCCTCTTCGGTGGACCGAGCGGCGATCGGCAGACCGTTGCATGACCGACCGGGACTCATCTCTCGATTCACCGGTCGATACGCGGTCCTGATCGTCGGCCTGTGGATCCTGGCCGCCGGTGTCGCCAACCTGGCCGTCCCCCAACTCGAGCGTGTGGTCGATTCGCATGCCCGCTCCTTCATGCCCACCGACGCACCGAGCGCGGTCGCCGCCTCGCGCGCCGCCCAGCTGTTCGATCAGGAACCGAGCAACAACTTCGTTTACGTTGTGCTGGAACGTGATCAGCGGCTGACGCCGCGCGACCGGCAGTTCTACGACGCGATGACGACGGCACTGGGCTCTGATCGGCGGCACGTCTATGCGGTGACGGACCTATGGTCGCAACCCACGACGGCCGCCGGGGCGCAAAGCCCCGACGGGCGGGCCGTCAGCGTCATGGTCCGGCTGGCCGGAATGCTGGGCACCGCGCAGGCGCGCGATTCGGTGAACGCGGTTCGCGCCACCGCCCACCGGCTCTCGCCGCCGGCCGGCCTCGAAGTCCATGTCACCGGCCCCGGCGCCACCATCGTCGACGAATTCTCCGCGATCGATCGACAGATGCTCGGGATCACCGCCGCTACCATCGGTCTCATCCTGCTTTTGCTGTTGGTGGTGTACCGATCCCCGGTCGCCGCCGCGATTCCGCTGATCTCGGTCGGACTCGCCCTCGCCTTGGCTCGCGCCGTCGTCGCCGCGCTCGGCCAGTCGAATGTCGTTGAAGTGTCGCTGTTCTCGGTCGCGCTGATGGCGGCCATGACGCTGGGCGCCGGCACCGACTACGCGATCTTTCTCGTCGGCCGCTACCACGAGGCCCGCCGCGGCGGCGTCGCGCCCACCGAGGCGTTGACGCAGGCCTACCGTTCCATCGCCCCGGTGGTGATCGGATCGGCGCTGACGGTGTCGGTGGCCCTGGCGTGCCTGGTGTTCGCGCAGGTCGGGTCGTTCCGCAGCGCCGGGTTGCCCTGCGCCATCGGCATTCTGGCAACCATGGTGGCGGCGCTGACCCTGACGCCCGCCCTGATGAGCCTGGCGATCCGCCGCGGTTACCTCGAACCGCGGCCGTCGAGGACGGCTCGGCGCTGGCGCCGCGTCGGGACGGCGGTGGCCCGCTGGCCGGGACCGATCCTCGTCACCGCGGGCGGGTTGACCCTGCTGGTGGCGTTGCCGCTGGCCGGCATGCGGGTCGGTTTCAACGAACCCGCCGCCACGCCGTCGTCCACCGACTCCAACCGCGGCTACGTCGGCGCCGACCGGCACTTCGCGGCCAACGAACTGTTGCCCGACGTCGTCGTGATCCAGGCCGACCACGACTTGCGCAACCCGGCCGGCCTGATTGCCATCGAAAGGATCACGCGCCACATCATGGCCGTACCGGGTGTGCGGGCCGTGCGGTCCGCCAGCCGACCCGACGGCAAGGTTCCCGAACAGGCAACGTTGAGCTATCAGGCCGGCGTGCTCGGCCGTCAGTTCGAAGACACGGTGGACTCGTTGAGCCAGCGCCTGAAGCGGGTGTCCGAGCTGGACGGCGCGCTGGCGCAGACGCAGCTCGCGGTGGACGGCCTCGGGAGTGGATTGCGCGGTGGCAGCGCGGGATTGGCCGACATGTCCGGTGCCGCGGCGGACATGCGCGCCGGTATGGACGGGCTCCAGCGGAACGTCACGAATGTGTCGGGTTACCTCGACCCGTTGCGGGACTTCGTTGGTCGGACCCCCGACTGCGCGACCAATCCCATCTGCTCGACGGTGGATCGAGTGCTTCAGCCGGTCGACAGCCTGGTAGAGACGTCGGCGCGGCTGGATGCGGGCACCGCGAAACTGACCAGCGGCTCGAACACGGCCGCAGCCGCGATCGCCGGGTTGCCCCAAAGCGTCACATCGATGAAAGACGCGTTGGCGCGGGCGCGTTCCGCCACCCATGACCTGCTGAGCCTGTCTGACACCGTCGGACCCCAAATGCGCCAGCTGACCGATTATCTGAACGAGATCGCGACGCAATTTCAGGGCAGCGCGGCGGCGGACTTCTACATGCCGCAGCGGGCGCTGACCGACCCGCGATACGCCGCCGCGTTGAGTCATCTGCTTTCCGGGAATGGCCGCGCCGCTTACCTTTCGGTCTATGGCGATGGCTCGGAGTGGGGTGGCGACGGCGCCAAGCGGGCCGAGCTGGTCCGCGCTGCCATCAGAGAAGCGACCAAGGAAGGCACCCTGGCGCCGGTGGAGGTCGACCTTGCCGGTGTGGGCCCGGTGACCGCCGATCTGCGGCGCTTCGTCGCAGGTGACACCAAACTGCTTGTCGGCGCCGCGTTGGTCCTCATCTTCTTGATCGTCACGGCGATGCTGCGCAGCCCGGTCGCGGGCTTGGTCGTCGTGGGGACCGTCGTCACCTCGTACGCGTCGGCAGTCGGTGCCAGCGTGCTGATTTGGCAGCACCTGCTCCACCACGATCTGCACTGGGCGGTCGCCCCGATCGCGTTCATCGCGCTGATCGCCGTCGGCGCGGACTACAACCTTCTGCTGGCCCTGCGCATCAAGCACGAATCGTCGGCGGGTATCAAGACCGGCATCATCCGGGCCTTCGGTGGCACCGGCGGGGTGGTCACCGTTGCCGGCATCGTCTTCGGGATCACCATGCTGGCGTTGCTCAGCAGCAGCGTGCTCAGCATCGCCCAAATCGGCAGCACCATCGCGGTCGGGTTGCTGGTGGACACCCTGGTGGTGCGGGCCTTCATCGTGCCCTCCATCGTGGCGCTGCTGGGCCGCTGGTTCTGGTGGCCGCGCACGCTACCCCGCCGGGCCAGCATCGGGTCGAAATCCGCTGTGCGGGTGCCGGTTACGGCCGCTACTGCTGCTGCGCGGTAGCCGGCATCCCGACCAGTACCCCTTCGACGTCGCCGTCGGCGCTCACCATCAGCCCGCGCCCCGGCGGCAGCGCCTGGGCCCGGACCGAGCGGTTGATCCGGTTCTGCGGGTCGTTGTCCATGTACAGCTGCGCCACCTTCGCCGAGTTCTGGAACCTCATCCACGGATCCATCTGCAGCGTCGCCCAGTTCGCGCTGTTGCGGGTGGTGAACACGTGCAGGCCGATCTGTCGGGCGCGTTCCATCAGCTTCCACAACGCCGCCCCCACCGGCGGTTTGGGCGGGTAGCTCTGATCGGGGCGCAGGTCCTGCACATCGTCGATCAGCACGAAATGCCGTGGCCCCTCCCACGGTTTGAGCGTGCGCAGCTCTTCTTGACTCAGCCCCTTCGGTGGCAGCCGGGGCAGCAGAACCTGTTGCGCGAGTGCGGTGATCACCTCGTCGATCTCGTCTTGGTCGTAGGCATACGCGCGCACGTACCCCGGTCCGCTCAAATCGCGCAGACCGTGCGGTGCCGTCTTCGGGTCGATCAGCGTCAGCTGGGCTTCCTCCGGGCTGAACCGGCTCATGATCGCCTCGCCGATCGACACCAGCGACAGGGTCTTGCCGCAGCCCTGCCGGCCCAGGATCATCAAGCCCGGGCTTTCCCGCAGCTTCAACGGCACCGGGCCCAATTCGTGGCGCTCGCCGATCGCGAAAGCGATGGACAGGTCGTCGCCGATCGGATGCGCGGCGGAGTACTCCAGAATCGCCCGCAACTCCACCCGCTGCGGAAGCCGCTGCAGGACCGCGTGTTTCGTCACCCCAGCCACATCGGCGATCCGCGCGCCGACGTCGACGATGCTCACCAGCGTGCCGGTGGCGGGGTCGGTGAGCGCCGGGATCCCGACGCGCAGCTCGTGCAAGCTGTCGGTCAGCCCGAAACCCGGGCGGTTCAGCGTACGCCGCGCGGCGTCGCGGGACTCGAGCGAAGAATGCCCCATCTGGCTTTCGCTCGGGTCGGCCAGCCGCAATTGGATTCGGGCCGTGGCATTCTGCAACAGGCTCTGTCGTTGGCCGTGGATCCAGCCACCCGCGCTGCACATCACGTGCACGCCGTACTCGGGACCGCGGCTGCTCAGGGAGATGATCCGATCCCCCAGGATGGTGTCCTTCGAGTAGACGTCGTCGTAGTCATCGACCACCACGAAGACGTCGCCGAACGGGTCATTGGGATCGGTCCCGCCCAGGCCATCGCTGCCGGGCCCGAACCGGCGCTCCCTGAAGCCGTCGAGGTCGATTCTCAGCCGGCGGAACGAGTCCTCGCGCGCGTCGATCAGGGCGTCCATGCTGCTCAGGATCCGCTCGATGCCCTCGGCGTCCTTCGGGGACACGATGTCGGTGACGTGCGGCAGCGAGGCCACCTGCGCCAGGGTCGCACCGCCGATGCAGAAGAACGTCACACGCGCCGGGCTGTACATCGTTGCGGCCGAGGACATCAGCGTCATCAGGGCCGTCGTCTTGCCCCGCTGCTTGGCCCCGACCACGATGACGTTGCTGCGCAGCGCGTCGACCGCGTGGACCACCTGCTTGGACTCCTCGGGGATGTCCATCACGCCGACCGGGAACATCAGTCCCGGGTTCTCGCCGTAGTCGACATGCCACGGCTTGCCGCGGTAGGCGGCCACCAGGGTGTCGATGGGCTCAGGGTCCTCCAGCGGCTCGAGCCAGGGCCGGCGCGGAGACCGGTGCGGAACCTGGTGCAGCGACTCCCGAAGCACGTCGACGATCTTCTTCCTCTTGAAACCGTCGTCGTGGTAGAGGAATTCGTCGGGCTCGGTGTCGACGGCAGCGGCGGCTTCCAACGCAGCGGCGTCCGACTCATCGAGCGGCTGGTACTGCCAGTTGTAAAGCCGCGGCTTGGTCAGCGTCATGTCGACCGTGGTCGACACCTCCTTGGCCTTGGGTACCACGAAGGGCGCCGAGAGGTAGAAGCACCGGAACGGTTCCAGGTCGCGCGGCCCCACTTTCAGCAGGGCGAAGCCGTTTTCTTTCGACGGCAGGTGGTAAGCGGCGTCCGACCCGATCACTTCGCGGCTGTCGTCGCCGGACTCGGCCCGCAGCGCGATGCGGAACGCGATGTTGGACTTGACTTTCTGCAGCGACGACAGGTCCAGGCGCTGCCCGCCCAACATGAAGAACACGTTGGCGCCGCGGCCCTCCTGCCCGATGTGAATGATCAGGTTGATCCACTTCTCGTGGTTGGCAAAGAGTTCCAGGTACTCGTCGACGATGACCAGCAGGACCGGCACCGGCGGGAGGTCGCGCCCGGCGAGCCGGATCTCCTCATAGTCGTTGGCGTCGCGGGCACCCACCGAGGTGAACAACTCATAGCGCTGCTTGATCTCGCCGTCGATGACGCGGCGCATGCGTTCGGCCAAATGCCGCTCGTCCTTGCCGAGGTTCGACAGGGCGGCCACCACATGGGGGATGCCCAGAATGTCCTGCGCGGCCGATTCGAACTTCATGTCGACGAAGATGACGTTGAAGGTCTCCGGGGAGTGCGTCAGCGCGATGCCGTAGACCAACGAGAGGAAGAACTCCGACTTACCCGACCCACTGGTGCCGATGACGACGGAGTGAAACCCGAAGCCGCCGAAGTCTTTCGCGCGAATGATGATGTTCTGCAACTCGCCGGTGGGTTTCGCGCCGACCGGAATCTCACACCACCGTTCGTCGCCGCGGCCGCGCCGCTCGGCCCATAGCCGGTCCACGTCCAGCTCGCGGGGATCGACGATGCCCAGCCCGCGCAGCAACTCGGCGGCGCCGCCGGCTGAATCGTCGATCTCGCTGCGGCTCGTCGGCGACCACCGCGCCATCGCGCGCGCATACCGATAGGCGCGGTGAATCGACAGCTGGTCGGCGTGGGCGAAAAATTTGTCACGCACCCGCAGCAGGGGCGCCGGACGTCCGTCTTCGCCGTCGGCGTCGAAGCCGTTGCGGCCGAATTTGGCTTCGCCGTTCGCGCTTGGGCCGTGCCGCTCGGTCATCTCGAAGACCTGGTCCTGCGCGAATCCCACTCCGGTACCCACCCGGGATGCGATGCGCAGCAGCGTGATTCCCGCCTTGCCCACCTGGCCGACCACGCTCTCCCACGCGTCGGGGCTGCCGGTGTTGTCGTCCACGATCACCAGGTGCGGTCCCAGATCCACGGTGGCGGAACCGCTTTCCAGCGCTGAGCCCATCGCGGTCGGGCTGGCCGCCGCCAGCGGCGTCCAGGCGCCGCGCTTGCCTTTCATGTGCAGCTCGGCGCCGAGGGTCTCCTCCAGCTCCTCCGGTGTGGCGAACACCAGCCGCCGCCAGCCGCAGGCGTCGAACAACTCGTCGTGCAGGTTGTGCGGCAGCCACACCATCCATGACCACGCCTCGGGACTGCGGGTGACCACCATCAACTTCAGGTCGCGCGGGTTGTGGAACACCGCCAGCGAGCACAGCACCGAACGCAGCAGCGAGCGCAGCCGGTCCAGGTCCTCACCGACGAAGCTGAAGCCCGGCGCCGATCGCAGGTTGACCACCTTGGCGATGTCGCGAATCTTCCGCTGTTCCAAGATGAAATCGCGCAGCGCCTGTCCGGTGACGGGTTCGAGCTCCTCGTCGGAGGCGATGTCGGGCCAGGTCACCGACAACACCGAGTCGGGCGCGTGCTGTACGCCGGTGCCAAGCCGCACCTCGAGGAAGTCCGCATCGCCACGACCGCGTTCCCACATCCGCGGGCCGCCGATGATCGCGCCCAGCCCGCGGGGGTCCGAGTGCACTGCGTTCTGCCATTCGCGTTGCGCGCAGACCGCGGTCTGGATCTCGTCGCGGTTGCTGTCCAGGTCCCGCAGGTAGCGGCGGCGACCCTTTTCCATTTCGCCCCAGGTGATCTTGCGCGCCCGCCCGAAGCGCCCTGAGAACGCCAGCATGCTGAACGCGCCGATGCCCATCAGCGGGAAGAACCCGGTGGACAGGCTTCGCACCCCGGAGACGTAGAGCATCACGATGGTGCCGATAAGCGCGACGATGAGTGCCGGCACCCCGATCATCACCCAGATGTTGCGCGGCTCGCGCTCGGGCAGGGCGATCGGCGCATTGGGTGCCACCCGAACGGGTTTCGGCGGTTCGATCTTGACCCGGTTGATGGGGAACGCCTTCTTGGACATCGCCTAACCTCCCACCTTCGCCGATGTCGTCACGACAGCCGCCTTGCCCAGCGCCGGCACGGTGTCGCGAGCCACGAGCGCGGCCTCCCGCGACAAGGCCGGGCCCGCAGCGAAAGTGCGCAGCAACGGCCACGGCGCCTGCACCGCAGACGTTGGATCGAGCCCGAGTGCGCGCATCGTGTCGTCGTTGGCGGCGATGCCGAACCGCACACCGTTGTCGGACACCCAGAACAGTGATTCGCGGGAATCCGACGTGATCACCCCGCTGGTCGAGGTGACGAAGTTCGCCGCGCCCGGCAACACCAGCACCTGGTTGGCGACCACCGACGCCGGGTCGCGGTCGTCGCGCACCAGGTGCACGATCCGGTCGTCGAGGTAGGAGAAGACCGGAAGCCCCCGCCCGTTGTAGATGACGACGCGGGCCTGCGGATCCGTCGACCCCTTCTCCCAACCAACGCAGGTGGTCGGATTCGCCGCGGTATCAACGAAATTCAGACGCTTGGTCGGGTAATAGTCAACCGGCAGGGAGTTCACCTGGGGGATGTTGACCAGCACGTCGGGGGTCACCACGCGGGGCGCCGTCGACCCGTAGGAGTTCGCGCTGCGCAGCAGGTCGGCGACGAAGCTGGTGATCTTTTGCACCCCATCGGGCAACAGCACGTAGAACTGCTTACCGCCACCGGCGGTTTGGGCCTGCAGCACCGCACCCACCTGGGAACCGGAAACCCAGGTCGACGGCGTGCCCGCCTGAGGAACGTCAGGGACGCGTAGCGGCTCGGTTGCGGGCAGACCGTCGTACAGGGCGCGCGAAACCTCCACCGGCGACGTCACTCCGGGGTCCAGGCCCAGGCTCAGAGTGATCGCTCTGCTGGCCGGGTCGACCTGCGAGCGTTTGCCGCCCCAGATCACATACGTGTTGCCCTCGAAGGTCGCGAGCACGCCGGCGTCCTCGGCCAGGGGTGCCGCGCGGTCGCCGCCGTTGAGCGTGCCGGCGATGGACGTGACGACCGGCTTCTCCCCGCTGCGCGGGCGGCCCGCCGTGTCGCACACGGCCCACGCCGAGATCGCGCCGCGGTTCACCGGCATCGCCGCCGGGGCCCCGGGGATGCCGATGAGCGGGCCGGTCGGATACTTCGCGATCTCGCTGCGCTTGACCCACGTCGGAGGATTCGCCGTGCCGGTGGCCAACCTGGCGGATGTCAGGTTCAGGGCCGGGTATAGCCGGCCGTCGATGCGGGCGTAGATCGCGCCGGAGTCGCGGTCACCGATGATCGCCGATTCACCAACGGCGCCAGTAGGTTTCAGCACGTTCAGCAGCAGCATCCACCCGGAGGCGATGGCCACCAACAGGATCGACAACATCAACGCGGCGGTCTGCTTGCGGTCGTCGTGCTTCATGCGCACCGAGAACCGGGTGGTCGCCGCTCGCAAGCGTCGGTTGTAGAAGAGATGACCGGAATTCTGGTCGCGGTTCGACAAACTCAGCGGCATGCTCAGTACCCCTTGGGTGCTCGGCGAGGATCGGCCTGCTGAATCCGATCGGCCAAATTCGACGCATCGGCGGAGACCCCATAGCGGCCCATCGCATAGTTGATGAACGCGCACGCCTGCGCCAGGAGATTGTGGATGTCCCGCGACGTTCCCGGCTCGTGATAGGCCGCGAAGGTTGGCGCGATGAACTGCCAGGCGCCCTTGCTCGGCGTGCCACGTGCCGCGTTCGAATCCCAGTCGTTGACCGCCCCGGCGTTGTAGTTGGATTCGCGGCGAGCCACCAGATCCATGCCGCGCTCCCAGCGGGCGCGCGCCGCCGGGTCGTGAATGCCCTTGATATCCAAGGCTTTGCGGATCGCCGCAGCGACCGCCGCCCGCCCGATGCCCTGTTCGCCTCGCATCGCTGTCCGCCTTTGTCGGTAGCGCAGCCGCCTTATCCGCAGCGCCAGGAGCCGAGCCCTTATTCGTACTGTGGCGACGTGCCGGTGCTGAGCGCGCAGCCTGGCCGCCATCCGGGCCATCGCCTCGCGGCGCGCCAGCGGGGTGTCGGCTGCCGATGTCGTGTCGGCCATCGCGTCGTCCAGGACCCGTCGCGTCACCGTCCTTGCCTGCGCATGGTCGGCGCGCGCTGCCGCCATGATGTGCGCGAGCGCTCGGTCGGTGTCAGTGGTCCGGCGCAGTTCGGTCAACGCGTTCGTGGACTTCGTCGCTGCGGCGGCGGGAAGACCCTCGGTGCTGACTTCGGGACGTTCCTGGGCGGTTCGGACCGGAGCGGCGATAAGCTCGTGCGCGAACAAGCCGTGGCCGCGAGACAGCGCCGTCAACGCCTGCACCGCCAGCGGATCAGTCAACGACTGCCCCACCCTGGTCCCCTTTGCGCCCATCCGTCCTGGACACCCCAGCTACTCCCACACCCTCTGGCCGCGAAAAACCCGTGTCAATAGCATGCACGAATTCGCGGTTGCGGTGTCAATAACGAGTGACCCGAACTCGCTTGATTACGTAGCGACCCTACTGCCGACCGGATGACCCAACCACTCACCTCCGAGTGGCATGGGAGTGGCGCTGCAGCTGAGCTATTCCTTCGGCTCGTCGTCGGCGGGCATGATCACGATTCGCCGGTTGGGCCGGTTGGTGACCACGGTGGGCTTTTCCTCGCCCGGCTTGGGACCCGGAGCGCTCGGCGGCATGGTCAGGCGGCCCTTGACCGGCTGGCCGTTGGGGACGCCCGGGGCCGATATGCGCTTTTCAGGTGGCTTCTCTTTGTTGCCGCCTTCGCCGCCCGCGCCCATCGCGCCGGGTGGCATCATGCCCATGCCGCCCATGCCGCTCTGCCCCGACATGGTCGGCCCGCCGCTGACTGGGGGCGCCGCTACGGCCTTGGCCGCCCCGGCTGGAGTCGTCGGCGGGGAGGACGTTGGCACCGGAGGCGGACCCAGCGAGCTGGCCGGGGTTGTGCCGCCGCCGCCACCGAGACCGCCGCCCCCACCGCCCAAACCGGCACCGCCGCCGGCACCCGAGCCCGGGCCGACACTGTCGACCAGATGCGACTCGTCGGCGAGGCCGGCACCGTGGGCGCCCTGAACCGCGCTCATCAGCGGCTGGATCGCACTTTGGCCGGCCTGCATCGCCTGTTGCGGTAGCTGCGTCAGCGGGCCCATGATGCCGCCGACCGCACCGCCGAGCGCGCCCGTGATGCTCTGCAGCATCTGTTGCATCATCTGCGGGGCTTGCTGGCCGACGTTTTGCATCTGCTGCTGTGATTCAGCTTCGTTGGCGGGGAATTTCGCGGCCGCGTCGGCCGCGTGAGCTCGGCGGTCGGCGTCGGCGGCTGCGGCATCTGCGGCGTCTTTCGCGACACCGCCGTTAGCGGCGGCTTCAAGTGCTCCTCGTTGCCCGTCGGTCGGACTGGTTCCGCCCACGGAAACAGGGAAGGGCATCGGCGTCGGTGCTTCCGGCGCACCGGATAGGCCGCCCAAGATCCACGGGGAGCTCTTGATGGTGCCATCGCCTCCGGACATGCCTTCACCTCCACCCCGCTCGCAAACCGGCGATCACTTCGAGTGCGCTCTCGCACACGCAGTTGCTTATTTACTCAGTTTGGCATAGCCGTCGAGAAACGGTATTCACCCTGGATTCGGGCGCCGCGTGCTCACGTCCTTTTAGGTGCTGGTCAGATGGCTGGTTACGTCGAACCATGCCATGTGGTAGTTCGCCAGATACTGATGTCCATCGATCAGGGCTTCGATGGCCGCCAGCAACATCCAATCCTGGACAGCAGCCGCATCATGATCTGGATACGCCGTGAGGACCGATTCTTGAATGTCGGCGATGCACCTGCGCAAAAGCTCGGTCTCGTTGTCAAGCACGCCGGTATTCCGTACCGCCGGCGCCGCGATAGCTTGCGCAATTCGCGGCAGACCATCGCGCCGGCGCACAGCTTCCACGAGGGCTGGCCCAAGTTCGTCAACCTTGGGCGCGGCCGAGCGGGCTGGTCGATCACCGCTCAGCGTGGGTGCCTCAGGGTCTGATTCGGCGACGTAGGTGTTGTGCTCGTGAGCGGCGGCGACCACCACGGCTCCTAGTAAGTCGACGACGTTGGCATCGTGACGACGTAGAGCTGGTTCGAGCAGGGTTACGTGGGCCGGCAGTTTGACGTGCGGAGGTATCCATCCGCCGGCGAGGTCGGTGACAAGCAGGCTGGTGGCGCCGTCGTCGCGCAGGCCGGCCGCCCACGAAATTCGCGGCTCTTGGCGGGCTACCGCATCGACGAGCCGTTGCAACCGCTGCTGCTCGGCCGCCCTGCTGGACACCGCACCCGCCGTAGCACCGGTTGCCGCTGACATTGCAGATGCGCCCAGCATGCTTGACGAATTCGCGCCCGCCTGCCCGGCCGCGGTTCCGGCTGCTCCGCGTTCAACCGGAGAGACCAGCGGTCCACCCGCCGACGGGGACGATGCCGCCGAAGGGGCAACTGGCGCGCCCGAAACGGGCCCCGCCGGGGAAGAAGGCATCGCGGGAGGCGCCGTGACCGGCGGTCGCAGGTCGGAGCCGTACGCGGGCAGCGGACCCGCAGGGATGCTCGGGCCACCAGCTACCGGCGCGGACGGTCCCGACCATGAACCCCCGGTGATTACCGGCGCTACCGGCGCAGTTCCTCCCGTTGTAGGCGCTGCTGGAGCGGCAGGCGGAGGCGCGTCGGCCGGCGTGCCTGTGGGGATGAATACCCCAGCGCTGGGTGAAGTCGGTGCCACAGGCGGCGTCCCTGCCGGCGGACCGGCTTGCGGCGGTGTACCCGATCCCGATTCCAATGCATTCACCGCGCCGGACGAAATCCCTTGAGCGCCAGCGCCGGCCGGTTGTCCCGTCGCCATCCCGGATGCGAACGACTGCGCCAAGTTGGGTGAGCCAGTCTGGCCCAAGCCGGCGGGCGACATGCTCATGGGGCTGGCGGGTGCGCCTGCCATCCCGGGCGAGAGCGATCCACCACCGCCGGGGACGTGGACCCCTGGCGATGTGAGGGCTTGTTGTCCACCTGGCAATGACCCGATAGATCCCTGCGTACCACCGAAAGCGGCGGGCTGTGGTGAAGGCCCAGCGCCCGCACCATGCAAAGATGTGCTCGGTCCCTGCGTGCCGCCGAAACCGGCCGGTGTGGCAGCAGCCGAGGACCCACCCCCTCCCGACATCGATCCACCAGGCCCTTGGCTTCCGCCGAAAGCGGAATGCGTCAATCCGCTCACGTCGGATTCACCGATCTGCTGGGGTGGGCGCACGTCGCCGATGTTGAAACCGTTTTCACGAGCCCAGGTTCGGGCATCACCACCAACGCCCTCGGCGTCAAGAATTTTTTGAGTCGCCGTCATGAGTTTGTCGCCCGCATTCATGCTTGCGTTCGCGGCATCGCCGTTGCAACGCAACTGAACAGCCTGTATCTCCGCGACCTGCTCGGGTAGTGGCTTTTTCGAAGCTAGAATTTGATCGATCTCGCGATTTCCCATATTCGCTATGTCAGTCAATCTGCTTCGGAGATAGTCGATTGCGTCAGCGCTTGAGTTGAAGGCCGCCGATTTGGCCTGGTACTTCTCGGCGAGATCGAGATGAAGCTTCTCGCCTTGCTGGTACCTGGATATGAGGTCGTCGGCTGTGTGGCCCTGATTACTCGCCGCGATCGTCATCCACTGACTTCGGAGGCCCTCCGAAAACAACAGTTGCTCCGTGCATGCTTGGCTCCAATGCTGAGCGGCGCCACGCAGGGTCGTTGACGGCATCGGCCACCAAGGTCCGATCAACGCCGCTGTCCACTTGCCAGGCGGAAGGTCAACCGCCACCGCAAACCTGTTTCATAGCAGCATCTTTCGAAATTGCGTTACTAAGCATCGCGTGATATCCGCAGCAGTTCCCCCGGCTGGGTGGGCCGCCAGCCCGAAGGCCTGTCACCAAGATTGGTTCTCCACATGCACCGTCCTTCAGGTCACTGCCGCCCAGACCCCGACCCGCCCACGAACTCCTTCAACTCCCATACTGAAGCAAGCGGAGGAGCGGCAGCAATTCACCGCGAGTCGCGCCTTCGTTGCATGTTCGATCCTTTCGGGCTGCGCGTCACTGCGTCTACCCGGCGGGCGTTAAGGTAAATCTCGTAGTCGACCGCAGGCTCATGTTGGCTGGCCTGACGACATCGCGGGGGGCGGGACCAGGAAGATGTCATCGCGACAGTTCACAACGTGATCTGCGCTCTCTAATTGCAAGTCAGCCCCCTCCACACACCCTCTTCATGCCCGCATCCTTGGCATTGACGTCGGCGATTGTCGACTGCCACTGAGCTGAATCCCCAAAGCTCGCCACAGCAGCGGCGTTGCTATACGCCTCCGCTAGGGCAACAGCGGCGGCGCGATCACTTGGCGAGGTCGCGGGAGAAGCATCCAACGCTTGCCCCAGCAATACGGCGCCGTTGACCGTAGCAATGCCCGCCCGCTCCGGGCTTGCACCGTTTGTTTCTATCTGGACTGCTCGTGCGGCCAAGTTGTACACGTCGCAAAGCTTCTTGTGCGCTGCGGACGTCTCGGCGGCTGTGTACGTGGGTGCCGCCGAGGTGGTCGCCGGTTCTGGTGTGGAGTGATTCGTCGACTCTGCGGATGACACAACTAGCGCAACAGCGCCCAGCACGACCGCAACCGATGCCAGAGCCAGCGATGGCCACGTGCGTGGGCGCCGTACGGGTCGGGTTTGATAGTTGGGCTGCCAATGCCCCGGTGGCGGCCCGGTAGGCGCTACCCCGCCGAAGCTTGGAGGCGGATCTCCCACGCAGCCCTCCTCCCATCCCAGTACCTTGCGATCCATTCTCTTGAATTATCCACACGCATTGCAGCTCTACGACCTATCAGCATCGTTGATACGAATCAGACGTCGAGTCCTTTACGGAGGCTGGGGCCGCGACTCGTCAGTCGACAGCCGCTCACAACGCAGGAAATCACCGAGGGTCGCTATGACTTAGCTTCGATCTCGCCGTTGAGCAAGCAGGTATTGCCGGAGGGCAGCATGGCGGCCTGAACATCGCGCGGAAGTGACTACATCAGACGATTCGTCATCATTCGCGCCGCACAGCGCGAATGGGTCGAGGCGCCGTCTCTTCCGTCGGCGCCTTTAGATTGTCGACGCCGAGCCCCCAACCCCCGGTCGCACCGCTTCCATGTCGCCAGCATTGTTTTCGTCCATGCTGGTGAACCCTTTGGCCGCAGAGTGCGCCTTCGATCCGACATCGGTCAGCGTCCGCTTGTGGCCCTGCAGATTCTGCACGTGCTGCGTGTGCGCCGCAGTGACGGCCGCGTGGAATGCGTCCGCGGCGGCGAAGTCACCGAACATGCCCGAACCCAGCGGTCCTCGCGCGAGCTGGTCGGCTCCCTCTTGCGCATGCCCGCCGGCGCGGTGCGATTCGTTGCCCCCGGAGTGCAACAGGTCTGTGTCGACGAACATTGCCACCCCTTTCTGATCGACCGCAACGATAGGCGCATGGCCTAGTCACGCCGCTACTGACCAGGCTAAATACGCCGCGGGCAGCGGTCAATTCACGTTGGGCCGCCGAGCCGCTACAAGGCGCTCGCGCCGTCAGCCAAGCCGTCGCCATCGCTGTCGGTCAGCCGCACGTTCCACTTGCCGTCCCCGTCGGTGTCGACGTATTCGGTGACCCCGCCCTCATCGGCGCACAGCGCGCGATCGGCCAGCCCGTCGGCGTCGCTATCGAATAGCCGGTCATCGGCGTGCCCGTGCCCGTCGAAGTCGACCAGCGGGCCGCCTGTGTGCTCGACACCGTCGAGGCCGAACCAGCGCAGTTGTCGGCCCTGTTCGGTGGCGACCCCCCACGTCCCCGATCCGTCATCGGTGAAGTACGCCTCGGGCGTGCCGTCGTTGTCGAGATCGAGCACCGCGTGATCGGCGATGCCGTCCCCGTCGAGATCCGCGAAGGCGTCGTCGCGCAGCCCATCGCCATCGAAGTCCAGCCCGAACGCGTCGAGCCGGCCGTCGCCATCAAGGTCGAGATCGAGGTCGCGCTGCCACATAGAAGCCGTGCCGTCGTCGCCGGCCATGCAGTAATCCATGCACGATCCGACGCGCGATCACCGCTCCGGGTTCCCCCGCCCGCGCCACCAGCTCAGCAGCTCCGCGGTCGCCTCCTCGGTCGTCAACGGTCCGCGCTCCAACCGCAGCTCCTTCAGGAAGCGCCACGCCTCACCGACCTGCGGGCCCGCGGGAATGTCGAGCAACTCCATGATCTGGTTGCCGTCGAGGTCGGGCCGCACCCGCGCCAGATCCTCCTGCGCGGCCAGCTCGGCGATCCGTGCCTCCAGCCGGTCATAGCTGGCCTGCAGCCGGGCGGCCCGGCGCTTGTTGCGAGTCGTGCAGTCGGCCCGCACCAGCTTGTGCAGCCGGGGCAGCAGCGGCCCGGCGTCGGTGACGTAACGGCGCACCGCGGAATCGGTCCACTTGCCCTCGCCGTAGCCATGGAACCGCAGATGCAGATACACCAGCTGCGAGACGTCGTCGACCATCTGCTTGGAATACTTCAACGCGCGCAACCGCTTTCGGGCCATCTTGGCGCCGACCACCTCGTGGTGGTGAAAACTCACGCCGCCGTTGGGCTCGTGCCGCCTGGTCGCGGGCTTGCCGATGTCGTGCAGCAACGCGGCCCAGCGCAGCACCAGATCCGGGCCGTCGTCCTCCAGCGCGATGGCCTGCCGCAGCACCGTGAGCGAATGCTGGTAGACGTCCTTGTGCTGGTGGTGTTCGTCGATGGCCATCTGCATGCGGCCGACCTCGGGCAGCACCACCTCACCCATGCCGGTTTGCACCAGCAGGTCGATGCCGGACACCGGGTCGTCACCGAGCAGCAGCTTGTCCAGCTCGGCGGCTATCCGCTCGGCGCTGATCCGGCCCAGCTCGGGGGCCATCTCTTCGATCGCCTCGCGCACGCGCGGGGCGACGGCGAAGCCGAGCTGAGAGACGAACCGCGCGGCGCGCAGCATCCTGAGCGGGTCGTCGCCGAAGGACTCCGAGGGGGCGGCCGGGGTGTCGAGCACCCGCTCGCGCAGCGCAGCCAAACCACCGAGCGGATCCAGGAATTCACCCGGCCCCCCGGCAGTGATACGCACGGCCATCGCGTTGACCGTGAAGTCGCGGCGCACCAGATCGTCGTCGAGGCGCTCACCGAATTGCACCTCGGGCTTACGCGAGACCCGGTCGTAGGCGTCCGCGCGGAACGTGGTGATCTCCAAGCGGTGGTCACCCTTGCCGACGCCGACCGTGCCGAATTCGATGCCGGTGTCCCAGATGCTGTCGGCCCAGCGCCGCAAGATCTGCTGAACCTGCTCGGGGCGCGCGTCGGTGGTGAAGTCCAAGTCGGGACTCAGCCTGCCCAGCAGCGCATCTCGTACCGAACCGCCCACGAGGTACAACTCGTGCCCCGCGGACTCGAATGCCGACCCCAGCTCGCGCAGCATGGGCGCGTGTTGATTCAGGGCAACCGCGGCGGCGGCAAGCAGCTCGACATCGGCTTCGGACACGTTCGATCAGCGTAGTCGGCCGGAACCGAAGAACCCGTGTGAGGAGCCTCGCACCCGTCGCCGGCATAGGCGTCGCGCAATGGGCGGTGAATTGACCTCCCGGCGGCCGGCAGTAGCGTTACGCGCGACGGGAAGGTGGACAGCGGGGTGATCGGGTGGTGCATCTCCGATGCATAAGCCAGGGCCTGTCCGAGTGAACTTCTTCGATACCCGCGCCTGGCGCACGGCGACGTGGTCGGCGCCCTTCGTCGTGCAAGTGATCCTGGCGATGTTGCTGGTCGCCATGTGGTTGCTGGGCAAGTGGCCGTTCTACACGCACAACGCGTACACCGGCGAGCGCGAATGGATGCTCACCGCCACCGTCGTGACGACGATCGTCTCGCTGCTGTTCGGCGCCGCGCTGCTGAGGTCGCCATCGCCGCGCAGTCGCGGTCTGGGCATCAGCACCTTGAGCTGCTCGGCGGTCGTGCTCGCGGGCGGAACCATCTTCGCTTTTCTGGTCCTGCGCTGAAGGGCCGTCGATGACAGACAACCGGTACGGCCCGCTGACATTCGCAGTAGCCCTCCTGCACGTCTTCGTGGTGGATTTCGTCACCTGGCTGTTCGTTCTGCCGATGTGGCCCTTGGTGGTTATCGTCCTGCCGGCCACGCTGGGGTACGTCGGCATCGGCGCCCTCGTCGCGCGGGCATCGGGCGGACTCGGCCAGATCGGCCGCGGGATGATGATCGGCAGCCTGTCCGGGCCGCTCTCCCTGCTGGTCTTCATCCCCGCTTTTGTCGCGGCCCACGCGATCGGCCCGATCTGACCAGACGCATTCGCCCCTGACCCATCGCACACCCGGCCTGCGGCGAGTATGTCCAGGGAGACAATGCCGTGCCAGCTACTATCGCTTGGGTGTCGGACGGCGAACAGGGCAAGCCACGTCGGCGCCGGGGGCGGCGGCGCGGTCGTGGCACTGCGAGTTCGACCGAGAACCAGACGAACGGCCAAGCGCCCACCGACTCGACGGCGACGAAGTCGCGCCGATCCCGTTCGCCGCGACGCGGGCCGGATCGGCTGCGGACCGTGCACGAAACATCCGCCGGCGGGCTGGTCGTCGACGGCCTCGACGGGCCGCGAGACTCTCAGGTGGCAGCCCTGATCGGCCGCGTCGATCGGCGCGGGCGGATGCTGTGGTCATTGCCCAAGGGCCACATCGAAATGGGTGAGACCGCCGAGCAGACCGCGATAAGAGAGGTGGCCGAGGAGACCGGCATCCGCGGCAGCGTGCTGGCCGCCCTGGGCCGGATCGACTACTGGTTCGTCACCGACGGCCGCCGGGTGCACAAGACGGTGCACCACTACTTACTGCGCTTCTCCGGCGGAGAGCTGTCCGACGAGGACCTCGAGGTCGCCGAGGTGGCCTGGGTGCCGGTGCACGAGCTGCCGTCGAAGCTGGCTTACGCCGACGAACGGCGGCTCGCCCGGGTCGCCGACGAGCTGATCGACAAGTTGCAGACCGACGGTCCCGCCGCCCTGCCGCCGCTGCCAGCCACCTCTCCGCGGCGCCGCCCGCAAACGCACTCCCGCACCCGGCATGCCGACAAGCCGGCCACCAGCCGGAAGAACGGCCACGGGCCAGGGCCGTGACGGCATCCCGCCTCTGCTTGTTGCGCCTCGCGGCAGTCATCGGCATCGTGGCCGGATTCGCGGTGCTCACCTGGCCCGCCGTGCCGCGCGCGGCCGCCGGTGAACCCGGCGTCACGCCGTTCGTCCGGGTTCGCATCGACCAAGTCACGCCGGACGTGGTCACGACGTCCAGCCAACCCGTCGTCACCGTCACCGGCATGGTGACCAACATCGGCGACCGCCCCGTCCGGGACGTCATGGTCCGGCTCGAACACGCCGGGCCCGTCACCGCGTCCGCGGCGTTGAGGACCTCCCTGGACGGCGACACCGACCAATACCAACCGGCCGCCGACTTCCTCACGGTCTCTCCCGAATTGCAGCGCGGGCAGCAAGTCGGCTTCACCCTGTCGGCTCCGTTGCGCTCGCCCGCCAAGCAATCGCTGGGCATCGATAAGCCGGGCATCTACCCGGTCTTGGTCAACGTGAACGGCACACCGGATTACGGCGCCCCCGCGCGGCTGGACAACGCGCGCTTCCTGCTGCCCGTCGTCGGCGTGCCGCCCGACCAGGGCGGCGATCCGGGCTCCGCCGTCGCACCCGACACCTCCAAGCCCGTGTGGCTGACCATGCTGTGGCCGCTGGCCGACCGGCCCCGGCTGGCCCCCGGCGTGCCCGGCGGCACCATCCCCGTCCGCCTCGTCGATGACGACCTCGCGACCTCCTTGGCGAGCGGCGGCAGGCTGGACATCTTGCTGTCGGCGGCCGAGGTGGCGACCAGCCACGACGTTGACCCCGACGGCGCGGTGGGCCGAGCGCTATGTCTGGCCGTCGACCCGGACCTGCTCGTCACCGTCAACGCGATGACCGCCGGCTACGTGGTGTCCGATTCACCCGACGGGCCCGCGCAGCTCCCCGGCACCCCCACCCACGCGGGCGCCGGGCAGGCCGCGGCCGCCGAGTGGCTCAACCGGCTCCGCGCGCTGGCACACCGCACCTGCGTGGCGCCGCTGCCGTATGCGCAAGCCGACCTGGACGCCCTGCAGCGCGTCAACGACCGCGGGCTGAGCGCCACCGCGACCACCGGCGTCAACAGCATCGTCGACCGCATCCTGGACGTGGCGTCCGTGCACGGGGCCACGCTGCTGCCCGACGGACCGTTGACCAGCCGCGCGGTCAACCTGCTCGGCGGCAACGAAAGCACGGTCGCCATAGCCGCGGCCGAACTGTCCGCGCCGGACGGGCAAGCGTCCTCCGACATCACCGTGGACACCGCGCCGCAGCGGCTGTCCCCGCAAGTCGTGCTTGCCCCGTTCGACCCGGCGGTGGGTGCCGCGCTGGCCGGGGCGGGCAGCTCGCCGTCCGTCCCCACCTATCTGGATTCCTCGCTGAACGTCCGGCTCGCGCACGACTCGGTGACCGCGCGCCGACAGGACGCGCTCGGGTCCATGTTCTGGCACGCCTTGCAGCACGACGACGCGCCCCGCACGCAGGTCCTGGTCCCGCCGGCGACGTGGAACCTGCAGGCCGACGACGCTCACGTCATCCTGACCGCGCTGACCACCACCATCCGGTCCGGGCTGGCGATCCCGCGGTCGCTGCCGGCGGTGATTTCCGAGGCCGCGGCCCGCACCGAGCCGTCCGAACAGGTCGGCGCCTACACCTCCGCGCGCGGCCGATTCGGCGACGACGTCACCGCCCTGGTGGCCGGGCAGGTCGGCCGGGTGTGGGGTCTGACGGCCGCGCTGAGCACCGACGAACGCACCGGACTGACCGGCATCCAGTACACCGCGCCGCTGCGCGAAGACATGCTGCGCGCGCTCAGCGAATCCGAGCCCCCTGACACCCGCAACGGAATGGCCCAGCAGCGCCTGGCCGTCGTCGGCAAGACGATCAACGACCTGTTCGGCGCGGTCACGATCGTCAACCCGGGCGGCTCCTACACCCTGGCCACCGAACACAGCCCGCTGCCGCTCGCGCTGCACAACGGCCTCGCCGTTCCCATCCGGGTGCGGTTACAGGTCGACGCCCCGCCGGGCATGACGGTCACCGACGTCGGCCAGATCGAGCTGCCGCCGGGATACCTGCCGCTGCGGGTGCCGATCGAAGTGAACTTCACCCAACGGGTCGCGATCGACGTGTCGCTGCGAACCCCGGACGGCCTGCGGCTGGGCGAGCCGGTGCGCATGTCGGTGCATTCCAACGCCTACGGCAAGGTGCTGTTCGCGATCACCCTGACGGCCGCGGCCGTGCTGGTGTTGCTGGCCGGCCGTCGCCTGTGGCACCGCTTTCGGGGCCAGCCCGACCGCGCCGACCTGGACCGGCCCGACCCGCCCGGCGCGCGATCCGCGGGGGTGGACGACGCGGCCGACGACCGGGTCGAACAAGAGCACCGAGTATGAAGCCCGCCCACCGGCAGGCCCCACCGCAACCGCACCGCCTGCCCGAGCCGCCGCGGCGACCCCGCAACCCGGGCTCGCCGCCCACGGGTCCCCTGCCGCCCGTCCCCGCGGGGATCGACCGCCGACGCCCCGAACTCTCCGACGCCGCCCTGGTGTCGCGGTCGTGGGCGATGGCCCTCGCCACGCTGGTCAGCCGGCTCACCGGCTTCGCCCGGGTCGTGCTCCTGGCGGCGATCCTGGGCGCCGCGCTGTCCAGTGCGTTCTCGGTGGCCAACCAGCTGCCGAACCTGGTCGCCGCGCTGGTCCTCGAGGCGACCTTCACCGCCATCTTCGTTCCGGTGCTGGCCCGCGCCGAGCAGAGCGACCCCGACGGCGGCGCGGCCTTCGTGCGTCGCCTGGTCACCCTGACGACCGCGCTGTTGGTGTTGGCGACGGCGTTGTCGGTGCTCGCGGCGCCGCTGCTGGTCCGGTTGATGCTGGGCCGGGTTCCGCAGGTCAACGAGCCGCTGACGACCGCGTTTGCCTACCTGCTGCTTCCCCAGGTGCTGGCCTACGGCCTCACGTCGGTGTTCATGGCGATCTTGAACACCCGCAACGTGTTCGGGCCGACGGCATGGGCGCCAGTCGTCAACAACGTCGTCGCACTCGCGACCTTGGCGGTGTATGCGGCCGTCCCCGGTGAGCTCTCGGTCGACCCCGTGCGGATGGGCAACACCAAGCTGCTGGTCCTCGGCATCGGCACCACGCTGGGCGTGTTCGCGCAGACGGCGGTGCTGCTGGTGGCGCTGCGCCGGCAGCGCGTCGACCTGCGTCCGCTGTGGGGAATCGACGAGCGCCTCAAGCGGTTCGGCACCATGGCCGCGGCGATGGTGCTCTACGTGCTGATCAGCCAGCTCGGCCTGGTGGTCGGCAACCAGATCGCCAGCACGGCGGCGGCGTCGGGCCCCGCGATCTACAACTACACCTGGCTGGTCCTGATGCTGCCGTTCGGCATGATCGGTGTCACCGTGCTGACGGTGGTGATGCCGCGGCTGAGCCGCAACGCCGCCGCGGACGACACCCGGGCCGTGCTGGCGGACCTTTCGCTGGCCACCCGCCTGACGCTGATCACGCTGATCCCGATCGTCGCGGTCATGACCGTCGGCGGGCCCGCGATCGGCAGCGCGCTGTTCGCCTACGGCCACTTCGGCGGGGTCGACGCCGGCTACCTGGGCGCCGCGATCGCGCTGTCGGCGTTCACGCTGATCCCCTACGGGCTGGTGCTGCTACAGCTGCGGGTCTTCTACGCGCGCGAGCAGCCCTGGACGCCGATCGTCATCATCCTCGTCATCACGGCCGTCAAGATCGTCGGATCCGTGCTGGCGCCCCACCTCACCGATGACCCGAAGCTGGTCGCCGGTTATCTGGGGCTGGCCAACGGCATTGGGTTCCTGGCCGGCGCGATCATCGGCTACATCCTGTTGCGCCACACCCTGCTGCCGGCGGGCGGCCAGTTGATCGGCAAAGGCGAGCTGCGCACCATCCTGGTCACGATCACCGCCTCGATGCTGGCCGGTCTGGTGGCCCATGTGGCCGACCGGCTGTTGGGGCTGGACGCGCTGACCGCACACGGCGGCGCGGCGGGGTCTTTGTTGCGGCTGCTGATCCTGGGGGTGATCATGTTGCCGATCATGGCGGGGGTCATGCTCGGCGCCCGCGTCCCCGAGGCGCAGGCCGCGCTGGACGTCGTCCGCCGCCGCCTCGGCCGTGCGGCGGTGCCCCGCAAACCGGTGACAAAGGACCAATCGTCTCGGCGGGCCCCGGTCACGTACCCTGAGCAGAGGAATTCGTCCCCGCCTGGGGTAAATGCGGTCCAGGAGCCGATCCGGCGCAGACCTCCGGAGCGGGCAGCCCAAGCCCGGATAGCGAAAGGACCGGAGGTGACCGACCGCCCTATCGAGAGTGCCGCGTCGGGTGCCGAGCTGCCACGACCGGTTGCCGACGACTTCCAGCCCGACATCCCCGCCGAGCGCGCGCCGGAATCACCGGCGCGCCCGTCCAATGGGGACCTGCCGCCCGAATCGCGGCGCGGCGCTGCCCCGTTCGACCCGCCCCGGGACCGCGGCGGGGACCCGGCCGGCGACGACGTCCACCTGGTCCCCGGCGCCCGGATCGCCGGCGGCCGCTACCGGCTGCTGGTCTTCCACGGCGGCGCGCCGCCCCTGCAGTTCTGGCAGGCGCTCGACACCGCGCTGGACCGGCAGGTGGCGTTGACGTTCGTCGACCCCGACGGGGCGTTGCCCGACGACGTGCTGCAGGAGATCCTGTCCCGCACGCTGCGCCTGAGCCGGATCGACAAACCCGGCATCGCGCGGGTGCTCGACGTGGTCCACACCGGCCACGGCGGCTTGGTGGTCTCCGAATGGGTGCGCGGCGGGTCCCTGCAGGAAGTGGCCGACACCGCGCCGTCCCCCGTCGGCGCCGTCCGGGCCATGCAATCGCTGGCCGCGGCCGCCGACGCGGCCCACCGGGCCGGCGTCGCATTGTCGATCGACCACCCGAGCCGGGTCCGCGTCAGCATCGAGGGTGACGTCGTCCTCGCGTATCCGGCCACCATGCCGGACGCCAACCCGCAGGCCGACATCCGCGGCATCGGCGCCGCGCTCTACGCCCTGCTGGTCAATCGGTGGCCGCTCACGGAGTCCAGCGTGCGTAGCGGCCTCGCGCCGGCCGAACGCGATTCGGCGGGCCAGCCCGTCGAACCGATGATCATCGACCGCGGCATTCCCTTCCAGATTTCGGCCGTCGCCGTGCGGGCGGTTCAGGAGGACGGCGGGATACGTAGCGCCTCAACGCTTTTGAACTTGCTCCAGCAGGCGACCGCGGTGGCCGACCGGACCGAGGTGCTGGGTCCGATCGACGATTCGCCCGCGCCGGCCACCGCCCGCGAAACCGCGGGCCCGGACGAAGCGGCCTTCGCGCGCAGGCGCCGTAACCTGCTGATCGGCATGGGCGCCGGCCTTGCCGTCATCATCGTGGCCCTACTGGTCTTGGCGTCGGTGGTGAGCAAGATCTTCGGCAACGTCGGTGGCGGTCTGAACAAGGACGAGCTGGGGTTGAACGGCCCGTCGTCGTCTTCCTCGTCGTCGGCCCCCAGTTCCGCGGCCGCCGGCAGCGTCGTCAAGCCGACCAAGGCGTCGGTCTACTCCCCCGACGGCGACGCCGACAACGCGAGCACGGCCGGGCAGGCGATCGACGGCGACCCCACGACCGCCTGGGCCACCGAGGTCTACACCGACGCCGTCCCGTTCCCCAGCTTCAAGCAGGGCGAAGGGCTGATGCTGCAGCTGCCGAGCGCGACGGTGATCGGCCAGGTCAGCATCGACACCCCCAGCAGCGGCACCAAGGTCGAGATCCGGTCGTCGGCCACGGCGTCGCCGGCCTCCCTGAACGACACCACGGTGCTGGCGCCGGCGTTCACGCTCAAGCCCGGCCACAACGTCATTCCGGTGCGGGCCGGTTCGCCGACCTCGAATCTGCTGGTGTGGATCTCCACGCTGGGAACCACCAACGGCAAGAGCCAGGCCGGCTTTTCGGAGATCACGATCCAGGCCGCTTCCTGAGCGCCCACAGATCCGTCCCGTGGTGAAGTGCCGCCCCACGGCCGATTGGTTACTGTCCGGCCGTGGGCTCCCGGGGAGACATCCAGCGCGAACGCAGTGATGCCGAGCTGCTGGCAGCGCATGTCGCCGGCGACCGCCACGCCTTCGGTGAGTTGTTCCTGCGCCACCAACGACAGCTGCACCGGCTCGCCCGGCTCACCACCCGCACCGCCGAGGACGCCGAGGACGCGCTGCAGGACGCCATGCTCTCGGCGCATCGCGGCGCCGGCGCGTTCCGGCATGACGCCGCCGTCGGCAGCTGGCTGCATCGCATCGTCGTCAACGCGTGCCTGGACCGGCTGCGGCGCATCAAGGCCCACCCGACCGTCCCGCTGGAGGATGTCTACGCGGTGGCTGACCGGACCGCCCAGGTCGAGACCGCCATCATGGTGCAGCGCGCCTTGATGCGGCTGCCCGTCGAGCAGCGGGCCGCGGTGGTGGCGGTCGACATGCAGGGCTACTCGGTGGCCGACACCGCCGCGCTGCTGGGCGTCGCCGAGGGCACCGTCAAGAGCCGATGCGCCCGGGCTCGCCTTCGTCTGGCGGAACTGCTCGGCTACCTGAACGCCGCTGCCGACCCCGCCCCACCGATGGCCGTCAAGCAACCCATGACGGACACTGGGGCGGATGGGTGAAGCCGACGACCAAGGCGACGAGCCGCCCCTGACGGTTGAGCTTCTCGCCGACCTGCAGGCCGGCCTGCTCGATGACGAATCCGCGGCCCGCGTGCGCCAACGGGTTCGCGACAATCCGGAAGCCGAGAAGATCCTGCGCGCCCTCAACCGGGCCCGCAGCGACGTCGCGACGCTGGGTGCCGAGCCGGCGCCCGACGTCCCGCCCGAGGTGACCGCCCGGATCTCGGCGGCGCTGGAATCGGCGGGGAGCGGCCAGCCCGTCGCGCATTCCGCGCGGCCACGGGTTAGGCCGGCGCGGGTGGTGGCCGGGGTGGCCGGCGTCGGTGCTCTGCTCGCGGCGGTCGGCGTGGGCACCGCGGCGCTGATCAACGCGCCCGAGCCCGCCCCCAGCACCGGGGTGACCGCCGAGCACATCACGGTGTCGACGCCGCCCATGGCCATCCCGTTGTCGCAGGACGAGATCCTCGGTCTGCTTGCCCACGCCCCGGACTACGGCCCACTGGGCGACCCGGCGCGGCGCGCCTCCTGCCTGACCGGCCTCGGCTATCCGGCGTCCACGCAGGTGCTGGGCGCCCGGCCGGTCGAGGTCAACGCGCGCCCGGGCGTCGTGCTGGTGGTGCCGGGCGACACTCCGCGCAGCCTGGCGGTTTACGCGGTCGCCCTGAACTGCAGCGCCGCCGATACCGGCCTGTTGGCCAGCACGCAGGTCCCGCGCCCCTAATGTGGTGCGATGGGTTGGCCGACGCCCGGGAACAGCGGTGCCTACGCTGGCGTTTGTAGGTATCCAGGGACGATTTCTTGAAAGGGTTCTATGACCGCCGACACTGTGCACGACGTGATCATCATCGGTTCTGGTCCCGCTGGATACACCGCGGCGTTGTATACGGCGCGGGCGCAGCTGGCCCCTCTGGTGTTCGAGGGAACGTCGTTTGGTGGCGCGTTGATGACCACCACCGAGGTGGAGAATTTCCCCGGTTTCCGCGACGGCATCACGGGCCCGGAGCTGATGGACCAGATGCGCGAACAGGCGCTGCGGTTCGGCGCCGATCTGCGAATGGAAGACGTCGAAGCGGTATCGCTGGACGGGCCGGTCAAGTCGGTGACCACCGCCGAAGGCGAGACCTTCCACGCGCGGGCGGTCATCTTGGCCATGGGCGCGGCGGCTCGGTATCTGGGGGTGCCCGGTGAGCAGGAGCTGTTGGGCCGCGGCGTGAGCTCGTGTGCGACCTGTGATGGGTTCTTCTTCAAAGACCAAGACATCGCGGTCGTCGGCGGTGGCGACTCGGCGATGGAAGAAGCGACCTTCTTGACCCGGTTCGCGCGCAGCGTCACCCTGGTGCACCGCCGCGACGAGTTCCGCGCGTCACGCATCATGCTCGACCGTGCCCGGGAGAACGACAAGATCACCATCTTGACCAACAAGGCGGTGCTCGCTGTCGAGGGCGACCAGACGGTGACAGGTTTGCGGTTGCGCGACACGGTGACTGGGGAGGAATCCACTTTGCCGGTCACGGGTGTGTTCGTCGCGATCGGTCACGACCCACGCTCGGAGTTGGTCCGCGATGTGCTCGACACCGACCCCGACGGTTACGTTCTGGTCAAGGGCCACACTACTGCAACGTCGATCGACGGGGTGTTCGCCGCGGGTGACTTGGTGGACCGCACCTACCGCCAGGCTGTCACCGCCGCCGGCAGTGGCTGCGCGGCGGCCATCGACGCCGAACGCTGGCTGGCCGACCACGTCGAATCAAGCTCGGCAGCCCAAAGCGACGCAACCGAATTTCCTGGCAGTACCAAGATGATTGGAGCACCTCAATGACCAACGCCGAAAAAGCCGGGGCCACAATCGAAGTCTCTGACGCATCGTTCTCCACCGAGGTGTTGTCCAGCAATAAGCCTGTGTTGGTTGACTTTTGGGCCACCTGGTGTGGCCCGTGCAAGATGGTCGCGCCGGTTCTCGAGGAGATCGCGAGTGAGCGGGCCGAGCAGCTCACCATCGCCAAGCTGGACGTCGACGCCAATCCGGTAACCGCTCGCGACTTCCAGGTCGTCTCGATTCCGACCATGATCCTGTTCAAGGACGGGCAGCCGGTGAAGCGGATCGTCGGCGCCAAGGGCAAGGCGGCGCTGCTGCGTGAGCTCTCGGACGCGGTTCCCAACCTGAGCTGATCGTTGAATTAAGACGCCGCACCACGCCCCGCGTTCAGCCTGGGGTTTTCCCGATTAGGCGAAGCATCTGCGACAATTGCTGTTAGCTGTTGCCCAGATGTGAGCCTGTCAGTGTGTCCCGGAGGGCCTTTGGTATGTCGAGTCCGCGCCGTGAATACGGCGATGCGCTGCGCTGTGGTGACCGCAGCGCAGCTGTGACCGAAATCCGGGCCACGCTGGCAACGCTAGGGCTGCTGGACACCCCGGAGGAAGAACTCGCCACCGGGCGGCTGGTACCCCCCGAGCTTTTCGACGCCGAATTGGACCAGGCGGTGCGGGCCTTCCAACAGCACCGCGGCCTGCTGGTCGACGGCATCGTCGGCGAGGCCACCTACCGCGCGTTGAAGGAGGCGTCGTACCGGCTGGGCGCGCGCACGCTGTATCACCAATTCGGTGCCCCGCTCTACGGTGACGACGTCGCCACGCTGCAGGCCCGGCTCCAGGACCTCGGTTTCTACACCGGCCTGGTCGACGGGCACTTCGGGTTGCAGACCCACAATGCCCTGATGTCGTACCAGCGCGAGTACGGGCTGGCCGCCGATGGCATCTGTGGTCCAGAAACGTTGCGCTCCTTGTACTTTCTGAGCTCTCGCGTCACGGGCGGCTCCCCTCACGCGATTCGCGAGGAGGAGCTGGTCCGCCGCTCGGGGCCGAAGCTCTCGGGCAAGCGGATCATCATCGATCCGGGCCGCGGCGGCACCGACCTCGGGGAGCTGATGCAGGGCCCGTCGGGTCCGGTCAGCGAAGCAGATGTGCTGTGGGACTTGGCGAGCCGGCTCGAGGGGCGAATGACCGCCATCGGCATGGAAACGTTCCTGTCGCGACCGGTCAACCGCAGCCCGTCCGACGCCGAACGCGCCGCCACGGCCAACAACGTGGGGGCCGACCTGATGATCAGCTTGCGCTGCGAGAACCAGCCCAGCCCGGCGGCCAACGGCGTCGCTTCCTTTCATTTCGGAAACTCACACGGCTCGGTCTCCACGATCGGGCGCAACCTCGCGGACTTCATCCAACGAGAAGTGGTGGCCCGCACCGGGTTACGCGATTGCCGAACACACGGCCGGACGTGGGATCTGTTGCGCTTGACTCGAATGCCCACCGTGCAGGTCGACGTCGGCTACATCACCAACCCGCAGGACCGCGCGATGCTCATCTCCACCCAAACCCGCGACGCCATCGCGGAAGGGATTCTCGCCGCGGTCAAGCGGCTCTACCTGCTGGGCAAGAACGACCGGCCCACCGGCACTTTCACCTTCGCCGAACTGCTGGCTCACGAACTGTCGGTGGAGCGGGCCAGCCGGCTCGGCGGCTCCTAGCCGATCTCGGCGCCGCGCAACGTATTTCCGGCCGCGGTCCCCGCTCCGACCGGCTCTTGCAACTGGGCGTTTTCCAGTAGCCGCTCCAGGGCGGCCTCGACTTCGGCCTTCCATCCGAGGCCTTTGTCCAGCTCGAGACGCAGCCGCGGAAAGTACGGGTGCGGCGCCACCACAACGAAACCCGCGTCCTGCAAGAAGTCGGCGTCCAGCACGCAGTGGTCCACCGAGCAATCACCGACGGCCTCCAACACCGGCCGCACGTCCGGGCTCGCCGCCAGCGGGTCCTGCAACTCCGAAGCCGCCGGTGTGCGCCCGAAGGCTTCGAGCGCCCGCACGCCGCGACGGACCAGTTCGTCGATCACCCGGGCGAGAAGCCCGTGTGGCAGGTCGTCGGTGGCCTGCCCGGGCTCGATACCCATCGACGTCAGGAGCACCGCGTCCGCCGACACCGGCGCGGTGGGAAATCGCTGGGCGCGCGGCACCGCCCGCGGCGGCGCGTAGAAGACATAGCCCAGGCACGGTGGTTCGCTCTGGCTCCTGTCATCGGTGGCCGCCGTCGCGACCTGCCCGCACGAGCCCCACTCCAGCATGACCATCGACAGCCACGCTTCTTTCTCGAATTCGGGATCGGCGAGGTGGTCCTGGTTACCGAGGGTCGCCGGGTCGACCTCCCAGTACACGCAGCGGCGCGCATGCTTGGGAAGCTGCTCGAAGGCCTCGAGGCGCAACGGTGTGATTCGAGCGGACACTAGCCTCCTGGCTCCTGTGCGGTACTGCAGCCAATTGCACCGGCAACCCCTCCAGGATAGGAGAGTATGTCGCAATCGGGCCAGCTTTGGCGTCGAGGCGCCGGTCACGGCGCGGGCACGCTCGGGGCGTTAGCGTCCCAACCGATTCGTTACCGAAAATCCTTGAAACGCATGCGCTTTCGTAATGCCGCGTGCCGGAAGCCGCTCGTTGCCAATTCGTGGCCGCTCCGGTGTCACAGTGACGTAATTACAGCGTATGGCGGGTCAGGCCTTCGCTGGGGTCATCATGTCGATAATCCGCTGCAGATCGTCGACGGACCCGAACTCCACGACGATCTTCCCCTTGCGCTTGCCCAGGCTGACCGTGACCCGCGTATCGAAGGCGTTCGACAACCGCTCGGCCACCTCCTGCAAACCGGGCATCTGGATCGGCTTGCGCCGCTGCGGCGCCGGGGTGGTCGCGCCGGCCCGATTCGCCAGCGTCACGGCCTCCTCGGTCGCCCGCACGGACAGTCCCTCCGCGACGATCCGGCTGGCCAGTTCCTCTTGGGCCTCGGGCCCGGCTTCCAGCGACAACAGGGCGCGGGCGTGGCCGGCCGACAGGACGCCCGCCGCCACCCGCCGTTGCACCGGAATCGGCAGCTTGAGCAGCCGGATCATGTTGGTGATCAGGGGCCGCGAGCGACCGATCCGCGAGGCAAGTTCGTCGTGGGTGACGCCGAATTCGTCCAGCAGCTGTTGGTAGGCCGCCGCCTCTTCCAAGGGGTTCAACTGCACCCGGTGAATGTTCTCCAGTAGGGCGTCGCGGAGCAGGTTGTCGTCGCCGGTCTCGCGCACGATGGTGGGAATGGTGGCGAGCCCCGCCTCTTGGGCCGCCCGCCAGCGCCGCTCCCCCATCACGATCTGATAGCGGGGACCCGTCTTCGCGCCGGGCACGGCGCGCACAACGATCGGCTGCAGCAGACCGAACTCGCGGATGGAATGCACCAGCTCCGAGAGTGCCTCGTCGTCGAACACCTGCCGCGGCTGGCGCGGGTTGGGCTCGATGTCGGACGGCGCGATCTCGCGATACACCGCGCCGGCCGGGGCCAGGTCCGGACCCGGTCCCCCGATCAACACGTCCGCCGCCGCATCGCCCATCCGCGGACCCAGGGTCGCGGGACCCGAATCGCCCTCGGCGGGACCGGTCGGGATCAGCGAAGCGAGGCCGCGGCCGAGGCCGCCCTTCTTGCGTAACGGCTGCGTCATGGTCGTCCCTTCACGGATGGTGGTCAATCACGTTCGGCGAGTTCGCGGCTCGCGTCGAGGTAGCTCATCGCCCCGCGCGATCCGGGGTCGTAATCGATGATCGTCATGCTGTAGCCCGGCGCCTCCGAGACTTTCACGCTGCGCGGGATCACCGTGCGCAGTACCTTGGCCCCGAAGTAGCGGCGTACCTCCTCGGCGACCTGGTCGGCCAGCTTGGTCCGGCCGTCGTACATCGTGAGGACGACGGTGCTGACGTTGAGTTGCGGGTTGAGGTGGGCCTTGACCATCTCGATGTTGCGCATCAGCTGGGACACCCCCTCCAGCGCGTAGTACTCGCACTGGATCGGGATCATCACCTCTGGCGCGGCGACGAGCGCATTGATCGTGAGCAGTCCCAGGGACGGCGGGCAGTCGACGAAGACGTAGTCGAAGTCGAGGTCGTCGAGGTCGGCCAGGGCGGTCCGCAACCGGTTCTCGCGCGCCACCATGCTGACCAATTCGATTTCGGCGCCGGCCAAGTCGATGGTGGCCGGGACGCAGAACAGCCGGTCGTTGTGGGGGCTGCGCCGCAGCGCGTCCTTGACGGGGACCTCGCCGATGAGCACCTCGTACGACGAGGGCGTCCCGGACTGCCGGTCGGTGATGCCGAGCGCCGTGCTGGCGTTGCCCTGCGGGTCGAGGTCGATGACCAACGTCTTGAGTCCCTGCAGGGCGAGCGCGGCGGCGAGGTTGACTGCGGTGGTGGTCTTGCCGACGCCGCCCTTCTGGTTGGCGACGGTGAGGATTCGACGGTGGCTCGGGCGGCGCAGCGGTGGGTAGGTGGTGTGCAGAACGCGCATGGCGCGCTCGGCGGCCGCGCCGATCGGGGTATCGAATTCGTCCGGTGTTTCACGTGAAACATTGGCGGTCGGGTCGTCGATGGCGCCGGGAACGAGGGGCGCTGGAGCGTCTTGCGCGGTGGGTGCCTGAACGTGCGCGGCGCTCGGATGTGGCCCCGCGGCCGCCGGCGAATCTCCCGGAGTGCTCATCGGTTCCCCGCCTTCCCGCTCCGTACCGACTGCCGCCGCGGCCGCTCTCCGCGTCGCGCTAAAACTACGGTTGCGGGGGGACGCAAATAGGTCGCGCCACATGTCACCACCCTGGCATCAACGGCGCCCGATGCTGCCATCACACGCCGGTACTGTTCAACTTCCTCGCGGCCGCGCTCGCCTTTGATCGCGAGCATCCGGCCCCCGGGCCGCAGCAACGGCATGCTCCACTTCGCCAACTTGTCCAACGACGCAACCGCTCGTGACACCGCCGCATCCCTTTCCCCGAACCGGTGGCGTACCCACAGTTCCTCGGCACGGCCGCGGACCACTTCGACGGCCAACCCTAGTTGGTCGACGACCTCGGTGAGAAATTCACTCCGCCGCAACAGCGGCTCCAGGAGAACCATCTCGACGTCCGGCCGCACGAGGGCGAGCGGGATGCCCGGCAACCCCGCGCCGCTGCCGATGTCGATGACCCGCTCCCCCTCCGCCAGGAGCTCCGCGAGGGCGGCGCTGTTCAAGAGATGCCGGTCCCAGATGCGGTCGACTTCGCGCGGACCCAGGAGCCCACGCTCCACTCCCGGGCCGGCAAGCAGCTGGGCGTACCGGCGGGCGAGATCGAGGCGCGGGCCGAAGATCGTCTCGGCCGCCTCCGGCGCGGCGCCGGGCTGCGGGGGGTCGGGGTGGTCCACCGGGGGTTCGACGGGGCCGACATGTTTCACGTGAAACATCCTCTGCTTTGCCTGACGCGCCACGGTGCACAGCGGCGGAACTACACGCCTGTAACTCGCTAGTCGTGCAAGACGACGACGCGGCGCGCGGGCTCCACGCCCTCGCTCTCGCTGTGCACGCCGGGCACCGCCGCGACGGCGTCGTGAACGATCTTGCGTTCGAACGGCGTCATCGGGGACAGCTCCTCGCGCTCGCCGGATTCGAGCACCCGGCGCGCCACCTTGTCGCCCAGCGCGGCCAGTTCCTCCCGGCGGCGCCGGCGCCAACTCGCGATGTCCAGCATCAGCCGACTACGGACACCGGTCTTCTGGTGCACGGCCAACCGGGTCAGCTCCTGCAGCGCATCGAGCACCTCGCCGCCGCGGCCCACCAACTTGTTCAAGTCGTCGCTGCCGTCGATGCTCACCACCGCGCGGTTGCCCTCGACGTCCAGATCGATGTCGCCGTCGAAGTCCAACAAGTCGAGCAACTCTTCCAGGTAGTCGCCGGCGATCTCGCCCTCGGCGACCAACCGGTCCTCCAGGTCGTCGATCTCGTCCGCGCCCGCCTCGACCCCGTTCTCCGACTGTGCGTCGAGCTCGGTGTCGGCGTCGGGCTCGGTGGTGGTGTCTGCGTCTGTCATGTCGTTCTCTCCCTCATCCACGGGTCCTGCCAATTGCGGTCACCCACCCGAGCGGCCCGCCATGGCCCTGTCTCCCTTGTCAGCGTTTGCGTTTCTTGGGTCGCGCGCCCGGCCGCGGCGTGCGGTTGGCCGTGCCCCCGTTTTGTCCACCTGGAGTCGGCTTGCCCGCCGGTGGCTTCGGCGACGCGTCCTCGCCTTCGGCTCCATCGGAGTCCACCGCCCCGTCCCCCGCGGCCGGCGACCCATTGCCCGCCGGCTGCCCCGCCTTCGGGCTTCGCTTGGGTTTCGCTCCCGGCGCCGGCGCATTGGCCGCTCGGCGCTCCAGCGCTTCTTGCTTCTTGGCCTCGTCCTCTTTCTCGATCATGCCGAACACGTAGTGCTGCTGACCAAAGGTCCAGATGTTGTTCGCGAACCAGTACAAGATGATCGCGAGCGGCAGGAACGGACCGCCGACAACCACGCCTAGCGGAAAGACGTACAACGCAAGCTTGTTCATCATCGCGGTCTGTGGATTGGCCGCAGCCTCAGGACTTTGCCGCGCGACCGACGCCCGGCTGTTGAAGTACGTCGCGATGCCGGCCAGGATCATCACCGGCGCTCCGACCGCGATCACGGCCGGCCGGCTGAAGACCGTGAACGCGTCCAACCCGGTCCGCTGCGTCATGAACGCGCCGATCGGGGCGCCGAACAAATTCGCGTCCAAGAAGTGTCCGACGTCCGTCGGCGTGAACACGTAGTTTCCGGTCATCCGGTTCTGCGCTACCGACAGGTGCGGCTGGCCGAAACCGCCGGTCGTCCGGTTGAACGACCGCAACACGTGATACAGCCCGATGAAGACCGGGATCTGGGCGAGCATCGGCAGGCAGCCAAGGATGGGGTTGAAGCCGTGCTCGCGCTGCAGCTTCTGCATCTCCAGCGCCATGCGCTGGCGGTCCTTGCCGTACTTCTTCTGCAGCGCCTTGATCTGCGGTTGCAGTTCCTGCATCTGCCGCGTGGTACGGATCTGCCGCACGAACGGTTTGTAGAGCAGCGCGCGCAGGGTGAACACCAGGAACATGACCGACAGCGCCCACGCGAAGAAGCTCGACGGTCCCAACATCGCGGCGAAGAGCTTGTACCAGACCCACATGATCCACGACACCGGGTAGTAGACGAAGTCGAGGCTAAAGAAATCAAACAAGAGTTCCACTCTCCCCTCGCGCCGCCGGGCATGCCGCCGCGGCGCTGACGTCTTCGAAGTTCTCGCATCCCGGGCGGTCGGGTATCGGATCCCATCCGCCCCGATGCCATGGTCCGCACTTGGCGAGCCTCAGCACAGCCAACCAACTCCCCCGCACCAAGCCGTACTCGGTCAAGGCATCGACCGCATACTGGCTGCACGTCGGCACGAAGCGACACGTTGCCGGCCGCAATGGCGAAACCATGTGCCGATACAGCTGGATCAACCGGATCAGGCCCCGGGCGGCCGCGCTCCCCGCCGCGTGAATGACGGACCGCGCCGGCGCCGCCGCAGTCACCGGTCCCGTCCCGCCGCCTCGAGCGCCCGCCGCACACCGCGGCGCAACTCTTCTGCCAACCGAGCCGACGAGGCGGTCCGGCTGCCGGGCAACGCGCGGATGACCATCTGGTCGGAATCGTCGAGCTCCCCCAAGACGGACCGCGCGACGTGCCGCAGCCGGCGCGATACCCGGTGGCGGTCGACCGCCGAGCCCACGGACTTGCCGACGATCAAGCCGACGTGCGGAGCGCCGGCCGCCTCACCGTCGGCTCGGCGGCGCAGATGGACCACGACGTCAGGTTGCGCCGCACGAATCCCGCGCTTCACCGTCGCGTCGAATTCCGATGACCGCCTCATGCGGTTGCGTGCCGGAAGCACCGCCGAAAAACCCGACGTTGCGATCAGGCAGATAGCGCGCGGCGCCCCTTACGGCGCCGGCTCGACACAATCGAGCGTCCGGCGCGGGTGCGCATGCGCAACCGGAAGCCATGCACGCGGGCTCGGCGCCGGTTGTTCGGCTGGAAGGTCCGCTTGCCCTTGGCCACGACGTTCTCCTCGTTGTGTCTCGCATTTCCAGCCGGCCGGCCAGACGTCTCGCTCGGGTTCGTCTGCGGGTCGGTCGGAGGTAATCTTGCTGCTGGCCGGCGCGGTCCCCAGGCAGACCTGGGTCGCAGCCGCATCGCCGACTTTCGGGCGACTGTTTGAGGGTACTGACCAGGCTTCGCCTGGTCAAACCTGGCCTGCCCCAACGAACCCGCTCGATCGCCGGCGGAAAACGGTGCCGCGGCGCCCGGCCCACACCCGGTTCCGCACCGGTTGCGAGTCGAACCAGGCCCAACGAACCCTAAACAACCCGATTGGAATGCAGCAGAACGGTTGGCAGCCGCACGGAAAACTGTTAGCTTCTGCCAGTGTCGTTTTAGACTGCAACGGCGCTCGACAACGAAGCGAGGATGGTGGATCGACTAGCTGTCTAGACAGCCTTCATCGGTTTTCTTCCAGCACGGAGATCGCGAGCCGTCGCCGGTCGGTTGTGGCTTGCATACGCTCATCCTGTCCACACCTGTGTATAACTATGTGGACAGTTGCTTCGTCACCCAGCGCGGTTGTACTTCGACCCGGGATGCTCGAGAACCAGGGGGATGCGTCGTTGACCGATGACCCCGGTTCAAGTTTCACCACCGTGTGGAACGCGGTCGTTTCGGAGCTCAACGGAGAATCGACCCCGGACGGCGTGGCCGCCAACCGCACCACGCTGATCACTCCCCTCACCCCTCAACAGCGGGCCTGGCTGAATTTGGTCCAGCCGTTGACCATCGTGGAGGGGTTCGCGCTGTTGTCCGTGCCGAGCAGTTTCGTGCAGAACGAAATCGAACGTCACCTTCGCGCCCCGATCACCGATGCCCTCAGCCGTCGCCTCGGTCAACAGATTCAGCTCGGGGTGCGTATCGCGCCGCCCGACGACGACACCGACGAGACGCTGATCCCGCAAGCGGAACCGTTTGGCCAACCCGAAGCACCGCTCCCGGACGACGACGCCATCGACATCGATGAGGCCGACGAGAACGGCGAAGTCACCGACAGCGCGCAGCAGAGCTGGCCGAACTACTTCACCGAACGCCCGCACCCCACCGACCCGGCGGTCGCCGGCGGCACGAGTTTGAACCGTCGCTACACCTTCGACACGTTCGTCATCGGGGCATCCAATCGTTTCGCGCACGCGGCGGCCCTGGCGATCGCCGAAGCGCCCGCCCGCGCGTACAACCCGTTGTTCATCTGGGGTGAATCCGGTCTGGGCAAGACCCACCTGTTGCATGCCGCGGGCAACTACGCGCAGCGACTGTTCCCGGGGATGCGGGTGAAATACGTGTCCACCGAGGAATTCACCAACGACTTCATCAACTCGCTTCGCGACGACCGCAAGGTCGCCTTCAAGCGCAGTTACCGCGATGTCGACGTGCTGCTGGTGGACGACATCCAGTTCATCGAGGGCAAGGAAGGTATTCAGGAGGAGTTCTTCCACACCTTCAACACGCTGCACAACGCGAACAAGCAGATCGTCATCTCTTCGGATCGGCCGCCCAAGCAGCTCGCCACGCTCGAGGACCGCCTGCGGACCCGGTTCGAATGGGGCTTGATCACCGACGTCCAGCCGCCCGAACTCGAGACCCGCATCGCGATCCTTCGCAAGAAGGCACAGATGGAGCGGCTCGCGGTACCCGACGACGTTCTCGAACTCATCGCCAGCAGCATCGAACGCAACATCCGCGAACTCGAAGGCGCGTTGATCCGGGTCACCGCGTTCGCCTCTCTGAACAAAACCCCGATCGACAAGGCGCTGGCCGAAATCGTGCTGCGCGACCTCATCGCCGACGCCAGCACGATGCAGATCAGTGCCGCGACGATCATGGCCGCCACGGCTGAGTACTTCGACACCACGGTGGAGGAACTACGCGGGCCCGGCAAGACGCGGGCACTCGCCCAGTCACGCCAGATCGCGATGTATCTATGCCGCGAGCTCACCGACCTGTCGCTGCCCAAGATCGGGCAGGCATTCGGCCGCGATCACACCACGGTCATGTACGCCCAGCGCAAGATCTTGTCCGAAATGGCCGAGCGGCGTGAGGTCTTCGATCACGTCAAAGAGCTCACCACCCGCATCCGCCAGCGCTCCAAGCGCTGACTGCGGGCTCCCCTGAGCACCCGACGGCACATTTTTTCCAAAAAACTTCTCGCACGTCTGTCACACCCGCCACACCACGAGGTTGTGCGCAGGAGTGTGCACAACGCAATCAAACATCCGTGTACTACGCGGTCGCGCGTGCACAACCGCCCTTGCTCCCCAATGACCCAACACCGGACTCACAGTTGTGCACCCCGTCATCCACAGCCCCATCCCCGCCCTAGCTGCGCCGAACCGTGGCTGTCCCCAGAATGCACAGGCCTTATTACTAGTACTGAGATCTCTTCGTCGTTTCTTCTTTGAAATACAGCGTTGGGGAGGCTCGGCCGAACACCCCGCGCGGATCCGCCGGTAACCGGGCTTGTCGGGGTTCTCGATTAGCTTTCAAGATGGCCCCGGACGATCTACGGTTGTTCTTCGACTGCCGTTGCGATCGTTGTGACAAGACGTGTCATGGAGTTCGCGGCGGAGCCCCGTGCTAGCGGACACGGCTAGCTACTGGACTTTTGAAACTCTCGGTAGGTGAAGGGACGCTATGGACGCGGCGACGACAAGAGCTGGCCTCAGCGACTTGAAGTTTCGTTTGGTGCGGGAGTCCTTCGCCGACGCGGTGTCGTGGGTGGCGAAGAACCTGCCCACCCGGCCGGCGGTGCCGGTGCTCTCGGGAGTGTTGCTATCCGGGTCCGATGAGGGCCTGACGATCTCCGGATTCGATTACGAAGTCTCCGCCGAAGCGCAAGTTGCAGCCGAAATCGCTTCTCCTGGAAGCGTTTTGGTGTCCGGAAGGTTGTTGTCGGACATCACCCGGGCATTGCCGAACAAGCCGGTCGACTTCTACGTCGACGGCAACCGCGTCGCCTTGAACTGCGGAAGTGCGAGATTTTCGTTGCCGACCATGGCGGTCGAGGATTACCCGACGCTGCCGGGCCTGCCGGAGGAGACCGGGACGTTGCCCGCGGATCTTTTCGCTGAGGCCATCAGCCAGGTCGCCATCGCTGCCGGTCGGGACGACACGTTGCCGATGTTGACGGGCATTCGCGTCGAGATTTCGGGCAATACGGTCGTTTTGGCCGCCACCGACCGGTTCCGCCTGGCGGTGCGCGAGCTGACCTGGTCGGCGTCGTCGCCGGACATCGAAGCTGCGGTGTTGGTGCCGGCGAAGACGTTGGCCGAGGCGGCCCGGGCGGGTGCCGACGGTTCGGAGGTTCGGTTGTCGTTGGGTGCGGGCGGCGGCGTCGGCAAAGACGGGCTGCTTGGCATCAGCGGCAACGGGAAGCGGAGTACGACGCGGCTGCTGGATGCGGAGTTCCCGAAGTTCCGTCAACTGTTGCCCGCCGAGCACACGGCGGTGGCGACCATCAACGTCGCCGAGCTGACGGAGGCGATCAAGCTGGTGGCGTTGGTCGCCGATCGCGGTGCTCAGGTGCGGATGGAGTTCTCCGAGGGGTCGCTGCGGTTGTCCGCGGGGGCTGACGACGTCGGGCGCGCCGAAGAGGATCTCGCGGTCGACTTCGTGGGCGAGCCGTTGACGATCGCGTTCAACCCGACCTACCTGACCGACGGGTTGGCCGCTGTTCATTCGGAACGGGTGTCATTCGGTTTCACCACGCCCGGGAAGCCGGCGTTGCTGCGTCCGGCCTCGGGTGACGACAGTTCACCCAGCGGAAACGGCCCCTTCGCGGCACTGCCGACGGATTACGTCTACCTGCTGATGCCAGTTCGGTTGCCCGGATAGGTGTACGTCCGGCATTTGGGACTGCGTGATTTCCGGTCCTGGGCGCACGCCGACCTTGAATTGGAGCCGGGCCGGACGGTGTTTGTCGGTTCCAACGGGTTCGGGAAAACGAATCTTGTTGAGGCGCTGTGGTTTTCGACTACGTTGGGCTCCCATCGGGTGGGCACTGATACGCCGTTGATCAGGGCCGGCGCCGACCGCGCGGTGGTGTCGACGATTGTGGTCAATGAGGGCCGGGAGTGCGCGATTGACCTGGAAATCGCGGCGGGACGCGCCAATAAGGCCCGGTTGAATCGGTCCCCGGTGCGCAGCACGCGGGAGGTTATCGGGGTTTTGCGCGCCGTGCTTTTTGCTCCCGAAGACCTGGCCTTGGTGCGTGGCGATCCTTCGGACCGCCGGCGCTACCTCGATGAGTTGGCGACGGTCCGGCGGCCGGCGGTGGCCGCGGTGCGGGCGGATTACGAGAAGGTTCTGCGCCAGCGCACGGCGTTGTTGAAGTCCGCCGGCGGAGTACGGCACCGGGGTGACCGCGGCGCCTTGGACACCCTCGATGTGTGGGACAGCCGGTTGGCGGAGCACGGCGCCGAGTTGATGGCCGCGCGGATCGACCTGGTGAACCAGTTGGCACCGGAGGTGGAGAAGGCGTATCAACTGCTCGCGCCGGCATCGCGCCCCGCGTCGATCGCCTACCGGACCAGCCTTGGCGCACACGCGGCGGGCGGTGATCGTGATTTCCTCGAAGCCGCATTGCTGGCCGCGCTTGCCGAGCGTCGGGACGCGGAGTTGGAGCGCGGCATGTGTCTGGTGGGCCCGCACCGCGACGACCTCGAGCTCTGGCTCGGTGACCAACCCGCCAAAGGCTTTGCCAGTCATGGGGAATCATGGTCGTTCGCGGTGGCGTTGCGGTTGGCCTCGTATGAGTTGCTGCGCGACGATGGCAGCGAGCCCGTGCTGTTGCTCGATGACGTGTTCGCCGAACTGGACGCGGCCCGTCGCCGGGCCCTGGCGACGGTGGCGGAAGCGGCGGAACAGGTATTGGTCACCGCCGCGGTGGTGGAGGACATTCCCGCGGGCTGGGCCGCCAGGCAGATACCGATCGAATTACGCGCCGACGACCTCGGTCGGGTCTCGGTGGTGCGGTCATGACGGGCCGCGACGGCGACCAGGATTCGCCGGCCGCCGACCCGGCCCTGCTGCGCGGCATCGACTTGGTCAGGCGCACCCTCGAGGAAGCACGCGCCGCGGCCCGCGCACAAGGAAAAGATGCCGGACGGGGCCGCGCGACTCCGCCGGCGACTCGCCGCGTGGCCGGCCAGCGCCGAAGCTGGTCGGGGCCCGGACCTGACGCACGCGATCCCCAACCCCTGGGCAGGCTCGCGCGTGACTTGGCGAAGAAGCGCGGCTGGTCGGCGCAGGTCGCCGAAGGCACCGTGCTCGGGAACTGGGCATCCGTGGTGGGCCAGCAGATCGCCGACCACGCGACGCCGACCACGCTGAGCGACGGGGTGCTCAGCGTGGCAGCTGAATCCACCGCCTGGGCCACGCAGTTGCGGATGATCCAGTCGCAACTGTTGGCCAAGATCGCCGCGGCCGTCGGCAACGGGGTGGTGACGTCGCTGAAAATCACCGGGCCGGCCGCGCCGTCGTGGCGCAAGGGGCCGCGCCACATCGCGGGACGAGGCCCGCGCGACACCTACGGTTAGCGGCGCGAACCATCCCCAGATCCGGTTTCGTCAACAGGCCGCTCAAAGCCGCCAGGACGACGTGAAGTGCCTTGATGCACGTCGGGACGCGGCGGGAATAGAAAAATCGCCCGCACGGCGCAGTTAGCTGGGTAGAAACGCGCCCAGAGAATCGGTGCGGGCGGGTCATCACGGTAGACTGGCTGCATGCGACTGATGCGGTGACTGGAACCGCCCGCATGAAACCCCAAGGAGAGCATTCCGACCGTGGCTGCCCAGAAGAAGAAGGCGCAAGACGAATACGGCGCGTCAGCGATCACCGTGCTCGAGGGCCTGGAGGCCGTCCGCAAACGCCCCGGCATGTACATCGGGTCCACCGGCGAACGCGGGCTGCACCACCTCATCTGGGAGGTGGTCGACAACTCGGTGGACGAGGCGATGGCCGGTTACGCCACCAGGGTCGATGTGCGGCTCCTTGACGACGGCAGCGTGGAGGTCGCCGACGACGGGCGCGGTATCCCGGTGGCCATGCACGCGACCGGCGCCCCCACCGTCGACGTGGTGATGACCCAGCTGCACGCCGGCGGCAAGTTCGGCGGCGAAAACAGTGGCTACACGGTCAGCGGTGGGTTGCACGGCGTCGGTGTATCGGTGGTCAACGCGCTGTCCACCCGGTTGGAAGTCACCATCAAACGGGACGGACACGAGTGGTTTCAGTATTACGACCGCGCCGTGCCCGGCACGCTCAAACAGGGCGAGGCCACCAAGAAGACCGGAACCACGATCAGGTTCTGGGCCGATCCCGAGATCTTCGAAACCACCCAGTACGACTTCGAGACCGTGGCGCGGCGTCTGCAGGAGATGGCGTTCCTGAACAAGGGCCTCACCATCAACCTCACCGACGAGCGCGTGGAGCAGGACGAAGTCGTCGACGAGGTGGTCAGCGACACCGCCGAGGCGCCCAAGTCCGCCGAGGAGAAGGCGGCGGAAAACGCCGCGCCGCACAAGGTCAAGCATCGGACGTTCCACTACCCCGGCGGCCTGGTCGACTTCGTCAAGCACATCAACCGCACCAAGAGCCCGATCCAGCAGAGTGTCATCGACTTCGACGGAAAAGGCACCGGTCACGAGGTCGAAATCGCCATGCAATGGAACGGCGGCTATTCGGAGTCGGTGCACACCTTCGCCAACACCATCAACACGCATGAGGGCGGCACCCACGAAGAGGGCTTCCGCAGCGCGCTGACCTCGGTGGTGAACAAGTACGCCAAAGACAAGAAGTTGCTCAAGGAGAAGGACGCCAACCTCACCGGCGACGACATTCGGGAAGGGCTGGCCGCGGTCATCTCGGTGAAGGTCGCCGAGCCCCAGTTCGAGGGCCAGACCAAGACCAAACTGGGCAACACCGAGGTCAAGTCGTTCGTGCAGCGGGTGTGCAACGAACAGTTGACGCACTGGTTCGAGGCGAACCCATCTGAGGCGAAAACCGTAGTGAACAAGGCGGTTTCGTCGGCGCAGGCGCGGATCGCCGCCCGCAAGGCGCGCGAGCTGGTGCGGCGCAAGAGCGCCACCGACCTCGGCGGACTGCCCGGCAAGCTGGCCGACTGCCGCTCCACCGACCCGCGGAAATCGGAACTCTACGTGGTGGAGGGCGATTCGGCGGGCGGCTCGGCGAAGAGCGGTCGCGACTCGATGTTCCAGGCGATCCTGCCGTTGCGCGGCAAGATCATCAACGTCGAAAAGGCCCGCATCGACCGCGTGCTGAAGAACACCGAAGTCCAGGCGATCATCACCGCGCTGGGCACCGGCATTCACGACGAGTTCGACATCAGCAAGCTGCGCTACCACAAGATCGTGCTGATGGCCGACGCCGACGTGGACGGCCAGCACATCTCGACGCTGCTGTTGACCTTGCTGTTCCGCTTCATGCGACCGCTCATCGAGAACGGACACGTGTTCCTGGCGCAGCCGCCGCTGTACAAGCTCAAGTGGCAGCGCACCGAACCGGAGTTCGCCTACTCCGACCGCGAACGCGACGGCCTGCTCGAAGCCGGGCTCAAAGCCGGCAAGAAGATCAACAAAGAGGACGGCATCCAGCGCTACAAGGGGCTGGGTGAGATGGACGCGAAAGAGTTGTGGGAGACCACGATGGACCCGTCGGTGCGGGTGCTGCGCCAGGTCACCCTCGACGACGCCGAGGCCGCCGACGAGTTGTTCTCGATTCTGATGGGCGAAGACGTCGACGCCCGCCGCAGCTTCATCACCCGCAACGCCAAAGACGTTCGCTTCCTGGATGTCTGACGTTTCAGTCAGGCACGCCAACCCACAAAGGGGAATAGATGACTGACACCACGCTGCCGCCCGGCGACGAGGCCGGCGACCGCATCGAGCCGGTTGACATCCAGCAGGAGATGCAGCGCAGCTACATCGACTACGCGATGAGCGTGATCGTCGGGCGCGCGCTGCCCGAGGTGCGCGACGGCCTCAAGCCCGTCCACCGCCGCGTGCTCTATGCGATGTACGACTCGGGATTCCGCCCGGATCGCAGCCACGCCAAGTCGGCGCGGTCGGTCGCCGAGACGATGGGGAACTACCACCCGCACGGCGATGCCTCGATCTACGACACCCTGGTGCGCATGGCGCAGCCATGGTCGCTGCGGTACCCACTGGTCGATGGCCAGGGCAACTTCGGTTCGCCGGGCAACGACCCGCCGGCGGCCATGCGGTATTGCGTGTCCGCAGATACCCTGGTGCGCTTGCCATTTGGGCAATCGGTGCGCATAGGTGATGTCGTTCCGGACGCGTCGCCCAACTCAGACAACGAGGTCGAACTCAAGGTTCTCGACCGCCACGGCAATCCCGTTGTCGCCGACCGCCTGTTCCATTCTGGCGAGCACCAGACGTATAAGGTGCGGACGGCGGAAGGTTACGAAGTCACCGGCACGGCGAACCATCCCTTGCTGTGCCTGGTCGACGTCGCCGGCGTGCCGACGCTGCTGTGGAAGTTGATCGACGAAATCCGTCCGGACGACCACGTCGTCCTACAGCGCACTCCGCCGGTGGAGCTGGGACCGGCCGAGTGGCACGACGTGATGGAAGCGCTGTTATTGGGCGCGTTCATCAGCGAGGGCTTCGTCTCCGAGACGCGGGCAGGATTCAACAACCTTAATCGCGACTACTTCGACATGGTTGTCGGCGCGTACGACGCGGTTGTCGGCGGTCGTCGTTATGTGTCTTCGCGGACCATCGCTTCGGGGTCGTTGCTGCACGAACTCGACATCCAGAACCTGACGGAACTCAGGAAGACGCGGCTGGGTGACCTTTCCGGGCAGCGGTCGGCCGACAAGTCCGTGCCGGATTGGCTATGGCAATCCCCTGCCGCGGTCAAGCGAGCCTTCTTGCAAGCCCTTTTCGAGGGCGACGGATCGTGTTCCGCTCTGCCGCGCAACACGATCCAGATCTCGTACTCGACCCGTAGTGAGGTTCTGGCGGCTGATGTGCAGCAGATGCTGCTGGAATTCGGCGTCGTATCACGCCGGTACCGGCACGCGGTCGGTGAGCACAAAGTCGTCATCACAAACCGCGCTCAAGCAGAAATGTTTGCATCGCAAGTCGGTTTCGGTGGCGCTAAGCAAGCCGAGCTGACCCGCATTCTCGCTGCGATGCCGGTATGCGCTGGCCTGGACACCGACCACGTTCCGGGCCTGGGCGCATTCATCCGCAAGTATGCGGGTGGCCGATGGACCGACCGCGACTGGCTGGACCGCCACAATCTGGACCGTATGCAGCGCTGGCGAACGCGCAGTGCTGAAATCCTCGGTCACATCGCTGATCCCGACGTGCGGGCTATCGCAACGGAGCTCACCGACGGTCGGTTCTACTACGCGCGCGTAGCCTCCGTGACGGAGGCCGGCCGACGGGCTGTCTATAGCCTGCGTGTCGAGACCGAAGACCACGCGTTTCTGACCAACGGCTTCGTCAGCCACAACACCGAGGCGCGGCTCACTCCCCTGGCGATGGAGATGCTGCGTGAAATCGACGAGGAGACAGTCGATTTCATCCCTAACTACGACGGCCGGGTGCAGGAACCGACCGTGCTGCCCAGCCGGTTCCCCAACCTGCTGGCCAACGGCTCCGGCGGCATCGCGGTCGGTATGGCGACCAACATCCCGCCGCACAACCTGCGCGAGCTGGCCGAGGCCGTGTTCTGGTGCCTGGAGAACCACGAGGCCGACGAGGAGGCCACCCTGGCCGCCGTCATGGAGCGCGTCAAGGGTCCCGACTTCCCCACCGCGGGCCTGATCGTCGGCAGCCAAGGCATCGCCGACGCTTATAAGACCGGCCGTGGGTCGATCCGCATGCGGGGTGTGGTCGAGGTCGAAGAGGCCAGGGGCCGAACGTCTTTGGTGATCACCGAGCTGCCGTATCAGGTCAACCACGACAACTTCATCACCTCGATCGCCGAGCAGGTGCGCGACGGCCGGCTGGCCGGCATCTCCAACGTCGAGGACCAGGGCAGTGACCGGGTCGGCGTGCGGATCGTCGTCGAGATCAAGCGCGACGCGGTGGCGAAGGTGGTGCTGAACAACCTCTACAAGCACACCCAGCTGCAGACCAGCTTCGGCGCCAACATGTTGGCCATCGTCGACGGCGTGCCGCGCACCCTGCGGCTCGACCAGATGATCCGCCACTACGTCGCGCACCAACTCGACGTCATCGTGCGGCGCACCACCTACCGGCTGCGCAAGGCGAACGAACGCGCCCACATCCTGCGCGGTCTGGTCAAGGCGCTCGACGCGCTGGACGAGGTCATCGCGTTGATCCGGGCGTCCGAGACCGTCGACATCGCCCGGGCCGGACTGATCGAGCTGCTCGACATCGACGAGATCCAGGCGCAAGCGATCCTCGACATGCAGTTGCGTCGCCTGGCGGCCCTGGAGCGTCAGCGCATCATCGACGACCTGGCGAAAATCGAGGCCGAAATCGCCGACCTGGAAGACATTCTGGCCAAGCCCGAGCGGCAGCGCGGCATCGTGCGCGACGAGCTCGCCGAGATCGTCGACAAGCACGGCGACGACCGCCGCACCCGGATTGTCGCGGCCGACGGCGAGGTCAGCGACGAGGACCTGATCGCCCGCGAGGACGTCGTCGTCACCATCACCGAGACCGGGTACGCCAAGCGCACCAAGACCGACCTGTACCGGAGCCAGAAGCGCGGCGGCAAGGGCGTGCAAGGCGCCGGCCTGAAGCAGGACGACATCGTCAAGCACTTCTTCGTCAGCTCGACGCACGACTGGATCCTGTTCTTCACCACGCAGGGCCGGGTCTATCGCGCCAAGGCCTACGAACTGCCCGAGGCGTCCCGGACAGCGCGCGGCCAGCACGTGGCCAACCTGCTGGCCTTCCAGCCCGAGGAGCGCATCGCCCAGGTCATTCAGATCCGTGGCTACGAGGACGCGCCGTACCTGGTGCTGGCCACCCGCAACGGCCTGGTGAAGAAGACCAAGCTGACCGACTTCGACTCCAACCGGTCCGGTGGGATCGTGGCGATCAACCTGCGCGACAACGACGAGTTGGTCGGCGCGGTGCTGTGCTCGTCGGAGGACGACCTGCTGCTGGTGTCGGCCAACGGCCAGTCCATCCGGTTCTCGGCGACCGACGAGGCGCTGCGGCCGATGGGACGCGCCACCTCCGGCGTGCAGGGCATGCGATTCAATACCGATGATTACCTGTTGTCGCTCAACGTGGTTCGCGAGGGCACGTACCTGTTGGTGGCGACGTCCGGCGGCTACGCCAAGCGCACCGCGATCGAGGAGTACCCGGTGCAGGGCCGCGGCGGCAAGGGCGTGCTGACGGTGATGTTCGACCGGCGGCGCGGCAAGCTGGTGGGCGCTCTGATCGTCGATGACGACAGCGAGCTCTACGCCATCACCTCCGGAGGCGGGGTAATCCGCACCGCCGCGCGCCAGGTCCGCAAGGCGGGACGACAGACCAAGGGTGTGCGCCTGATGAACCTGGGCGACGACAACACGCTGCTGGCCATCGCGCGCAACGCCGAGGAAAACGCGGACGAAGTCGTCGAGGAAGCGGAGGGCGCCGCGGACGCGGACGGCTAGTCGGTGACAATCCGGGCGGTCCGGCGAACGGCCGGGCAATTAGACTCGGCCCGACCAGACAAAATGCGACGCCCCTGCGGTCGTGGCAGGAGAGCTAAGGAGTCGGGGTGACCTCACCGAACGAGCCGGGCGCCCCCAAACAAGGCGACGGCCTTAATGGGGATGGCTCGGCCGAGCGCGCCGGCGCCCACCGCGCGACGCCACCCGCACCGGCCGGCCGCGCTCCGGACGCCGATTCACCGCCGTGGCAGCGTGGCGGCGCCCGGCCCCCGCAGGCGCCGCAGCGGCAGACCGAACCCCCCACCGAGGCGCGCCCGTCCGGCCCGCCCGGCGGTGTCGAGGCGCGGCTCAACCGGTTCATCTCCGGAACCGCGGCCCCCGGCGCACCCGCGCAGGGCAAGAACCCGCCGCACGACACCGACGCCCCGCAGGGGCGTGGCGACGGTCCGCCGGCCGAGGCCTACGCCAGCGAGCTGCCCGACCTGTCCGGCCCGATACCGCGGGGCCCCCAGCGCAAGACGCCGGCCGACCGCGCACCGGAGTCGTCGAGCCTCTCGGGGCCCGGCCGGTCGTCGGGCGCGGAGAACCGGGACACCCGCGAGGGCCGGGACACCCGCGAGAGCCGCACCCAGGTGTCCCGGCGCCCGCGCGGGCCCGTGCGCGCCAGCATGCAGATCCGCCGGATCGATCCCTGGAGCACGCTGAAGGTCTCGCTGTTGCTCTCGGTCGCGTTGTTCTTCGTCTGGATGATCGCCGTGGCGTTCCTGTACCTGGTCCTGGGTGGCATGGGCGTGTGGTCGAAGCTGAACAGCAACGTCGGCGACCTGCTGAACAACACCAGCGGCAGCAGCGGCGAGCTGGTCTCCAGCGGCACCATCTTCGGCGGTGCGGTGCTGATCGGCCTGGTCAACATCGTGTTGCTGACGGCGATGGCCACCATCGCCGCGTTCGTCTACAACCTGACCACGGATCTGATCGGCGGCATCGAGGTCACGTTGGCCGACCGCGACTAGCGTTTTTGGGGGTGGGGCGGCAATTGCGGTAATCTCGTCGCTCGGCCGTACGCGTGTACGGGCCTATAGCTCAGGCGGTTAGAGCGCTTCGCTGATAACGAAGAGGTCGGAGGTTCGAGTCCTCCTAGGCCCACAACCATGTGCCCATCAAGACGTTGCGTAAGACTTGCCCTGCCAATCACACTGATCGCTGTGGTGGCGGCGGTGGCGTGGTCCCGGCGCGGGGTCGAAGTCTGGCACGTGGCGGTGGACGACACCACGGGTCAGCCACCCAGTCACGTCGAGGGGCCTTAGCTCAGTTGGTAGAGCACCGCCTTTGCAAGGCGGGTGTCAGGGGTTCGATTCCCCTAGGCTCCACAGATCAACGGCGGCGCGGGCCGTCCGTTTCCAGGGCCGGCCGACCTCTGACGTAACTCGCGGCCCAGCTGAATTTGGCGCGAGTTTCGCGCCCCGGATCGATAGCGATCCCGCTAATGTGTAAGCACTGATCGCGTGCCGAAGAAGTCGCAGCCCCCGCAAGGCAGTTGACCTGCGAGAAACCCCCGTCAAACCCCACACCCTCAAGATCGACGCCGCAGTAGGCAGCCCGACAACCCGACAGGTTGCTACCCAGCGATAAGGCAGCCGACAGCGCGACTCCGCCTTTGCTGTGAGGAGGAAACGGCTTTGTTGGGGCCAACATCAAGGGTGCGCGCGCGGGGCGGGCTGTGTCGACGCCCCCGGTAGTCACTCCCGTCGCCATCATCGGCATGGCGTGCCGCCTGCCCGGGGGCATCGAATCTCCAGAACAGTTGTGGGACTCCTTGCTGCGTGGCGACGACCATGTCACCGAAATTCCACCCGACCGATGGGACACCGACGAGTTCTACGATCCCCAACCGGGTGTGCCCGGCCGGTCCGTCTGCAAATGGGGCGCCTTCCTGGATGACGTGGCCGGCTTCGACCCCGAGTTCTTCGGCATCACCGACAACGAGGCGACCGCGATGGACCCGCAGCACCGACTGCTGCTGGAAACCTCGTGGGAGGCCATGGAGCACGGCGGCCTGACCCGAACGACGCTGGCCGGCTCCCGCACCGGCGTCTTCATGGGACTGATGCACGACGACTACCAATTCGTGCACGCCGAGGCCAACGCCCTGGAAGGCCCGTACGGCTACATGGGCAACAGCTTCGCGATGGGCTCCGGACGCGTTGCCTACACGATGGGGCTGCGCGGTCCGGCGATAACGGTGGACACCGCCTGCTCGTCCGGGCTTGCGGCGGTGCATTTGGCGTGTCGCAGCTTGCACGACGGCGAAAGCGACATCGCATTGGCGGGTGGTGCCTCGGTCTCGTTCGAACCCCGCAAATCCTGCTCGGGCTCTGCCATCGGGATGTTGTCCGCAACGGGACGCTGCCGGGCTTTCGACGTCGCCGCCGACGGATTCGTGGCCGGTGAGGGTTGCGTCGTGCTGTTGCTCAAGCGGTTGCCCGACGCGGTGCGCGCCGGCGACAGAATCTTGGCGGTGCTGCGCGGCACGGCCGCCAACCAGGATGGTCACACGGCGAATATCGTGACACCATCGCGGACAGCCCAGGTCGAGGCTTATCGGGCGGCCTTGGCGGCGGCGGGCGTGGACGCCGGCACCGTCGGCATGGTGGAAGCCCACGGCCCCGGCACCCCGGTGGGTGATCCCGTCGAATACGCCGGCTTGGCGGAGGTGTACGGCGTCGACGGGCCGTGCGCACTCGCGTCGGTCAAGACGAACTTCGGGCACACCCAGTCGGCAGCCGGAGCCCTGGGGCTGATGAAGGCCGTCCTGGCGCTGCAGCACGGCGTGATCCCCCGCAACCTGCACTTCACGCGTTTGCCTGACGAAATGGCCGCGATCAAGACCAATCTCTTTGTGCCGCAGGCAAATACCCCGTGGCCGAGCAACGGTCGGCACGGGCCGCGCCGAGCGGCGGTGTCGTCGTACGGCTTCTCGGGTACCAATGTGCACGCCATCGTCGAGCAGGCTCCGCCGACGGTCGCACCGGGAGGCGCCCGGACCACCCGCGTGATCGACGGGCCGCTGATTTTTCCGCTGTCCGCCACATCGCCCGACGGGTTGCGGCGAACCGCCGCGCGGCTCGCGGACTGGGTCGCCGAACACGCGCCGGAGCTTGCGGCATCGGACGTGGCGTACACGCTCGCGCGGCGCAGGGTGCATCGGACGGTGCGCACGGCGGTCATCGCCGGCACCCTCGACGAGCTGATCGAGGGTTTGCGCGGTGTCGCCGCCGACGAGTTCCCGCATCAGCCGGCGGTCGGGCAGGACGACCGGGGACCGGTTTGGCTGTTCTCCGGCCAGGGCTCGCAGTGGGCGTCGATGGGCGCAGAGTTGCTTGCGACCGAACCGGTCTTCGCCGCGACGGTCGCAACGGTGGAACCGCTGATTGCCCGAGAGGCGGGATTCTCTGTCACTCAGGCGATTTCGGCGCCCGAGACGGTTACCGGGATCGATCGGATCCAGCCCGCGCTGTTCACGATGCAGGTGGCGCTGGCGGCCACGATGAGGGCCTACGGGGCGCGGCCCGGCGCCGTGATCGGCCACTCGATGGGCGAGGTCGCGGCCGCGGTTGTCGCCGGAGCGTTGGTGCTGGAAGACGGCGTCCGCGTGATCTGCCGCCGCTCGCGGCTGATGGCGACAATCGCCGGCTCCGGTGCGATGGCGTCGGTGGAACTGCCGCCCGAGCAGGTGCTTCTGGAACTCATGGCTCGCGGCATCGACGACGTTGGGCTGGCAGTGGTGGCCTCCCCGCAGTCCACGGTGATCGGCGGCGCCGCGCAGACCGTGCGAGATCTGGTCCTGGCGTGGGAGCAGCGCGACGTGCCCGCACGCGAGATCGCCGTCGACGTGGCCTCGCACTCCCCCCAGGTCGATCCGATCCTCGACGAGCTGTCCGACGTACTTGCAGAGCTCAACCCCAGGACACCTGACCTGCACTTCTACTCGGCGACCGCTTTCGACCCGCGCGAGCAGCCGGTGTGTGACGCCTGGTACTGGTCGGACAACCTGCGCCACATGGTGCGTTTCGCCGCCGCGGTGCAGGCGGCATTGGAGGACGGTTACCGGGTGTTCGCGGAGTTGGCCCCCCACCCGCTGCTCACCCATGCGGTCGAGCAGACCGCAGGCAGCCTCGACATGCCGCTCGCCGCCCTCGCCGCCATGCGCCGTGAGCAGAAACTTGTGCACGGACTGCGCGGCTTCCTTGCGGATCTGCACAATGCCGGCGCCGCCGTCGACTTCTCGGTCCTCTCCCCCGAGGGTCACCTGGTGGACGTTCCGCTCCCGTCATGGAATCACCGCCCATTGCTGCTGAACCGCGGCGGTCACGATGTGCGGGCACGCGGCGCCTGGACCGTGCCGGTGCACCCACTGATGGGGCCGCACGTGCGATTGCCCGAGGAACCCGAGCGCCACGTGTGGCAGGGCGAGGTTGGGACCGCGGCGCAGGCGTGGCTGGGCGACCACCGCATACACCACGTGGCCGTTCTCCCCGGGGCGGCGTACTGCGAGATGGCGTTGGCCGCGGCCCGCACGATCTTCGGGGAAAAGTCCGAGGTCCGCGACATCACTTTCGAGGCGACCCTGCTCTTGGACGACGAGACTCCGGTCTGCGCGGACGCGTCGATGAACGCCCCGGGCGTCGCCGGTTTCGTGGTGCAGAGCTTCCAGGAGAACAAGCCGATCCGGCGGGCGACCGCGGTGCTGCGGGCGGGAGGACCCGAGGACCGTCCAGCCGCATACGACATCGCGGCCCTGCTCGCGACCCACTCCTGCCGGTTGGACGGGGCCGAGTTGCGGCAGCAGTTCGACGACCACGGTTTGCAATACGGCGCGGCCTTCGCCGGATTGGTCGCGGCGCACCGCGCGGACGAGAGCGCCGGGACGGTGCTGGCGGAGGTCGCGCTTCCCGGCGCCATCCGCTCGCAACACCGCGCCTTCGGCGTACACCCCGCGTTACTTGATGCCTGCTTTCAATCGGTTGCGGCGCACCCCGCGGCCCGCGCGGCGGGTGGCGCCGGTCTGCTGTTGCCGCTTCGTGTACGCGGTATCCGGCTCTACGCCCCGACCCGCGGCGCGCGCTACTGCTACACACAGGTGTCCACGGCCGACGGGGCCGGGCTGGAGGCCGACCTCGAGGTGCTTGACGAACACGGGACTGTGCTGCTGGCTGTGAGCGGACTGCAAGTCAGCACCGGGGCCGGCGAGGGCGCCCACCGTGATCGCGTGCTGAACGAGCGACTGCTGAGCGTCGAGTGGACACAGCGAACGCTGCCCGACGTGGAGCACGTCGCCCCGGAATCGTGCTTGCTGATAAGCACTTCCACCACCGCGGACGTGATGGCGACCAGCCTGGCCGATGCGTTGAAGTCTTTGGGAGCCGACTGCATCGCCATGACCTGGCCGCAGCACTGCGAGCATCGTTCCAACTCCGAATCGCTCAGCGCGCATCTTGGTGCTCGCCGCGTCGGCCGGGTGGTGATCCTCACCGGCCCGCAGAACGGCAATCCCGACGAGGAGTGCGCCCGCCGGGGCGGGGACTATGTGCGTCATCTGGTGCGAATCGCCCGGCGGATCACCGAGATCGACGAAGAGCCGCCCCGTCTTTACGTCGTGACGCGCAACGCCCAGACCGTCGCGCCGGGGGACGTGAACAACCTGGAGCAGGCCGGCATCCGTGGACTGGTGCGAGCCATCAGCACCGAATATCCACACCTGCGCGCCACCCAGATCGACATGGACGAGAACACGGACGCGGAGCGACTGGCCGGGCAACTGCTGGGGCCGTCGGATGAGGACGAGACGGCTTGGCGGAACGGTGGGTGGCATACCGCGCGTGTGACGCCCGGGCCGCTGCGGCCCGAGGACCGCCGAACCGCCGTCTCGCATCACCCCCACGACGGGATGCGCATGCAGATCCGCACGCCCGGCGATCCGGAAGCGCTGGAACTGGCTGCGTTTCAACGAATCCCGCCGGGGCCGGGCGAGATCGAGGTCGCGGTCACCGCATCCGGCGTCAACTTCTCCGACGTCCTGGTCGTCGCCGGCCAGCCCTCTGGTGGCGAACGGGGTGCACCGCCGTTGGGCGCGGACTTCGCCGGCGTCGTGACCGCGGTCGGCCCCGAGGTGTCGACCCATCGGGTGGGCGATCTTGTCGGCGGATTCTCTGCAACCGGTTGCTGGGCAACGTTTGTCACTTGTGACGCCCGGCTTGCCGTGACCCTGCCACCGCATCTGACCGATGACCAGGCGGCTGCGGTGACTACCCCGCATGCGGTCGCCCGGTACGCCTTACATGATCAGGCCAGGATCGCCGCCGGTGACCGCGTCTTGATCCATTCCGCAGCGGGCAGCGTGGGGCAGGCGGCGATCGCGATCGCCCGTGCCGTCGGAGCTGAGGTCTTCGCCACGGCCGGCAGCGAGCAGCGCCGTGAGCTGTTGCGCGACAAGGGGGTCCAGCATGTCTATGACTCGCGCCGCATCGAGTTCGCGGAGCAGATCCGCCGCGACACCGGCGGATATGGTGTCGACATCGTGCTCAACTCGCTGTCGGGGGCGGCCCAACGCGCCGGCCTCGAGGTGCTGGCCGCCGGTGGGCGATTTGTGGAAATCGGTAAGGGCGATGGCTATGCGAACACCCGATTGGACACCTTGCCATTCCATCGCAACCTCACGTTCCACTACGTCGACCTGACGCTGCTTTCGCAGAGCCACCCGAACCGGGTGGGCGGGCTGCTCAGCGCGGTGTATCGACTTGTCGCACAGGGTGAGTTGCCGTTGCCGGACATCACTCACTACGCGCTCGGGGACGCCGCGGCGGCGCTCCGTGCGAGCGGGGAGGGGCATACGGGCCGGGTCGTGCTCGATGTGCCCCAGACCGGCCGCACCCACGTCGTCGTGCCGCCGGATCAGAGCCCGGCTTTCCGCAACGACAGCTCCTACATCATCACCGGGGGCCTGGGCGGCATCGGGCTCTTCCTTGCCGAAAAGATGGCCGGGGCCGGCTGTGGCCGCATCGTGCTGAGCTCCCGGTCCCGGCCCAATGCCAAGGCGGTGGAGACGATCGAACTCATCCGGGCGATGGGCACCGAGATCGAGGTGCAATGCGGCGACATCGCCGAAGCCGACACGGCGAGGCGCTTGGTGGCGGCGGCGACTGCCACCGGCCTGCCCTTGCGGGGGGTGCTGCACGCCGCCGCGGTATTCGAAAACGCGATGCTCGCCACCACGAGCGAAGAGCTCGTCGACCGCAACTGGGCCCCGAAAGTGTTCGGGGCGTGGAACTTGCACCGGGCGACGGCAGCGCTCCCCCTGGACTGGTTCTGCTTGTTCTCCTCGGCGGTAGGTCTGGTGGGCTCGCCCGGGCAATCGGCGTACGCCGCCGCGAACAGCTGGCTGGACGGGTTCGCGCGGTGGCGCCGAACCCGCGGCCTTCCCGCCACCGCGATCGGGTGGGCGTTATGGGCCGAGGTCGGCCGCGCCGCCGAAATCAGGTCCGCGACCGGCGAAGACGTGGCTCTCGGTCAGGACGGCGAAGGCACCGCGATCGCGCACTGGCGTGACACGGCTTTCACCGCCGAGGAGGGCGCCTACGCGTTTCAGGCACTACTGCGCCACGACCGCCCGTACGCCGGGTATGCAAAGCTGACCGGCACCCCGTGGTTCGCCGCCTACGCACAACGCAGCAGGTTTGCCGAACTGTTCCGCGCCAGGGGCCAAAATTCGTCGCAGGGAAGCGAATTGCTGAGCGAGTTGGAGGCGCTGCCGCGGGAGGACTGGCACGCCCGGCTGCGCCGCATGGTCTCCGACGCGGTCAGCCTGATTCTGCGGCGCACCATCGACCCGGATCACCCGCTCTCCGAATATGGCCTCGACTCGATGGGCAACCTCGAGCTGCGCACCCGCATCGAGGCGGAAACAGGGGTGCGCGTTACCACTAACGACATCACCACCATTCGCGGTCTGGCCGGGCTGCTGTGTGAAACCCTCTCGGCCACTGCCGATTGCGGCGCAAGCGGGCGGAAGGGGGAAGGGTGTTCATAGGTGCGGGGCCAGCGCGTGGGCTGTTCGTGGGAACGGTTAACGACTGGGTGCCGGAGCGGGGCAGAATCGTGTCTTGGGAAGCATCACCGGCCTCCCTCGAGAAAGCCCGTCGTGCTCCGATAAGCGCTGTGCCGCTGAGCGCCATGCAGGAAGCCCACCTGCGCGGGTTTTCCCGCTACGCGGCACGCGGACTCGACTATGCCCGGCTGGTCATCGGGTGCGGCGACGAACCCGGCCGGTGCGACGTCCGTGCCATGAGCTACGTCATCAATGCACACCTGCGCCGACACAAGACCTATCACAGTTGGTTCGCGTTCGAAGACGCGGAATGCATTGTGCGGCACACCATCGATGATCCCGCTGCTATCGAGTTCGTTCCGGTCCGGCGGGACACGATGACTCCGACCGAGTGGCGTCAGTTCGTGCTGTCCACCCCCGACCCGCTGCAATGGGATTGCTTCAGGTTCGGCATCATCCAGCGCGCGGACCACTTCACGTTCTTCGCGATCGTCGACCACGTGCACTGCGACCCGACAATCATCTCGGGGTTGTACACGGAAATCTTGATGAACTACCGCGTCCTGATTACCGGGGGCGCGCTCGGTGCGTCGCCGCCCACGGCCAGTCACGATGATTTCTGCATGCGAGAGAAGCAACACCTGGCCACGCTGACGGCGTCTTCTCCCCAGGTGCGGAAGTGGATCGAATTCGCCGAACAAAACGGCGGAACACTGCCGGACTTTCCGCTGCCGCTGGGCGACTTGTCCGTGCCTTCCGGCGGTGACCTGGCGGTCCAGCGGCTGATGGACCAGGAACAGACCGCCGCGTTCGAGTCGCTCTGCATCCGCGCGACCGCGCGCATCAGCGGTGGCTTGTTCGCCTGTGTGGCGCTCGCGCAATACGAGTTAACTGGAGCGACAACGTATTACGGGCTCGCGCCGATCGACAAACGCAGGACACTGGCGGAGTTCTCGACCATGGGCTGGTTCACCGGCGTAGTCCCGTTCACCGTGCCCGTGGAACCGGCATCTTTTGCCGCGACGGCGCGCGCCGCGCAGGCGTCCTTCGATTCGAATCTGGATCTCGCGAATGTCTCGTTCAACGACGTACTGAAGTTGGCGCCCTGGCTCAAGCAGTGGGGGCCGAATTGCACCATGGTCAACTACATGGACGCCGGGCTGCCGCCCTTTTCGGCCACCGTCGCTTCCCACATGAAGAACGCAAACGTCAAAATCTACTGCGATCCAAGGGATCCGGCGCATCTGTACATCTCGGTGATCCGTCTCTTCGATGAAGTCTCGATCTGGGTGAATTTCCCGAACAACCCGGTGGCCAGGGACTCCGTGACCCGATTTCTGAGTGCGCTGACAGGAGTATTCAAGCGCGTCTTGGAGGGCCGCGGTCCGAGTGCGGCAAGGACCGAAGTCACGGATCTTGCCTACGCGGACGACGACTGACGGGCCGGCGATGAAAGTTGTCTTGGCGGCCCACGGAACTCGCGGCGATGTCGAGCCCTGCGCCGCTGTCGGCCTCGAGTTGATGCGGCGGGGACACGAAGTGTGCATGGCGGCACCGCCCAACCTGGTTGGCTTCGTGGAGTCGGCCGGGCTGGCCGCGGTCGGGTATGGGCCGGATTCGCGGGAGCAAGTCAGAGCGCTCGCGGATTTTCATCACCACGCCTTCAAGCCGCAAAACCCGATCAACTTCGTCCGCGCGGGTAAGGATCTCTTCATCGAGGGCTGGGAGCAGATGAACACCACGCTGACATCGGCGGCGGACGGGGCCGACCTGTTGGTGACCGGCCAGACGTACCACTGGGTCGTCGCCAATGTGGCGGAGTACTACGACATTCCGGTGGCAGCACTCCACCACATGCCGATCTGCGTCAATGGCCAGCTGGCTCTTCCGTCGATCCCATCGCCGCCTCGCCTGGTCCGCTCTGCATTGAGGACGGCGTGGTGGCTCTACTGGCGTATCACCAAGGAGGTCGATGACGCGCAGCGCCGTCAGCTCGGCCTACCGCGGGCAGCGGCCCCCGCGGCGCAACGGATGGCGCAACGCGGAGCACTCGAAATCCAGGCCTACGACGAGGCGTGTTTTCCGGGCCTGGCGAACGAATGGAACGGCCGGCGACCGTTCGTCGGCGCGCTGACGATGGATTTACCGACGCATGAAGACGGTGAGGTGGCTGTCTGGGCCACCGCCGGACCGCCCCCCATCTACTTCGGGTTCGGCAGCACACCGGTCCGGTCGCCCGCCGACACGATCGCCATGATCGCCGCGGCGTGCGCGGACCTGGGCCAACGGGCCTTGATCTATTCCGGCGATCACAGCCCACGATGCGCGTGGCGGTCCGACCAAATACGCCTGGTGGGCTCGCTGAATTACACCGCCACCCTGCCACTTTGCCGCGCCATCGTTCACCACGGCGGCGGGGGCACCACGGCCGCCGGTCTGCGGGCAGGAATTCCCATGGTGATCCTCTGGGACGTGGCCGAGCAACCGCTGTGGGCGGCGCAGGTCACCCGGATGCGAGTGGGCCGCGCGCAGCGCCTGGTGAGCACCACCGTCGAATCGCTCGTCGGGAATCTCCGCGAAGTCCTTGCGCCGCGATACGCCGCCCGGGCCCGTGAATTCGCCGGCCGCATGACCGGGCCTGCCGAAAGCGTCGCTGCGGCAGCCGATCTCTTGGAGGCTGCCGCCTGCGGGGAGCGTGTCGAATGATGTGGGGAACCGTGCTGCCGATCGCGCTCTGGCTCTCGCTCGACCCGACCCGCCTGGTCATCGGCGGAATCTTGATGTCACGCCCACGGCCCCGGCACAACCTTCTTGCCTACTGGGGGGGCGGACTGACAGCGGGCCTAGTGCCGGGCGTCGCCGCCTTTGTCCTCCTGCGGGATTCGCCACCGATGGTCATGGAACATGCGCGAACCACGGTCATGCGCTTCACGGGCGCCTACTTTCAGATCGCGATCGGCGTGCTTGCGTTGGTGATCGCGACGGGGGTATGGGCGTACCGCGGCGCCCCGCCGTCTCTCGCCCCGCAACCGCCCCGACCGACCGCGGCCGCCCGGATCATGGCCCGCGTCCGTCACGCGTTGCAAGGCGGAAATCCGTGGGTGGCGTTTGGGATCGGACTGGTGACGACCATGCCACTGGCTGACTATCTCGTGGTCCTCGTCATCATCGTCTCCTCGAAAGCGGCCATCGGCGCTCAACTCAGCGCAGTCGTGATATTCACCGTCGTGGTGCTCGCCCTCGTCGAGGTGCCCCTCTTCAGTTATCTTCTCGCGCCGGCCCAGACGCAGCTGGCGATGGTCCAGCTGCAAAGGTGGTTCGCCATTCACCGTCGTCGGCTTCTGATCGCCGCGCCCGCCCTCGCCGGATTCATGCTGTTGGCCGCGGGTATCAGCAGCCTCTGAGCCGCTCGTTTCGTTTCGAATCCCGCTCAGGCGGAGGTCCCGGTGCGCCCGGCCCGAGTCCACCCGGTCATCGGCCGGGCATAGCCGCTAACCAGGGATGGCGCTCTGCGGCCGAGCCGGTCCACGTTCGATTGGATGAGCTGGAAGGGATAGTTCGTGTGTCGCTCGATGACATCGCGCAGGTCCGCCATGGACGCGTGCCACGGCATGTCGTAGCGCGCCAGGTTCGTCTTGAGAAAGGGAAAGCGGAAGTCCTTGATCAGTCCATCCCAGAAGTGCAGCGTGCCGTTATTACGGCCGGAGCGTCTACCGGCCCACGGACGGGCTGATGAGCGGCCATAGGTGAATTCGATGGCGTCAGCGGAGACGAACGGGTGAAGGACGAGCCCCGCCTTACGGGCACGCGTGGACACGCCGACCTCGTACCGCCAGATGACCGCCCCCTTGTGAACCACGTAGCGGAAGCCGTTCCAGAAATCCTCCAGAAACGGGCGGGTGAGCGGATTGAGATCCCAAGCCAGGAAGAAAGATTGGAGGTGGGGAATCATCTGGGTGTTCTCGACCGCGCCATACATGTCGGCGCCCTGAAACTCGTCCCACATGTTTTCGAGGGGAAAGAGCGGGCCGTACACGCTGTCGTTGGCGACCAGAAACCGGTCGAACTGATCGAGCGACCACCCGCGGCGCGTGAGAATGCACCACGCGAGGTGCCACGAGCCGAAGTCGTAGGAAAGTGTGCGGCGGGTGTAGATGCCGGCGCAAAGAGAACAGATGGAGGCCACCGACTCCGGTGTGAGAGTGGGCGAGCCGGACACGAAGACGATGGTCGCGTCCTGCTCCCGCAACGCCTTCAGGTAATAGGCGACGTATGGATCGACGATGCCCTGGGGATCGAAGTGGGCGAACAACACAAGCGTACGGTGGCCGGGTGGAGGATTCGGCGGAAGCTCCAGGTGGGTCTCGCACAGGAATCGGAAAGCGTTGCCGCCCAGCCGGTAACGTATCGAATCCGCCGCACCGTCTGCCTCGGTCCGCAGCAGTTCCGAAAGTTTCATCGCGACCCCGTGACCTCTGGTGAGTGCTCAGTCGACCTGACGCAGCCGGAAGCCGGCGCTAAGCATCCAACCGGGCGAACTGATTCTGTCGGTAGCGCTCGACACAGGCCGCTCTTCGGACTTTGCCGCTGGTGGTGATCGGGATCGAACCGGGAGCTACCACCACCAGATCGGCCACACTCAGTCCGTGCACGGTGGATATCGCAGAAGTGACTTTGCGTTTGACGACATCAAAAGCGTCTTCGCTGGAGTCGCTGCGGTTCTTGAACTCGATGATCGCGACCAGTTTTTCGGCGCCCTCGTCGGGAACCGAGATTGCGGCGCACCGTCCCGGCGCGATGGTTTGGATCGTCGCCTCAAGGTCGTCGGGCGAGTGGTTGCGCCCGTAGACGATCAACAGATCCTTGATACGGCCGATGATGAACAGTTCGCCGTCGGCGAGGAACCCCATATCCCCGGTCCGCAGCCAAGGCCCGTCGGGCGTGCCGGCCGTCGGGTCGACAAGCGTTGCGCGGAAAGTGTTTTCAGACTCCTGTGGTTTCTGCCAGTAACCCGAAGCGACGTTGTGCCCATGCACCCAGATTTCACCGGTCGTTCCCGCCGGACATTCGACACTTGTCGCCGGATTGACGATGCGCACCAGGGGTGAGCGCGGTGCTCCATAACTGACCAGTGCGGTACCGCCCCCGCTCGCACATCGCTTCGCGCAGCCCGCGGTCAGTTCTTCGGAGTCAAAATGCACGACTCGCGGTGATTGGCCCGCTTCGCGGGTCGCGACGTACAACGTTGCCTCGGCCATTCCATATGAGGGCCGCAATACCCGGTCCCGAAGGTTGAACGGGGCGAACCGCTCGCTGAACCGCCGCAACGTCGCGGGCTGGACTCGCTCGCTGCCGTTGAGGATGCTCAGCACGTTTCCGAGGTCGAGTCCGGCCAGGTCGTCGTCCCATGTCTTCCTCGCGGCCAGCTCGAAGGCGAAATTGGGTCCTGCCGAAAGTACGTGACTGTTGCTGGCCAGCAGCTGCATCCACCGAGCCGGCCGCTGCAGGAACGCGACCGGAGTCGTGAGCACGGTGTGGAAACCCGTCAGCACCGGAAAGATGATCCCGAGATGCAGACCCATGTCGTGGTAGAAGGGCAGCCAGGAGACCACCGTGGTGTCCGGCGGGGCAACGCCGCCGTGGTCGCCGAAGAACGCCGCGTTGATCTGCTCGAAATTGGCCAGGATGTTCTTGTCGGAGACCATCACTCCGACCGGGGTGCGCGTCGACCCGGACGTGTATTGCAGATAGACCGTGTCGATGGAGTCGTCGACCCGCGCGCGCCGCGCGTTCGTCGGCTTCTCGGCCGGCGCATCAACGGCGACGATCGACGGAACAGAGTCTCCGGCCCCCGACTCGACGTACCGCGCGACATCGTCTGCGGCAGACGACGTCGTGAGAACCACGGAGGGTGCGGTGTCTTCCAGTACCGCACCGACACGTTCGTCGCTGGCCCCACCGAGTGGAACCGCAATGAGCCCGGCCTGTAATGCGGCGAGGAACGCGGCGATGTAGTCCAATCCCTGAGGCGCGAGTATCACGGCACGGTCGCCCGGGGTTCCGTGAACGCGCAACTCAGGTGCGAGGCTGAGCACTCTTCGGTACAGCTGCGACCATGTCACGCTTTCGGCGATACCGTTGCGATCCCGCTCGTAATCCATAAACGTGAACGCCGTCCGATTGGGCTGCAGACTGGCGCGTTCGCGCAGCAGTGTCGGAATGGGACACTTAAGCATGGGCGTCAGGCTACCCGGGCCATTATCGCGGCGCCGGTATTGTGCCGGAGACGGCGGGCGGCTGCAGCGTACGCCCATAGAAGACATCATCAGCCGGCTGAATAACATGCCAATCTTGGTGACGCTATTGGATTTGCGCTTCAAGTATGGCTACCGGATTCTCAGCCGCCTCCTCACGAGGGACGACGTTGTTTTCCTCAACTACGGATACGAGGAGGAACCGCCGCTTGCCCTGCCGCTGGCAGCGGCCGATGAGCCGGATCGGTTTCCCATCCAGCTCTATCACCGCACGGCGACCCAGGTGGATCTGACCGGCAAGGACGTGCTGGAAGTCAGTTGTGGCCATGGTGGCGGCGCCTCGTATCTGATGCGCACTCTGCGCCCCGCCTCTTACACGGGGTTGGATCTCAATACGGTCGGAATAGAGTTCTGCCGAAAGAGGCATAGCCTGCCGGGACTGAAGTTCGTGCAGGGCAACGCCGAAAGCCTGCCCTTCCCCGCGGCGTCCTTCGATGCCGTGATCAACGTCGAAGCCGCGATCAACTACCGCAACGTTCGCCGGTTCTTCGCCGAAGTGGAACGTGTTCTGCGGCCGGGAGGGCATTTCTTGTACGCGGATATCCGCTATGCAGACGAAATCGCCACGTGGGAATCCGACCTGGCCGGCATCTCCATGCGGCGGATCTCTGAGACGCCGATCAACGCTGAGGTCATGCGTGGGCTGGAGCAAAATCGGTTGTTCGACCAGATCACTCGGCGTCTGCCCAACATCCCATTTCTCCGTGGCATCGCCGAAGACTATGCAGGGGGCCGCGGTTCATTGATTTACCGTCGCCTGGAGAACGGCGAGGCTTCGTACCGGTTGTTCTGCTTCGCCAAGAATTGATTCAACTCGTCTCGAGACTTCATGCCGGCGTCGCCCAGAGTGAAGCCAACACTGCCTCGCCCCGTGCCAAACGGCCTATTCTTTGATCACCACAGCTAACGCGGGGGGCCGGGATTGGCGGAGGTCGGATGACTGCCGTAGCGGCGTGCCAGGCGTGCGGCACCGAGTTCCTCGAGAATGCTCGGTTTTGTCACGAATGTGGCTCACCGGTTGCCCAGCCCACCGCCCACGCGGAGTACAAGCAGGTGTCGGTGCTGTTCGCCGACGTCGTGCATTCCATGGACATCGCCGCGGCCGTCGGCGCGGAGCGGCTTCGTGAAATCATGGCCGAACTGTTCGACCGCTGCACCGACGTGGTGCACCGCTACGGCGGCACCGTGGACAAGTTCACCGGCGACGGGATCATGGCTGTCTTCGGCGCGCCCGTAGCGATGGAGGACCACGCGGTTCGTGCCTGCCTGACGGCGTTGGGGGTTCAGGAGGAGATCAAGCGGCTTGCCGAGGATGTCCGCCACCGCGACGGTGTGGATCTGCAGTTGCGGGTCGGTCTGAACTCGGGCCAGGTGATCGCGGGTGAGATCGGTTCGGGGCCGTTCCGCTACACCGCAATCGGCGAGCAAGTCGGAATGGCACAACGGATGGAATCCGTCGCGCCGCCGGGCGGGGTGATGCTGAGCGAATCCACCGCACGGCTCGTTCAGGAAGCCGCAGTTTTGGCTGACGTCGAGGAGGTGCATGTCAAGGGCAGCAACGCCCCGGTGCTGGCCCGTCGACTGCTCAGCCTGACCGGCGGCCCGCAACGAAGCCGGTCCCTGCAAGGCGCCTTGGTGGGGCGAGAGCTCGAAGTCTCGACTGTCTCAGGCCTTCTCGACCGGTCCATGAGCGGACGCGGATGCGTCGTCTGCGTCGCAGGGCCGCCAGGTATCGGCAAGACGCGGCTCGCTGACGAGGCTATCGCCATGGCACGGGACCGCGGCGTCGAAGTGTCGTCGGTGTTCTGTGAGTCGCATACCAGCGACGTCCCCTTTGTCGTGGCGGCACGGCTGCTCCGCGAAATCGCACGAATCACCGAGCTCGACGACGAGGCGGCCCGCGCACAGGTGCGCGAGAGCGTCCCCGAAGCCGCCGACGAGGACGTGCTGCTGCTCTATGACCTGATGGGCATTCGAGACCCCGAGACGCCGCCCCCAACGATTCATCCCGACGCACGGCGACGACGGCTGACCGCGTTGATCAATTCGCTATCGCTGAACCGCACGCAACCGGTCCTCTACGTCATCGAGGATGCGCATTGGATCGATGAGGTCAGCGAGTCATTGCTCTCCGAGCTACTGACCGTGATCCCCCAAACACCTTCGATGGTGTTGATCACGTACCGCCCCGAATACCGCGGTGCGCTCGCCAATGTTATTGGCTCTCAGGCAATTTCGCTCACGGCGCTGAGTGATTCGGAAACCGCGGCGCTGCTAGGCGAGTTGTTGGGCACCGATCCTTCGGTGGCCGGGATCAAAGCGTTGGTTGCCGAACGGGCCGGCGGGAACCCGTTTTTCGCACAAGAGATCGTGCGCGAGCTCGCCGAGCGGGGGGTACTCAAGGGCGACCGCGGCGGCTTCACCTGCGCCACAGACCCCGCCGACGTCACCGTTCCGGCCAGCCTGCAGGCCACGATCGCCGCCCGTATCGACCGTTTGGATCCGGAAGCCAAGCAGACACTGAACGCCGCCGCGGTGATCGGCTCACGGTTCACGCCCGAGTTGCTCGCCGCGGTGGGAAATGCCCCTGCGCTCGACGCCCTCGTGAGCGCCGAACTGATCGACCAGGTTCGTTTCACCCCCGGCGCCGAGTTCGCCTTCCGCCACCCGCTGATCCGCGCTGTCGCCTACGAGTCACAACTGAAATCCGATCGCGCCGAGATGCATCGGCGCCTCGCCGGCGCTATCGAGTCCCGCGAGCCGGAATCGGCCGACCAGAACGCCGCGTTGATCGCCGAGCATCTCGAGGCCGCGGGCGACTTGCACGATGCGTACGGCTGGCACATGCGCGCGGCCAAGTGGGCGACTTACCGTGACATCGCCGCGGCGCGGCTGAGTTGGGAAAGTGCCACCAGGATCGCCGACGCATTGACTGCCGATGAGCCGGATCTGGCGGCCATGTGCATTGCTCCTCGCACCATGTTGTGCGGGATCGCCTGGCGGCTGCACGTGAACAACGTCGGTGACCGCTTCGACGAGTTGCGCAAGTTGTGTAGCGCCGCCGGCGACAAGGCGTCGCTGGCCATCGCGATGGCGGGGCTGGTGGTGGACCACGCCTTCCAGGACAGGGTGCGCGAGGCGTCGAGGCTGGCTTCCGAAGCCATCGCCCTCATCGAGTCCATCGGGGACCCGACCCTGACGGTAGGGCTGTCTTTCACGCCGATCCGCGCCAAGATGGCAAGCGGCGAGTGGACCGAGATGCTTCGCCTGTCACAGCGGGTCATCGACCTGGCCGATGGCGACCCCGCGAAAGGCAATTTCCTGTTCGGGTCTCCCCTGGCGCTTGCCTTCGCGCAGCGGGCGACCGCCCGATACGCTCTGGGCCTTCCCGGCTGGCAAGATGATCAGCAGCGCGGCTTGGCCGTGGCGCACGGCGCCGACTCGCTGTCCTACGTCACCGTCGCCAGCTACGTGTACACCGCCGCGATACCGGCCGGCGCGTTGCGGCCGGACGATTCCGTGATTTGCGAAATCGAGGATGCACTGGCGATCGCCGAACGATCCGGGGACAACCTCCAGTTGGGTGTCGCATGGCTGACCTTGGGGCTTGCCCTGCTGCACCGCACCACGGAAGCGGATCGTGATCGCGGGCAGAAGCTTCTGGCGGAGGTCCGCGAGGTGTTCCTGCGCGGGGGTCACTTCCTGTGCGATCTGCCGATGATCGATGTGTACGTAGCGCGTCAGGCGGCGCGCCGTGGGGAGCATGACCAAGCGATACCGCTGATGTCTGCCGCTGTCGACCACCTCGCCCAGGGCGGCCAGCTGCTGTCCTGGGGCATTCTGACGACTGGGGTGCTGGTGGAGACGTTGCTCGACCGGGGAAGCGACCGTGACATCGCCGATGCCGAGGCCGCAATCGAGCGGTTGGCGAACGCGCCGGCTGATCAGGGCCTGGCGATACGTGAAATTTGGCTGCACCGGATGCGCGCCCTTCTGGCGCGGGCGCGAGGCGAGGGGAAGGCCTACTCGCGAATCAGAGATCGCTACCGCGACATGGCGAAAACGCTTGGCTTCGAAGGACACACCGACTGGGCCGAGGCGATGCGGTAGGCGCCGGTCGTTCGTCAGGGGCGTGGCTGAACGTCGACACTGGGCGGCCGCGACTGCGGCTCCTGAGGCTTCGCCCGCACCGAGCGCCGGACAAGGCTGAACGCGACGGCGCCGCCGGCGAGGACCACGACGGCCGCCCCCGCGAACACCAGCGGACGTTTGGTGCGGCGCTGCGCGCGCCGCGCGTCCTGCAGCGCCTGAGGCAGGTTCGAAACAACCTCCTGGGCGGCCGCCAGTTCCTGCGCAAGGGTCTCTTGGGCAGCGGCGAGTTCCTTGGCCAGACGCCCCTCTTGATACTTGCGGCGAATCTGCGACGCGGTCGACTGCGCCGACTGGGCACCCAGGCCGACGACTCCCCGCGCCACGTCCACCGGGCCCACCGTCGAGTAGGTCAGCCCGCGAGCCAGTCGCTCCCGCGGGGACAGCCGGGATTCCGCCTTCGCCCTCATCTGTCGCCTTTCTGTGCGTGCTGAACAGACTGCCAGCATAGGGACACCAGCGGAACTGTTGTGCGCGCGCCGCCTTTTCGTTCGCCGCTCGGCTCGGGGTGACACCGGGTGCGGGCATCTCCACGCGGAGTGGCAGACTCTCATGCCGTGACCAACAGCCCCTTTCAGACCGCTACCGCCACGCTCCACACCAACCGCGGCGACATCAAAGTCGCTCTGTTCGGAAACCACGCGCCCAAGACCGTCGCCAACTTCGTTGGCCTGGCGCAGGGCACCAAGGAGTACTCGACCCAGAACGCATCGGGCGGGTCTTCCGGTCCGTTCTACGATGGCGCGGTCTTCCACCGGGTGATCCAGGGCTTCATGATCCAAGGTGGCGACCCGACCGGAACCGGTCGCGGCGGCCCGGGCTACAAGTTCGCCGACGAGTTCCACCCCGAACTGCAATTCGACAAGCCGTACCTGCTGGCCATGGCGAACGCCGGCCCGGGCACCAACGGCTCGCAGTTCTTCATCACGGTCGGCAAGACTCCGCACCTGAACCGCCGGCACACCATCTTCGGTGAAGTGACGGACCCGGAGTCGCAGCGCGTGGTCGAGGCGATCGCGACGACGTCCACTGACAGCAACGACCGGCCCACCGAGCCGGTCGTGATCGAGTCGATCACTATCTCCTAAACCGGGCCGCTCCCTCGACCGGTCAACGCGGGCTTCGGCCGGCGTAGCCGGCGGTCGTCAGCGCGTCGAGCACCTCCAACGGATCCGTCCCGAGGTCCCACCGAGAGAACAGCACCAGGCCGTCGTCTGCCGTTTCGACCTCGAGCAGCCGCACCTTGCGTGCGTAGCGGCGGAACTCGGTGATCCGGATGATCTTGATGTCGGTCGGCCGTAATAACTGCGTCCGGAACCATCCTCGGAGCGCCAAGCCGTCTGCGGTAATTGCCAGCTTGGGCCGCGCCCGCCACGTCGCGCCCGCAAACAAGAGCAGACCCGCCGCGGCAATCCCGGTCAGAATGCGCCCCGGCACGTCTGTGACCACGGTCACAGAGGCGATAGCCATCAGAACGCCCGCGGCTCCACAACCAGCGATTCCCGCGAGGCGAGGCTCCCATTGTGTTTGCTGCATGCGCTACTCAAGGCCTCCCACCACGGCCTATGGAGTTATCCACAGACGCTATCAACAGTGGGGATAAATCACACGCGTGTGATTGGGTGGTTGCGATGTTGCTGGCGCAGTAACGGGACAACCAGAAAATAAATTCATTCCGCTGCCAGGCTCGCTCAGTGCCAGCGCATCGTCAGCAACAAGCCGGTGATCATGAAAGCGAACGCGATGGCGTAGTTCCACGGCCCCAGTTGCGCCATCCAGTTCAGCGCGGTCGGTGCCTGGCTCCCGACGGCCGCCAGCTGGAACACCATCAGCCAGATCAGTCCGATCAACATGAGACCAACGAACAGGGCGACGAACCACACGCTCGACGGTCCGACCTTCACCTTGACCGGCGTGCGGCTGACCGCGCTGACCGTGAAGTCATTCTTCTTGCGGACCTTGGACTTGGGCATGATTACCTCAACAAGACGGTGAGCGGGACGGGGTGCAACGATAACGACCGCAGCTGCACGCACAGCTTGGCTACGAGACTAACTCACCTGGGCCGCCGACCAGGAAATTGGAGAGCAGATGAGCGACGAGGGCCGGTCACCCTGGCGCTTCGGCGTCCCGCTGGTGTGCTTGCTGGCGGGATTGCTCCTCGCCGCCACGCACGGGGTGTCCGGCGGCGCCGAGATCCGCCGCAGTGACGCGCCCCGGCTGGTCGACCTGGTCCGAGAGGCCCAGGCATCGGTCAATCATCTCAACGCCCAACGCGACGAGCTATCCGGCAAGATCGACGCCGCGCACGGACGCTCCTCGGACCTGGCCTTGGCGGCGATGCTGCGACGCTCCGCCGAACTGGCCGCCGACGCCGGCATGAACCCGGTGCATGGCCCGGGGTTGACCGTGACTCTGGAGGATGCGCCCCGCGACGCCAACGGCCGTTTCCCGCGGGATGCCTCGCCCGACGACCTGGTGGTGCACCAGCAGGACATCGAGGCGGTGCTCAACGCGTTGTGGAGCGCCGGCGCGGAGGCGATTCAGATGCAGGACCAGCGCATCATCGCCACCTCGGTGCCCCGCTGCGTCGGCAACACGCTCCTGCTCAACGGCCGGACCTACAGCCCGCCCTACACAATCACCGCGATCGGCAACGCGGCCGCCATGCAGGCCGCCCTGGCCGCCGCTCCCCTGGTCACCCTGTACCGCCAATACGTGGTCCGATTCGGGCTCGGCTACCGCGAAGAGGTCAAGCCGGACGTGCAGATCGTCGGCCACACCGAGCCGGATCGGCTGCATTTCGCGCAGCCGATGGGAACCATCGGCTACTGATTTCCGCCGGACGGTAACCTGGCACGGTGCGGATCCTGGTCGTCGACAACTACGACAGCTTCGTGTTCAACCTGGTGCAATACATGGGCCAGCTGGGCGTCGAGGCCGAGGTGTGGCGCAACGACGACGCCAGACTCTCCGACGAGCCCGCCATCGCTCAGCGATTCGACGGTGTGCTGCTCAGCCCCGGCCCGGGCACCCCGGAACGCGCGGGTGCGTCCATCGGACTGGTGAGCGCGTGCGCCGCCGAGCGCACCCCGCTACTCGGAGTCTGCCTCGGTCATCAAGCCATCGGGGTCGCCTTCGGCGCGACCGTGGACCGCGCCCCCGAGCTGCTGCACGGCAAGACCAGCAGCGTCTTTCACACGAATGCCGGTGTGCTGCAAGGGCTTCCGGATCCCTTCACGGCGACCCGCTACCACTCGCTGACCATCCTTCCAGAGTCGCTTCCCCCGGTGCTCGAGGTAACGGCCCGCACCCGCGGCGGCGTCATCATGGGCGTGCGGCACCGGGAGTTGCCGATTCACGGCGTCCAGTTCCATCCCGAGTCGATCCTGACCGAGGGTGGACATCGAATGCTCGCGAACTGGCTGGCCTACTGCGGATGGGCCCGCAATGACACGCTGGTGCGCCGGCTCGAGAACGAGGTCCGGGCGGCGGTGCAGCCGTACCTGCCGGCCGATCCGGCGGCTACTGGCCGAACTTCAGCGTGATGATCCCGTCCCGGTTGCAGCCGGTGCCGGCCGGCGGATTCTGATACACCACCCGGTGCGACTGGGAGCCACCCGCGTCCACGTCGGCGCCCTTGTCCAGCACGCCCGTCCAGCCCAGCGCCCGTAACCGCGGCTCGGCGTCGGTCCAGAACATCCCGCTCAGGTCGGGCATCACGAACTGGTTGCCCTTGGATACCTGCAACTCGATCACCGAATCCACCGGAACCGTCTGGCCCTTAGGCGGATTCGTACCGATCACCTCCCCCGCGGGGCGGGTGCTGTCCACCTGCGCCTGGGTGACCTTGGTGAAGCCGTAGACCGTGAGGTTCTTCTGCGCGACGTCGACGGTCTGGCCGGCGACGTCGGGCACCTGCTTGGTCTCGGGCCCGGAGCCGACGATCACCGTGATCACGTTGGTGATCGCGGACGTCTGGTTGGCAGGCGGGTTGGTGCCGATCACCTTGCCCAGCAACTCGGGACTCGACGGCGAGTTGGCCTGCTTGAATTTGCTGAATCCCGCGGCCTTGAGCTTGCTGACCGCGTCGGAGTAACTCAGCGAGGAGACGTCGGGCACTTCGCGCTGCTCGGGACCCGTCGACACGTTGATCGTGATCTCATCGCCCGCGCTCACCGATGCGTTCGCGCCGGGATCGGTGCTGATGACGTGGTCGGGCGGGATCGTCGAGTCGGGCTTTTGCAGGGTACGCGTCTTGAAGCCGCGATTCTGCAGCGCCGCAATCGCATCGGCGGACACTTGGCCACGCATGTCGGGCACCTGGACATCGCGGGTGGTGCCGCCGAAGGTGTTGAAGGCGATGACGACGACGATCGTCAGCACCGCGAGTGCGGCGACCGCGACGATCCACCGGCCGACCCCACCGCCGTCGCCGTCGTCGATGCGACGAAGGGGTTGCCGGGGCAGCGGATCGGTGCGCGGTCCGGGCTGGTTTGCGCCGGAGGCGATCAGGCCGCTGCGGTCGGCGTCGGTGAGCACCTTGGGCGCCTCGGGGGGTTCGCCGTTGTGCACCCGCACCAGGTCGGCGCGCATCTCGGCCGCGGTCTGGTAGCGGTTGTCCGGGTTCTTGGCCAACGCCTTGAGCACGACCGCGTCGAGGTCGGCGGAGATGCCCTCGTGCCGCTGCGACGGCGGAATCGGGTCCTCCCGCACGTGCTGGTAGGCGACCGCGACGGGCGAGTCCCCGGTGAAAGGCGGTTCGCCCGTGAGGATTTCGTAGAGCACACAGCCCAGCGAATAGACGTCGGACCGGGCGTCCACGGTGTCGCCGCGGGCCTGCTCGGGCGAGAGGTACTGGGCCGTCCCGATCACGGCGGCGGTCTGGGTGACGCTGTTGCCGCTGTCGGCGATCGCCCGCGCGATGCCGAAGTCCATCACCTTGACCGCGTTGGTGTTGCTGATCATGATGTTGGCCGGCTTGACGTCGCGGTGGATGATGCCGTTCTGGTGGCTGAAGTTCAGCGCCTGGCAGGCGTCGGCGATGATCTCGATCGCGCGGCGCGGGGGCAGCGGGCCGTCGGTGTGCACGATGTCGCGCAGGGTGACGCCGTCGACGTACTCCATGACGATGTAGGGCAGCGGACCCGTCGGGGTCTCCGCCTCGCCGGTGTCGTACACCGCGACGATGGACGGGTGGTTGAGCGCGGCGGCGTTCTGGGCCTCGCGACGGAACCGGAGATAAAAACTGGGATCGCGGGCCAGGTCGGCGCGCAGCACTTTGACCGCTACATCGCGGTGTAACCGGACGTCGCGGGCCAGGTGAACCTCGGACATGCCCCCGAAGCCGAGGATTTCGCCCAGTTCATAGCGGTCAGAGAGGTGCTGAGGGGTGGTCATCGTGATATCTCGTGTCGGGCCGGTGACGCGCTGGGCGTCAGTGGTTCACCCCACCCGTGCTCGGCCGGCCCTCGTTGCAGTCCAGAATTCCCTATCGTCGGTCGATCCGTCCAATTCAGCCGCAGCGACGGGCCGGACGCGGAACCGCTCGGGGTGTTGGTCGGCGGCGGCGCCGGCGGACTCCCGGTGTCGGTGACCGTCGGTGGAGGCGGCTGCTGCTGGGTATCGGCACGGGAATTGATGACGATGAGCACCGCAATGATGATCGCCAGCGCCCCGAGCACTCCGGCGGCCCACAACAACGCCCGCTGGCCCGACGAAAAGGTGCGCCGGGCCGGGGGTGGCCGATGGCCGCCGGTGGCGGGCCGGGATCGGCGCGGCGCCGCGGCGCGGGTGCTGGACACCGCTGCGGCCCTGGTCGTCGGGCTCGACGGAATGGCCGCCGGCGACGCCCGTCCGGGCGGCGGGGATTGGCTGGGTCGCGGCGGACGCCGTCCGGCCCGCACCGCCGCCACGGCATCCGCGAACGGGCCGCCGCTGCGGTAACGCATCGCCGGGTTCTTGACCAGCGTGATCTCGATCAGTTCCCGCACGTTGGGCGGCAACTCCGCGGGCAGCGGCGGCGGGGGTTCCTTGATGTGTTTCATCGCCACCGTCAGCGCACCGTCACCGGTGAACGGCCGCTTGCCCGACACGACCTCGTAGCCGACGACTCCGAGGGAATACACGTCGCTGGCGGGGGTCGCGTCATGGCCCAGTGCCTGCTCGGGGGCGATGTATTGGGCGGTGCCCATCACCATCCCCGTCTGCGTGACGGGCGCGGCGTCGACGGCCTTGGCGATGCCGAAGTCGGTGATCTTCACCTGGCCCGTCGGCGTGATCAGGATGTTGCCGGGCTTGACGTCGCGGTGCACCAGGCCCGCCGCGTGTGCCACCTGCAGCGCGCGCCCAGTCTGCTCGAGCATGTCCAGCGCGTGCCGCAACGACAGCCGGCCCGTGCGCTTGAGCACCGAGTTCAGCGGCTCGCCGTTGACCAGCTCCATCACCAGGTAGGCGGTGCGCCCCTCGCCATCCAGTTGGCTTTCGCCGTAGTCGTGGACCTGGGCGATGCCGGGATGGTTGAGCATCGCGGTGGTGCGCGCCTCGGCGCGGAACCGCTCGATGAACTCCGGATCCTGGGAGAACTCCTGCTTGAGCACCTTGACCGCGACCCGCCGGCCGAGCCGGCTGTCCACCGCCTCCCACACTTGGCCCATGCCGCCGGTGGCGATCAGGCGCTGCAGGCGGTATCTGCCAGACAGCGTCACACCAACTCGCGGGCTCATGGTCCTCCCTGTAGCGCGGCTTGGATCACAGCCCGTCCGATGGGCGCGGCGAGTGCACCTCCCGTCGCGGACAGGCGGTCGCCGCCATTCTCCACCAACACTGCCACGGCGACTCTCGGCGTCTGCGCGGGCGCGAAGGCGATGTACCACGCGTGCGGCGGCGTATGACGCGGATCGGTGCCATGCTCTGCGGTACCAGTCTTCGATGCGATCTGCACGCCGGGAATGGCCCCTTTCTGCTGTGCGACCTTCTCGGCGCCGACCATCAGCTCTGTTAGCTTAGCGGCGACCTGGGGCGACACCGCGCGGCGCTGCTGATAGGGAACGGTGGTGCTGATGTTGGCCAGATCTGGGCCCTTGAGGCTGTCGATCAGGTAGGGCTGCATCTGTACCCCGCCGTTCGCGATGGTCGCGGCGATCTCGGCGTTCTGCAGCGGGGTCAGCGCGACGTCCTTCTGGCCGATGCTGGACATGCCCAGGGCGGCGGCGTCCGGGATGATCCCGATGGTTGACTCGGCGACCTGCAGCGGGATGACGCTCGGGGTGGTGTCCAGGCCGAACGCGCGCGCCATGCTGCGCAAGGCGTCGGCGCCGGTATGCATACCGAGCTGGACGAACGCGGTGTTGCACGACAGGGCGAACGCCTGCTTCAGCGACACCGTGGCCTCGCTGCCGCAAGGCTGGCCGCCGTAGTTCTCCAACGTCGCGGTGCTGTCGGGTAGCGCGATCGAGGGCGCCGCGGTCAACTGCTCGGCGTCGGTCGCGCCGGCCTGCAGTGCCGCTGCGGTAGTCACCACCTTGAACGTGGACCCGGGCGGGTAGGTCTCCGAGATGGCGCGGTTGGTCATCGGATTGTCGGGGTCGTCGCGAAGCCGCTGCCATGCCTGCGCCTGCACCTCGGGATCATGCGACGACAGCAGATTGGGGTCATAGGACGGCGACGACACCATCGCCAGGATCTTGCCCGTGGACGGCTCGAGGGCGACGACGGCGCCCTTGCACGGCGGGCCGCCACAGCCCTGCTGCATCGCGTCCCAGCCGGCCTGCTGCACGCGCGGCCGGATCGTCGTGTCCACGTTCCCGCCGCGGGGATCGCGTCCGGTGAAGAAGTCGGCCAGGCGGCGGCCGAACAGCCGCTCGTCGGACCCGTTGAGCAGCGGGTCCTCGGCGCGCTCCAAGCCGGTGCTCGAATAGCGCAGGGAGTAGAAGCCGGTGACCGGCGCGTACACCGACGGGTTGGGGTACACGCGCAGGAAACGGAAGCGGCTGTCGGTGGCCGCGGAATAGGCCAGCAGTTGGCCGCCGGCGACGATTTGGCCGCGTTGACGCGAGTACTCGTCGAGCAGCACGCGTTGATTGCGCGGGTCGGCGCGCAGCGAGTCGGCGGCGAACACCTGCGTCATCGTCGCGTTGAGCAGGAGCAGCACGATCAACGCCATGACAGCGATCGAGATGCGGCGCAGAGAGGTGTTCATACCTTCTCGATCACCTCGGTGTTGGCGGCCGCGATCGGCGAATCCTTGCGTTCACGGCCCCGCAGCGGGTGCCGGGCGCTGTTCGAGATCCGGGCGAGGATGGCCAGCAGCACGTAGTTCGCCAGCAGCGACGATCCGCCGTAGGACATCCACGGTGTGGTCAGGCCGGTCAGCGGAATCAGCTGTGTCACACCGCCGACGACGATGAACAATTGGATGGCCAAGGTCGAGGCCAATCCCGCGGCCAGCAGCTTGCCGAAGCTGTCGCGTGTGGCGATGGCGGTGCGCATGCCGCGGACGATGACGATGGTATAGAGCATCAGGATGCTGGCGAGCCCGACGAGGCCGAGCTCCTCACCGAACGCGGCGATGATGAAGTCGGTTGACGCGGCCGGCACGGTATCGGGTTGGCCGTTGCCGAGCCCGGTGCCGAAGATGCCGCCGGTGGCAAAACTGAACAGCGACTGCACGATTTGGTAGCCACTGCCGTCGGGATCGGAGAACGGGTCCCACCACATCTGCACGCGGACCCGGACGTGCGCGAAGACGAAATACGCGATGACGCTGCCGACCGCGAACAGGACGAGGCCGATCACCACCCAGCTGAATCGCTGTGTCGCAAGGTAAACCACCACCAGAAACGACGCGTAAAGCAGCAGTGAGGTGCCGAGGTCCTTCTCGAAGGCCATCACGCCCACCGAGATCACCCAGGCGGCCAACAGCGGCGCGAGGTCGCGTGGTCGCGGCAGGGTCAGGCCCATGAAATGCTTACCGACGCTGGTGAATAGGCCCCGCTTGGCGATCAACACGGCGGAGAAGAAGATGAGCAGCAGGATCTTGGAGAATTCGGCGGGCTGAATTGAGAAGCCGGGGAAGCGAATCCAGATCTTTGCGCCATTCTGTTCGGACAGCGACGCGGGCAGCAGTGCGGGAATCACCAACAACACCAGGCCGGTGATTCCGCAGATGTAGCCGTACCGCGCGAGCTGCCGGTGGTCCTTCAAAAAGGTGACCACGAGCGCGAACGTGACCACCCCGACCAGGGTCCACATCATCTGCTGGGTAGCGCTGGGATGATGACGCCCGCTGAGCTGATTGTTCACCAGGTCGAGCCGATGGATCATCACCAGCCCAAGTCCGTTGAGCAGCGCCACAATTGGCAACAGCAGCGGATCGGTATAAGGAGCGAACCGCCGGATGGCAAGGTGCGCCGACCCGAACACGAGGAGGAATATCAGCCCGTAGCTGATGACGTTCCAGCGCAACACACGGTCCTGGTTTGCCTCGACGATCAACAACGCGGCGACGGTGATCGCTGCGGCGAAGCACAGCAGCAGCAGCTCGGCGTTGCGACGGGTGGGCAGCGGAGGCGTGACCGCGACGGGCGGCTGGAGTTGCGTCGTCATGCCACCGTCCGGCAGTCAATGCCCGGTTGAAGTGGAGGCGCTGGAAGCGCGGTGACCGTCTGCGATGTGGTCGTGGGGCCCGCCGGCGACGAGGGCGCGGGGCCGCCTGTGGCACTGCTGGGGGCTGGGGTGCTGGAGCCGGGAGGGGCGGTGGTTGGTGGCGTGGTCGGTGCTGGCGATGTCGCGACACTTGATTCGGGGGTGCCGCTCCCGGGGGCCGGTTGCCCCGGCGGCGACGTGGCGCGCGGCGACGGGCAGGTGGGCAATAGGTATTCGGCGAGCAATTGTCGCAGCTGTGACTCAGCCTGATCCAGGCTGCCGCCGGGCAGCCCCGTCTGGACCTGGACCTGTCCCGGCCGGCGCAGGTCACGCAGCGTCATCAGCTGACAGTTCGAGTGATCGGATTGCCCGTAGCTGATCAGGGAGAGTTCGTTGCGGGCGGTCAGACAGCCGACCAAGTAGGGCTGTTGCAGCGGCACGCCCAACAAGGATCCCTGGATCCCGCGGACGATCGAAACCCTGCCGTCGTACTCGGTGACGTAATAGTTGCGCTGAATGACCCACCATCCGATGGCCAGGCCGGAGAGGACGAAGAGCACCGCCAGCGTCACCACGAAGAACATCCGCCGCCGGGGCCACCGCGGCCGGCTCGGCGTTTCCGGTTGCGGCGCAACGCGTTTGGCCGCCTCTTCGCGCGGTCTGATCGCCGAGGCGCGGCCCGCCGAGGTGTTGGGCAACGTCATCTGGTCGTCGTCCCCGGAGACCGCACCGGCCAGGATCGGCTGGGTCTGGCCGTAGTCGTAGTCGACGACGTCGGCAACCACCACGGTCACGTTGTCCGGGCCGCCGCCGCGCAGCGCCAGCTCGATGAGGCGGTAGGCGGCCTCGGCGACGTCAGGGATCTGCAGCGCCTCGAGGATGGTCTCGTCGCTGACCGGGTCGCTGAGTCCATCGGAGCAGAGCAGGTAACGGTCACCCGCGCGCGCCTCGCGCATGGTCAACGTGGGTTCCACCTCGTGACCGGTCAGCGCGCGCATGATCAGCGACCGCTGCGGGTGGCTGTGTGCCTCTTCCCGGGTGATCCGGCCTTCGTCCACCAGCGTCTGGACGAACGTGTCGTCCTTGGTGATCTGCGTCAGCTCACCGTCGCGCAGCAGATAGCCACGCGAGTCGCCGATGTGGACCAAACCAATGCGGTCGCCCGCGAACAGGATTGCGGTGAGCGTGGTGCCCATTCCCTCGAGCTCGGGCTCGGCCTCCACCTGCGCCGCGATGGCAGCATTGCCGGAGCGCACCGCGGCGTCGAGCTTGGCCAACAGGTCGCCGCCGGGCTCGTCGTCGTCGAGATGGGCCAGTGCGGCGATCACCAACTGGGAGGCCACCTCGCCGGCGGCGTGGCCACCCATGCCGTCGGCAAGGGCGAGCAGCCGCGCACCGGCGTACACGGAGTCTTCGTTGTTGGAGCGCACCAGGCCGCGGTCGCTGCGCGCGGCATATCGCAGGACCAGCGTCACGGGCGCAACTCGATCGCCGTTTTGCCGATCCGAATCGGCGTCCCTATCGGAACTCGTACCGCAGTCGTCACCTTCGCCCTGTCAAGGTAAGTGCCGTTGGTCGATCCTAGATCCTCGACGTACCATTCCGAACCGCGCTGAGATAGGCGCGCATGCCGCGTCGAGGCGTAGTCGTCGGTCAGGACCAGCGTCGAGTCGTCAGCCCTTCCGATCAACACCGGCTGCCCGCTGAGTGTGATGCGCGCCCCCGCCAACGCGCCCTCGGTGACCACCAGGTAGCGCGCGGCGTGTCGGCGCTGCCGCGAGGGCAATAGGGTGCTGCGTAACGCCAAGCCGCGGCGCACCATGACGGCACCCGTGGGCGCGTAGATATCGGTCCGCAAAATCCGCAGCACGGACCAGATGAATACCCATAGCAACATTAAAAATCCGGCGCGCGTCAGCTGCAGTACGAGTCCCTGCATCTGGCGTCCTTTCCGTCCTGGCCCCACACTCCAGCGTCCCCCCTGGCGCCCGTGACTCCGAGCACATCGGCAACGTCACGATACTTGGACGGCGGTCGACGCGGGGCGAAGCACGGCAGCGTTGAGCCCAGCGCGTTTAGTGGATCCGGACGATGATCTCCGAGTGGCCCAGGCGGATCACGTCACCGTCGGCCAACTGCCACTCCTGCACAGGTGCGTTGTTGACGGTGGTGCCGTTGGTCGAGTTCAGGTCCGACAGCAGTGCGACCTGCCCGTCCCAGCGGATCTCGAGGTGACGTCGTGAGACCCCCGTGTCGGGCAACCGGAACTGAGCGTCTTGTCCGCGGCCGACGATGTTGGAGCCCTCACGCAGCTGGTACGTGCGGCCACTGCCGTCGTCGAGCTGCAGGGTGACCGTCGTTCCGCCGGCGCCATAACCGCCCGCGCCGTAACCGCCGTAGCCGCCGGCCGCCTGCCCGTAGTCCGCGGGCTGCCCGTAGTCAGCGGGCTGGCCGTACTCGCTCGGCTGGGCATACTCGGCTTGTTGGCCATAGTCGTAGTCGCGGTGGGCGGTCTCGGGGTATCCCGCGGCCTGACCGGGATATCCCCCGCCCGGCACGTTCTCGGCGTACTGCGTGTAGTCGCCCCCGTATTCCTGCCGGCCGTAGCCGCCGCCCTGCTGGTAGCCCTGCTCGTATCCGGCCTGCTCGTAGCCGCCGCCCTGCTCGTATCCGGCGCCCTGCTCCGGGTAGGCCGGCCGTTGCTCGGGCGGAGCGTAACCCTCGTCTTGGCGGGCGGGCCCGCGGCCGTAATCGCCGTAACCCCCGTAGCCCTGCTGGCCTCCACCGGGCGGCGGGGCGTAGCCGCCGCCCTGACGGTAGCCCTGGTCGTAGCCCTGGCCGCCGTATCCGGCGGGCGCGGGAGGGCGCTGCTCGTACTGCGGCGGCGGGCCGCCCTGGCCCTGGTCGGGGTAGCCGCCGGGGGCTTGGTAGCCGCGCTGGTCGGGGTAACCGCCCTGATCTTGGTAGCCGCGCTGGTCGGGGTAGCCGCCGGGGGCTTGGTAGCCGCGCTGGTCGGGGTAACCGCCCTGGCCTTGATAACCGCCTTGCTCCGGATAGCCGCCCTGCTCGGGGTGGCGCGGCGGCGGGTAGCCCTGTTGGGGCGGATAGCCGCCCTGCTCTGGCGGGTAACCGGCGCGCGGGTCTGGCCCGCCCTGCGGCTGTTCGCCGGCGCGCGCGTCGTCTTGCGGGCGCGCGTAGCGCTCGTCGTAGTACTCGTCGCCAGGCCGCCCAGGCCCCGAAGGGCGGTAGCTCGAATCGTCAGTCATTGGTGCTACTCCTCGTTCTGCGCCGAACGCACTATTTGATTGTGGCGGGACGGGATCGTGGACCGTCGGGCGGGGCTGCACATCGGGATTGACAGCACCACGGGCGCGGTACTGCCCAGTTCGCAAATCCGACGACTGCTCGAACCGGACGACCACATCACCATACGTTTGCCACCCCTGTTCTCGGATGTAGTCGACCAAGTACCTCGCGAAAGCGCCCGACGTGAGATCAGGGTCGGCGCCCACCTTCTCGAAGTCGTGCCTACCGAGGGTAATGATGTATTCGTTGGGGGCCAAAAGACGATCGCCGTGAAGTTTCTGGACTCCGTCGCGGGCTTCGCGGCGCAGGAGCGCTTCCACCTCCTGCGGGACGATCGATCCGCCGAAGACTCGGGCGAAGGCATTGTCGACTGTGGCCTCGAGCTTGCGCTCGATCCGCGCGGCCAACCCCCGTTGGCTATTCATGCTCTGCCGTTCGCGTGCACTTGCCGCGGCATGCCGCTGGCGCGCGGCAAACGATTCGGCCAGTGTCCCTCACCCCAGCATGTTATCGGGACAGCGCGACGGTGCGGCACCGTCGAAACTCTGAGAACTTCGTCGGCCCTGCTCAGACGCGTTGTCCCCCAGTGTCCGAAGGCTTCCGGGCCCGACCAGGCGGGTTGGGGAACGCGGCCATTAGAGTGGTATGGTCCATCGGTTGTTTTTCCGGGCGAGTGGCGGAATGGCAGACGCGCTGGCTTCAGGTGCCAGTGTCCTTCGGGACGTGGGGGTTCAAGTCCCCCTTCGCCCACATTTTGAGCGGTTCACCGAACCGCCGGCGCTGAGGTCACGGGCTCGAGGAGTCCGTGACCTTCGTGTTTTCCATAGATTGCCCCCGTCGCAGCATCAGGGGACGCCTCGTCGCTGCGGTGAATTGACGTCTGCGAGCGCATTAGTAGCGTAATTGCCAGCTCAGGAGGGGTGGCAATGATCGTCGCGGCGCGTGGAGCTGCGCAGCTACGGGTGATGCGATGCAGCTCCGATACATAAGCATCGCGGCGCTCATCGCCGAGGCCGGTGGTGATCCGTGGGCGATCAACAAAAGCCTGCAAGCCGGGAGCCCAGGTCAGATCTCTTCGCTGGCGGAGGTGTTCCACTGCGCCGGCCGATGCACTTCTGAGGCCCAGCATGCCTTCGAGCAGGCCCGCAACCGCTTCAACGCGGCGTGGAACCGCCGGGATGGCGGCCATCCGATCAATGACTCCGTCGAAGTGCAGCGGGTGACCAAGTCGCTGGGTGTTCAGTCGCTGCAGTTGCCCAAGATCGGAGTAGACCTGGAAAACATCGCAGCTTCCCTGGCTGAGGCGCAGAAGGCCTCAGAGGCGGAGATCGCGGCGCTCGAGGCGCAGTTGCAAACGCTCGACGGACTGATCGGCCAAGCCGTCGAAATGGAGCAGAACGGCCACCTCAGCGCGGAGGACAAGCACACCCTCGATGTCCTCATCCGTAATTGTGAGCGGGACGCCATCGATGACACCAAAGCCGCACTGGCGCAAATTCATTGGATACGTAACGGCTACTCCGACGGCTTACACAATGCGCTGGGCAACTTGCGAACCGACGGATACGATCCCGCTGCCCTCCGCGATGTCGATGCCGACGGTTCGCCAAAGCCCACCGAGCTCCAGCTACAGGCGCTGGCCGACCTCCGCCGGATCACCGACCAAGCGGTGATCGATCAAATGGGTAAGGTGCGTGCCGCGCAGGATGCCTTGAACAAGGCAATGGCCGATCTCTATACCCACGGCCCGGGGTCGCCTGAGGGCGAGGCCGCCAACGCGAAGCTGCCGAAGCTGAAATCGGACCTCGCTCACGCGCTCGACGACCTGGGCAAGATCCCTGACTACAAGGACGTCGAACCCGCATCCATAACGGTCGGTCCCGACGGGCGTTTTATATTCACCCACACCGTGGATGGCCAGCCCGTGCAGGTCTACGGCCAGCTCAAGGACGGCGCGGGCGAATTCTTCGATCAGGCCATGGGCACGTCCTACGCCTTCAGCGGTGGCAAGTTGACCGGCATGCGCACGCTCGATCCCGGGAAGGTGGAAGCCACCCCTGAGCCGTTGTGGAGTGCTATCTCCACTGCGGTCGGCGGCGGCTATGTGCTGAAGGCGGGCGGTCAGGTGGCCTGGCAGGGACTCAAGACACTTTTCACTCGCGAAGCGATTGAGGGCGTGACCGGCGAAAATGTCTTTCCTCGCGCATTGACCGGTGCGGAGGAGCGCGCGGCAAGTGCTAGCGCGGACCTGACCTCGCAGGGTTCTTCAACTACCGGCGTGAGCGGAGAACCGGTGCCGGGCACCCACTCCGGTCCCGCGCCGGTCGTGGAGCACGCTCCGACGCACCCCGGCGGTGGTGGCGGAGGTGAGCTTCCGCCCGATGCCGGGCCTCCGGCGGAACCGCATGTGCCGGTGGCACCGCACGACCCACCACCCGTGGTGATCGATCCAGCCCATCCGGAATTCACCCTGCACAACCCCCTTGACTACATGACGCCGGAGTTGCGAGCGCTGTCTGAACAGCACTTGACGGGAAGCGGCGAGACGGTCCTTGGGCCGTATAAGAATCCGTTGGGCGGCCCCTCCTACATTGAGCTCGCGCAACAACGTGGCGCCAGCTACTTCGATATCGGGGATGCATGGAACGCGGCCACGCCCGTTGAACGACTTGCCGCCAACCAGCATGTACTCGATATTGCAATTGCGAATCGAGATACGATTAAACTATCAGTGCCAATCGATCAGGTTCTCGACGATACTTACACTGCTGCGGAGCTGAGTTATCTACGTGCTCACGGATACGAAGCGATCGACGGTTCAACCCTGGTACCCCCCAAGGCCGGAGGCCCGTGATGAAAGCGCTGCTAGAGTTCATTCTGCAATACGCAGGATTCTTGTACCTCAACCCTGAGTATAGGATCACGGATTCGACCACCCGGGGCCTCGCCGACATCGATGCGTCGATTTCCTTTTCCGGCGAGCTGCTCAGGTGGGATGTCGTGAACGATCGTGGACAGATATACTTCGCGGCAGTGCCCACATTGCTGGGAGGCGGCGACAATTGGTTCGCGGCTTCCCTGATTCGTCAGTACCTTGAGGGCGGCGACGATACTGGCGCCGCATCACCCGCCGATCAAGCCAGTTGGCTGTCAGTAAATTTGAAACGCGTAGAGCAGCTTTTCGCCGATCGGCCCACCGCTGACCGCACAGCTGATGAGTTGGTCTCGCTACGCAGGTCCAATTCATCGAAGAAGTGGGGCTGGCCGAAACCGGACGACCTCTAGGCCGTTCTCGGTAACGTGCTTAACGTGTCGAGCCTGTTGACTCGAGACATCAGATTGCGGCGTCGTCGATGAAGGCCCTTTTCGAATTTTTTCTGAAGTACTTCGATTTCCTGTACTTAAACCCGCAATACCGGATCGCTGATTCACACGTCGCGAAGGACGCACCGAGTGCCTCTTTGACGTTAGTTGGACCCGCATTAACATTTGCGCTGATCTACGATCGGGGCCAAATAGAAATCTTGGTCGCGCCGTCCAAGCTAACGCAACCAGAAAACTGGTTCTGGCCTTCGCTGATCAAACAATATATTGACAACGATCGACTGATTCACTATTTGCCTGCCCCGGATGAAGCAATCTGGGTGCGTGAAAACCTCGGCGCCGTCGAAAGGCTTCTCTCGGGCGCTTCGACACTGAAAGCCACATGTGACGAGCTGTGCGCGCTGCGCCGTGCAGATTCGGAAAAGTATTGGTCAAGCTGGCGCGAGGAGCAAGGGCTTACTTAAGCGATGTCCGGCGAGGGCTGACGAGCGGACCGCGACCAGAAACGAGACTGCACCGCTATTCGCCGAGCTGCCACGCCATTGCGTCGCGGTGACCGCTACGACTGCACCCACCGCAGAATGTCTGGCGTCACGGCATCGGTGATGTCATCGAATTCGGGGTGCTTCTTGAGCACGGTGCCGATCATCGAGCACACCGGGACGATGCGCTTGCCTTCGCCGCGCGCCTCATTCAGCGCCTCCTCGACGAGGATCGTCGCCAGCCCCCGTCCGCCGTACGCCGGGTCGATTTCGGTGTGGTAGAAGACGCGCTGGTCGCCGCGATCGGCGAAGTCGGCGAGGCCGACTTGTTTGCCTTCCACGGCGATGGTGTACCGGCCCTCCTCGAGGTTCACGGTCGTCTCTGCCCCGGTCTTATCGGTGGCCATTGTTGCCTTCCTTTCCTTGCGGTATCGGTCGAGGCCGCAGCCGAGTGGTCGGCAACGGCGGGGCGGGCAGTCGGGTAAGCGAACCCCGGTAGCCGTGGACGGCACCGAAGCGGTCGTCGCCGGCCTCCCAGAGTTGGCGGTAAGCCACGATGTCGTCGTGGCTTCGTCCCACGAAGTTCCACCACATGACCAGTTCTTCGGTGAACGGCGTCCCGCCGAGCAGCAATACCCGCGCGGGCCGGTCCCCGTCGTTGTGCAGTCGCAACGACGAGCGGCCGGGCCTCAGGTACGCCAACTCGGCGACGGTCAGAGCGGCTTCCTCGACCCGGACCGCACCCGAATCGCAGAGCACACCGTGCTCGAAGGCCGGATCGATATCGAGATCCAGGCGAGTCAGGGCGTCGAGATCGACCTGGGCGCCCAGCAACGGCGTGAAGGTATGCACCGGGGACCGGCTGCCGGCCAGTTCTCCGAGGAATACCCGCACCGTCGCGCCGGGCAAAGAGGTCGGTGCAGGCGCGTAGTGGGCGAAGGCGCGACCGGTGTCGCGATCCGAACCGGGCAGCGCCACCCAGAGCTGGACACCGTGCAACGCCGCCCCCGATCGAACCGACACCTCAGAGTGGCAGATCCCGGCGCCGGCGGTCATGAGATTCAACTCGCCGGGGCGAACGGCCGCGTGCACGCCGGCGCTGTCGTTGTGCTCCACTTCCCCACTGAACAACCAGCTGACGGTTTGTAGTCCGGTGTGCGGATGCGGGGGGACGTCCATGCGCGCGGAGGCCGGACCGTAATGGTCGATGAAGCACCAGGCGCCGATCAGCGAGCGCTGGCGTTGTGGCAGCGTGCGTCGTACGCGCATCGCCCGGGGCCCGCCCAACGGAACCTCGCGGGGACGCAGCACCTCGGTGCCCGCGCTCGGTGCAGCAGCGCAGGCGACTTCGATCGGCGCCGGCTCAAGATTGCTCATCGTCCACCCCGACCGTACCCACGTCCGTTACTTACGTGGGGGTCGGAGCACCCGCATGGCCAGCCGCATGACCGGCTCGGGCACCCGGTCCTGCATCGACAACGCGGTGTCGGCGGCTCGCGAGCGCAGCGGGGTGCCTCGACCGAAGACGCGGTTCAACGGTCCGCCGGACGGTTCAAGCACCACGTGCAGAGGCGGCGTGCCGACGGTGGCTCCCAGCGCATTGGCGATGACCATCCGCTGGATCTCGCTGGTGCCCTCAAAGATGGTGTACAGCTTGGCATCCCGGTACCACTTCTCCACCGGGTGATCGGTGATGTAGCCCCAGCCACCCATGGTCTGAATCGCGCGTTCGGTGGCCTTGACGGCCACCTCACTGGCGGCCATTTTCGACATCGACCCTTCCCCGCGTTCGAAGGGCACGTTGTTGGCCGCCATCCACGACGCCCGCCAGGTCAGCAACCGCGCCGCATCGATCTGGGTGGCCAGCTCCGCCAGCGGAAAGGCGATGCCCTGGTTGTCGATGATCGGCGCGCCGAATGCCTCGCGCTCGGTGGCGTACGCCGTCGCGTATTCCAGCGCGGCGCGCGCGATGCCGATGGCCTGCGCGGCGACCATCGGCCGGGTCTGTTCGAAGGTGCCGAGAGTGGCCGAGCCCGACCGCTTGCCGCCCGCCACGACCTCGCGAGCCTTGGCGAGTTTGTGCTCCAACTTCTCTTCTCCGCCAAGGAGATTGGCGCCGGGGACGCGGACGCCCTCGAACAGCAACTCGGCGGTGTGGGACGCACGGCAGCCCAGTTTGTCCAGCTTGCGAACCAGCTTGAGCCCGGGCGTGCCACCGGGCACCACGAACAGCGCCTGACCGCGATGGCCGAGCTCCTCGTCGACGACGGCGTTGACCACGTGGACGTCGGCGATTCCGCCGTTGCCGATCCACATCTTGTGTCCGTCGATGATCCAGTCGTCACCGTCGCGGCGCGCGCGGGTGCGCAGATTCCGCACATCGCTGCCGCCCTCGGGCTCCGAGATCGCCAGCGCCGCGAGCTTGAGATCGCCTGGGGTTCCGAAGCATTCGGGCGCCCACTCCAGCATTTGTTCCGGGGATGCCGCCTGCCCGATTGCCGAAAGCGCCAACGCCGGCATCACGATCGCCAGCCCGATCCCGGCGCAGCCCCAGAACAGTTCCTCCATGAACATCGGCAACGACAGACCGGTCGGGTCTCCGATCAGATCGCGGTAGAACAGCGGGCTGTAGAAGCCGCGCTGCGCTGCCTCTTCCAACACCGGCCACGGAAACTCTTGCCGTTGGTCGTAGTGGAGCGCCACGGGTCGGATTACTTCTTCGGCGAACTCGTGAGCCCGCCGGGCCAGGTCGTGCTGCGCTGCCGTCGGGGTCAGGTCGAACGTCATGGATCCCGCCTTCGGGTCGACGGACTCGGTCGTGCCGAAGCTCTACCCCGTTGGCCACGCCAGCAAACGGCGCCTGAGCAGGACGGAACTTCAGGCGGCCGAGCGAGGCCCCACCTTGGCGATGTGCAGATGCAGCACCACCGCGGCCACCGCAACCGACTCGTGCTCGTGATTGGCGAGCAGAGCCGCGTTCTCCGGCAGCTGTCGGGAGTTGATCTCTCCGGACGCGATGCGCCGCAGGACATCGTGGGCCTGGGCCAACTGTTCGCGCTTGCGGTACTGGCCCCCGGGGAGTTTGACCCCGGCCCAGACGCCGTACTCCTCGCGGTGCGCGATGGCGTGTTGGGCGCACCGGCGCTGCTGCGCCAACGGGCAGCGGCGCAGGCACTGGATGCGCGCCTCGACGGCCGACCGCTCGTACGCGCGGGCCTTCGCCGCGCCGTCGCCACCATCGTCGTCGGGATAGCCGAACCACAGTTCCGGGTTGGCAGCGCAGGGGTGTCCCATGTCGGTCTCCTTGTCGAGCGTGAAACGTAGACAAAAGCGTATACAGATAAGGGGCGCTCACGCAAGAGAAACGAGACAACAACGTATATACATAGCGATACGGTGCCCGCTGTGTAGTATCCGGCCTATGGCCGGAGCGTGCGGTGAGCCGTGAATCGGCCGGCGCGGCTATCCGTGCGTTGCGAGAGTCACGTGACTGGTCCCTAGCCGACCTCGCCGCAGCGACGGGTGTCAGCATCATGGGCCTCAGCTTCCTGGAACGTGGCGCCCGCAAACCGCACAAAAGTACAGTTCAGAAGGTCGAGAACGGGCTCGGCTTGCCGCCGGGCACCTATTCTCGGCTGCTGGTGGCGGCCGATCCCGAGGCGGAACTGGCCCGGTTGATGGCCGCCCAGCCCCCCTCTGCCGTCCCCGCCCGGCGCAGTGGACCCGTCGTCGTGGACCGTCACAGCGACACAGAAGTGCTGGAAGGATATGCCGAAGCTCAGCTCGAAGCGCTCAAATCGGTCATCGATCGTCTCCCGGCGACAACATCAAACGAATATGAGACGTATATTCTGTCTGTGATCGCTCAGTGCGTGAAGGCAGAGATGCTGGCCGCCGGCTCCTGGCGGGTCGCGGTCAATGCGGGCGCGGACTCCACGGGCCGGCTGATGGAGCACCTGCAAGCCCTCGAGGCGACGCGGACCGCCCTGCTGAAGCGGATGCCGACCAGTCTGAGCGCCCGGTTCGACAGGGCGTGCGCGCAGTCGGCGTTGCCCGAGGCCATCATCGCCACGCTGGTCGGTGTCGACGTCGACGAGATGTGGGACATCCGTAACCGGGGGGTTATCCCACCGGGGGCGCTCCCCCGCGTGCGCGCCTTCGTCGACGCCGTCGAGTCGGGCGAACACGGGCAGGGGGCGCAGTGAACCAAAGCGAAATCGAGTTGTTGAGCCGCGCTCATGACATGTTCGCCGGCGCCATGCAGCAGCCGTCGCTCGATGCGGGCACCGCGCACTACCGCAACGTGTTGCGGCGCGCGGCCGGGCCGAGCGAAGGGTTGGCGCGCGGTGGTTACCGGCTCGCCGCGGAGCACAGTCGGCAACGGCTCGCGGCAGCCGCGGCCACGGACGCCGCCGTGGCGGGCGTGATCGCCGGCGCCGACCGGGACCGTGTCCAGGCTCGCGAGCTGACCGGAAACGTCCTCGACGCGGCCCGCGCCGAGCCCGCCTCTATTCCGGCGACCCCGATGGCCCAGCGCGAAGCGATGCGTCGCCGTGCGGCGCGATTACGCGCGCAGCACGCCCACGTCGTATCGGCCCGACTTCGGGCCCGCCGACGCCTCGCCGAAATGCGGGCCGTGCGCTACCAACTGTGGCGCCGCCGCGCCGGCGGAGCGGGTTTGACCGGCCGGGCCGCCATCGCGGTGCGCGCCGCGCTGTCGCGCCTGGGTCGTCCTTATGTGTGGGGCGCCACGGGGCCCGACCAGTTCGATTGCTCGGGGCTGGTCCAGTGGAGCTATGCACAGGCGGGAATTCACTTGGACCGCACCACTTATCAACAGATCAACGACGGGATCCCGGTGCCTCGCTCGCAGGTCCGGCCGGGTGACCTCGTCTTCCCGCACGCCGGACACGTACAGCTGGCCATCGGCAACAATCTGGTAGTCGAAGCACCCTACTCGGGTGCCTCGGTGCGGATCAGCCCGCTTGGTCCCAACGTCGCTATTCGCCGACCGCTATGACGAACAGGGTGAGCCGATGACGGAACAAGGCGGACCTTCGGTGGCCGCTATACAGGCGCGGCAGTCGGCGCTCGCCGGCCGGCACGGCACGGTAGCCGACGCCGACCGGGTGCTGGCGGACGTGCTCTCGAGCGCGCATGCCGCGATGCGCGAAGGCGCCCGACGACTGGATGCCATCGCCGAGCAACTCGACCACGCCACCGTGCACCAGGCGAACCTCGCAGTCGATACACCCATGGGCGCTCGCGAGTTCCAGCGTTTCCTGCTGGCCAAACAACGCGAGATCACCTCCGTCGTCGAGGATGCCCGCGAACTCAGCCGAGCGAAAAAGGCTGTGCTGGAATCACTTCGGGACCAGTACACCGCTGACAGCGGTTAGCAAGGAGCGCTCGCTATGCCATCCACAACCCCGCGGCAGGGTGAATTGTCGAGGACGACACGCCTGGGTACGGTCGTCGAGCATGGAGAGATCGCAACGCATCCCGCACGGAATCGGCGCGGCTGCGACGGCGGTCGCCTAGCCGATGTCGGCGCACGAGGAGCTTCTTGCCGCGGTGAAAGACGTCCGAGACCGCACCGGTGATCCGAACGCGTGGCAGGCGGGCCTGTCGCCCAGCGAGCTGGCTGCCGTGATCACCCCGACGACACGCCCCGAGCAACTCCAGGCGATCGCGGGCAAGATCCGTCAACAACTCGCGGCTCCACCGGATCGAGAACGGGGCGAGGCGGCGGAAGCCATCGCTCACGCCGAAGCTGCCCTCGCCCACCAGAATTCGGCGAGCTCTCAGCTGGACATGCAAGTGATCACGGCCATCCTGAACGCCCATCTCAATGCGGTCGAAGGCAGCCAGGCGCTGACCAGGTTGCAGCAAGACACCGAAGCGGCGGTCCGAACGCGGTCGGACCTCGACACCCCGGCCGGAGCCCGCGACTTTCAGCGCTTCCTGATCGGCAAGCTCCGGGACATTCGCACCGTGGTCCTCAACGCGCGCCTCGACGACACGTCGAAGTCGGCACTCATGGCCGCATGGACGTCACTGTACGACGCATCCAAGAGTCCCGACGAGCGCACCTCGGCCCGCGCGGTTGGCACCGACGCGGAAACGGCAGTGCCGTCCGAGGACTCGGATTGGGATCCGCTGCTGGATTCGTTGCTGGCCGACGACCCCGGTCTGCCGACCGATGACCTATCGGGTATGGGCGCGTCGGAGGCTGCGACCGCTCCGGCTTCGCCCATGGCTCCTGCGCTGCCGACGATGCCCAGCTTCTCTCCGGGGCTACCGAGTTTCGGCTCGACACCGAGCGGGTTGCCACTTCCCGGCATCGGCGGCGAGGACAGGACCGATCCGGGGCCGGGAGGCCTCGATGACGAGGACGTGCTGGACTCCGCCGAGCAGCCGGATCCGAACACGGATCCCAAGTCGGATCAGCCGGGCGACGAAGACGAAGATGACGGTCGGGATGCGGCCGCACCCGAGGACGCGTCGGCGCCGGCCGGTCCCACCACGGTGAGCCTGCCCGACGGCGAGACGGTGACGGCCGCCAACCCCCAATTCGCGGCGGCGATCAAAGCCGCAGTGAGCGGAGCGGCGATCCCAGATGCGTTCCAACAGCAGGGAATAACGATCCCGCCGCCCGGCTCCGCCGTCACCAGCCCGATCGAGCCGGCGCAGGTGAGCCCGGCGGACATCGGGATCTTCGTCGACCGCCACGCGCTCGCCCTCGGTCCGGGCAAGGCCCTTCTCGATGGCCAAATTCAAGACATCGCCACCGTGACCGGGCCAAGCTTTCTAGGCTGGGAGCATCCGCCGGCACCGGCCGCAGCCGTGACCCCGCCGACGAGACCCGATACACCGACACCTACGCGGCCGGCGACCTCGTCGGCCACCTGACAATAATGATCTCGCCGGTCTGGCCGGCGGCCGTGAACAGGAGGCAGCGGATGGCTGATTCGATCCACGTGGTGCCCGCGCACTTGCGTCAAGCCGCTGCACGCCACCAGGAGACCTCGGACTACCTGCGGACGGTTCCTTCGTCGCACGAGGCGATCCAGGAGAGCCTGGATTCGCTCGGGCCGATCTTCGGTGAACTGCGTGACGCCGGACGGGAACTGCTCGAGCTCAGGCGCCAGTGTTACGAGCAACAAGCCGCGGACCACGCCGAGCTGGCGGACAAACTGACGGCATCGGCGACGATGTGGGAACAGCACGAGCACGATGCGGCCCGCAACTTCGGCGGCATCGCTGACCGCGGTCGATGACGGACGCGAATCCCGCTTTTGACACCGTTCATCCGAGTGGGCACATCCTCGTCCGCTCCTGCCGCGGCGGCTACATGCACAGCGTTGCGCTGAGCGAAGAGGCGATGGAGACCGACGCCGAGACGCTGGCACGGGGCATTCTGCTGACCGCCGACGTCTCGTGCCTCAAGGCGTTGCTGGAGATCCGCGACGAAATCGTGGCGGCCGGACACACGCCGTCAGCCGAGGTTCCGACCCCGCGAGACCTCGACGCGGCGATCGAGAAGCTACTGGCACACAAGCTGCGTCGCCGCAACAGGGCGATCTAGCGGACTCAGAGGCCCTACAGCAGCCACGTCTTGGCCGCCTCGGGATCTGGAGCGATATCGGTGGGCGGCTCTACGGGGTTGGGGCCGAACAACTCTCGTGCGCGGGCGAGCAAGGCACGCACTTCATCGAGTTGCTGCTGCAGCGCAGATTCAGCCATGTCCTCACGCTACCCAGGCCGTCACACCTGCACAATTCACTCACCGAATAAGCGATTCGTCAGACACCGGTACGCTTAACCGGTGGCGATCTTCGGTCGGATGACAGCGCGTCAGCGCCTCCGGAGAGCTACCCGGGAATCACTGGCGATGCCGGCTTTCAGCTCTCCCATCGATTGCACCCCGTGGGTGATCGGTGGGCTTTGGCCTGCGGAGCTGTCGACGATTACCGCCGAAAATGCCTCGGTCGCAGAGTATCTCAAAGCCGACCTGCAACGTATCGCCGATGGCGCGAACGAGCAGCTCAAGATCATCAAGCGCGCCGGCTTGGCTGATCTGCCCCGCCAGGCGGAAGAAGCTCGCGTCATTGACGAAGCGCGGGGCCGCGCCGTGCGGCGAGTCGAGTCGACGATGCGCCAGCTGCATGCCGCGAAGAGCGGCGTGAGCGCCGGATCTCCCCGCAGGCAGCCCGCCCAACCGCCGTCAGCGGACATGGAGCAGACCCGGATCATTCCTGCGTTCAGCGGCGCCAGACCCTCCGAAGCGCCCACCAGGACGACGCGTACGCCGCGCTGGCGGGTCCACAAGCCCGCTCCCACGGTGCCGCACCCCGACGGACCGCACTATGAAACGCCCGCACCGGAGGTTGCTGCGGAGGTCACCGCCGCCCCAGAAGCGCCGGATACGGAGGAGACGCAGGTCATCCCGAGCCTGGCTGGGGTGGAACACGTCGTCGAATCGCCGCCCGACAGTGCCGACGGGCGCCAGCTGGTGGAGGCCCAGGAGCCGGCAACGGACCAGGGTGAGCCGGAGTGGGCCCCGGTCACCGACGCCGCGGTGACTGCGATCGAGGAGACGCAGATCATTCCCGCGATCACCGAAGTCGAGCCGGTCGTCGATCAGCCGGTCGAGCGCACGCCCGCGGCAGACTGGGAGCCCCTACCATCCCTCGACGAGCCGGGCAGCCAGCGTTTTGAGGACGAAGCAGCGCCCGGCTCGACGGAGGAGACGCAGGTCATTCCCGCGTTCAGCGAGCCCGTCCTGGACCAGCCCGCCGCAGCCACGTCGGCGGCGGAATGGGAGCCCGCAGCCGACGGTCGACACCACGTGGAGGTGGAAGGACCGGGACGGGCGCCGGACGAGGTATTGCCGGCCCGGGAGCCGGAACCCGCCGCTGCGGCGGCCTCGATCGAGGAGACGCAGGTCATTCCCGCGATCACCGAACCCGAACCGGTCGGCGAGGAGGTGGCGGACAGTGGTCGCCACCACGCGGTCGAAGAGGAGCCCGTGGTCGCGCACGATGAACCCCGGCCCACGCAGGCGGCTCCCGGCCGGGTTCCCGAAAAAAGCTCTACTGCAACGGGTTTCGATATCGACAGGCTGAATCGCCTCCTCGAGTTCGTGGTCCGCCAGGAGCCGCGGCTGAATTGGGCGGTGGGCGACCTACCGGACGGCACGACGGTGTTGGTAACCGATTTGGCCCATGGCTGGATACCGGCGGGGATCAACCTTCCGGCGGGTGTGCGGCTATTGGAGCCCGAACGTCGCACCGGCCGGGTCTCCGCGTTGGTCGGCGACGCCGCGCGCGTGGTGACCTACGCTCCCGGTGATTCGCTGCGCCGCTCGGCGGACTTCAGCACCACGAGATCGTCGTTGGAAGCGCGCGAACTGCCCGCCATCGAGGACTTGCGCAATGTGCTGAGCCAGACCACGCGCCGGTTCGACGGACTCCCCCGCATCGTGCAAAGGCTGGCGGACGCCGCTGCCGCGGAGGCGGTCATCATCGATCAGGAGGTCGACGTGCTGCGGGTGCACCTCGATACGGCGCGCTACCAGCTGATGATTCAATACCCGGCCGTGAACCCCGCCCTGTTGCTCAAGTGTCTGTTGATGGCAGCAACGGAAGGCATCGCGAGCGGAGACTCGGTTTCGGCGAACTATCACCTCGCCTGGTATCAGAAGCTCGCCGCCCAGCAACCGGGCGCATAACACCGCCCGTTGACGTGCCTCGGCGACCTCGCAGTTTTGAATTGACGCTGGTTGGAGGGGTCGACATACTGTGATCGTGTCGGATTCGGGCGGTCGCGCGAATCTCAGCGACAAGGACCTCGTCGAATCAGTTCTTCGGGAATTGAGTGAGGCGGCCGACAAGTGGGAAGCCCTCGTTGCGCAGGCCGAGGCCGTCACGTACAGCGTCGATCTCGGTGATATCTACGCGGTGGCCAATGCTGACGGCCGGCTGCTCAAGCTGACTCTGCACCCCGGCGTGATGACCGGATACGCCCACGGGGAGCTCGCCGACCGGCTGAATCTCGCGATCTCGGCGCTGCGCGAAGAGGCCGAGGCCGAGAACCGCGCGAGTTACGGCGGCCCGCTGCACTAAATCGCACCCGCGCGCTCATCGACCGGCGCTTGGGTCGGACGGGCGCCGGCTCTCGTCGCGCGCCCGCGCGCTCATCGACCGGCGCGTGGGTGGGATGGGCGCCGGCTCTCTTCGCGCGCCCGCGCGCTCATCGACCGGCGCCGGGCGGACCCGCGAAGGCTTGTGCGATCTCCAGCCAACGCTGCGCGTCGGGACCGTCCGCGGTGATGTCGAGGGCGCCGAGCGGGCGGCGCTGCGTGACCAAGTAGCAGAAATCTTCGGCAGAACCGGTGACCCGCTGCGTCGCGTCAGACGGTCCCCAGGTCCAGGTGTCGCCGCCGGGTCCGCGCAGCTCGACCAGGAACGGCTCGGCCGGGGCTGGCAGGTTGTTGACGGAGAAGGCGTAGTCGCGGGTGCGCACTCCCAGGTGAGCAATCGACCGCAGCCGGTCGGTGGCGGGCCGTTTGACCCCGAACGCATCGGCAACGTCCAGCCCGTGCGCCCACGTCTCCATCAGCCGCGCGGTAGCCATCGAGGCCGCACTCATCGGCGGCCCGAACCAGGGAAGTTTGCGCCCGGCGGGCACCATCAGGAGCTGCTCGTGCAACCGGCCGCGGGTGGCCCGCCAGTCGGCGAGCAGTTCGGCCGGCGGGATAAGGGCCAATTCCTCGGCACCCGCGTCGACGAAGCCGGCCGGGTCGGCTGCCGCGGCCTTGAGCGCTTCGGCGAACCCGGCCTCGTCGGTGACCGACGTCAGCGCGACCCGGTCCGTCCACAACAGATGGCCGATCTGGTGGGCGATGGACCAGCCCGCCGCCGGCGTCGGGTCGGCCCAGCGTTCGGCCGGCAGCGGCGCGACCAAGGCGTCAAGGTCGTCGCTCTCGGCACGAAGGTCAGCCACGATCGATTCGGGACCCGCCATCATTGCCTCCGCTCGTCGGTCGCCCCGGCCGGGGAACGATTATTCGCCTGATCGGCGCGCCGGCCGAGGAAACTATGCATGGCCAGGCCTGCCACGTAGAGCCCGGAGCCGAAGAGGGCGAAGGCGGGTGCGTGCCCGTCGACGGGAATCAGCGCCGCCGCCACCGTGATGGAGGCGATGAACGCGACCCAGAACAGCGCATCCTGCACCGCGAAGACGTGTCCGCGCAGGGCGTCATCGACGTCCATCTGCATCGCAGAGTCGGCGCACAGCTTGACCATCTGTCCGGTCACGCCGAGGAAGAAGCCGCACACCGCCATCACCGGCAGCAGCAACCCCGCGCCGGCAACCTCGATGAGCGCCGAGGCCGCGAGCGCACCGTTCACCGTGGCATAACGACCCCAGCGCCGAACCGCCGGCGGCGTCAGCAGGTTGGCCAGGAACGCCCCGAGGCCGGCGGCACCGAAAAACACCAGAGCGGTGCCCAATCCCCCGGCCTGCGGGTCTCGCATGTGATGGACCAGCAGCAGAACCAACAGCGAATTGATGCCGATCACCATGCGGTGGGCGGCCAAGCCGGACAGGGTGGCCGCGACCGTGGGCCGCTGCGCTACCGTGCGTGCCCCGTGCAACCAGCCAGTGATCACGGCGTAGAAAACCGGTCCGTGGATTGCCCGCTTGGTGTCGTCCGGGCCCAGCACGCGGGAGCCGAATCGCAAGGTCAGCAGCAAGGCGGTCGCCACGGGGACACCGGTAAGGAAGATGATCGCCGAGGCGCCCCTGTCCCCGGCGCCGAACACGAATCGGGGCAGCAGCATGAAGTTGGCGCCGAAGAAAGCGGCGATGGCGCCTGACGCGTTGGCCACGGCATTCATCGTCACGACCTGTTCGCGCGGGACCACGTGCGGCAATGACGCCGACAGCCCGGAGCCGACGAATCGGGCCAAGCCGTTGGCGAACAGCGCGCCCAGCAGCAGCGGCAGGTCGCCGGCTCTGACCGCCAGGATTGTGCCGATTGCGGCGATCAGGACGAGGCGTCCGGCGTTGGCGCCGACGATCACCAGCCGGCGGTCCCAACGGTCCATCAGCGCGCCGGCGAAGGGACCCAGCAGCGAATAAGGCAGGAACAGCACGGTGAACGCCCGCGCGATGGCCATCGGATCGGCGGCGCGGTCTGGATTGAACAACAACGCTCCAGCCAGGCCCGCCTGGAACAGCCCGTCACCGAATTGACTCGCCATGCGCACCTGCAGCAGCCGCCAGAAGTCCGGCAAACTGCGCACCGACCGCCAGATTTCGACGGGTGCGCTTGAGTGCATCCGGGATTGGATCACAAAACCGACTTCCACGATTGGGGCTAGCAAGCTCGTCACGGCCCTTGCCGACTTACCAACAGTACAAATATTTGCGTCCCGCGCTTGATTCCCCCGGGCGGCAAGTGCTGGATGCGATGATGGTGTGGTGCCGCCGCCCGAGGATCCAGAGGACTATGTCGCGCCGGCCGCGCAGCGGGTACGCGCGGGTACGTTGTTGCTTGCCAACACCGATCTTTTCGAGCCGACGTTCCGGCGCAGCGTCATCTACATCGTCGAGCACAACGACGGCGGAACCTTGGGGGTCGTCCTCAATCGCGCCAGCGAAACGGCGGTGTACAACGTGCTGCCGCAGTGGACCAAATTGGCGGCCAAGCCGAAGACGATGTTCATCGGCGGCCCGGTGAAGCGTGATGCGGCCCTATGCCTGGCGACGCTGAGGGTGGGCGCCGACCCCCAGGGCGTGGCCGGGCTGCGGCACGTCGCCGGCCGGGTCGTAATGGTCGATCTCGATGCCGACCCCGACACGATCGCGCCCGTCGTGGAGGGGGTGCGGATCTTCGCCGGCTACTCCGGTTGGACGATCGGTCAGCTGGAAGGCGAGATCGAACGGGACGACTGGATTGTCTTGTCGGCGTTGCCATCTGACGTTCTTGTCGGGGCGAGATCGGACTTGTGGGGGCAGGTGCTGCGCCGCCAGCCGCTGCCGCTGTCGTTGCTGGCGACCCATCCGATCGACCTCAGCCGCAATTAGCGCCCTCCCCCACACCGGGGGCTTACCCCGCGCCAGCTCAGTGGCAGGACTGCGTGCAGCCGGCGCAAGTACCGGTGCAGGCCGGAGCCGCTGCTTGCCGCTGCAGCGCGAAGCGCGCGCTCTGCCACGACCCAGCGGCCAGCGTTCCGAAGGCGCCGGCGACGCAGACGATCAGCACCACCAGCGCGGTGTGCGGCGGTGCTGCCAGCGCGACCACCCCGCCGGCCGCCAGCATGATCGCCGCCGCCAGTTGCGCCGGGGCGATCGACCGCAGCGCCAACGCGGTCGGATCGACGTCCTGGCCGCGCGCCAGCGACCACGTTCCGAACCCGGCCGAAGCCACCGCCGCGCACATGCACAGCACCCCCGCAATCAGCATGGCCTCACAATACGAGTCCGGCCGCCGATCCGCTCAGTCGGCTCCACGGCAGCCGCGGCGCCGCCCTAGTGCTGCAGAAACGAGAAATTGGGCAATGGCGGCAGGCCGGGAACCAGCGCCAACAGGTTTGGCGTGGGCTGGCGGCTGGGCAGGGGCGCCTGTACCGGCAGGCCCGTCGGAGCGGTCGCCGACGTCTGCCGCAGCGGAGCCACGGCGGGCGCCTGCCCGAACGGCGGAGTAGCCGGCGCCTGCGCGACGGGCGCGGTTGCCGGAACCTGCGCGACGGGCGCGGCAGCCGGAACCTGCGCGACCGGGGGAACCTGCGCAACCGGGGGCGGCGCGGGGGCCAGCCCGACCGGGGAGGCCGCGCTGGCAGCACCGCCGCACACCGCGCTGGTGGTGCTGATCGTCTGCGTCGCCGG
>NZ_LZJW01000146.1 GCF_001667885.1 Mycobacterium scrofulaceum | reverse complement strand
GCGACGAGCTGCAGCCGCTGCGCGGCGTCGCGGCCGCCGTCGTCAAGAACATGTCCGCATCGCTGGACGTGCCGACCGCCACCAGCGTCCGCGCCGTTCCGGCCAAGCTGCTCATCGACAACCGCATCGTCATCAACAACCAGCTCAAGCGCACCCGGGGCGGCAAGATCTCCTTCACCCACCTGCTCGGCTACGCCCTGGTGCAGGCGATTAAGCAGTTCCCGAACATGAACCGGCACTACGCCGAGATCGACGGCAAACCCACCGCGGTCACCCCGGCGCACACCAACCTCGGCCTCGCCATCGACCTGCAGGGCAAGGACGGCAAGCGCTCCCTGGTGGTGGCCGGCATCAAGGGCTGCGAAACCATGCGATTCGCACAATTCGTCACCGCCTACGAGGACATCGTCAGGCGGGCCCGCGACGGCAAGCTGACCGCCGAAGACTTTGCGGGCGTGACGATTTCGCTGACCAACCCCGGCACCATCGGCACGGTGCACTCGGTCCCGCGGCTGATGGCCGGCCAGGGCGCGATCATCGGGGTCGGCGCCATGGAGTACCCCGCCGAGTTCCAGGGCGCCAGCGAGGAACGCATCGCCGAGTTGGGCATCGGCAAGCTGATCACGCTGACCTCCACCTACGACCACCGGATCATCCAGGGCGCCGAATCCGGCGACTTCCTGCGCGCCATCCACGAGATGCTGCTGTCGGACGCGTTCTGGGACGACATCTTCCGCGAGCTGGGTAACCCATACGTGCCGGTGCGGTGGAGCATCGACAACCCGGACTCGATCGTCGACAAGAACGCCCGGGTGATGGAGTTGATCGCGGCCTACCGCAACCGCGGGCACCTGATGGCCGACATCGACCCGCTCCGGTTGGACGGCAGCCGATTCCGCAGCCACCCCGACCTCGAAATCCTCAACCACGGCCTGACGCTGTGGGA
>NZ_LZJW01000145.1 GCF_001667885.1 Mycobacterium scrofulaceum | reverse complement strand
GCGCGGGGCTCCGCCCCGGGCGCCCCGCGCCGCCCCGCGCAGCAATCCCGTGCCGCGGCCGCGACCCCTGCGGCCCGGCCCGCCGCCACGCGCCCGGACCCCCGGGATCCGATCCTGTGGCCGCAACGCGAGGCGCTCAAGTCGGCGTTGCAGTACCCCGCGCTGGCCGGCCCGGTATTCGACACGCTGACGGTCGAGAGCTTCACCCATCCCGGCTACGCCGCCGTGCGCGCGGCCATCGAGGCCGCCGGCGGGACTTCGAGCGGCGTCACCGGGGGGCAGTGGATCGATGCGGTGCGCCAGCGGGCCGGGTCGGACCTGACCGCGGGGTTGATCAGCGAGCTGGGTGTGGAGGCCGTCCAGGTGGACGACGAAAAACTGCCGCGCTACATTGCCGGCGTGCTGGCCCGGCTGCAGGAGGTCTGGATGGGCCGGCAGATCGCCGAGGTGAAGTCCAAGCTGCAGCGCATGTCGCCGATCGAGCAGGGCGACGAGTACCACGCGCTATTCGGCGACCTGGTCGCGATGGAGGCCTACCGGCGCAGCCTGCTGGAGCAGGCTAGCGGCGACGATCTGACGATGTGAGGGCCTCGTCGGCCGCCCGTTCGGCGTCGCGCTCCATGATCGCCGTCTGGTCGTCGATCTCGGCGACGGTCACGAAGCCGGTGTCCGGGGAGATGCGGTTCGCGACCTTGCGGCGGCCCCCTTCGATCATCGACTTGGCCACGGGACTGCTGGTCAGGGCGCGATAAGTGCCGACGATCTGCTCGTAGCGGCGGCGCCCGGCCTTGGAGCCCAGCACGTAACCCAGTCCCAGCACCACGACATACCGGATCAAAAGCGTTCCTCCCGACTCTCGACCGTTCCATCCTGCCTCACGCGGCCCGGTGCGTGCGCGCCCGATCCGTCCCGGACGACCGCCAGACGGGCGGTCCGTTCGGTCCCTGTCCAGTTGGGTGCGGTTATGCCAGTACGCTAGAGTCGTCCCGCGATCGTGTTGATCCCCTGTAGCTCAATTGGCAGAGCGTTCGGCTGTTAACCGATAGGTTCCTGGTTCGAGTCCAGGCGGGGGAGCAAGGCTCAGACTCAGTGTCCGGCGCTCTGGCCGCCGTCGATGTGCAGTGTCTCGCCGGTCACAAAGGTGGCGGCCTCCAAGTACCGAATGCCCGCGACGATGTCGGCGATGGCGCCCATCCGGCCGAGCGGATGCATGGCGGCCAGCGCCGTCGTGTCGTCGTTGGCATGCATCGGGGTGGCGATATTGCCCGGGGAGATGGCGTTGACTCGGATCCCGCTGCGCGCGTATTCGATGGCCAGCGACTTGGTCACCGCCGCCAGGCCGCCCTTGGTGAGGGCGGTCAGTCCCGCCGCAACCGCGGAGTTGGGCTGGTCGAGCAGCGACGTTGTCATGTTGACGACGTGCCCGCCCTCGCCCTGCGTCAGCAGCCGCGCGATGACGCGCTGCGTGATGTGGAAAAAGCCGGTGAGGTTCACCCCGGTCACGAATTCGTAGTCCGCCACCGTGTACTCGGTGAACGGCTTCGGGACGAACACGCCCGCGTTGTTGATCAGCGTGTCCACCCGGCCGAACCGCTCCACCGCCGTCGCCACGATGCGGTCGGCGGTCGCCGGGTCGGCGACGTCACCGGCGACGGCCGCCACGCCGGGGTCATCGTCGGGCGCGATCGAGCGCGAGTTGGCCACCACCGTGTAGCCGAGTTCGCGGTAGGCCCGCACCAGGGCGGCGCCCATGCCCTGCGAGGCGCCGGTGATGACGGCGACTTTCTGGTCGGCGTGGTCCGCGGTCATCGACATCTCCTCTGGGTAGGCACCGCGCGGGGGCGCGCGCTTCACAGTGAATTTAGGTGTCACACAACCCATTGGGAGAACTTGTGGGGTTCTTGGTCACGATCGCTAGTCGTACGCCGGGGTCCACACCGCGTCGAGGACCGCCCGCCGCGGGTCGGCGTGCGTCCGCGTCGCCACCTGGTCGGCGACGGCGGCGTGATAGACGGCTTCGGCGACCGCCGTCGAGATGGCGCGCAAGTCCTTGACGTCCGGCAGCAGCGAGTCCCCCGGGCTTGACGGGCTCGCCTGTTGCACAATGGCTTTCGCGGCGGCCTGCAGCATGCCCTTGGTCAGTAGCCGGGCTCCCGCGACGATGATGCCCAGCCCGATTCCCGGGAACACCAACACGTTGTTGGCCTGCCCGATCGTGTAGGTGGTGCCGTCGTATTCGACCGGCGCGACGGGGGTGCCGGTGGTGATCAGCGCCTTGCCGTCGGACCACTGCAGCACGTCGGCCGGCATGGCTTCCATCCGCGAGGTCGGGTTGGACAGCGGGAAGATCATCGGGCGCTCGCAGGACGCGGTCATGGCCTGCACGACCTTCTCGGTGAAGGCGCCGAACACGGTCGAGGAACCGAGCAGGATGGTGGGGGAGGCGAGCTTGATGGCGTCCACCAAGCCCACCCGCGTGCCGGGGTCCACACCGAGCGCGGCGCGGTTCTTCGCATACGGCACTTGGAAATCCCGCAGATCGTCCATGTCGTCGAACAGCAGTCCCTGCCTGTCGATCGGCCAGATCTGGGCCGTGGCCTGCGCGAGGGAGGCGCCGTCGGCCACCATGGCGTCGCGAATCTGATCGGCCACCCCGACCCCGGCGGTTCCGGCCCCGAAGACGATCACCCGCTGGTCGCGGAGCGGCACCCCGGTGAGATGGCAGCCGCCGTACACGGCCGCCACGACCACCGCGCCGGTTCCCTGGATGTCGTCGTTGAACACGCAGTACTTCTCGCCGTAGTCGTGCAGGATCCGTCGCGCGTTCAGTGGCCCGAAGTCCTCGAAATGCAGGATCGCCCTCGGGAACAGCCGGTGCGCGACTTCGATGTAGCGGTTGACGAACTCGTCGTACTCCTCGCCGCGGCGCCGGGCGTGCCGATTGCCCAGATAGAACGGATCCTGCAGCAGCTGTTCGTTGTTGGTGCCGACATCGAGGGAGACCGCGATGCAGCGGCGTGGGTCGATGCCAGCGCCGGCGGTGTAGAGCGCCAACTTGCCCACCGCGATCTGGATGCCGCCCACGCCCCAGTCACCGATGCCCAGGATGGCTTCGGCGTCGGTGCACACGATCAGGTCAACGTCGTCGGGCTCCAGCGCGAAGGTTTCGAACGCCGCCTCGATGTCGTCGGGCTCGTCGATGCTCAGAAAAAGGCCGCGCTGTCCGCGGTACTCGTCGGAAAACCGTTGAATGGCCTCGCCGACGGTGGGCGTGTAGACCACCGGCATCAGCTCGGGCAGATGGTCTTCCAACACCTTGTAGTAGAGCAGTTCGTGGCGGTAGTGCAACTGCTCCAATAACAGGTTGCGGCCCAGATCCGTTGCCAGGCTTTGCAATTGGCGCCACACCCGGTCCGCCTGTTCGTCGAGCGTCAGCACCGCCGACGGAAGTCGTCCGGTCAGCCCCAGCTGCCGCCGCTGTTCATGAGTGAAGCCGACCCCCCGGTTCAGGCTCGGCGCGGCCAATGCCGGTGGGATCCGCGGCGCGTGCGCGTCGTACATCGCAATCTCCGTCCACCTGACTGGGCCCGTTAGGGCAACCGTAGCGTCGATCCCGGTGAACGCATCTTGAAAGGCTTTTGAAGCGCGGGTCGTCAGCCGCCGACCGCGACGCCGGGCCGACCCCCCGACCAGCCCGACACCGGCAGCAGGCCCAGATGTTCGCGCAGCGTCGCGCCGCGGTATGCGGTGCGGAAGCTACCGCGTTCCTGCAACAGCGGCACCACCTTGTCGACGAATTCATCGAGGCCGCGTGGTGTCAGATGGGGCACCAGGATGAAGCCGTCGCAGGCATCCAACTGCACGTGACGATCGATTTCGTCGGCCACCTGCGCCGGTGTCCCGACGAACTGCTGGCGACTCGTCACCTCGATGATCAGCTGGCGGATCGACAGGCCGTCGGCCTGGGCGCGGGCCCGCCACGTCGCCGCGACGGTTTTCGGATCGCCGTGGCGGACGCGTCCGCGGGTGATATCGGGATTCTCGACGGGATCTACGTCCGGCAGGGGCCCGTCGGGGTCGTAGGCGGACAGATCGGTTCCCCAAACCTGCTCTAAGAACGCGATCGCCGTCGGGCCGCTGACCTGTAGCTCGCGGATGTGACGCGCGTTGTCCTCCGCCTCTTCCGGGGTGTCGCCCAGCGCGAACGTCGCGCCGGGCAGGACCTTCAGCTGGTCGGGGTCCCGCCCGTACGCGGCGGCGCGGTTCTTGACGTCGGCGTAGTAGCGCTGACCGGCCTCGAGCGATCCGTGCAGCGTGAACAGGGCGTCGGCGTGCCGGGCGCCGAAGTCACGGCCGTCGCTGGAGTCACCGGCCTGCAGCAGCACCGGATGGCCTTGCGGGCCGGCGGGAAGCGAGGCCACGCCGCGGATGTCGAACTGCGCACCGTGGTGCTCGACGGCGCGGATCCGGGCGGGGTCGGCGTAGATGCCGGCGTCGGCGTCGGCCACCACGGCATCGGGCGCCCAGCCGTCCCAGAACCGCCGGGCGACGGTGATGAATTCCTCGGCCCGCTTGTACCGGTCGGCGTGGTTGAGGAACCCGCCGCGGCGGAAGTTCTCCCCGGTGAACGAGTCGGAGGAGGTGACCATGTTCCACGCCGCGCGGCCGTCGGAGAGGTGATCCAGGGTCGCGAATTGCCTTGCCACTTCGTACGGTTCGTTGAAGGTGGTGTTGATGGTTCCGGCCAGGCCGAGCCGATCGGTTACCGCGGCGAGGGCGGCCAGCACGGTGAAGGTGTCGGGCCTGCCCACCACGTCGAGGTCGTGAATCTTGCCGCGGTGTTCGCGCAGCCGCAGGCCCTCGGCCAGGAAGAAAAAGTCGAACAGGCCGCGCTCGGCCGTTCGGGCCAGGTGCACGAAGGATTCGAACGCGATTTGGCTGCCGGCGCCCGGATCGGACCACACGGTGGTGTTGTTGACCCCGGGAAAGTGTGCGCCCAGGATAATCTGCTTGCGGCGCTTGGCTGTTCGCGTGCTCATCCGGTCAGGCCCCATCGTTTGGCGAGCAGCTCATGCGAGCGCAGCCGGTCGGTGTGCCGATGCGTCACGGAGGTGATCACGAGTTCGTCGGCTCCAGACACTCGGCGCAGCAGTTCCAGCCGGTCGGCGACCTCGTCCGGATTGCCGACGAATTGCGTTGCGGTGCGGTCTTCCACCAGCGGTAGTTCGTCGTCGGTGAGGGGTTGGCAGAGGTCGGGGTCGGGGTAGGGGATGGCGCCCTGCCCGCTGCGGATGGAGTAGACCCAGCGGCCGTAACTGGACGCCAGCTGGCGCGCGGTGGCGCTGTCCTCGGCGACCACGACATCGGCCGAGACCACCACGTAGGGCTTGGCCAGGCGGGCGGACGGCCGGAACGCTTCACGGTAGGCGGCGATCGCGTCCAGCGCGGTGCCCGGGGTGATGTGGTAGCTGGCGACGAACGGTAGCCCCCGGGCGCCCGCGACCTCGGCGCTCTGCCCGCGGGTGCTGCCGAAGATCCACGGCGTCAGCTGGCCGTGTTCGCCCGGGACGGCGTGCAATTCGTGGCCGTCGCGGGTGTACGTGCCGTCAAGCAGCGCTTCGATCGCGTCGATCTGCTCGGCGAAATCTGCCGGTTGCGCGCACGGCTGGGTGAGCACGGCGGCCTGCGCCCGCATCCGCCCGCTTTTTATCAACGCCGTTGGGTCGAACGGCGGGGGGATGACGATGCCGTCGACGTCGCCCCACGGTCGGGGAGCGCGCGGCGCGGCCGCCGCCGGGGACGCGGCGGCCTCCGTGCGTCGCTGGCCGGATCGGCCCAGCCCCATGTCGATGCGGCCGGGATGCAGCGCGTCGATGATGCCGAAGCTCTCCACGACGGCGATCGGCGTGGTGTGGCCGATCTGTACCGCGGCCGAGCCGACGCGGATGTGGTCGGTGGCCGCGGCGATCTGGCCGATCAGCACCGCCGGCGACGAGCTGGCGACCGCGACGAAGTGGTGCTCGGCGAGCCAGTAGCGCTTGTAACCCCATTGTTCGGCGTGCTGGGCGAGGTCGATGGTGTTGCGCAGCGCCGTCGCGGCGTCGCACCCGGCGCTGATCGGGGACAGGTCGAGGATCGACAGCGGGGTGACGGTCACGGCGCCACCGCCGCGTAGCGGTTGGGCGCGGGAGCCAATTCGAGCCGCTCGCGCAGTGTTTCGCCGTCGCGGTAGGCGGTGCGGAACGCCCCGGCGCGCTGCAGCGCCGGCACCAGCTCGTCGACGATCACGGGCAGGTCGATCGCGTTGACCGCGGGCCGCAGCCGCACCCCGTCAACGCCGGCGTCCTGCCAGCGCAGCAGCAGCTCGGCCAATTGGCTTGCGCCACCGGCGAACACGTGCGCGTCGGAGGAGATGGCGGCGGTGGGTGTCAATGGGTCTTCGCCCAGCGAGACGACGAGATCTGCGTATACCTTCAGCGCACGGCCCGCCGTGCGCTCCGCTCGGGCGACGTCGCGCAAGATCGCGCGCAGCGAGTCGTCGTCGTGCGGGGTGATCAGCACGAGGTCGGCGGCGGCCGCGGCGAACTGGTAAACGCGCGTCGCGTGCGCCAGCGCCAGCACCACCGGTTGGCCCTGCGGCGGCCGCGGGGTGATGGACGGGCCTTTGACCGAGAAGTACTTGCCGGCGAAGTCGATGTAGTGCAGCTTGTCGCGGTCGATGTAACGCCCAGTCGCCACGTCACGGATGACGGCGTCGTCTTCCCAGCTGTCCCAGAGCCGCCGCGCCACCTCCACGGCGTCGGCGGCCTCGTCGAACAGCTCGTCGGCGTCGATGCGGGCGCCCCGCCCAACCAACGCGGCTTCGTGAGCGGTGGCGCTGACCCGCACCTGCCAGCCCGCCCGGCCGTGCGAGATATGGTCAAGCGTCGCAATCGCTTTGGACACGTGGAACGGTTCGGTGTGGGTGACGGTCGCGACGGGCACCAAGCCGATGTGGGTGGTGACCGGCGCGATGCGCGCGGCGACCAGGACGGCGTCCGCGCGGCCCGCCAGCCGGCGGGGCGATATCTCGGGCCGCCGCCCCGGCTGAACGTCGAAGGAGTCGTCGATGGTCAGAAAATCGAGCAGGCCGCGCTCCGCGACCTCGGCCAGGGCCGCCCAGTAGCGACCGCTGAGGTGTCCGCCGCGGGTGGCGTTGTGCGCGAAGGCGTATCGCCACGCGTGCGGGTGCCAGCCGTAGCCGTCCAGCCCCACGGCCAGGTGTAGCTCGGTCATGGCACGCCTTCCGATTCGTCGCTAACCCACTGTGCAACGCTCGGGGCGACAATGCATTCCATGGCCGCATTAAGTTCACCGTGAGTAATACTTCGCCGAGCTCACGCTCGCGCGCGGGGGCAAAGTCGTTCGATGGCTTGATGATTCGAGGGCTAGGCCAACAGCGGTTGCAACGCGGCCCGCAGGTCGCCGACCTTCGGCACCCCGGCGCTACGGTAGCGCTGACGGCCCGCGGCGTCGAAGATCAAGGTGGTCGGCAGCGACAACACCGACAGCCGCTTGGCGGCGGCGGGATTGGCATCGATGTCGATCTCCACGTGCGACACGTCGGGGAGGTCGGCGCAGACTTGCTCAACGACGCGGCGCACCGACGCGCATGGACCACACCACGCGGCGCTGAAGTGCACCACCGTCGGCCCCTCCTGTGCCAAGCCGAGGTCGGACGTGTCGGAGTCGGCGCCAGTCTCGCGCAGCACTCCGGAGCGTCGATTGAGCATCGCGCCGGTCACCGTAGCGACACTAAGCGCCCCGACCAGCGCCGCCCCCGCGATGACAACAGTGCTCATCTGGCCCTCAGATGGAGAAGTCTTCGCCGTGCCATACCCCGGCTTCCGGTGGCCGGATGACACGCTCGGGCTCTTGTTGTCCGTCGTTGGCCGCCTCGAGCTTGGCTACCCGGGTGAGGAGCGACTGCAGACTGACGCCGACGAGGTCGGGCATCATCGAGTCGTCCGGGCTGCTTCGCCCGTGGCGGCTGATGACCTGCCCGGGTACCCCGGTCACCACGGCGCTCGACGGAACTTCCTTGACGACGACGGCGTTGGCGCCGATCCGGCTGTCGTCGCCGACCTTGATCGCGCCGAGCACCTTGGCGCCGGCGCCGATGGTCACCCGGTCGCCGATGGTCGGATGGCGTTTGCCGGTGTCCCGTCCGCTGCCGCCGAGGGTGACGCCGTGGTAGATGGTCACGTCCTCGCCCACCTCGGCCGTCTCGCCGATCACCACCCCGGTCGCGTGGTCGATGAACAGGCCGGGGCCCAGGACCGCACCCGGGTGGATCTCGACTCCGGTCAGGATGCGGACGACCTCCGCAAACGTCCGCGCGGCGAGCCTGGCGCCGCGATTCCACAGCCAGTGGTTGATCCGGTGTCCCCAGATCGCATGTACGCCCGGATAGGCGAAGATCACCTGCAGCGTGGTCGGGCGGGCCGGGTCGCGCTCCCTGGCGGCCCGGATGTCACGTCGAATGTCCGCAAGCATGGTTAGTCCGCCAGGTCGGCGAAGAGTGGGGTGCTCAGATACCGCTCACCGAAGCTCGGCAACACCACCACGACCAGCTTGCCGGCGTTCTCGGGGCGGCGGGCCACCTGTAGCGCCGCGACCACGGCCGCGCCCGAGGAGATCCCCACCAGCAGGCCTTCCTCCCGGGCCAGTCGACGCGCCATGTCCAGCGATTCCTCGTTGCCGACCGTGATGACCTCGTCTACCAGGTCCATCTCGAGCACCGGCGGGACGAATCCGGCGCCGATGCCCTGGATCGGGTGCGGGCCCTTCTGGCCGCCGGACAGGACCGGCGACGCGGCGGGCTCGACGGCCACGAATCGCGCCGACGGCTTGCGCTCTTTGATGACCTGAGCCACGCCGGTGAGCGTTCCCCCGGTGCCCACCCCGGCGACGAAGAAATCGACCTTGCCATCGGTGTCTCGCCACACCTCTTCGGCGGTGGTCTTGCGGTGGATCGCGGGGTTCGCGGGGTTCTCGAACTGCTGCGGGATGAAATACCGTTGATCGTTCTTGGCCAGCTCCTCGGCCTTGGCGATGGCTCCGGCCATGCCTTCGGCGCCCGGGGTCAGCACGATCTCTGCGCCGAACGCCCGCAACAACATTCGGCGTTCGGTGCTCATCGTGTCCGGCATCGTCAGCACGCACCGGTAGCCACGCGCAGCGCACACCATCGCGAGGGCGATGCCGGTGTTTCCGCTCGTCGGCTCCAGGATGATCGTGTCGGGTTTGATCAGCCCCGCCTGCTCGGCCGCATCCAGCATGGCGACCCCGATGCGGTCCTTCACGCTGTTCGCGGGGTTGAAGAACTCCAGCTTGGCGACGACGTCGGCGACCGCCCCTTCGGTGACGCGGTTCAGCCGCACCAGCGGCGTGTTCCCGATCAGTTGTGTGACGTTATCTGCGATGCTCATCTGTCTTCCTCAGGCGATGTCGGTACATGACTCGTCGGTCTGCCAGCTGATGTCGAATTCGATGGCCACGGCCGTGGGTACGGTCAAAGCGATGGGTGTGAATCGATGTGCCGCTCCCTCCAGCGCGACGCCGGTCAGCACCCGCCCGGGCAGGCTTTCGGGTGTTGTCGCGGTGACCGTCGTGGTGGACGTACCCGGTGCGGGCCGCAGATAAAAGTCCGTGCCCGCCCGAACGATGCCGACGATCGTCTCACCGTCGGAGTCGACGAGCGTGTGTCCGTCACCGACGTTGAGCGTCAACGGGATTGGCACTTGAAACGGTCCTATGAGCTCCGAATTGGCGGTTGCTTCGGTATCGACTAGTTGTGGTTCCACCGTATCGCGTGAGGCTTTGCGCGCCCCGGTGATCAAATAATTGTAGAGGTGCACAATTCGGTCGGCATTGCGGTAGTGGCGGGCGCCGGTCAGCCAGAAGCGAACATGGTCGATTGTCGGGCTCTCCGCGTCGGTCGTCGCGATCAAGCGGTAGTGGCGGTAGCCGCGCCCGCCGCCGCCGTGGCTGCTGGCCGACAGCGTGCTGCCGACCCCGAGCGTGCGACGATGACGGCCCCTGCCCGCGTTCACCGTCAGCTGGGAACGCGAAATGTCTTGCCACGCAATGCCGTCGGTAGATTTTTGCAGCTTCAACTCGACGGCGGCGTCGGAGTCGATCCACACCGAGTAACCACCGAGTTGCGGTTCACCGTCGAATTCGAAGGTCATCACGCGTCCGCCCGCTCGGCGTACCTTGATCGGCACGTTGAGGGGCCGAGTGTCCAGGCTCAAACCGTTGGTGAAATGCCAGACCGCGGCCTGGGTAGCGGCGATCGCCTCGTGTTCGCTGATATGGGCCCGTCCGACGGGGTCGCCCGCGGCGCGCAGTTGTGCGCTCAGTTCAGCGGTCGTGCGCATCGGGAAAGAGTTGCGCAGGATCCAATCGACCTCGGCTTCGTAGTTGCGGCTGCGCAGGTGGGGCAGCGCCGACCAGCTGTCCAGGTGGTACCGGGACGGCTCGAGGGGTGCGATGCCGAAGAAGTCCAGCGAATACGCGTGGAGATTGGGATTGACGCGGATCAGGTCGGTTCGGGCGGAGGAACCGTCGGCGAACACGACCGTGTCCACGGTATGGGAGTACGTTCCGCCCCGGTAGCGCGTCATCCGCGCGACTTCGGTTTTCGGCCTGACGAGGACCCGGTGCCGGGTTTCCACCGGCGCGGGAGCGCGGGTGGGTAGTGACATCACTGTCATGGGTGGTTGATCTTCCTCAAAGATTTTGCTGGTGAACGCGCGTCCGGCGACCGTGGGGCGGTTGTGGGCCCATCCACGGGGCGGGAGAGCGCGGGATTTCTACTGCGTCTTGGAGCGTCAGGAAATCAACAACAGCGACAACAACAGCAGGCGGCGGTGCGCGAAGGAACGAAGCGCGACTGGACGGCCTGGTGCATGGCCCCACTATAGGCCCAGGCGAATATCACTGTCAGATTGCGGGCGCTTTACGCCCCTTTAATTCAGCACGGCGGTAATGCTTTGCGGCGCTCGGACAGTCTCCTAGGCTCGGCGCGCGAACCCGGTCACGGCGGGTGATGATGGACCAGCCGTACCGCGCTGCAGCATTCGATCGAGCATGAAAGGACCACGATGACGTCGGCTCAAAGCGAGTCCCAGGCACTCGGCGATCTCGCAGCTAGACAGCTTGCCAACGCGACCAAGACCGTCCCGCAGCTTTCCACGATCACGCCCCGCTGGTTGCTGCACCTGCTCAGCTGGGTGCCGGTGGAAGCGGGCCTGTACCGGGTCAACCGGGTGGTTAACCCCGAAGGGGTCGCGATCAAGGCCGAGGCGGGAGCCGGTACCGAAGAACCGCTCCCGGAGACCTATGTCGACTACGAGACCAGCCCGCGCGAATACACGCTGCGTAGCATCTCGACCCTGGTCGACATCCACACGCGGGTCTCCGACCTGTACTCGAGTCCGCACGACCAGATCGCGCAGCAGCTGCGGCTGACCATCGAGACGATCAAGGAGCGTCAGGAGTTCGAGTTGGTCAACAGCCCCGAATACGGGCTGCTGGCCCAGGCGACTCCGGAGCAGACGATCCAGACTCTGGCGGGCGCTCCGGCGCCTGATGACCTGGACGCGCTGATCACCAAGGTGTGGAAGACGCCCAGCTTCTTCCTGACTCACCCGCTGGGGATCGCCGCGTTCGGCCGCGAGGCGACCTACCGGGGTGTGCCCCCGCCGGTGGTCAGCCTGTTCGGCGCGCAGTTCATCACTTGGCGCGGCATCCCGCTGATCCCGTCGGACAAGGTGCCGGTGGAAGACGGCAAGACCAAGTTCATCCTGGTGCGCACCGGCGAGGAGCGGCAGGGCGTGGTCGGCCTCTTCCAGCCCGGCCTGGTCGGCGAGCAGGCGCCGGGGCTGTCGGTGCGATTCACCGGCATCAACCAGTCAGCAATCGCGACGTACCTGGTGACCCTCTACACGTCGCTGGCCGTCCTCACCGACGATGCGCTCGCCGTGCTGGACGATGTCGCGGTGGACCAGTTCCATGAGTACAAGTGAGTACCGAGCGGTAGACGCCGAAAGCGACCTGCCCATCAGCGCCGCGGAACTCGCCGCGCTGGCCTCCCAGCTGTACGCCGCCAGCATCCGGCCGGGCCCCGACAGCCCGCCGCAGTCGGCGCCGGATAGACGTCCGCGGCGCCGGCGGCCGCCTGCCCGGCCGACGTCGCGGCCGTGGCGTCCGGCACGCTGCCGCGCGGGGCGACCGGCGCCGACTGCGGCGGGCTGTCGGGGCCCTGCCGGGCTTGCAGCGTACAGCTGGGAGGCCAGCGCGGCGAGT
>NZ_LZJW01000144.1 GCF_001667885.1 Mycobacterium scrofulaceum | reverse complement strand
ACGGAAAACCCGAACTTCATTACGCCACACCGTGTACTGACGTCCGCCGACGGATACCCGATCACCGGCGCGGCAGGCTTCGTCTTGCCTGCCAGGCAAGGCCGGGGACGCTACGTGCGAGGTCCGGCCGACTCCCGGCGAAACAGCGCAGCGCACGATAGAACGCCCAAACCTGCCGCGGGGTGGGAATCTTCGGTATCCACACCAGCTCCCAATGAATCCCATTGATCGGGTCGTCGAAGAACACGGCGTAATAGCCAGGCCAGTACTGCGGGTATCCCTTGGGCTCGTCTGTGACCGGGATATCCCGCGCGATCAAGAATTCGTGATGGAAGCGGTCGACCTCTTTCCTGCTCCGAGCCCACAGCGCAATGTGATTGATGCCGACCGCTTGGTCGCTGTGGGCCAGCTTGCCTCCCGTGCGGGCGGGCTGGATGCCGATGTAGCTGTGCGTGTTGAAATGCTGCGTCATGTAGTAAATCGATTGATACTCCATGTTCAGCGACGAGAAGCTGCTGTAACCGAGCCAGCCGAAGAACGCGTCGTAGAAGGCGACGGAAGCGTCATAGTCCAGTACAGCGAACTCAACATGGCTTACCCCGCGCCATCGCATCGTGCCTCCCCGAGGGTCGCTAACTACAGACTGTAGTAACAACGACGGGTCGGCCTGCAGCCTGGTTGCTCCCGTCGCTTCACCGAATAGCCGTGCCGGGTAAGCCTCCGTGTCTACGGTCGTCGGATGGGGGTCCGGGACGCCGTCATGGCGGGTGTTGCCAGGCAGCTCGGTCATCCAAGTGGGCTGCGCGGACGGCTGGTCGGTGCGGCCCTCAATCGGGGCAACCGGGCCCTCGTGAGCGCCGCCGCGCGAGCGCTGCACGCCCGTGGGGCCTCGGCGGTGGCCGATGTCGGGTTCGGTGGCGCAGTGGGGCTGAAACTCCTGCTCGACAGCGTCGGCCCGTCGGGCAGTGTTCATGGTGTCGAGGTGTCGGAGACCATGCTCAGCCAGGCCGCCCGGCGCTACCGCCGCGACATCGCAACCGGGCGGCTGTCATTGCATTCCGGGTCCATGACGCAGTTGCCCTTTCCCGACGGGGCATTGGACGGCGCCATGACCGTCAACACCATCTACTTCGTCGCGGAGCTCGACAGAGCTTTCGCCGAGCTCGCCAGGGTGATCAACAGCCGTGGCCGGCTCGCCATCGGACTCGCCGACCCCGAGGTGATGGCAAAACTGCCATTCACGGGACACGGGTTTCACCTCCGTCCCGTGGCGGACGTGGCCGACACGTTACGCAGCACCGGCCTGACAGTCGAACACCGTCAAATCAGTGAACGCGCCAATGCACCCCACTTGCTGATCGCCCACGCCGTCACCTGACGCGTCGCCAATGAGTGGCGCGACATCGTCGAGGCCCACATCGGCTTCGAGCGAAAACGGGGCTCAGACGTTTGCTTGCGGCCGAACTCCACCATCATCCGGTAAACCCGCCAAGGCCCGTGCGACCGATTCCGTCGTCGACAGATGAACGCCGATACGTTCGAGGTCGGCAAGTCGCTCCTCGCTGGTCTGCGATACGGCATCGGCGACCAGCACAGTGCGCAGATCGCGTTCACTGGCGTCGAACAGCGTGGCACGAGGGCAATTCGGCAAATTGCAACCCGCGACGACGACGGTGTCACAGCGCTCCTGCCTGAGCCACTCCTCCAGGCCCGTGCGATAGAAACCGCTCCACCGAGGTTTGAAGACGATCACCTCGCGGCTCCCGACATGCTGTAGCTGGCCCGAGAGCAGAGCAGCAGAATCCAGCCGCACCCCACCAGGTATCGCCCCCTCCGCTATCTGTGCCCCGTCGGAGCCGGGAGCGGCGATCTGTGCGCCTTCTTCAACCATGCGACGCCGGGGCAGGTCAACATCCGAGCCGCCCGGCTCATACAGCCTGACGACATGAGCTATCGGCCTGCCGGCCGCACGAAATGCTGCCGCCAGAGCGGCAACCCGCGGTACCACCGCGGAGGTACCCGGGATCGCCGACACCCCGTCGTCAAGAAAATCCCGCTGTAGGTCCACTACGACAAGAGCGGCGGCATCCCAGTGGGGAGTCGTGTAGTCGGTCACTTGTCCACCTTCACGTCGTCTACACGTTGAACCGGAACTCCACCACGTCGCCGTCGGCCCCGACTACTGCTGTCCTTCCAGCAGATGGGCATACGGGTCAGCGTCGCCACCAACCGATTCCGGCATCGGATAGTAGGTCTTGATGAGCAGGTTTCCGTCGTCGTCCCAGGCGAAGGTCTCGATGCTGTATGCAACGCCGACGTTCGGTTCGGTGCCGAAGTGGTTCTCGCATACCCAGGCCATCTCGTTCCCATTGACCTGAACCGTGATCATCTTGATCTTGAGGATCGACTGAAACATGTCGAACGCCTCCGAAGTGGCGGCGTCGAAACCGTGCTTCTCCTCGGTGCCAACCGGGTCGAACATGCGAACCTCACCGGGACAGATGGTGCGCCACGACGCGACCCACTCGTCCTTCTTTCCCGCATTCCACAGATCGGCGTGCTTGGACGCGTGTGCCAAACGCGCCCGCCGGCTCGGAACCTTACTCATCGGTGCCCATCTCCGTTCTCGTCAACGTGATGGTCACGATAGCTGGACACCTGTCCAGCCGGAAGTGTCTATGCCCTGGCCTTCGATCTACACGTTGAACCGGAACTCCACGACGTCGCCGTCGGCCATGACGTAGTCCTTGCCTTCCATCCTTACTTTGCCGGCCGCCTTGGCCGCCGCCATGGAACCGGCGGCGATCAGGTCGTCGTAGGACACGATCTCGGCTTTGATGAAGCCCTTCTCGAAATCGGTGTGGATCACCCCGGCGGCCTTCGGCGCGGTGTCGCCTTGGTGAATCACCCACGCGCGCGCCTCTTTTGGGCCCGCCGTGAGGAACGTCTGCAGCTTAAGGGTGTGAAAGCCCGCGCGGGCCAGCGCGTCGAGCCCCCGCTCGGTCTGCCCGATGGACTCCAGTAGTTCAGCGGCGGACTCGTCGTCGAGCTCGTTCAATTCGGCTTCGATGGCCGCGTCCAGGAACACGGCGTCGGCGGGCGCCACCAATTCGCGCAGCTCGGCGATCCGCGCCGTATCGGTCAGCACCGCCTCGTCGGCGTTGAAGACGTACAGAAAAGGCTTGGTGGTCAACAGGTTCAGCTCCCGCAGCAACGACGCGTCCGCCCCGGCGCCGAACAGCGTTGTGCCGCCGTTCAACGTCTCCTGGGCGGCCGCCGCCGCGTCGTACACCGGCCTGCGCTCCTTGCTCGTGCGGGCCTCCTTCTCCAACCGCGGCAACGCGCGCTCCAGGGTCTGCATATCGGCCAGGATCAACTCCGTCTCGACCACCTCGATGTCGGACCGGGGATCCACCTGCCCGGCCACGTGGGTCACATCGTCGTCGGAGAACACCCGCACCACCTGGCAGATGGCGTCACATTCGCGGATGTGGGCCAGGAACTTGTTGCCCAGGCCCGCCCCCTCGGACGCGCCTTTGACCAAGCCGGCGATGTCGACGAATGTCACAGGCGCCGGCACGATGCGCTCGGACCCGAACAGCTCGGCCAGCTTGTCGAGTCGCGGATCGGGCAGCGGAACAACACCTTCGTTCGGCTCGATCGTCGCGAACGGATAGTTGGCCGCCACCACGTCGTTGCGGGTCAGCGCGTTGAACAGAGTCGACTTGCCGACGTTGGGCAGGCCCACGATTCCTAGGCTCAGGCTCACAGGGACCCAAGTCTAGGGGTCGGCGGCCGCACGGGCTGCCGTGGACCTTTCGGGCGCCTCCCAGGATCCCGAGCGTGGCACGCCCGGGATCGCTACAAGGTATTTACGGGGCTTTCGGCCCGTAGCCGGTACGGTCGACATGTGTCAGGACAGCGGGCAACGTCGACGGTGGAAGCCTCCCACCGGTCGATCCACCCAAATATCCCAGGTGTGCCGTGGTACGCGGCCCTGCTCCTCGCGGTCACCGCCACCGCGATCGGATACGGAATTGACGCCGGCCACAAGGAGCTGACGCATGTCTTCGCCGGCTTCTATATAGCCGGCTGCGTGGCGGCGGTGCTCGCGGTCCGCCAGGACGGGCTGTTCACCGCGATCATCCAGCCCCCGCTCATCCTCTTCTGCGCGGTGCCCGGCGCGTACTGGTTGTTCCACGACGCCAAGGTCGGCCACCTCAAAGATCTGCTGATCAACTGCGGATATCCGCTGATCGAGCGCTTCCCGCTAATGCTGGGAACCGCCGGCATCGTGCTACTGATCGGGCTGGTCAGATGGTATTTCGGGATGTCGCACCGGCCGGCCGCGGAATCGCACAGCTCCGACGACGCGGAACCCGCCAAATCCGTTCTCGGCGGGCTCGCCGCCAAGCTGCAGGCGATTCTGCGCCCGGAAACCGGCGAGGACGGCGAAGAGGAGGCGACACCGGCCAAGGCGCGGCGCAGCCGCGGGGCCAGTTCGTCGGCGCGGGAGCGCCGCACGGCGCGCGGCGATCGGTCCACCGCCCGCTCGGCCCGAGCCCATTCCCGGCGCACTCGGGAACCGCTGGACGACTCGGGCGAACCGGGCGAGCGGCGCGGCCGGAGAGGCTCGGCCGCCGCCCGGGACTATGACGCCGCGGAACCGCCACGCCGGTCACGCCGCCGCCCCCGGCCCGAGGCAGATCCGGAGACCCGCGGCCAGTCGTCCCGCGAAGGCCGTCGGGAGCCGCGCACCCGGCGCAACCCCTACGAGCCGCCCTACGAGCGGCCAGCCCCGCGGACCAGCCGTTTCGACGGGGCGGACCGGTACGGGGACCCGTTCGACCCGCCGGGCGAGCAATTCGGCCGGTTCGACAGCTACGACCGCTACGAGCCGAGGCGACGCCGCCCCGCACCCAACGGCAACGGCAACGGCAACGGCGGAACGCATCACCCCATCTCGCAGGTCCGCTACCGAGGGGCGGCCGACGAGCCCGCGGCCGAGCGTCGCCCGGAACGCCGCAACCGCTCCAGGGCGTACGGCCGGCCACAGCGACCCCCGATGGAATCCTGGGAATACGACGGCTGAGCGCCTCCGGCGCCCGAGCTGTCTAGAGAAGTGAGCGGATCTCGCGCGGCAGCGCGAACACCAGGGTCTCCTGCGCCGTCGTAACGGGCTGCACCACGCCGTAGCCGTAATCGGCCAGCCGCTCCAGGACACCGCGCACCAACACCTCGGGGACGGACGCGCCGGATGTCACGCCCACGGTGGTCACCCCGTCCAGCCACGCCGGATCGATGTCGTCGGCCCAGTCGACCAGGTGGGCGGCCGCGGCGCCGCCGCCCAGCGCCACCTCGACCAGGCGCACCGAATTCGACGAATTCCGCGACCCGACGACGATCACCAGCTGGCACTCGGGGGCCATCGCCTTGACGGCGACCTGCCGGTTCTGCGTCGCGTAACAGATGTCGTCGCTGGGCGGATCCTGCAGCTTGGGGAACCGCTGCCGCAGCCGGTCGACGATTTCCATCGTCTCGTCGACCGAGAGCGTGGTCTGCGAGAGCCAGACCACCTTGTTCTCGTCCCGCACGGTCACGTTGTCCACGGCGGCGACCCCGTCCACCAGCTGCACGTGGTCGGGGGCTTCCCCGGAGGTCCCGATGACCTCCTCGTGCCCCTCGTGACCGATCAGCAGGATGTCGTAGTCGTTGCGCGCGAATCGCCTGGCCTCGTTGTGCACCTTGGTCACCAGCGGGCAGGTGGCGTCGATGGTGTGCAGGTTACGTTCGGCGGCCGCGGCGTACACGGTCGGCGCCACCCCGTGCGCGGAGAACACCACGATGGACCCCTCGGGCACCTCGTCGGTCTCCTCGACGAACACGGCGCCGGCCTGCTCCAGCGTGTTCACCACGTGGCGGTTGTGCACGATCTCGTGGCGCACATACACCGGGGCGCCGTGCTTTTCCAGCGCGCGTTCGACCGTTTCGACGGCCCGGTCCACGCCCGCGCAGTAGCCACGCGGCTCGGCCAGAAGCACTCGCTTGCGGGCTGGATCGCTGGCTACCGAGCTGGACGCGCCGGGAATCCCCATGTCGACAGTCGGCGGCATGACACCAGCGTACGTTCTGCCGACACTGGCTTGCCAGCTCGCGGCGGCGGGCTTGGCGTTAGCGGTCGGTTAAGGCAATCTTGGACCCATGGCTACTGCACCGTATGGAGTTCGGCTACTGGTCGGCGCGGCGACAGTCGCCGTCGAGGAGACCATGAAGCTGCCGAAAACCATCCTGATGTACCCCATGACGTTGGCCAGTCAGGCGGCGCACCTTGTGATGCGATTTCAGCAGAACCTCGCCGAACTGGCGATCAAGGGCGACAGCACCCTGGAGAACATCTTTCCGCCGAAGGACGAGCAGCCGGAATGGGCGACGTTCGACGAGGACCTGCCCGCCGCGGTCGAACCATCCGCCGAGGACGGCACGGGTGAACGCGATCGCCGTACCGAGGGCCGGTTCGCGCTGTACTCGCTCGCCGACGCCGCGTCCGACGCCGCGCCGTTGAAGCAGGGCAGGAAATCCTCGGACGCGCCGTCGGTTCCGCAACCGGCGGTGGTGGCCGAGCTGGACTATGCGACGCTGACGCTGGCGCAGCTGCGGGCCCGCCTGCAATCGCTCAGCGTCGACGAACTGGAAGCGCTGCTGGCCTACGAGCAGGCCACCAAGGCCCGCGCGCCTTTTCAGACGCTGCTCGCCAACAGGATCACCCGCGCGAACGCGAAGTGACCCCGGCCACACAGTCAGAACCGAACTCCGCCGAGAACCCGTTTCCCGTGCGCGCGGTGGCCATTCGCGTCGCCGGCTGGATCGACAAGCTCGGCACGGTATGGGTTGAGGGCCAGCTGGCCCAGATCAGCGCGCGGCCCGACTCCAAGACCGTGTTCATGGTGTTGCGTGACCCCGCCGCCGACATGTCGCTGACCGTGACCTGTTCGCGCGACCTGGTGGCCAACGCGCCGGTGAAGCTGACCGAGGGCACGCAGGTGGTGGTGTGCGGCAAACCCTCGTTCTACACCGGTCGCGGCACCTTCTCGTTGCGCCTGTCCGAGATTCGCGCCGTCGGCGTCGGGGAGCTGCTGGCGCGCATCGACCGGCTGCGCCGGCTGCTGGACGCCGAAGGACTTTTCGATCCCCGGCTCAAGCGGCCAATCCCGTTCCTGCCCAACATGATCGGACTCATCACCGGCCGGGCGAGTGCAGCGGAGCGCGACGTGACGACGGTGGCCACCGGACGCTGGCCGGGGGTTCGGTTCGCGGTGCGCAACACCGCGGTCCAGGGCCCCAACGCGGTGGCCCAGATCGTGGAGGCGCTGTACGAACTCGACCGCCACGTCGAGGTCGACGTCATCGTGGTGGCCCGCGGCGGTGGCAGCGTCGAGGACCTGCTGCCGTTCTCCGACGAGACGCTGTGCCGCGCCATCGCGGCGTGCCGCACCCCGGTGATCAGCGCCGTCGGCCACGAACCCGACAACCCGCTGTGCGATCTGGTCGCCGACCTGCGTGCCGCCACCCCCACCGACGCGGCCAAGAAGGTGGTTCCCGACACCGCCGCCGAACTCCGGCTGATCGACGAGCTGCGCCGGCGCAGCGCTCAGGCGCTGCGCAACTGGGTGTCGCGCGAGCAACGCGCGCTGGCCCAGATCCGCAGCCGCCCGGTGCTCGCCGAGCCGCTGGCGGCACTGACGGCGCGCGCCGACGAGATCCACCGCGCCCGGTCGGCGATCCGCCGTGACGTCAACCGCCTGACCGCCGCCGAGACGGACCGCGTCGGCCACCTCGGCGCGCGGCTGGCCACGCTGGGACCCGCGGCCACGCTGGCCCGCGGCTACGCCGTGGTGCAGGCGGTGCCCGACTCCGGGCCCCCGACGGTGCTGCGGTCGGTCGCCGACGCGCCCGCGGGCAGCCGGCTGCGGGTGCGGGTTGCCGACGGCGCGATCGCCGCGGTGAGCGAAGGGCAGACCGATGGCCGCTGAAGACGACAAGTCAGTTACACCTATTAGTCAGCTCGGGTACGAGGCGTGCCGGGACGAGCTGATCGAAGTCGTGCGCCTGCTGGAGCAGGGCGGTCTCGACCTGGACGCGTCGCTGAAACTGTGGGAAAGGGGCGAGGAGCTGGCGAAGCGGTGTGAAGAACATTTAGCTGGGGCCCGCAAGCGCATCGAGGATGCGCTCGCGGCCGGCCAGGCGGACGACGCCTGAATGGGCCACTCGACGAAAGCCAAAGCCATGCCGATTTTCGAAATTGGAACACGTTTCAGTTATGCTTCGGCCCATGGCTGATGCAGCATTGACCACCGACCTCGGCCGCGTCCTGGTCACCGGCGGCTCCGGCTTCGTCGGCGCCAACCTGGTCACCACCCTGCTGGATCGCGGGTACCGGGTGCGTTCGTTCGACCGCGCGCCGTCACCGCTGCCCGAGCACCCGCAGTTGGAGGTGCTCGAGGGCGACATCACCGACACCGCCGTCTGCGCGCAGGCGGTGGACGGCATCGACACCGTCTTCCACACCGCGGCCATCATCGAGCTGATGGGCGGCGCGTCGGTGACCGACGCCTACCGGCAGCGCAGCTTCGGGGTGAACGTCGGCGGCACCGAGAACCTGGTGCACGCCGGACAGGCGGCCGGGGTCAAGCGATTCGTCTACACGTCGTCCAACAGCGTCGTGATGGGCGGCCAGAACATTCCCGGCGGTGACGAGACGCTGCCCTACACCACCCGGTTCAACGACCTGTATACCGAGACCAAGGTGGTCGCCGAGCGTTTCGTGCTGTCGCAGAACGGTATTGGCGGCATGCTGACGTGTGCGATTCGGCCCAGCGGCATCTGGGGGCGCGGTGATCAGACGATGTTCCGCAAGCTCTTCGAAAGCGTGATCGCCGGCCACGTCAAGGTGCTGATCGGCCGCAAATCGGCCCGGCTGGATAACTCCTACGTACACAACCTGATTCACGGCTTCATCCTGGCCGCCCAGCACCTGGTCCCCGGCGGCACCGCGCCCGGGCAGGCCTACTTCATCAATGACGGCGAACCGATCAACATGTTCGAGTTCGCCCGGCCGGTGGTCGAGGCCTGCGGTGTGAACTGGCCCCGGGTGCGGGTGAACGGTCCCTTGGTCCGCGTGGCGATGACCGGTTGGCAGCGGCTGCATTTCCGCTTCGGCATCCCCGCGCCCCTGCTCGAGCCGCTGGCCGTCGAACGGCTCTACCTGGACAACTACTTTTCGATCGCCAAGGCCCGCCGGGACCTGGGCTATGAGCCCTTGTTCACCACCGAACAGGCGATGTCGCAATGCCTCCCGTATTACGTCGAGATGTTCCAGCGGATGAAATCCCAAGCGGAGGTCGAGTCCCCGAAGCCGGCGGTCGGCGGGGGGCACTGATCGCGCCTGCGCGGGCGCTGACGAAAACATTGCGCCGGGGCTAAGGTTCCCTCAGCGGCGACGACGCGGAGGGCGGTCCGGTGGACACCGAATTCACGCTCAACCAGAAGCGCGCGCTCGCGGTGCTGACCGCGACCGCCGTGCTGTTCGGTGCGTACTTCCTGCGCAACTACTTCGTGCTGATCGTCGTGGCCGCGGTGGGGGCCTATCTGTTCACCCCGCTGTTCAACTGGTTCGGCAGGCGGCTGGGCACCGGCTTGGCGGCGACCTGCACCCTGTTGTGCGCGCTCGTGATCGTCATCGTGCCGGTCACGCTCCTGGTGATCCTGGCGATCGTTCAGATTTCGCGCATGATCGACAGCATCACGGAGTGGGTCAAGTCGACGGATCTCAGCGGGCTCGGCGACCGCGCATTGCGCGCGGCGAACGAGCTGCTGTCCCGGGTTCCCTTCGCGCACAAGACGATAACGACGGACACCCTGCGCAAGGCGATGGTCACGGTGGGCCGCAGTGTCGGGGAATGGGCCCTGCACTTCCTGCAGGGCGCCGTCGGTGGTATCGCCGGCGCGGTGACGTCGGCCATCATTTTTCTGTACGTCTTCGTCGCGCTGCTGGTGCACCGCGACCGCGTGCGGAAATTGATCGCCGACCTCAACCCCCTCGGTGACGAGGTCACGGACCTGTATCTGGCCAAAGCCGGAGCGATGGTGCGTGGCACCGTCAGTGGCCAGTTCGTCATCGCGCTGTGCCAAGGTGTCGCGGGCGCCGCGTCCATCTATGTCGCCGGCTTTCACCACGGATTCTTCATCTTCGCGGTCCTGCTGACCGCGTTGTCGATCATTCCGCTGGGCGGCGGGATCGTCACCATCCCCTTCGGCATCGGAATGATTTTCTACGGCAACATCGCCGGCGGCGCGTTCGTCGTGCTCTGGCATCTCGTCGTGGTCACCAACATCGACAACTTCCTGCGCCCGATCCTCGTTCCGCGCGACGCGCGGCTCAACCCGGCGCTCATGTTGCTGTCGGTGTTCTCGGGCATAGCCATGTTCGGCCCCTGGGGCATCGTGATCGGGCCGGTGTTGATGATCCTCATCGTCACCACCGTCGAGGTGTATCGGATGGTGTTCAAGGGCGCCGAGCCGGACGCGCCCGAGGCACCGCCCGTCCGCCGCAACCGATTTCGACGGAGGGCAAAGTCGGACGCGGCGCAGTCGGGCGCCGAATGACGCCGGCAGCTACCGGAAACCCACCATCTGGCTGCCCCACGCGGCGCGGATGTTCGCATCGACATCCTGCGCGACCGTGTCGGTCGAGTCGATGATCAGGCAGGCGCGGTCGTCCTCGCGATACGGCCTCCAGTCCGGCTCGCCGGCCGGGCCCGCGGGCGTGGACCGCGCGGCGAAGTTGGTCCACCGGGTGCGCATACGCTTGGAAACCGCCTTGGCGGTCTTGCTGCCGCCCAGTTTGAGGGTGGGGTCCTTGGGCGCGCCCAGGTTGCCCCAGACGTAAGGCAATTCGGTGGCGTGGGCGGCGTTGACCAACAGCAGCTTCAGTAGCGGGGTCGCATAGTCGAACCGGTACAGGTACACCGGTGCCACGTGGGCGTGCCCCTCGGCCAGCCAGACCGAGGGCATCCGGAACCCGACATCGGTTGCGATGCTCAAGCTCCTTGCCCTGCGCCGCACCCGCGAATATGCGGACCCGATCTGCTCGTCGGTCGGCAATTGCAGGTCCGGTTGTTCGGCCGCGATCTGGTCGAACATCGACGTGATCGCGCGAGGCGTGATCGGCATCAGCCGCGACCGCATCAACCGGAACAGCGCCGCCTCGTGCTTGTTGGTCCCGATGATCAACGGGACCGGCAGCGAGCGGCCCTCCTGCACCCGCTTGACCGGGTAGTCGTCCAGCAACTCGCCGTCGATGATCGGGACAAACGCGAGAAGGCCGGGATTGCGCACGGGCACTTCGTCGAAGACCTCTTGCGACGCGGCGAGCAGCACCGCGGTCGGCACGTCGGGCAACCGGTCCGCGTCGACGTCCAGCCGGTCGAGGACGGTTTCGGCGACGCGCTCGGCCCTGCGCCGGTCGTATACCGATGTGGCCGGCGAACTCTGGGCGATCGCGCGGGCGAACAGCCCGTCGGCCGCCGGGATGGCGAGCAGGGTCGTCACGATCCCCGCGCCCGCTGATTCGCCGAACACCGTCACGTTGCGGGGATCACCGCCGAATGCCGCGATGTTGTCTCGCACCCAGCTCAGCGCCGCCAGCACGTCGCGCAAACCGACATTGGAGTCGAACCGCCGCCGCGACGTGGTGAACGACGACAGGTCCATGAAGCCGAGCGCCCCCACCCGGTAGTTGAGGGTGACCACGACGACCCCGCCGTCACCGGCCAGCCGGCGCCCGTCGTACAGCGCCTGGCTGCCCGATCCCAGGACATAGGCGCCCCCGTGCAGCCACACCATCACGGGCTTTCCGTCCCCCGGCTGCGTGTCGGACGGCGCCCAGACGTTCAGCCGCAGGCAGTCTTCGCCCTGCGGCGCGCCGAGGTCGAGTGGCATGTTGGGGAAGACCGGCTGCGGGCAGGCCGGCCCGTAGCGGGTGGCGTCGGCGACCTCGGTCCACCGCTCGGGGGGTTGCGGCGCCCGGAAGCGCAGGGCGCCGACGGGCGGGGCCGCGTACCGGACGCCCTTCCACCAGCTGACGCGGCCGTCATCCGCGCCGCGGACGGGTCCGTAGGTGGTTTCGACCACCCGGTCACTGGTCGTAGCAGTCATGCGTGGGGCGCTTTCCTAACCAAGGCGCTGGGTGAGGAACTCGACAACCCGCTTGCGGGCCTCGTACGCCGGCTGGCCGTCGACTTCGCGGACCTCGTCGGTCAGCACCGAATGCGCCATCTTGCCGAAACCGCCGACATTGCCCGGGCTGGAATCGATCTCGATCACCTCGAACGCGTCCCCGAGCCGCTCCTTGAGCACCTCGAACCGTTCGCGCGGCACGGCGCTGTCCTCGCTGAACCGCAGACCCATCGCGCACAGGCCGTCGTTGGCACAGCGATCGGCCACAGTGGCCAGTTCGGATTCGCTCAGGCCGGGATCGCGGCGCCGCGCGCGCCCCAGCGGCAGCGGTACCGACGGCTGCGAAAGCACCGGGGCCAGGACGGCGTCGTCGACCGCGACGGCCAGCGCGAAACCGCCCGTGAAGCATTGTCCGATCACGCCGACACCCTTGCCCGGGGTCGACGCGTTGAGGTCACGGGCCAGCGCACGCAGGAACATCGACACCGGCCGCTGCTTGTTCGTCGCGAAGGCCGCGAATTCCTTTGCCACACAAGCCCGGCTGATCGAGGAGGCGATGTAGCCGACCGTCTTGGGTTTGCCCGGCTCGCCGAACAGCGACGGCATCGCGACGGTGAAGCCGTTGTCCACCAGGTGATTGCCCAGGGCCAGCACCCCGGGATGAATCCCCGGGATCTCGGGAATCAGCACGACGCCGGGGCCGCTGCCCTTGCGGTAGACGTCATGGGTGTAGCCGCCACCGGTGAACGGCGCCACCGACCATCCGGACAGATCCGCTTGGGGTGCAGTCACGCTCGCCCTTTCCTCAGCGCGCCGGTAACGGCGGTTGCGATTGCGTCGCCGAAGCCAGCGTACGGAACTGATCGCTGTCACCGGCACCGGTTATCGCAATTTGGGTGGCTCCGGACGGGCCGGTGAGCCGGGTGGTCCACACCGGCTCGGCGTCCGCCCCGCTCTGGCCGCCGCCGTTGTAGACCACCCAGGTGGTGCTGGCGACGTCGACCGTTCCGGCGGGATAGGCCGACGGGTGGATCGAGCTCACCAGTTTGTCCTCGTCGGCGTTGCTCTGGGTCAGGCTCAGATACATCCCGGTCGGGCTGATGTAGCCGACGATCGAGGTGGCCGCGTTCACCCGCTGACCCGTCGAGGGGTCGGCGCGGCCGCCTTGGATCCCGCCCCGGCCGCCGGAGTTGGCCTGCCAGCCGGCGGGCAGCTTGGGCAGCCGGATCGGAAAGCCCAGGGTCTGCGCGTCGGCCCGCAGCGCCCCCGCCGCGTCGTAGGACGGGACCGCGCCCTGGTGGCTGCCGGGCTGGAACGAGCACATGCCCACCAGGCCGGCCAGCAGGATGCAGCCGAGCACCAACGGCATCAGCGACCAGAACATGTCGCGGCCGTCCTGCAGCAACCGCGGTTTGGCCGGCCTGGCAGCCGGTCCGGCCGCCGCGGCCGGCTCGCCGGCCACCGGGGCCTCCGAGCTGGCATTCAGCGGCGGCTCTTCGGTCATCCCCCGAGTATCCCAGTTCCGGCAGACCGATCCGCTTCTGGGACAATCACCAACCATGACAGTTGAGGGCGACCGCCCGGCCGGGCGGCCACGTGGTGAAGCCCCAGACCGCAACCTGGCATTGGAACTGGTGCGCGTCACCGAGGCCGGAGCCATGGCTGCGGGCCGCTGGGTGGGCCGCGGCGACAAAGAGGGCGGCGACGGCGCGGCCGTCGACGCCATGCGTGAGCTGGTCAACACGGTGTCGATGCGCGGCGTGGTGGTCATCGGCGAGGGCGAGAAGGACCACGCGCCGATGCTCTACAACGGCGAGGAGGTCGGCAACGGCGACGGGCCCGACTGCGACTTCGCCGTCGACCCGATCGACGGCACCACCCTGATGAGCAAGGGCATGCCCAACGCCATCTCGGTGCTCGCGGTGGCCGACCGCGGCGCGATGTTCGACCCGTCGGCCGTGTTCTACATGAACAAGATCGCCGTCGGGCCCGAGGCCGCCAACGTGCTCGACATCACCGCGCCGATCGCCGAGAACATAAAGGCCGTCGCGAAAGTGAAGGCGTTGTCCGTTCGGGACATGACCGTGTGCATCCTGGACCGGCCGCGGCACGCGCAGCTGATCGAGGACGTCCGGCTGACCGGCGCCCGCATCCGGCTGATCACCGACGGCGATGTCGCGGGCGCGATCTCGGCCTGCCGGCCCAACTCGGGCACCGACATGCTGGCCGGGATCGGCGGCACCCCCGAAGGCATCATCGCCGCCGCCGCGATTCGGTGCATGGGCGGCGCCATCCAGGCGCAGCTGGCGCCGAAGGACGACGAGGAACGCCAGAAGGCGATCACCGCCGGCCACGACGTCGACCGGGTCCTGACCACCGAGGACTTGGTGTCCGGCGAGAACGTCTTCTTCTGCGCCACCGGGGTCACCAACGGCGACCTGCTCAAGGGGGTGCAGTACTACCCCGGCGGCTGCACCACGCAGTCGATCGTGATGCGGTCGAAGTCGGGCACCGTGCGCATGATCGAGGCCTATCACCGGCTCTCGAAGCTCAACGAGTACTCCGCCATCGACTTCACCGGCGACAGCACTGCCGCCTATCCCCTGCCCTGACCGAAACCAGCGAGGACTGTTACCTATGGCCGATAGCGCCACCGACACCGAATACCGCATCGAACACGACACCATGGGCGAGGTCCGGGTGCCCGCAAAGGCGTTGTGGCGGGCGCAAACCCAGCGCGCGGTGGAGAACTTTCCCATTTCGGGCCGGGGCCTGGAGCGCACCCAGATCCGCGCGCTTGGCCTGCTGAAGGGCGCCTGCGCGCAGGTCAACAAGGACCTCGGGCTGCTGGCGCCGGAGAAGGCGGACGCGATCATCGCCGCCGCGGCCGAGATCGCCGACGGACAACACGACGACCAGTTCCCCATCGACGTCTTCCAGACCGGTTCGGGCACCAGCTCCAACATGAACACCAACGAGGTCATCGCGAGCATCGCGGCCAAGAACGGTGTCACGGTGCACCCCAACGACGACGTGAACATGTCGCAGTCGTCTAACGACACCTTCCCCACCGCCACCCACATCGCGGCGACCGAGGCCGCGGTGCGCCACCTGATCCCCGCGCTCGAGGTGCTGCACGAAGCGCTGGAGAGCAAGGCCCGCGAGTGGCACACGGTGGTCAAGTCGGGCCGCACGCACCTGATGGATGCGGTCCCGGTGACGCTCGGCCAGGAATTCAGCGGCTACGCCCGCCAGATCGAGGCCGGCATCGAGCGGGTGCGCGCCACCCTGCCGCGGCTGGGCGAGCTGGCGATCGGCGGCACCGCGGTGGGCACCGGACTCAACGCTCCCGACGGCTTCGGCGAAAAGGTGGTCGAGACGTTGATCGCCTCCACCGGGCTCAACGAGTTGCGCACGGCCACCAACTCTTTCGAGGCGCAGGCGGCGCGCGACGGGCTGGTCGAGGCTTCCGGCGCGCTGCGCACCATCGCGGTGTCCCTGACCAAGATCGCCAACGACATCCGCTGGATGGGTTCCGGCCCGCTGACCGGCCTGGCCGAGATCCAGCTGCCCGACCTGCAGCCGGGTAGCTCGATCATGCCGGGCAAGGTGAACCCCGTTCTGCCGGAAGCGGTTACGCAGGTGGCCGCGCAGGTGATCGGCAACGACGCCGCGGTCGCCGTCGGCGGCTTGTCGGGCGCCTTCGAGCTCAACGTCTACATCCCGATGATGGCCCGCAACATCTTGGAGTCGTTCAAGCTGCTGACCAACGTGTCGAGGCTGTTCGCGGAGCGCTGCATCGTCGGGCTCAGGGCCAACGTCGACCACCTGAGGGAGCTGGCGGAGTCGTCGCCGTCGATCGTGACGCCGTTGAACTCGGCGATCGGCTACGAGGAGGCCGCCGCGGTGGCCAAGCAGGCCCTCAAGGAACGCAAGACGATTCGCCAGACCGTGATCGACCGCGGCCTGATCGGCGACAAGCTGTCGGAAGAAGAACTGGACCGCCGCCTCGATGTCTTGGCGATGGCCAAAGTGAAGCCGGCGAAGTAGGCGGGTGTTGCAGCGATGACGGCTCCCCCCGGCGGCCCCTACGGTCAGGGACCTTACGGCAACCCCTATGGGCAACAACCCTATTGGGGCGGCCAGCCGCAGAGCGGCCAACCGCAGGGCGGCCCGCAACCGTACCCGCCGACCGGCCCCTACCAGTACCCGCCTCCGGGCTATCCGCAACCGGGACAGCCGTACCCGCCGGGGCCCTATCCGCCGGCGCCGCCGCCGCGCGGACCCGGCTCGAAGCTGCCCTGGCTGATCATCGGTGGCCTCGTCATCCTGGCCGTCATCGCACTCGTGGCGACCCTGATCGTGATGCGGGGCGGCAGCCACGGTAAGTCACCGACCGCCGCGCCCTCGACGTCCAGCAGCACCACCAGCCAACCGAGGGGTCAGCAGACCGCCACGGATTGCACCCCGAACGTGTCCGGGGGTGAAATGCCGCGGACCGACTCGATCGCCGCCGGCAAGCTCTCGTTCCCGGCCAGCTCGGTGCCGCCGAACTGGACGGTGTTCTCCGACGACCAGAACCCGAACCTGATCGGCGCCGTCGGCGTCGCCCAGGAAGTGCCCGGAGCCAGCCAGTGGATGATGACGGCCGAGGTCGGCGTCACCAACTTCGTCTCCAGCATGGACGTCGCCGCCCAGGCGTCGAAGTTGTTGCAGTGCGTCGCCAATGGGCCCGGCTACGCGAACGCGCAGCCCACGCTCGGCCCGGTGAAGTCGTCGCCGATGACCGTCGACGGCACCAAAGCCGCCCGCGCCGACGCCGACGTCACGATCGGCGACCCCAGCCGCAACGTCAAGGGCGACTCCGTCACGGTGATCACCGTCGACACCAAACCGGTCACCGCGTTCATCGGCAGCACCCCGATCGGTGACTCCGCGTCCGCGGCCATCATCGGCAAGATCATCGCCGCGCTCAAGGTCAACAAGTCCTGACGCGGCTTCCCGGGCCCTAGCTCGACGCGGGCGCCGAGACCTGGGTGGCTTCCGAGCGACCCCGCAGGACGGTGGAATAGCACTCCGCCCAATGCGTCTGCTCGGCCTCCTCGGCCCGCTCGATCGCCCCCGCCGCGCACAGGATCCGCCGGTCGGCGGTCTTGGCGAGATCGGCCAACCGCGCGGCCTCGTTGACCGCGTCGCCGATCACGGTGTACTCGTACCGGTTCTCGGCGCCGATATTGCCGGCGAAGACACGACCCGCCGAGACGCCGATGCCGAAATCGACCGGCAGGCGGCGCAATTGGGTGCCCAGGGCGCGGGCGGTCGCCAAAGCCGCCGATGCCGGCTCGCTGATGGGCAACGGCACCCCGAAGACGGCCAGCGCGGCGTCCCCGGCGAATTTGTTGATCAGCCCGTGGTGTTCGTCGACGGCGTCGACGACGATGCGGAAGAAATCGTTGAGGACTTCGGCGACCTCTTGGGGCGGACGGCTTTCCGCCAGCTGCGTCGAGCCCACCAGGTCGATGTAGAGGACCGCCGCCTCGACCACGTCTCCGGACAGCGAGGCGCCCTCGTTGATGGCGCGCTGGGCGACGTCCGCCCCGACGTGGCGCCCGAACAGGTCGCGCAGCCGGTCGCGCTCGGCCAACCCGGCCACCATGCGATTGAAACCCGTTTGCAGCCGCCCGATCTGGGAGCGTTCGTACGTCCCGACGTAGGTCCCGATGCGGCCGTGCTCGACCTCGGCCATCGCGTCGACGATCTCGCCGAGCGGATCCGAGATGGATCGCGACGTCAAGATCATGGTCGGCAGCCCAAGCACCAGCGCCGCCAGCGACACCACCAGGATCGGGACATCCAGCGACGTCGACTTCTCGATCAGCCAGCCGTACGAGCGCAGGACTACCAGCGTCGCGATCACCCCAATGGGGAAGGCGCTGCACATAAACCACAGCAGGACCAGCCGGGCGTACACGCCCGGCACGGCCAATCGCGGCTCGCAGCCCAGCGTGGCGGCGCGCATGATCGGCCGCAGGACGCGCTGCGCCAACAGCATCGCCGTGCCGGCGGCGGCCGGCCCGCCGAGCAGGACGCCCAGCCCGATCGGCAACAGCAGCTGCGGCCCACCGCCCAGGTTCAGCAACATGAAGATGCCGCCGCTGACCGCCCAGGCCCCGAACAGGATCGCCGACTGCCGCCCCGGGAGCTTCATCGCGGCGTCCCGCTGCGCCTGGTTGGGTTCGGCACCGGCGACATACCAGCGCAACGTCGGGGTGGCGCTCAGCATCCCGGCCACCGCGACGCCGATGATGCCCAACAGCACGAGCACCACGACCGCCGCCGTGTTGGTCTGCGCGAAGTCGGAATTGGCGTCGACGGAGGTGTGGCCACGCAGCGGGATCAAGATGGCGGCCGCCTCGATGACGGCCAGGACGTAGGACAGGGCGAGGTAACTTCCGTACTCAATTGCCAACCGGCGGGTGGACTTTCGCGGCTCTGCGGCCGCTCGCGGGCGCCGGATGTTCCGCAGCCAGGTGGCCGCGCGGGCCCCCGAGCCTGCCCTAGGCACCGTTGTTCGGCCCGCCCGAGTTCTGGCCCGGGATGTCGGTGATCGGGAAGTTGGGCATCGGTTTGGGCGACGGCGTGTTGGGCAGGGTGGGGATGTCGCTGGCCGGGATGTCGTGCAGTTCGTTGACGGGCGGCCCGTTCTCGCGACTGCCGTAGCTGCTACCGGGCGCCCGCGGGCCCAGCAGTTCGCTGACCGTCACCATCCGGTAGCCGTTGGCCTTGAGCACCGGGAGGAACTGGTAGACCAAATCGACCGTGCTCGAGTAGGTGTTGTGGAACAACACCACCGAGCCCGGCTTCATGTGCGTCATCAGCATGTAGCGCGTCGCCGCCGTGTTCGAGTCGTTGGCCCAATCGAAAGGGATGACGTCCCACAGGATTTCGGCGAGTCCGAACTTCGCCGCGGTCTGCCGGACGGCATCGGTGGAAAGCCCGCCCGCGGGGCGGTACAACGTGGGCGTCCGCCCGGTCGCGGCGGTGATCGCGTCGTTGGCCTTGGCGAATTGGGGGGCGATGTCTTCCGGCGGGATGGTCGCCATGTTGGGGTGCTCCCAGGTGTGGCTGCCGATCTCCATGCCCGCATCGGCGATCCGCTTGGCGCCCGCCGGGTTGGCGGCGACCTTGTTGCCGATCAGGAAGAAGGTCGCCTTCGCGTCGTTGTCCTTCAGGATTTGCAGCAGCCGCTCGTCGAAGGGCCCGGGTCCGTCGTCGAACGTCAGCGCGACGCACTTGACCACCGAGCAGCTGAGGTTGTCGGCGCGGGTCACATGGCCGGTCAGCCCGCCGATGACCAGCACCCCCACGGCCACGACGACGCCGACCACCATGCGCCCATAGCGCCAGGCCTGGTTGTCGGGTCGTTTCGGCACCGTCGAAGTTTACCTGCGCTCGCGGCGGGCCCCGCGCTTTGCCGCGGTCATCCAGGTCGCCACCCGTAACCTCAGGGCGGCAATTGGGCCCGAAAGCCGCCGTGGCGTTACGGGCGCGTCAGGATGCCGGGGCGGCGCTCACTGCGGGCCGGCGATCTCCTCGAGCATTTCGGTGACCAGCGCGGCGATCGGCGACCGCTCGCTGCGCAGCAGTGTGATGTGGGCGAACAGCGGATGCCCCTTCAGCTTCTCGATCACCGCCGCGACCCCGTCGTGCCGGCCCACCCGCAGGTTGTCGCGCTGGGCGATGTCGTGCGTCAGCACCACCCGCGACCCGGCCCCCAGCCGGGACAGCACCGTCAGCAGGACGTTGCGCTCCAGGGATTGGGCCTCGTCCACGATCACGAACGAGTCGTGCAGCGAGCGGCCCCGGATGTGGGTCAGCGGCAGCACCTCGAGCATGCCCCGGGAGAGCACTTCCTCGAGCACGGCGGGGCTGGCCAACCCTTCGAGCGTGTCGAAGACCGCCTGGGCCCAGGGCCCCATCTTCTCGCTCTCGCTGCCGGGCAGGTAGCCCAGCTCCTGGCCGCCGACGGCGTAGAGCGGGCGGAAGACCACCACCTTGCGCTGGGTCCGCCGTTCCAGCACCGCCTCCAGACCGGCGCACAGCGCCAGCGCCGACTTGCCGGTGCCCGCCTTGCCGCCGAGAGACACGATGCCCACGGATTCGTCGAGCAGCAGGTCGAGTGCCACGCGCTGCTCGGCGGACCGGCCGCGCAGGCCGAACGCCTCGCGGTCGCCGCGCACCAGCTGGACGCGCTTGTCCGCGTTGACCCGGCCCAGCGCGTGCGAGCTCCCACCAAGCAGTCGAATGCCGGTGTGGCAGGGCAGGTCCCGGGCCTCGGCCAGGTCGATCTCACCCTCGGCGAACAGCGCGTCGATGTCCTCGGTGGCGGTCTCGATCTCGCGCATCCCCGACCACCCGGAGGCCACCACATCCTGCGCGTGATACTCGTCGGCGGCCAGGCCGACCGCGGCGGCCTTGACGCGGAGGGGAATGTCCTTGCTCACCAACGTGACTCGCTTGCCCTCGGCGGCGAGGTTGGCTGCACAACTCAGGATCCGGCAGTCGTTGTTGTCGCTGCGGAAACCGGCGGGCAGCACCGCGGGGTCGGTGTGGTTGAGCTCTACGTGAAGCGTACCGCCTTGTGTCCCAACGGGAATGGGCTGATCGAGCCGTCCGTGCACGAGCCGCAGATCGTCGAACAGCCGCAACGCCTGACGGGCGAACCAGCCCAGCTCGTGGTGATGCCGTTTGGCCTCCAGTTCGCTGATCACCACCAGCGGAACCACCACCTCGTGCTCGGCGAACCGGCTACATGCCCAGGGGTCGGACAGCAGCACGGAGGTGTCGATCACGTAGGTCCGGATTTCGGTCACGTAGCGCTCCTCGAGCGGGGTAGGCCCGCGCGGACCCGCACAGGCATGTCGGCGGGAACTGCGACACCAGGACCGGGGCCGGTCCTTCCGTTGGGATGACGGGAGGTGCCGCCCTGGCAGCTGAGCATGACGCTGACCATCGAGAACGACGCTACTCTCGTCGCCGCTTTGCAGCAGCGCAGGCGCGCCGACGTCTACGCGCTCACGCGCGACAATCGGCTAGCCGACGACGAACTGCTTGAGGGCGGGCTCGTCGGCCACGCCCCACGCGGTGATGCGGTCCGAGATCGCCTGCCGCAGCTGCTGTTGGTCGAAGATGCCCGCGTCGGCGACGTTGCGCAGCTTGTCCTTGTAGGAGTCGATGTCCGCGCCGGGCACCTGCAGCTCGGCGGCGCGGGCCGCGATGGCGGCGATCGTCTCGTCGCGGGTGTATTGGAGGCAGTGCTCGACGAGGTTGGAGAAAAACAGTTCGTGCCGCCGCTCGTCGCGCGCGATGCGGTCGATGAGCCCGGCCAAGATGGGCTCTTCGAGCTTCGCGGCCAGGTTCTCGCAGAAGACGGCGTAGGTGCGCTCGGAGAAGGCCATGTACACCAGGGTTTCCACCTGCGTGTAGGTGTCGGCGCGGTAGCCCTTCATGACGTACTCGACCCGGGCCTCCTCGTTGGCGGTCGGGTCGACCTCACGGGTGACCACCAGGTATTCGCGCAGCGCGATGGCGTGCAGATGCTCCTCCGCGGTCCACCGGCCCAGCCAGCGTCCCCACCAATCTTCGAGGATGAAGTGCTCGACGAGCTCGCGGTGGTACCCGGCCAGGTTGTCCTTGAGCAGCAGCAGGATCTCGCAAGCGTCGGTGTACTCGCGTGGCAGCGTCGCGTCGGACGGCTCCCAGTCCCGTCCACCGAGGAAGGCGAAGTTCTCGCCCCGGTCGAACGGCACGTAGTCGTGGGCGAACCAGAGTTCCTCGGTGTTGAGGTGGCGGTCCATGTTGGCCTCGCACACCGGCTCGAGTTCCAGGGTCAGCGCGTTAGCTACAGGTTTCTGTGCCATGCGGTTACTGTAACTCCCATACACAGGTTCGTGAAATCGCCCGGGCCGTGTCGTGACAACTGGTGACTTTGGTCCCTGAACTCGCGCGGGTCAGCGGTCGACCAGCGTCCAGTCCTCGAGGCCGTCGTACAGCGGGAAGTCCCGTGCGAGCCGGGTAACCCGCTGCCGCAGGGCGGACAAGTCCGCCGCGGTCCCGGCCGCCAGGGCGGTCGCAATGACGTCGGCGACCTCGGTGAACTCCGCATCCCCGAAGCCGCGGGTCGCCAGCGCGGGCGTTCCCACCCGCAGGCCCGACGTCACCATCGGCGGGCGGGGGTCGTTGGGCACCGCGTTGCGGTTGACCGTGATGCCGATCTCGTGCAGCAGGTCCTCGGCGGCCTTGCCGTCGAGCGGGGAGTTGCGCAGGTCGACCAGAACCAGGTGGACGTCGGTGCCGCCGCTGACCACCGACACGCCGGCCTTGGTCACGTCGGGGGCGGTCAGCCGATCGGCGATGATGCGGGCACCGGACAGGGTGCGCTGCTGGCGGTCGGCGAACTCAGGGGTGCCGGCGATCTTGAGCGCGACGGCCTTGCCCGCGATGACGTGCATCAGCGGCCCGCCCTGCTGGCCGGGGAACACCGCGGAGTTGATGGACTTGGCGAACTCCTGCTTGCCCAGGATCAGGCCGGAACGCGGGCCGCCCAGCGTCTTGTGCACCGTCGTGGACACCACGTCGGCGTGCGGCACCGGCGACGGGTGCAGTCCGACGGCGACGAGGCCGGCGAAGTGCGCCATGTCCACCCACAGCTTGGCGTCGACCTCGTCGGCGATCGAGCGGAACGCCGCGAAGTCCAGGATCCGCGGGTACGCCGACCATCCGGCGATGATGACCTTGGGGCGAAACTCGAGCGCCTTGGCCCGCACCGCGTCCATGTCGACCAGGTGCGTCGTGGGATCCACACCGTAGAAACCGGTTTCGTAGAGCTTGCCGGAGAAGTTCAGCTTCATCCCGTGCGTCAGGTGGCCGCCGTTGGCCAGGTCGAGACCCAGCAGGCGGTCGCCCGGCGTCATCAGCGCGTGCAGGACGGCGGCGTTGGCCTGCGCGCCCGAATGCGGCTGCACGTTAGCGAAGTCGGCGCCGAACAGCGCCTTGGCCCGGTCGCGGGCGATGTTCTCGACGACGTCGACGTACTCGCAGCCGCCGTAGTACCGCCGGCCGGGCAGACCCTCGGCGTATTTGTTCGTGAGCACGCTGCCCTGGGCCTGCAGCACCGAGCGCGGCACGAAGTTCTCGGAGGCGATCATCTCCAGCGTGTCGCGCTGGCGGCCCAGCTCCTTGCCGAGCAGCTCGGCGATATCGGGGTCCACCTCGGCGAGCGGGGAGGACATCACTGAGGTGGAGGGCCGGGCGTCGGGTGCAGCAGTCACGGCGCCAGTCTATCCAGCGACGGTTTCGCCAGCCCAGCCGTCGGGCGCGCGTCCGCCCCTGCAACACTTGCTCTATGCCGCGGCTTAGCGAGCCGAGCCCCTACGTGGAGTTCGACCGAAAGCAATGGCGCGCGCTTCGCATGTCGACGCCGCTGGCCCTGACCGAAGAGGAATTGGTTGGCCTGCGCGGTCTCGGCGAGCAGCTGGACCTCCTGGAAGTGGAAGAGGTCTACCTGCCGCTGGCCCGGCTCATCCACCTTCAGGTCGCCGCCCGCCAGCGGTTGTTTGCCGCCACCGCGGAGTTCCTCGGCGAGCCGCAGCAAAATCCGGACCGGCCGGTGCCGTTCGTGATCGGCGTGGCCGGCAGCGTCGCGGTCGGCAAATCCACCACCGCCCGCGTGCTGCAGGCCCTGCTGGCCCGCTGGGATCACCACCCGAGGGTGGACCTGGTGACCACCGACGGCTTCCTGTACCCCAACGCCGAACTCGACCGACGAAATCTCATGCACCGCAAGGGTTTTCCGGAAAGCTACAACCGCCGGGCGCTGATGCGGTTCGTGACGTCGGTCAAATCCGGCTCGGACTACGCGTGCGCGCCCGTCTACTCGCACCTGAAATACGACATCATCCCGGGGGCCAAGCACGTGGTCCGCCATCCCGACATCCTGATCCTGGAAGGGCTCAACGTGCTGCAGACCGGGCCGACGCTGATGGTGTCGGACCTGTTCGACTTCTCGCTGTACGTGGACGCCCGGATCGAGGACATCGAGCAGTGGTACGTGTCGCGATTCTTGTCGCTGCGCGGCACCGCCTTCGCCGACCCGGAATCGCACTTCCACCACTACTCGGCCCTGAACGACACCAAGGCCATCGCCGCGGCGCGCGAAATCTGGCGGTCCATCAACCGGCCGAACCTGGTCGAGAACATCCTGCCCACGCGGCCCCGGGCCACCCTGGTGCTGCGCAAGGACGCCGACCATTCCATCAACCGGCTCCGGCTGCGGAAACTTTAGGCGGCGACCGCCGCGCTCACGCCTCGAGCCGACGCAGCCCCAGGTACTGCAGCCCGGCGAACGCGGCGGTGTACACGCCACCGGCCAGCGCGGCGGCAATGCCCGGCCCGGACAGCGGCAGGGCCTCGGCCGCCACGATCGCGCCCAGCGTGAACACGACGTTGGCCACGATGACGCCCTTGCCGACGCGGTGCAGGTTGGGCGCCGCCGCGAGCATGAACACGGCCAAGCCGCCGAACACGAAGAAGGCGCCGAGGCTGAACTCCTGCAACGACGTCAGGCCCGTCAGCGAGGAAAGCGGGTCGGCGAGAAAGGCGATGGCCAAACCGCACAGTCCCGTCAGGGTGGCGTCGGCGCGCATGGCGAAACGCAGCAGCGAGTCGGTCGCGTCGTAGAGGGGGCGGGTAGCCAGACCTGGTGCGCCAGATGCATACATCATGTGATTACTCCTCGCGATGGCGATTGGGGTCGAACATCAGCGTGCCGCCGGCCCACTGCCATATCGACTCGTGGCACTGCCAACTACTGCCACGCATACACAGACCAGCGAGTTCACCCCGGTATTCCCAGATGCGGGTCCAAATCGCGATTGTTATTTGACAGAAGCCAGTCTGGCGCTCAGCAGCCCCAGCAGTCACAGAATCCTTTGCACACGACGATGTGCCCGCCTCAGAGCGACAATCACGCCGCCGGCTGTCGCTCGGCCGCACTGTCGCTGAGAGGCGGGCACAACGGCGGCGTCCCGCGCCGGTGACGGGCGTGACCGGCGTGACCGGCGTGACCGGCGTGACGCACGGTCGCTAGTCGCTGGTGACCGGGACCCGGGCCCGCAGGTCGGCGGCGATCAGCCGGGCGGCGGCGTTCTGCCAGTTGTGCAGCGAGCGCTGCGGGACCTCGGTCACCAACCACTGCCACGCCTGGCGGGCGACCGGATCCAATCCCGCGGCGGTGGCGTTCTGCGCGTAGGCGCGCACCCCGACGACGTACGGGAAGTACAGCGAGTTGTAGTGGCGCCACTGCTCGGTGGTCCCGAAATCGCCGGCATCGCGCGGTTTGAGCCGCCCGATCGCCTCGGCGAGGACCGCCTTGAGCTCATTGGCCCGCTCCAGCGGATGGTCGGGCGCGCCTCGGGCGGCGAGCCGCTCGTCGATGACGGGCAGCCCCGTCAACGGGCTGGCGACCAGCTTGCTCAGGTCGGCGTAGTGCGTCAGGGCTCGGCGGGTGAGCCTGGCGAAGGTGACGTCGTCGACGTGGTCGAGCGGATGCACCGACCGCAACGGCAGCGCCGCGCCGGTGTTCCGCAGCGCCGCCCGATCCTCGCGCAGCGCAGGCGATTTCGAGAACGCCAGCCGGTCGAGGATTCCGGCCAGCGGATCCGCGAGCACCTGCACGGCGATCGCGACCGCCAGGCTGGTGAACAGCAGGACGGTGAGCGCGGTCTGCGCGGCGCGGTCGTCACGGGTCAGCGCGATGCCGATCAGCGCCTGGGCACCGAACAGCACCGCCACCGCCGCCGAGCCGGCGAACGAGCGGAGCATGTCGGCCCGCAGCGCCTGGCCCTCGTCGAACGCGTCCCACAACGCGACGGCGATCCCCAGGGAAAGGACGTCGAGACTGGTCGACGCAAGCGCCACCCAACTCGGCACCAGGCTCAGCGGAATGATCAGGATGGCATTGCCCAGCGCGAAGAACAGGGTCGCGACGACGGCGAGCCCGACGGCCGACCGCGGCCGGCGGGGCTGCCGCAACGCCGCGGCCATCGCGCCGAAGGTGGATACGGAGATCGCGGCGAACATCACCCAGTGGCCCGTCCGCAGCGGCCCCTCGACGCTGCCGGCCAGCGTCGCCCCGAACAGCGTCACCGCCGCGACCCCGGCCACCAGCAGCACCTCCCGGGTGCGCGCCCTGGCACCGTCGCTGGGCCGGGACATCTCGACGAGCACCGCGAACCACGCCACACCGGGGATCGCCACCAGGTAGATCTCGGCGCGCGCGAGCAGGTGCGCGTACGCCGGGCTGACGGTCCGCACGGCGTCCAGCCCCACCACGAACGCGAAGCCGCACAGCCCGATCGCCGCCAACACCAGAACCGGCTTACGCGGATCGCGAGCCAGCAGGTACAACCCGAGCCAGCCGCTCAGCGTGAACACCACCGCCGACAGCGCAGCCATGAACCTAGTTTGTCACGGAGTCGAACGGCCGCTAAGCCCCTCGGCTACTTGCCGTACCTGCGGTGCCGCTGGCTGTAGTCGCGCAGGGCGCGCAGAAAGTCGACGCGGCGGAACGCGGGCCAATGCGCCTCGGTGAACCACATCTCCGAATACGCGCTCTGCCAGAGCAGGAATCCCGAGAGGCGTTGCTCCCCGGATGTGCGGATGACCAGGTCGGGATCGGGTTGCCCGGAAGTGTAAAGGTTTTCGGAGATGCCGTCGACGGTGACCGCGTCGATGAGCTCCTCGGCGGACGCACCGTTGGCGAGTTCCTTGCTCGGCA